>VGLJ01000063.1 GCA_016866775.1 Candidatus Rokuibacteriota bacterium | reverse complement strand
CAACCCGCGCACGAAGCGGCCGTTCATCTGGCACATGTTCCACGCGCGGCCGGGCGGCGGCGCCACCGCGGTCGGCGACGGCTGGGAAACGGCCGGTGAAGGGCAGGCCGCCGGCGGCATCAAGTTCGGGAGCGTGGAAGTGGCCGAGGCGCGCTTCCCTCTGACGTTCGAGCACCACGAGTTCCGTGCGGATTCCGCAGGCGACGGCACGCATCGCGGCGGCGTGGGCGCGAACCTGCGCCTGCGCGTCGACATCGACGAGCCGGCCGTCGCGAACACCGCCGGTGACGGCGTCCGCCACACGCCCTACGGCCTCCTCGGCGGCAAGGACGCGCTCCCGCATCGCTACCGTCTGCTCTCGAAGGGCCGGCCGCCGCGCGTGCTGAAGACGAAGGAGGTCGGTGTTCCGGTCCGCCCCGGCGACGTCTTCTTCGTCGAGTCGTCGGGCGGGGGCGGCTACGGCCCGCCGTCGAAGCGGTCGCGGGAAGCGCGCGCCTCGGACGCGGCCAACGGCTTCGTCTCGGCCCGCCGCCGCCGTCGCTGACCCGCTGTCGATTTCACGCTCGCCCGTTCGTCTGTAGGTCAGGAGGCCCCATGAAATTTTGTTGATCTACGGCAGCGAGGCGGCGATGGCGAATCGACGGCCCGAGGACATGATGGCGACGGTGAAGGAGTACGTCGCCGTCGCCGACGACCTGCGGCAGAACGGGCAGATGGTCGTGGCCGAGCGGCTGCAGCCGGCGGCGACCGCGACGGCCGTGCGCGTCCGCGACGGCAAGACGCTCACCACCGACGGGCCCTTCGCCGAGACGAAGGAGCAGCTCGGCGGCTTCTACCTGATCGACGTCAAGGGCGTGGACGAAGCCGTGCGTGTCGCCGCGCGCCTGCCCGCCGCCCGGAACGGCTGCGTCGAAGTGCGGCCGATCCACGCGATGTGAGGCGGCCATGCGCTATCTCCTCCTGATCTGCAACCGGGACGAGCAGTGGCTCAGCCCCTCGCCGGACGAGCAGCCGGCGATGCTGCAGCAGTACCGCGAGTTCACGCAGTCGGTGCAGGCGTCGGGACGGATGCAGGGCGGCTACGCGCTGGAGGCGTCGTCCACGGCGACCACGCTCCGCGTGCGCGACGGCAAGGTGCTGACGACGGACGGGCCGTTCGCCGAGACGAAGGAGCAGCTCGTCGGGTACTACGTCGTGGACGCGAACGACCTCGACGAGGCGCTCGCCATCGCCGCGCGCATCCCCGGCGCGCGGTGGGGCGCCGTCGAGGTGCGTCCGGTGCGCGTCATGGGAGGAGGCTAGCGTCGAGGCCGTCGAGCGCGTCTTCCGCGAGGAATCGGGTCGGATCCTCGCGACGCTGATCCGCCTCCTCGGCGACTTCGACCTCGCCGAGGAGGTGATGCAGGACGCGTTCGCGACGGCGCTGGAGCGCTAGCCCGCCGACGGGACGCCCGACCACCCGCGCGCGTGGCTCGTGAGCGCCGCGCGGCACCGGGCCATCGACCTCCTGCGCCGCCGCACGCGCTTCGACGCGCGGCGGCCGACGCTCCAGGCGCTCGCCACGCTCGACGACACCCATGACGTGTTCGACGACGACAGCCTGCGCCTGATCTTCACGTGCTGCCATCCGGCGCTCGCGCTGGACGCGCAGGTCGCGCTCACGCTGCGCACCCTCGGCGGCCTGACGACCGAGGAAGTGGCGCGCGCGTTCCTCCTCCCGGCGCCCACGATGGCGCAGCGTCTCGTGCGCGCGAAGCACAAGATCCGCGCGGCCGGCATTCCCTATCGCGTGCCGCCCGACGCCCTGCTTCCCGAGCGGGTCCAGGCCGTGCTCGCGACCGTGTACCTGATCTTCAACGAAGGCTACGCGGCGACCTCCGGCGAAGCGCGCGTGCGCCACGAGCTCACGCGCGAGGCGATCCGGCTCGGCCGGCTCCTCGCGCGGCTGATGCCGAACGTCACGGAGGCGCGCGCGCTGCTCGCGCTGATGCTCCTGCACGACGCGCGGCGGGACGCGCGCGTCGACGCGGCCGGCGAGGTCGTGCTGCTCGAGGACCAGGACCGCGCGCGCTGGGATCGCGCGCAGATCGCCGAAGGCATCGGCCTCACGGAGTCCGCGCTGCGCGACGGCGGCGCCAGGCCGTACGCGTTGCAGGCGGCGATCGCCGCCCTGCACGGCGAAGCGGCCACGGCCGCCGAGACGGACTGGCCGCAGATCGCCGCGCTGTACGAAGAGCTGGAACGCGTGCAGCCGACGCCGATCGTGAGGCTGAACCGCGCGGTCGCGGTCGGCATGGCCAAAGGCGCGGACGTCGGTCTGACGCTGCTCGGCGCGCTCGAGGAGCCGCTCGGCACGTACCACCTGCTGCCTGCCGCGCGCGCCGACTTCTTGCGCCGGCTCGGCCGCTGGGCCGAATCGGCGGCCGAGTATCGGCGCGCGCTCGCGCCGTCGGCCGCCGAGCGTCGCTTTCTCGCGCGCCGGCTCGCGGAGGCGGCCGCCGCGAGTTCTTGACCGGCCTCGACCGCGGGCTGACACTTTGGGGAACGGCCCGCAATTGACGGCCATGGGCCGTCAAGGTTTGAGAGGTGCCCCATGAGCATCGTGGCCATTTCCGACACGCTCGGCAGCCTGGGCGACGTGATGGGGCGCGAGCTGGCGCGCCGGCTCGGCTGGCAGTTCGCGGATCGCGAGGTGATCGCGAAGGCCGCCGAGCAGTTCGGCGAGGCCGTGGGCGAGCTGCACCAGGTGACGGAGGAGCGGCCGTCGCTCTGGGAGCGGTTCACCGACTCCAAGCGCCGCTATCTCCTCTACATCGAGGCGAGCGTGTTCGAGCTGGCGGCGCGCGACCACGTCGTCATCGTCGGCCACGGCGCCGCGATCATGCTGCGGGACATCCCGCACGCGCTGCGCGTGCGCGTGAGCGCCCCCGAGCGCGCGCGCGTGGAGCGCGTCCGCCGGACGCAGGCCGCGAGCGAGGCGGCGGCGGTGGACGCCGTGCGCGACAGCGACACCGAGCGCGCGTCGCGGATGCGCTACCTCTATCGCGTCGACGTGGACGACGCGTTCCTCTACGACCTCACGATCAACTCCGAGCGCGTCGACGTGGACGACGGCGTCAGAGTCATGGCCGAGGCGCTGCGCCTGCAGCGCGTGCAGACGACCGAGGAGTCACAGGCGGCCGCCGTCGACCGCGCGTGCACCGCGCTCGCGCGTGCGCGGCTCGCGGCCGATCCCCGCACGCGCAGCCAGCGCCTCTCCGTCGAGACGGAGCGCAGCCGGCTCACGCTGCGCGGCTTCGCGGATTCCGACGGCCACAAGCGCGCGGCGCTGGAGATCGTGCGCGCGGTGCCCGGCGTGATCGACACGGTGGACGAGACCGTCATCCCCTCGGTGGTGGACGCGTTTCCAAGAACCTGAGGTCGGGCTAGTGTCCGTGCTCGCCCGCTCCGGGAACACGCTGACCCAGGGGGCGTCGTGGACGAAATCGCCGCTGTTTCCACACGGCATGACGTATGCGATCCCGATGCAGTGAGGTAAGATCGCGGCCATGCGCGCATCCTCGTACGGTGGCGCGGGCCGATTCACGACGGTCGACGCGCCGATGCCGAAGCCCGGCGCCGGCGAAGCGCTGCTGCGCGTGCGGCGCGTCGGCATCTGCGGGACCGACCTCCACATCTTCCAGGGCCATCTCGACCATCGCGTGCCGAAGGGCGGCGTGATCGGCCACGAGACGTTCGCGGAAGTCGTCGGAGCGCCGCGAGGGTCGGGCTTCGACGCCGGGGATCGCGTGGTCGTCGACCCCGTCGTGTCGTGCGGGGCGTGCCGCGCGTGCCGGATGGGCGCGACGTATCTCTGCCAGAAGCTCAAGGTGCGCGGCGTGGACGTGACCGGCGGCATGCAGGAGTACTGGACCGTGCCGGTGACGCAGATGCTCCGCGTGCCCGACACGCTGAACGACGACCAGGCGGCGGTGATCGAGCCGCTCGCGGTGGCGACGCACGACGTCGACCGCGTGGGCGTGAAGCGCGGCGACCGCGTGCTCGTGTTCGGCGGCGGCCCGATCGGCGCGCTCATCGCGATGGTCGCGCGAGGGCGCGGCGCCGAGGTCGCGGTGGTCGAGATCAACCCGTACCGCATCGGCCTCCTGGAAGAGCTCCGGCTGACGACGGTGGGCCCCGACATCGACGTGCACAAGTTCGTCGAGACGGTCACGGACGGCGACGGCGTCGACATCGCGTTCGAGGTCACCGGCAACCCGGCGGCCGCGCGGATGGTGACCGACGTCGTGCGCGTGTGGGGGACGGTGAGCATCGTGGCCATCCACGCGGAGCCGATCCCGATCAACCTCTACCGCATGTTCGAGCGCGAGCTGACGATCCACGGCGCGCGCCTCTACGCGCGCCGCGACTGGGAGGAGGCGATCCAGCTCGCCGCGAGCGGCGCGGTGCCGCTGGCGCCGCTGGTGACACGGACGATCCCATTGGATGCGCTGCGGCAGGGCATGGAGCAGGCGTTGGCCGGAGGGCCCGTGATGAAGATCCTCGTGGACGTGACGCGATGAAGTTCAAAGACCCGATCACCACGCTGGAAGAGCTGCGCGCGCTCATGGGCGAGCCGAGCGAGATGGCGCGCAAGAAGCAGATCGACCGTCTCGACGTCCACTGTCGCGAGTACATCGCCCACGCGCCGTTCGTGCTCGTCGGCACCGCGGACGCGGCGGGCCGGTGCGACGTGTCGCCGAAAGGTGACGCGCCGGGCTTCGTGCGCGTACTCGACGACCGGCACCTCGTGATTCCGGACCGTCCGGGCAACAAGCGCCTCGACAGCATCCGCAACATCCTCGAGAACCCGCACATCGGGCTGATCTTCCTGGTCCCGCGCTACGAGGAGACGCTCCGGATCAACGGGCGCGCCACGATCACGCGCGATCCCGAGCTGCTCGCGTCAATGCCCGTCGGCGGCAAGGTGCCGAAGCTCGCGATCGGCGTCGAGGTCGAGGAAGTCTTCATGCACTGCGCGAAGGCGTTCCGGCGCTCGTCGCTCTGGCAGCCGGAGCAGTGGCCGGACATCAGCGACATGAAGCCGGCCGCGTGCATGCTGTTCGACCACGCGAAGCCCGAGGGCATGACGGTCGAGGACATCGCGAAGCGGCTGGATCTGGGCTACCGCACGACGCTGTACTGAGGTCCCGAGTCCGTCGGAGCGACCTCTCGCGGGATGCCGCGGGCCGCGCGAGGCGTGGACAAACCACTCGGCCATCCGAGACCCCCGATGGAAGCTCGGGCAAGAGACTTCGGTGATCCGATCTACGGCCGTGTCGAGTCGACCGGAATGTTTCGGAGCATCGAGTGGCAGCCGCTTCCCGAGACCTCTCGGAATCATCGACAATGCCACCGTAGGTGAACCAGAAACGCCCGTCGTCCGGCGCATGTCTCAACTGTATCCGTGGCACATCGTCGGGGGTGACGCATCGCTGATCGAAGTCCGGCAAGTGTTCACTCCTTCGCCGGTTTTTCGACTCCGGACTGGCGTAGGCGGACGGAAAAGAGGGCACGAGAGAGCTGGGGCTACGTAGATTCGGCCGCAGTTTCAGACGGCGTCTTGCTTCGTTGTGCCAGTTTTGGCGACCGATCAGCGTGACTGCGTACGCAGACAACGGCCTCCGCATGTTCTGGCGCCGCGACCCTCGATCCCTGCATGGTAGGATGTTTCGTCATACCAGGAGGAAGCGTGGCAAAGACGAAGGTCGCGATCACGTTGGATGCAGAGTTGCTCGATCGTGTCGACGACCTTGTCGCACGACGCGAGTTCCGTAATCGGAGTCAAGCGATCGAGACAGCACTCGCCGAGAAGCTCGCGCGCGCGCGGCGCACGCGCCTCGCCCGAGAGTGCGCCAAGCTCGACCGCAAGGAGGAGCGCCAACTCGCGGAAGAAGGCCTTCGGGGAAGCCGGGACTCGTGGCCCGAATACTGAGAGGTGAGATCCGCTGGGCAGACCTCAATCCGGTTCGCGGACGTGAACAGGCCGGGCTGCGACCCGTGCTGGTCCTCAGCCATGACGTGTTCAACGACCGGTCGGGAACCGTTATCGCGGTAGCCCTGAGCAGTCAGGAGCCGCGCGCTGGATTTCCGCTGACTCTCGAAAGCGACGCCTCGGGGCTGCCCAAGCGTTCGTGGATCAGGATCAGTCAGATCAGGACGCTGTCGGTCGAACGAATCGGACGACGTCTGGCGCGCGCATCCGAGGAGGAGCTTGATCGTGTCGTCGAAGGCCTCAACGAGATCATCGGCTGAGACACCGCCTCAGGCGGCGCGGCGGTCGACGGCCTCGAAGGTGTAGCGATCGGGTGACGCAGTTGCACAGCTCGGACCGTTGTAAGCTACGCAGACCATGAAGAGCCTCTACGAGGAGACCTACCGGCGCTCGCTGGCCGACCCCGAAGCGTTCTGGGGCGCGGCAGCGGAGGACATCGTCTGGCATCGGCGGTGGGACCGCGTGCTCGACAACGCCCGCCAGCCCTTCACGAAGTGGTTCCCCGGCGGCCGGCTCAATACCTGCGAGAACGCGCTCGACGTGCACGTCGCGCGCGGGCGCGGCAAGCAGCGCGCGCTGATCTACGACAGCCCCGTCACGAACACCGTGCGCGTCTGGACCTACGCGGAGCTCCTCGACGCGGTGGCGCGCATGGCCGGCGCGCTCGTGCGCCTCGGGATCGGCAAGGGCGACCGCGTCGTCCTCTACATGCCGATGGTGCCGGAAGCCGTCATGGCGATGCTCGCCTGCGCGCGCATCGGCGCCGTGCACTCGGTGGTCTTCGGCGGGTTCGCGCCGAACGAGCTCGCCAAGCGCATCGACGACGCGAAGCCGAAGCTGATCCTCTCCGCGTCGTGCGGCATCGAGGTGGCGCGCGTCGTCGCGTACAAGCCGCTGCTGGATCAGGCGATCGAGCTCTCGTCGCACAAGCCCCAGCGCTGCGTGATCCTCCAGCGGCCGCAGGCGAGGGCGGAGCTCGTGCGCGGGCGCGACCTCGACTGGAACGACGCGATGACGGGCGCCGCGCCTGCCGAGTGCGTGCCCGTCGAGGCGACCGATCCGCTCTACATCCTCTACACGTCGGGCACGACGGGGATTCCGAAGGGCGTCGTGCACGACAACGGCGGCCACGCGGTCGCGTTGAAGTGGAGCATGAGCGCGATCTACGGCCTCGGCGTCGGCGAGACGATGTTCACCGCGTCCGACATCGGCTGGGTCGTCGGCCACTCGTACATCGTGTACGCGCCGCTCCTGAAGGGGTGCACGACGATTCTCTACGAGGGCAAGCCGGTCGGCACGCCCGATCCCGGCGCGTTCTGGCGCCTGATCGCGCAGCATGGCGCGAACATCATGTTCACGGCGCCGACCGCGTTCCGCGCGATCAAGAAGGAAGACCCGAACGGCGTCCACATGGACAAGCACGATCTCTCGCACTTCCGCGTGCTCTACCTCGCGGGCGAGCGCTGCGATCCCGACACGCTGCACTGGGCCGAGGACAAGCTGAAGGTGCCGGTGATCGACCACTGGTGGCAGACGGAGACCGGGTGGCCGATCGCGGCCAATCCCGTCGGGCTCGGGATGCTGCCGGTGAAGCCCGGCTCGCCGACGAAGCCGGTGCCCGGCTACGACGTGCGCACGCTCGACGAGCAGGGCAAGGAGACCGCGCCCGGGCAGATCGGCTCGATCGTGCTCAAGCTCCCGCTGCCGCCGGGCTGCCTGCCGACGCTCTGGGACAACGACCCGGGCTTCGAGACGTCGTACATGTCGCGCTATCCGGGCTACTACCTGACGGGCGACGCGGGGTTCAAGGACCGCGACGGCTACGTCTACATCATGAGTCGCGTCGACGACATCATCAACGTCGCGGGCCACCGGCTCTCGACGGGCGGGATGGAAGAGGTGCTCGCCTCGCATCCGGACGTCGCGGAGTGCGCCGTCGTCGGGGTCGCCGACGACCTGAAGGGCGAAGTGCCGGTCGGCTTCGTGGTGACGAAGGCCGGTGTCGCGCGCCCGGACGCGGACATCGTCGCGGAGCTCGTGCAGAAGGTGCGCGACACGATCGGTCCGGTGGCGGCGTTCAAGACCGCGACGGTGGTGAAGCGGCTGCCGAAGACGCGCTCGGGCAAGATCCTGCGCGGCACGGTCAAGCGCATCGCCGACGGCGTGGACTACACGATGCCCGCCACCATCGACGATCCCGCAATCCTCGACGAGATCACCGAGGCGCTCAAGGCGCTCGGCTATCCGCGGAAGGGGTGAGCGCGGTGGAATTCATCCGCGGCGTGCTCGACGGGTCCTACAGCTGGGACCTCCGCGATCTCCTGCGCAAGGGCGACGACGCCGAGATCCGCCTCCCGCAGGACGAGAAGATCCGCCACCTGCAGAAGGTCGACATCTTCGCGGACTCCACGCGCAAGCAGCTCAAGGCCGTGGCGGCGATCTCGCGCGTGATCGAGGCGCCCACGGGCACCGTGCTCACGCGCGCCGGCGAGCCCGGCGAGGAGTTCTTCTTCATCCTCGACGGCGCGGCGATGGTGGAGGTGACGCGCCGCAAGCGCGTGCGCCTGCTGCCCGGCGAGTTCTTCGGCGAGATGAGCCTGCTCGACGGCGAGCCGCGCTCCGCGACCGTGCGGGCCGAGACCGACATGCGCCTGCTCGTCATCCTGCGCCGCAACTTCCAGAGCCTGCTCAGCGAAGTGCCGGAGCTCACGCGGAGCATCCTGATCGTCCTGTCACGCCGGCTTCGGGACCTCGAGCGTACGCTGAACGCGTGAGTAGCTACCGGATCGGCATCGACGTCGGGGGGACGTTCACCGACGTCGCCGCGATCGACGCCGACGGGCACGTCACGATCGCGAAGGCGGCCTCGACGCCCGCGGATCCCTCCGAGGGGCTGATCGACGGGCTCGCCGCGCTCGCCGCCGACCTCGGCCTCGACCTCGCGACGCTCCTCGCCCGGACCGAGCGCATCGTCCACGGCACCACCGTCGCCACCAACGCGCTGCTCGAGCGGAAGGGCGCGAAGGTCGGGCTGCTCACCACCGAAGGGCACCGCGACGTCATCGAGATGCGTGAAGGTCTGAAGGAGGATCGCTACAACTTGAGGATGCCGCCGCCCGTGCCGCTGGTGCCGCGGGCGCGGCGGCTCGGCGTTCGTGAGCGCGTTCGCTTCGACGGGCGCGTCACGACACGCCTCGACCAGCGATCGCTCGCGCGCGCCATCGCGACGCTCGCGCGCGCGGAGGTGGACGCCGTCGCCGTCTGCTTTCTGCACTCGTATCAGAACCCCGTGCACGAGCTGGCGACCGGGCGCGCGCTGTCGCGCGCGCTGCCGAAGGCGTACCGCTCGCTGTCGAGCGACGTGCTCCCGCAGATCAAGGAGTACGAGCGCGTGTGGACGACGGTGGTGAACGCCTACGTCGGCCCGGCGCTCGCGCGTTATCTCGCGCACCTCGGCGCCAAGCTCCGCGCGCGCGGCTATCGCGGCGACGTGCTCGTCATGCAGTCGCACGGCGGCGTCGCGCCCATCAAGGAGTCGCAGCGGCTCGCGGCCGGCGCGGTGCTGTCGGGGCCCGCGGGCGGCGTCGCCGCCGGGCGCTACTGCGTCAGGCTGCTCGAGACGAGGAACCTCATCACGTTCGACATGGGCGGCACGAGCACGGACATCGCGCTCCTGCAGGACGGCGAGCCGACGCTGACCGGCGAAAAGACGGTCGGCATCGCGAAGGTCGCGCTGCCGGCGCTCGACATCCACACGCTCGGCGCCGGCGGCGGCTCGATCGCCCGCGTCGACGGCGGCGGCATCCTCCACGTCGGGCCCCAGAGCGCGGGCGCCGCGCCGGGACCCGCGTGCTACGGGCGCGGCGGCGGAGCACCCACGGTGACCGACGCCGACCTCGTGCTCGGGTTCCTCGATCCCGCGAACTTCTTCGGCGGGCGGATCACGCTCGACGTGAAGGCCGCGCAGCGCGCGGTCGACACGATCGCGCACGCGCTGTCGGTCGACCGGGTCGCGGCGGCCGAAGGCATCTATCGCGTGGTCAACACGAACATGGCCGAGGGCATCAAGCTCGTCTCCGTCCGGCGCGGCGTGGACCCGCGGCGCTTCGCGCTCGTGTCGTTCGGCGGCGCCGCCGGCCTCCACATCACCGACGTCGCGCGCCAGCTCGAGATCCGGCGCGTGGTGGTGCCGACGGTCGCCTCCGTGCTCTCGGCGTGGGGCATGCTGGCCACCGATCTGCGCTACGAGCTCGTGCGCTCGCACGTGAGCGAGCTCCGCCGCCTTCGGCCGACGGAGCTC
This sequence comes from Candidatus Rokuibacteriota bacterium, assembly GCA_016866775.1. GTDB lineage: Bacteria > Methylomirabilota > Methylomirabilia > Rokubacteriales > CSP1-6 > VGLJ01. Next base: position 19,509 of record VGLJ01000063.1, on the reverse strand, counting down.
CGGCGTCTGTTCGCGACGCTGGAGAAGGAAGGGCGGCGCCGGCTCGGACGGTTCGACGGCACGGTGCGCATCCGGCGCGGTCTCGACATGCGCTACGGCGAGCAGATCTTCGAGATCGCCGTCGACCTCGACGGCGTCGACTTCGACGCGCCCACGGTGCTCGACGAGGTCGCGGCGCGCTTCCACACGCGCCACGAAGAGCTCTATGCCTACAGCGCGCCGGGGCAGGAGGTCGTGGTCGTCAACGCGCGTGTCGCCGTCATCGGCGCGCTCGATTTCGAGGTCGGCGCGGCTGGCGGCGCCGTCGGTGCGCGAACGGCCGCGTCGGCGCCAAGCGCTCGACGGCGGATTTACCTTGGCGAGTGGGTGGAGGTGCCGGTCCATCGCCTCGATGCGCTGACGCCCGGCGACGAGCTCAAGGGCCCGGCACTCTTCGAATCCGCGACCACGACGGTCCTCGTGCGGGAAGGGGAGCACGTGCGCGTGTCTCCGCACGGCTGGCTGGACATTCGGTTAGGCCGAAACTCGGGGGCATCCCGTTTGCACTCGTCCGGGCGAGGCTAACCATCGACCAGGAGGCGGTTCATGTTTGGGTTCATCTTGGGTGCGCTCGTCGGAGGTGTTGCGGCCTGGTGGTGGCGCAATGACATCCAGCGTTATGTCGATCAGACACTGCCGAACGTCCGGACCAAGACGGCGGATCAGCTCTCGTCGCTGGAGCAGCGCGCCGAAGACGCGCTGCACCGCGCGAAGGGTCAGATCGACCGCATCCGGCCCGAGGACCAGCACGGCCGCATGCGGTCGACCGGCTCGTCCTAAGGTCGAGGGGGGCCGTCGCGGCCCCCCTCGAGACTCCCCCAGGAGGATTGCGCCGGCGAAGCCCGCGCTCGAACCGGCGGATCAGCGCGCGGCGGCGCGCGCGGCGCTGCAGCGCGCGCGCCATGCCTTGATCGCGATCCACGCTCGGCCCATGTAGACGAGCAGGACGAGCAAGACGGCGTTGGCCGCGATGTAGAGCGGCCAGTCGTTGAAGCGCAGGCCGAGGATGTTCTTCACGAGCGTCAGCTCGATGAGCTGGTGCGTGAAGTAGAGCATCAGCGCCGCCTGGCCGAACGTCACCAGCCACGGCAGCGCGACGCGCCGCCGCTCCATCAACCAGTACGTGAAGCTCAGGAGCAGCGCGACGCCGCCCATGACGAACACGGTCGTCGCCCCGCGCGGCGTCCAGTGGCGGTTCACCGAGAAATCGCGCGGAAATCCGATGCGCGGCGTGGCCGCCGTCGGCACCAGCCACTCCCACACGAGCGCGGCGATCACGCCGGCCGCGCCCACGACGGCAACCCACGTGAAGAATCGTCGCTCCACGTCCGGTCCCTTCGCGCGGCAGTCGAGCCACATCCAGCCGAGCACGAGTCCGAGGATCGCGGCGGCGAGCCACGGCCAGGGCGGGAAGTCGTTGAAGAGCGCGCGGCTCAGCGGCGTGTGCGCGGCCCAGCGCGCGAGCGCCGGAAACGCGAGGCCGAACGCGAGATAGGCGAGCATCGCGGCGGCGACGAGCATCCAGCGGCTCGCTCGCGAGCGGAGCAAGGGCAGCGCCGGGCCGAGCACGATGATCGCGAGGCCGATGGTCTGCAGCACGCCGCCCCACCACCACGGCAGATCCGGCGTGATGAGCAGGTTCAGCAGATAGCCGGCGGCGACGATCCCGATCCCGCGCCGGAGATACCGCGCGGCGCGCGTGCCGAGCGGCTCGTCCACCGGCTCCGGCGCGTCCGCGCGCCGCTTTCGGTGATAGCCGATCGGCAGGCAGAAGCCGACGAGGAAGAGGAAGATCGGCGCCGGCAGCAGCAGCGAGCCGTAGACGAGGTAGTACCGTCCCCAGCCCATCACGCTGGTGTCCATCCAGTCGCGTGCCGTGTGGTTGAGGACCATCAGGATGAGGGCGATGCCGCGGAGGCCGTCGAGGAAGGTGAGGCGGCCCATGGCCCTCTTATATCGCGAGGCGCATCTGCTCCGGCTCGGGCGGCGGCTCGAGCTTCACGCGGCGGCGATCGGCGATCCCGAGGCCCGCGCGGAGCGCCGCGACCCGTTCCTTGATCGGCTCCGTCTCGCTCGGCGGCAGATACGGACGCGCGTACAGCTTCTCGTACCGCGCGAGCTGCTCGGGCCAGTGGCGCGCGAGTGATTCGAGGAAGTGCTCGCGCGTGCCCGGCCTGAGGAAGAGCACGTTGCACCAGAGCCCGGTCGCGCCCGCGTCACGCGCGGCGCGCGCGACGTCTTCGAGCAGCGCGGGCGAGTCGGTCAAGCCGGGAAGGACGGGGGCGATGCCGACGCCGACGTCGATCCCGGCGTCGACGAGCATCCGCAGCGCGCGCAGGCGCTGACGCGGCGGTGCGGTGCCGGGCTCCGTCTTCCGCCAGATGTCCGGATCGAGCGTGGGCAAGGAGAACGTGATCCCGACCTCGGCGCGGCGCGCGGCCTCCTGGAGCACGTCGATGTCGCGCACGATCATCGTCCCCCGCGTGATGAGGCTGAACGGGTTACGGGCTGCGCCGAGCACCTGGATGCACCCGCGCGTGAGGCGATAGCGACCTTCCGCCGGCTGATACGGATCGGTCGCCGCGCCGATCGCGACTTCTTCCCGCTTCCACGCGGGGCGAGCGAGCTCGCGGCGCAGCACGTCGGCCACGTTCACCTTCACGCGGATGCTGCGTCCGTAGCGATCGTCCGGCGGCCGGTCCGCGCGCAGCTCGTACGCGCGCACGTAGCAGTACGTGCAGCGGTGGACGCAGCCCATGTACGGGTTCAGCGACCAGCTGAAGCCCATCCCCTGGACGCGATTGACCGCACTGCGGCAGGGCTCCTCCCGGTACTCCACGGCCATATGGAGAGGAGGCTAGCAGACTACTCGTCAGAAGACGAGTGGTGGCGCCGGCTGACGTTGAAGCCCATGGCGGAGCCCGAGAACCCGGCTTCGACGAGGAACGCTGCGAGCGGATGCTCGGCGGCGGGGCGGCCGTTGATCTCGGTGACGAGCACGCTGCCGGTCCAGGCCGTCGCGGCGAGACGCGTTGCGACCTCGCGCGCGACGATCGACCGTTTCGGCTCGTCTTCCGGCAGATACACCGCGAGCTGGCGGCCCCCGCGCGCGAGCCACGCCGCGACCGCGCCGTTCACGAGAATCACGCTCGCGCCGGCCGTGCGGGTGGGGCCGCGCCCGTCGCGACCGGCCGCGGGCCACTCGAGGATCGCGCCGTACGGGTTCGCGGGATCCGTCGCGGCGAGCTGCACGACCTCCGGGGCCGGCGGATCGTCGCGCAGCGCGCGGAGCTTCTCGAGCGCGCCGGGCAGCGCGAACTGCGCGGCGCCGACCTCGGTCGCGAAGTAGCCGCGCCGCACGCGGCCGCTCTCCTCCATGAGCTTGAAGACGTCGTAGACGGCGCCGAACCCGCCCGGAATCCACTCGGCGTGCGCGGTCTCGCGGCTCACGACGCCGTAGCGCGCGAGAAGCTGCTGCGCGATCGCGGCACTCCATTCGGTCGGCGACACGGCCGTCGTCACGCGCGACTCGAGCAGGGACCAGCGGCCCTCGACGGTCGGCGGCGTCGTGCGGCGCGACCGATACGGCCGGCGTCGCGCCGCGCGCCGGTCGCGCCGCTCGGGCGGCGCCGTGAAGGCGCGCAGCGCGGTGAACGTGTCGTTGGTCACGACGCCGCGCCACACCAGGGACCAGAGCGCGGCGACGGTGTCGCCGGCGAAGCCGCCGCCGGCGCCTTCGTGCGCCGCGGCGAAGAAGCACGCGCCGCGCGCGCGGAGCGCGTCCACGAGGCGGGCCTCGCGTCCGCTGAGCGGCGTCGCCTCCGGCGACGGGCGCCACAGCTTCGGGAGCGCATCGGTCAGATAGAGCGCGATCCGTCCGTCGCGCTCGCCGAGCGACTCGACGCCGACCCACGTCACTTCGCCGGCCGCGGCGAGAGCGTCGAGGTCTCCCGCGCGATAGCCCTCGATGCGCGCGGGAAGGATCTCGCTCTCGAGGATTGACGCCGCGAGCGGCGCGCCCTGGAGGTTCTCGACGGCGTCGAGCAGCGCATCGAGGCCCGTCCTCCGCCGCACCACGCCCTGCCACGCGGTGATGAGCCGTCCGAGCACCGGCGGCTCGACGGGCTCGACCTCGTGGCGCAGGCGCGCGAGCGAGCGGCGTCGGAGCGTGCGCAGCACGTCCGGGTCGCACCACTCGCGATGCGAGCCGCGCGGCCGGAACTCGCCCTCCAGAAGCTTGCCCGCGTCGGCCATGCGGCGGAGCGCCGCGTCGGCCACGACGTGGGCGAGCCCGAGCCGTCGCGCGAGCTCGCCGGTCGTGAACGGGCCGTGCGTGCGCGCGTACCGGTGGACGAGGTCGCCGAGCGCGTCGCGCACGGGCGCGAGGAACGCGTCGGGGACGCCGGCCGGCAGCACGACGCCGAGCGCGTCGCGATAGCGCCGGGCGTCCTCGACGGCGATGTAGCGCGGCTCCCCGGCCACCACGACGGGCAAGGCGCGGCGCTCACGCACGAGCGCGTCGATCGAGCGCGCGACCTCCGCGGTCGTCGTGCGGCGCGCGAGCTCGTCGCTCGCGAGGCCGCCGAGGCCGAGCAGCAGGTCGTGCACGCCGTCCGTCGAGCGCGCGCGGAAGCGCTCGTCGATGCGCTGCAGCTCGCGCTCGAGCTGGTCGAGCGCGTCGGGATCGAGGAGATCGCGGAGCTCGGCGTCGCCCAGCAGCTCGCGGAGCTGCGATTGATCGATCGCCAGCGCCTGCGCGCGGCGCTCGGCCAGCGGCGCGTCGCCCTCGTAGATGAAGTTCGCGACGTAGCCGAAGAGCAGCGACGCCGCGAACGGCGACGGGACCTCGGTGTCGACGGTCACCGCGTCGATGCGCCCGTCGCGGACGGCCGCGAGCGTCTGCACGAGCGCCGGCATGTCGAACACGTCGCGCAGGCACTCGCGATAGGTCTCGAGCAGCATCGGGAACGAGCCGTACTGCGCGGCCACCGCGAGGAGATCGGCGGCGCGCTTGCGCTGCTGCCAGAGCGGCGCGCGCCCGCCGGGCCGGCGCTTCGGCAGCAGCAAGGCGCGCGCGGCGACCTCGCGGAACCGCGAGGCGAAGAGCGCGGTGCCGCCGAGCTCGCCGAGCACGAGCGCCTCGATCTCGTCGGGGCCGGGGAGCATCGGCGCGACGTCCGGCGGCGCTTCGGTCTCCGGGAGCCGCATCACGAAGCCGTCGTCCGACCACATCGTCTCGACCTCGCGGCCCGCCTGCGCGCGCACGGCCGCCGCGGCCGCCATCGCCCAGGGCGCGTGGACGCGTCCGCCGAACGGCGTCAGCACGCACACGCGCCAGTCGCCGAGCTCGTCGCGCGAGCGCTCGATCACGATCGTCCGGTCGTCGGGCACCGCGCGCGTGGCGACCGCCTGCTCGTCGAGATATTTGAGGAGGTTCCGCGCGGCGAGCGCGTCCAGGTCCTGCTCGCGTGTCAGGCGCGCGAGCGCCACCTCGGGCGGCGCCGCGCGAAGCTCGCGGATCATGGCGCCGATGCGGCGTCCGAGATCGAGAGGCCGTCCCGCGGCGTCGCCCCGCCAGAACGGCATCTTGCCGGGCTGTCCCGGCGCCGGCGAGACCAGCACGCGATCGTGCGTGATCTCCTCGACGCGCCAGGACGACGCGCCCAGCAGGAACGTCTCGCCCACGCGTGTCTCGAAGACCATCTCCTCGTCGAGCTCGCCGACACGCACCGGCGCGGGAGTGCCCGCGAGGAAGACGCCGTAGAGCCCGCGATCGGGAATGGTGCCGCCGTTGATGATCGCGACGTGCCGCGCGCCCTCGCGCGCGGCGAGCGTGCGCGCGGCGCGATCCCACGTCACGCGCGGCTTGAGCTCGGCGAACTCGTCGGACGGATACCGGCCCGCGAGCATGTCGAGCACGCCCTCGAAGATCGGCCGGCCGAGCGCCGCGAACGGCGCCGCGCGCCGGACGAGGTCGTACATCGCGTCGACGCCCCAGCGCTCCATCGAGACCGTCGCGACGATCTGCTGCGCGAGCACGTCCAGCGGGTTGCGCGGATAGCGACTCGCTTCGACGCGCCCCGCGCGCATCTCCTCCACGACCGCCGCCGCCGCCACGAGATCGCCGCGGTACTTCGGGAACACCACGCCCTCGCTCACCGCGCCGACCTGATGTCCGGCACGTCCGATCCGCTGCATCCCGCTCGCGACCGACGGCGGCGCCTCGACCTGGATCACGAGATCCACCGCGCCCATGTCGATGCCCAGCTCGAGCGACGACGTCGCGACGAGTCCGCGGACCGCGCCGGCCTTGAGCTGCTCCTCGATCGTGAGCCGCTGCACGCGCGCGATCGATCCGTGGTGCGCGAGCACGAGCGTCTCGCCCGCCAGCGCGTTGAGCGCGGCGGCGATCCGCTCCGCGAGACGACGGTTGTTGACGAAGATCAGCGTCGAGCGATGCTCGCGCACCAGCGCCAGCACGCGCGGGTGGATCGCCGCCCAGATCGACGCGCGCTCCGGATCGCGCCCGGTCGGCGCCTCGTCGCTCGTGCCCATCTTCGCCATGTCTTCGACCGGGACCTCGATGCGCACGCGCAGCGGCTTCGGCTCGCCGGCGTCGATCACCGTCACCGGTCTGTACGCTGAGGGCGCGGTCGCGCCGTCGTCGTGCTCGAATTCGGCGTGAATCTCGTCGCGGGATTCGGACCGACCATCGACGACGACCTCGCTTCGCTCGTCGTCTCCGCTTGGCGCGCGCGGCGTGCCTCTGTCGTCAGCCGGAGCCATAGCGGCCACGCTCGAGACGCCGCCGAGGAAACGCGCGACCTCGTCCAGCGGGCGTTGTGTTGCGGAGAGACCGATTCGTTGCAGCGACGGAGTCTCCACCAATGCTGCGAGACGCTCCAAGGACAGCGCGAGGTGGGCGCCGCGCTTCGTCGGGACCAGCGCGTGGATTTCGTCGACGATCACCGTGTCGATCGAGCGCAAGGCCGCGCGCGATTGTGACGTCAGCAGCAAGTACAGCGACTCGGGGGTCGTGATCAGGATGTCGGCGGGCTCGCGGCGGAAGCGTGCGCGCTCGCGCGGCGGAGTGTCGCCCGTCCGGACCGCCACCGCCGGCAGTTCGTAATGCACGCCGCGGAACGACGCCATGTTGGCGATGCCGGCGATCGGCGCGCGGAGGTTGCGCTCCACGTCCACCGCGAGCGCCTTCAGCGGCGACACGTACAGCGCGCGGCAGCGCTCCGAGGCGCGCGGCAGCGCCTCGAACATCAGCCGGTTGATGCACCAGAGAAACGCGGCGAGCGTCTTGCCGCTGCCCGTCGGAGCGAGGATCAGCGTCGACTCGCCGCGGGCGATCGCAGGCCAGCCTTCGGCCTGTGCGCGCGTCGGTCCGGCGAACGACGCGGCGAACCAGTCGCGCACGGCCGGGTGGAAGCGGGACAGGGCCTCGGGAGACATCGCGTCCATCGTACGTCGCCGGCAGGGCGACCGCCCGCAGCGCGCCTTGACCGGCATCGGAGGCCGTGCTACGCGTCAGGCAGTTTCGAGCCTCCCTGAAGGGCAGGCGGCATGGCGTCAGTGCGCTGCGGCGGTTGCGCAGCCCCACCTCGATGCCGACCCACGGGCCGGGCGCGACGTCGCGTTCCGCGCCTCCTCGCGTTGCTCGTCGTGCTGCCTTCGATCGTCGTCCTGCCGTTGCGGCCCGGCGACATCGCCGCGCAGGCCCCAGAGGGCCTTCGGTTCGCCGGGTGCGATGCCAATCTCGCGATCACGCGCCTGCTCGGGCGCGCCTTCACGCGGACGCGGCCGCACGTCAGGATTCAGCTGGAGACCGTCGGCTCGACCAACGGCATCGCGCTGGCGGCAGCGGGCGCAATCCACATCGGGCTGTCCTCGCGGCCGCTCCGCGATGGCGAGGAAGGGCGTGGACTGACCTTTCGCCCGTATGCCAGAACCGCCGTCGTCGTCGGCGCGGATCCGGACCTTCCGGAGGTCGCGGTGACCTCCGCCGATCTCTTGGGCTTGTACCGGGGAACCAAGCAACGTCTGGGGAACATCCCTGAGGTCGCATTGCTCACTCGGGAGGAAGGGGACAGCTCGGTCGTCACCCTGAAGCAGACGCTTCCCGGGTTCGCGGAAGCATATGCGGCGGGCGCGAAGGCACATCACTGGACCGTGCTGTACAGCGAGCCGACGATGCACGAAGCGCTGCTGATGCTCCCCTTCGCGCTCGGCCTCTCCGATCTGGGCACGATCACGATCGAGCGCCTTCCGATCAAGGCGCTCACCGTCGACGGCGTCGCGCCCACGCTCGAGAACGTCGCGAGCGGCCGGTATCCGTTCGTCAAGACGCTCGCGTTCGTCTGGCGTGAGGACGTCCTTCCCGCCTCGGGACGCGCGTTCGTGGAGTTCGTGCGGTCGCCGGAGGCGGCCGCGATCCTCACGGCGCACGGATACCTGCCCGTGCCGTGAGCGCCGCGACGCTGAGCCGCGGCAAGGACCCTCGCGGCGTGGCGAGCCGAGAGCGAACCGTTTCGCCGGTTGCGGGTGGTATCCTTTCTGAGGCCATGAGACGCCCGTCGTGCACGACTGCGTTGATCGCCGTGGTCCTGTGGGTGGTCGTGGGCCCGCTCGCCGCGGTGTTCGGCGCGTGCGCGGCCATGGGCGCGATGTTCGAGGGCCCGTGCGGCGTGGGGCCATGCGCGATCCTCCTCCTCGTTACGCTCTCGCCGGTGCTCTTCGTGCTCGGCCTCACCGTACCAATCGGCCGCTCCGTTCCGAACGTTCTCATCCGCGTCCTCGACCCGCCGCCCCGACCCGTCCTCTCCTTCTAAGCTCGTAGTCTGTCCGGAATTCGTACGGCGCGCGTGCGTCGCATGACGCCTGTCGCCCGGTGTGCTCGCCGGCGCAACGCGTGAATCCCTGCAAGGAGAGCGGAGCGTGGACTTGAGGTCGGTGGACGGCCGATGATCGATCGGCTGATCGAAGTATCGCTGCGCAACCGGTTCCTGGTCGTCGCCGCGTTCGTGCTGCTCGGCGGCTGGGGCTACTGGGCGCTGCTGACCACGCCCATCGACGCGATTCCCGACCTCTCCGACAACCAGGTGATCGTCTTCACCGACTGGCCGGGGCGCTCGCCGCAGGAAGTCGAGGATCAGGTGACGTACCCGCTCACCGTGAGCCTCCAGGGGCTGCCCGGCGTGCGCGTGGTGCGGTCGTCCTCCGCGTTCGGCTTCTCGATGATCAACGTGATCTTCGAGGACCGCGTCGACCTCTACTTCGCGCGTTCACGCGTGCTCGAACGGCTGCAGCTCCTGAGCAAGGCGCTGCCCGCCGGCGTCGTGCCGACGCGCGGGCCTGACGCGACGGGCGTCGGCCACGTCTTCTGGTACACGGTCGAGGGCGGCGGCAAGTCGCTCCAGGAGCTGCGCACGATCCAGGACTGGTTCGTGCGCTACCAGCTCAACGCCGTGCCCGGCGTCGCGGAGGTCGCGAGCGTCGGCGGCGTGGTGCGGCAGTACCAGATCGACGCGGATCCGAACCGGCTGCGCGCGTATCGCATCCCGATCTCGGCCGTCGTCGACGCCGTCATGCGGAGCAATCGCAACGTGGGCGGCAACGTCGTCGAGGCGAGCGGGACGTGGACGGTCGTGCGGGGCATCGACCTCATCGAGCGGCTCGCGGACGTCGCGCAGATCGTCGTCGGCGCCGAGAACGGCGTGCCGATCTACGTCCGGCAGGTCGCCGACGTGAAAATCGGCGACGCCTTCCGCGCGGCCGCGCTGGTGAAGGGCGGGGACGAAGCCGTGGGCGGCGTCGTCGTCGCGCGCTACGGCGTCAGCACCGTCGATGTCATCCGCGCCGTGAAGGAGAAGATCGCCGCGCTGCAGAGCGGGCTGCCGCCGGGCGTGCGCATCGTGCCGTTCTACGATCGCTCGGCGCTGATCGAGCGCGCGGTCGCGACCCTCCGCCGGGCGCTCATCGAGGAGACGCTCGTCGTCACCGCGATCAACGTCCTCTTCCTGCTCAATCTGCGTTCAGGCGCCGTCGCGCGAAGCGTTCCGTTCGTCGTGCCGTGCCACGGCACCACGTGCTGACGCTCCTCGGCCGGCACGATGAAGTACGTGCGCCGCATCGCGAGCGGCTCGAAGATCGTGCGCGACACGTACGCGTCGAGCGGAACGCCCGCGACGACCTCGACGACACGCCCGAGCACGTCCGAGCTCAGGCCGTAGGTCCACCGGGTCCCGGGGTCGTGCACGAGCGGCAGCGGTCCGAGGCGCCGCACGTTCTCCGCCAGCGGCACGCGCGGGGCGTGAACGACGCCGGCGCGTTCGTAGATCGCGCCGAAGACGGAGTCGATCTCCACGAACCCGTGGTGGATGCCCGCGGTGTGCGTGAGGAGGTCGTGAATGGTGATCGCGCGCCGCGCGGGGCGCGTCGTCATCGCGCCGGTCTTCGCGTCGTAGCTCGCGAGCACGCGCGGCTTCGCGAACTCCGGGAGATAGAGCGAGACGGGGGCGTCGAGCCGCACGGCGCCGCTCTCGGAGAGCTTGAGGATGGCGGCGGCCACGACCGGTTTCGTGAGCGAGGCGACCGGGAAGAGATCGTCGAGGGCGAGCGGACGATCGCGCGTGACGTCCTTGCGGCCGAGCGCGCGCTCGTAGACGACGCGGCCCCCGGTGCGGACGTGCAGGAGCGCGCCGGGAATGTCACCGCGCGCGATGGCGTCGTGAATCGTCGACGCCGCTTGCTCGAAGCCACGCGGCGCCGACGCGGCCGCCTGGGCCGCCGAGACGCGCATCGCCGCCATGCCGAGCGGCCACACGCCCGCCAGGAAGCGGCGGCGCGACGTCACGCCGTCCTCGCGTCTGTCGGCCGGCGCGCAAACCTTTGCCGTCCGTCCTCGGCGTACACTGCCCGTCAGTATCGCCGAATCGACACGACGAGGGAGGTGCGACGGTGGAGGTTCGCAATCAGATGAACGCTCGTCCCGCGGGGTGGCGGGCGCGGCTCGGCGACCCGATGCTGACCGCGGTCGTCGCGCTCGGGATCACGCAGATCACCGCGTGGGGCACGAGCTACTACTGCCTCGGGGTGCTCGCGGGCCCGATCGGTCGCGACACCGGATGGAGCCGGGGATTCGTCTTCCTCGGCTTCACGGTCGCGCTGCTCGTCATGGGGCTCGTGTCGAGCACGGTCGGGCGCATGATCGACCGGCACGGCGCGCGCGCCGTGATGACGCTCGGGACGATCCTCGTCTCGGCAGGGCTCTTCGCCCTTTCACACGTTCGGAACGAAGCCGCGTATCTCGCGGTGTGGGCGTTCCTCGGCCTCGGCATGCGCCTCTGTCTCTACGACGCCGCGTTCGCCGCGCTCGTCCAGGTGGCGCCGTCGCGCGGGCGCACCGCGATCTCGTACCTGACGCTATTCGGCGCGTTCGCGTCGTCGGTGTTCTGGGTGGTCGGCCATGCGCTCGAGGAGCAGGTCGGCTGGCGCCACACGCTCGTGCTGTTCGCCGTCATCAATCTGATCGTCTGCCTTCCGTTGCACTGGCTCGGACTCGCGCGGCGAGAGTCGTCGAAGCACGCCGCGGCGTCGCCGGCCACCGGCGCGGCATCGGCCGACGGACCTCCGCTCGAAGGACGCGTCCGCTCGATCGCCATCGCGCTCTTCGCGCTCATCATGTCGCTCAACGGCTTCGTGTTCGGCGTCGTCTCGGTGCAGCTCGTGCCCTTGCTCGAGGCGGCCGGGCTCGCGACGGCGGCCGCCGTCTGGGTCGCGTCGCTGAAGGGCGTGGCGCAGTTCGCCGGACGCGTGGTCGAAATCGTGTTCGGGCGCACGCTGCGCGCGATCACCGTGGGCCGCATCGCCATCGGCATCGTGCCGCCGTCGTTTCTGTTGCTGTGGGCCGGCACGGGCAGCGTGCCGCTGGTCGTCGCGTTCACGCTCCTCATGGGCGCGTCGCAGGGGGTGCTCACGATCGTGCGCGGTGCGGTCCCCCTCGCGCTCTTCGGCGCGAAGGGCTACGGCGCCGTGCTCGGGGTCATCGCCACGCCGGTGCTCGTCGTCGGTGCCGCGTCCCCGACCGTGTTCGCGTGGATCGTGGACCGGTGGGGATGGGGAGCAGGACGTGTGTCGCTCCTCGCCGGCTGCGCGACGGCGTGGCTCGCCATGGAGGTGATGTCGCGCTGGTACGAGCGGCGCCGGGCCGAGTCCGCGGGCACGCGGGTCGCGCACCTCCGCGGGACGGAGGTGGGGCATGGATGAGAAGAAGAACGCGACTAGAGCGCGGTCGTCAGCGCGAGGAGCCAGGCCGGCATGTGGTCGACCATCCACGTCTCGGCGACCTTGTCCGCGCCCGTGAGCGCGAGCACGCCGACGAGCAGCAGCACCACTCCCATCGCCGGCTGCGCCACCACGACGAAGCGCGCGAGCCCCGGGCCGCCGCCGAGCACGCGGCGCGACCCGTAGGCGACGATCAGCACCGGAACCACCGCGCCGACGCCGAACGCGAGCATCACGCTGCCGGCATACAGCACGCTTTCGCTGCGCATGGCGAGGCCGATCGCGGCGGCGAGCGTCGGGCCGGCGCAGGGCGTCCACACGGCGCCGAGGAGAATCCCGAGCAGGAACTGGCCACCGAGACCGGCCGGGAGCCGCGCGGTGAGCGAGCCGGCGCCCGTCGCGAGCGGCGTGGTGACGCGGGCGAAACCTTCTTGAAGTCGCGGCACGATCAGGAAGGTGCCGGCGCCGGCCATCAGCGCGGCCGCGACCAGCCGCGCGACGTCACGGTCGATGCCGGCCGACAGCGTGAACGCCGCGAAGAGGACCCCCGTCGCCGCCGACGAGATCGCGTGGCCCGCCGCCAGCGCGAGAGGCCCGTAGGCGTGGGCCTGCAGCGCGCTGGCGACGACGATCGGCAGCAGCGGCAGCACGCACGGCGCCAGCACCGAGAGCGCGCCGGCGCCGAAGCTCAGGACGAACGTTCCCATCCTCGCGGCTACCGCGCGGCCTCGAAGATCTTCTCGAGCGCTTTCGGATCCACCTCGCCGGTCGACCGCGCCTTCTCCGCCTTGCCCTTGAACGCGATCAGCGTGGCGCGCTCGGTGACCTTGAGCTGCTTCATCGCGTCCTTCTGCTTGTCGTAGTCGAGGCGGAAGACCTTCACGTTCTTGTACTTCGCCTCGTTCGAGAGCCTATCCACGATAGGCTTCTGCTGCTTGCAGGTCGTTCACCACGTCGCGTGGATGTCGACCACGACGCCTGCGCCCGCGGCCTGCGCCGCGTCGAACGCCTTCGCGTCGAACGCCTTCACCTCGGCGGCCGCGGCCATCGGCATGGCGACCGCGACGAGCACCACCGTCGCGAGTGTCAGGATCACTCGAGGCATGAGCGCCTCCTTTCAGCTGCGATCATCGCATGGGCCAGAGGCCGCCGAAGAGAGACGCGCCGAGCTTGAACGCTTCGGCAAGCGTCGCCGCCGCGCCGGGCACGGCGCGCTGCGTTTCGTACCAGGCGCGGAGATGGTCTTCCGACCGGAAGAAGTTGAGCAGCGTTCAGAGCCCGGACGCCAGGCGCCCCGCGCAGGCGTCGCGCGGCGCGACCCAGACCATCGCCTCGGGCATCGAGCGCGGCCCGTCGGGCGCGACGTCGATCGTGAACGGCTCACCGCAGTGGTGGCACGCCGTGCGGACGACGACCGATCGTCCGAGCATCGGCGCGAGGCCGAGCGCGTCGATCGCGCAGCACGCGTACCGCTCGACCCCCCGCGCGACCTCGACCGCGAAAGCGTTCGGACGGGTGGTGAAGGGGTAGGCGACGGGCACGACGTCGCCGTCGACGACGAGCAGATCCTCGGCATCGAGCGCCAGGAGGGCGTCGCGCGCGTCGCCGCGCAGCGCCACCGGACCGCCGCGATCGAGGAACGCCTGCCACACGGCGTGCAGCACCGGGTTCTGCCGCGCCTCGCGTCGCGCCGCCCACGTCGCCGGCGTCGGGAGCCCGATGAGCGCCGCGGCGGTCTTGATCTCGAAGCCCATCGGTGTCATCCCCCGAGGCGCGCACGCCAGCGGCCGAGGGCGACGACCGTCCAGATCGCTTCGATGACGCCGAACGGCCAGGCGCCCTGCAGGAAGCCATACACCGATGCGAGGGCGCACGCGCCCGCGAACGCGAGCACGAACCACGGGCTGCGATCTTCGAGGGCGTAACAGACGAGCATCGCGGCGACGGCGAACAAACCGAAGAGCGTGAGCCGATCGAGGGCCACGGCGCGATGATAAGCCTGGAGCCGCTCCTCGTCGGTTGTACGCTGGGGGAAGGAGGCACGCCATGGCCAACGCGATCGCCTCCGTCCCCCAGCCCCGTAACGAACCCGTCCTGACGTACGCGCCGGGCACCGCCGAGCGCACGGCGCTGCGCGCCGAGCTCGCGCGGATGTCGCGCGAGACCGTCGAGATCACCCCGCGCATCGGCGGCGAGCGTGTCGGGACGGGCAGGCTCGCGCGCGCCGTGATGCCGCATCGCCACGCGCACGTGCTCGCGACGTGGCACCAGGCGGGGGACGCCGAAGCGAAGCGGGCGATCGACGCGGCGATCGCCGCGCATCCCGCGTGGTCGAGCATGGCGTGGGAAGACCGCGCCGCGATCTTCCTGCGCGCGGCCGATCTCCTCGCCGGGCCCTGGCGCATGCGGCTCAACGCCGCCACCATGCTCGGCCAGTCGAAGACGCCGTTCCAGGCGGAGATCGACGCCGCGTGCGAGCTGATCGACTTCTGGCGCTTCAACGCGCACTCCATGGCGTCGATCTATCGCGAGCAGCCGCAATCGGCGCCCGGGATGTGGAACCGGCTCGAGCATCGCGCGCTCGAAGGCTTCGTGTTCGCCGTGACGCCGTTCAACTTCACGTCGATCGCCGGCAACCTGCCGACGGCGCCCGCGCTGATGGGGAACACGGTCGTCTGGAAGCCCGCGTCGACCGCCGTCTACTCCGCGCACGTGATCATGGAGCTGCTCGAGGCCGCGGGGCTGCCGCCGGGCGTGATCAACATGGTGCCGGGACCCGGCGCGGCCGTCGGCGATCCCGTGCTCGCCTCACCGCATCTCGCGGGGATTCACTTCACCGGATCGACCGCAGTGTTCCAGGGCATGTGGGAAACCGTCGGCCGGAACGTGCGTGCCTACCGGTCCTATCCGCGCATCGTCGGCGAGACCGGGGGCAAGGACTTCGTGTTCGCGCATGCCTCGGCGGAGGTCGACGCGCTCGCGGCCGCGCTCGTCCGGGGCGCCTTCGAGTACCAGGGCCAGAAGTGCTCGGCCGCGTCGCGCGCGTACATCCCGGCCTCGCTGTGGCCGCGCGTGGCGGACCGCCTGCTCGCGCAGGTCGCCGAGATCCGCATGGGCGATCCGGCGGACTTCACCACGTTCATGGGCGCGGTGATCGACGAGCACGCGTTCGAGTCGATCCGGCGGTACGTCGAGGGCGTGCGCCACTCCGACAACGCGAAGATCCTCGCCGGCGGCGGCGCCGATCGCAGCACGGGCTGGTTCATCGAGCCCACGGTGGTGCAGGTGATGCGCCCGGACTTGCCGGTGATGTGCGAGGAGATCTTCGGCCCGGTGCTGAGCATCTACGTCTACGACGACACGCAGCTCGAGACCACGCTGATGCTCTGCGACCAGGGCTCGCCGTACGCGCTCACGGGCGCGATCTTCGCGACGGATCGCGCGGCGATCGCCCACATGTCAGCGGCGCTCCGCTACGCGGCGGGGAACTTCTATATCAACGACAAGCCCACGGGCGCGGTGGTGGGGCAGCAGCCGTTCGGCGGCGCGCGAGCGTCGGGCACGAACGACAAGGCGGGGAGCCCGTTGAACCTGATCCGGTGGATCAGCCCGCGCGCGATCAAGGAGACCTTCGTCCCCCCGACGCACTTCGGCTACCCGTACATGCGGCCGGGGGACTAGCGCCGCGGCGAGACTAGCCGCCGTCGCCCTCGTCCTGCCAGGGATCATGGTCGGGCAGCGTGAATCCGTATTCCCACGGCTCGCCGTGCATCGCGCGGCTCCTAGGGTGCCTGGAGTGTGATCAAAGGACGCGGGACGGCTCGACCGGGATGCGGCCGGCGCCTCCGTCTCCGTGCTCGCGTGCGCCGGTGAAGGTGACCCCGCGAACCGCGCGCCGCTCGAGAACTGCCCGGGCTCGCCACCCGAGGGGATGAGGTCGGGCGGTTGCGCCACGAGCAGCGCCGCCGTCGTAGCCATCGCCGCCGCGGTCGCGGCGATGGTCGCGACGATGACGCGCCGGACGAGCATTCGCGGCCCCGGCTCGACCGGAACCGGAATCAGGACCTCGCCGTACAGAGCGGTCCCACGGCGCTCGCGCTCGCGTTCACGGCAGGCCTCACAGAGCCCGCCCACGGTCGCGATCGTCCAGCCGCTCCAACGCAGCCCGAGAAGGCGCGGATATCCGAAGTGCCCGAGGTGTGCGGCGCAGTACCGAGCCAGCATGCTTTGCGACAACGGCAATCGCGGTGCCGTACCCGGACGGCGCCGCGCACGCGTTTTCGTGCACGGCGGCGGCGCGAACCCGCAATCCCGTGCCGGCCTGATCACCGGCGTTCATAATCCCGGCATGGCGCCGTGGGTCGCGCTCGCGCTTGCCACGCTGGCCCACGCGCTCGGCTCGTTCTCCGCGCTCTCCGTGGCGCCCCTCACGCCGTTTCTCCTCGACGCGCTCGACCTCACGCGCGCGCAGGTCGGGCTCCTGCTGCCTGCGGCCTACCTCGGCGGCGTCGCGATGTCGCTGCCCGCGGGTTGGCTGACCGATCGGGTCGGCGTGCGCGGCGCGCTCGCGGGCGGCCTCGCGGTCATCGGGTGCATGGTCGCGCTCGCGTCGCTCGCGGACGGGCTCGGGCGCATCCTCGGGTGCCTCGTCGTCGCGGGCTTCGGCTTCAGCGTGCTCAATCCGGCGACGGGCAAGGCCGTGATCGACTGGTTTCCGCCGCGCCGCCGCGGGGTGGCGATGGGTGTCAAGCAGACCGGGCTCACGCTCGGCGGCGTCGTCGGCGCGCTCGTGCTGCCGCCGCTCGCCGCCGCGAGCGACTGGCGCCACGCGCTCGCCGCCGCCGGCTTCACGTCGATCGCGTGTGCGCTGGTGATCGCCTTCGCGTATCCGCGCCGCTCCGTGTCGGGCACGGTCCCGCATCTCGATCCGGCGCGGCTGCGCGAGCTGCCGGCGTTCCTGCGCCGGCCCGGCGTCCGCGTCGTCTTGACGTGCGGCCTCGCGCTGTCGATGGCGCAGTCGTCGCTGCTCGCGTATCTCACGCTGTACGGGCGCGACGTGTGGGGACTCTCGTCCGTCGAGGCCGCGCGGCTGCTCGCGCTCGCGCAGCTCGGCGGCACGGGCAGCCGCCTCGCGTGGGGCGTCGTCAGCGATCGCTACTTCGGCAGCCGTCGCCGGCCCGGCATCGTCATCAGCGCGGGTATCGCCGTGGCGAGCTTCGGCGTGCTCGCGACGACGCTCGCGCTGCCGACGGCGCTCGGCGCGCTCCTGGCGATCGCCGCGGGCGCCGCGGCGTTCGGGTGGGTCGGGCTCTACTTCACGCTGGTCGCCGAGCTCGGCGGCGCGCGCTACGCGGGACTGTTGACCGGCGTCGCCGTCACGTTTTCGTGGAGCGGCGTCCTCGTGGGGCCGCCGCTCTTCGGCGCGCTGCTCCAGGCGAGCGGCTGGTCGCTGCCGTGGCTCGTGCTCGCGGCGATCGCGCTCGGCGTCGCCTTCGTGCTGCCGCGGCCACGGCCGCTCGTCAAGCGCGACGTCGATGCGATCCAGGTGGCGACGGCACCACCGCCGTGAAGCGGCGCATCGTCCCTTGCGCGCGGCGCTCGTCGATGACGAAGCCCGCGCGCGCGACCGTCGCCTCGGTCTCGCGGTTCGGATGGCAGCCGCCGGCGACCCACGTCCACGCCGGTTGAATCCGGTCCTGGATCCACGCGTGCCAGCGTCCCGCCGCGCGCACGTGCTCGAGCATCCGCAGCTCGCCGCCCGGCTTCAGCACGCGCCGGACCTCGGCGAGGCCGCGCGCGGGATCGCCGACGCTGCAGAACACGAGGCCGCTCAGCACCGTGTCGAGCGTGGCGTCGCGGAACGGCAGCGCCTCGGCGCGCGCGATGACGAGCGGCACGCCGGGCGCGCGCTGCCGCGCGCGGCGCACGGCATCGGGCGAGGGATCGAGCGCGATCGCGCGCACGCCGCGCGGCAACCACGGCAGATTGCGGCCGGTCCCGCAGCCGAGATCGAGCGTGCGCCCGCGCGCGCCCTCGGCGAGCCACTGGCGCCAGCGGCCCAAGCCGCCGCGCTCGCACACCGCGCAGAGCGCGTCGTAGATCCAAGGAATCTGCTCGATCCCGCGCATGGGTTCGGGGACCTCCAGAGGGGTTTGGGGTCCTCCCGTTGTGCGGCCCCATGTTCAACGGCGGGCCCCATGTCCAAGACCCGATGCTACGATGCGCGCATGGCCACGCGTGAGTATACCGTCGGCGTGATCGGCCTCGGATTCGGCCGCTCGCACATCCCCGCGTTCCAGGCGAACGGCTGCCGCGTCGTCGCCGTGTGCCAGCGCAACCAGGCGCACGCGAAGGAGATCGCCGGGGCGTACGGCATCGAGGGCGTGTTCGAGCGCTGGGAAGATCTGCTGGAGAAGGCGCGGCCCGAGATCCTCGTGATCGCCACGCCGCCGCACCTGCACAAGGCGATCGCGCTCGCCGCGTTCGCGCAGGGCGCGCACGTGCTCTGCGAGAAGCCGGTCGCGCTCGACGCCGCCGAGGGCCGCGAGATCCTCGACGCCGCGGCGCGCGCTCGGCGCACGGCGATGACGAACTTCAACTGGCGCTTTCCGTCCGCGTTCCAGCGCTTCCACGCGATGGTCCAGGAAGGCTTCCTCGGGCGGCTCATGCACGTCCAGGTGCGCTGGCTCGGCGGGCGCTTCGCCGACGAGAGCTTCCCCGCGACGTGGCGGATGGATCCCTCGCAGGCCGGCTTCGGCGCGATGGGCGACGCGGGCGTGCACGCGATCGACTTCGTGCGATGGAACTTCGGCGAGATCGTGCGCGTGGCCGCGCAGACGTCGACCGCGTTTCCCGCGAAGGGCGGCACCGAAGACGTCGGCCAGGTGATCGCGGAGCTCGCGTCGGGCGCGCAGGTCACCTTCGCGGTGAGCCGCGTCGCACGCGGCGCGAACGAGCAGACGATGGAGGCCTACGGGACCGCCGGCGCCCTGCGCTACGCGCTGCTGCGCGACCGGCCGCGCTGGTGGCGCGGCCAGCTCCACGCGACGACAAGCCCGAACGGCGCGTTCCAGCTCGTGCCGACCAAAGCCGTGGTGCCTCGCACCGCGGGCGACGGCGAGCTGCCCGACGTCATCGGCAAGACCACGATCGCGCCGCTGGTGAAGCGCTTCCTCGCGG
>VGLJ01000062.1 GCA_016866775.1 Candidatus Rokuibacteriota bacterium | reverse complement strand
TCTGCGGAAAGACGAATCGCTGCGGAGCCGCGTCCAAGCAGATCTTCGAGCCATTCAGTCGCGGCCGGCGCTCGTCCGCTCGTTCTTTCATGCGCCTAGTGTCGCCTACACTAGGGACTGAGTAGTATCGATCGATCCACAGCCGGGCGATGTTCGGGGAGCCGTACCCGACCGTGCCGCGCAGGACGCCGCCCGCCACGTTGCGCAGGTGGGGCTGGAAGACCACGAAGTTGGAGCCGTGGGGCATCCATAACCGCAGCGCCTGGTCGTACTCCCGCTCCACGATCTTCTTCGCCGTCGCGCGCTGCTCGGCACGGTCCGGCGTCTGGCGGAGCTTCAGGGTCAGCTCGTCGATCACCGGATCGTTGACTCGGAAGAAGTTCTTCGTCGACTTCGAGTGCATGTAGACGTAGGTCCGCTCGTCGAGGCCGACCGCGTGGCCGGACTGGAATCCCCACGCCATCCCGTCCCACTTGCCCTCGACGTAACGGCCGTAATAGGTCGTGTAGTCGAACTTGCTGATCTTCACGTTGACGTTGAGGTTCTTCCTGAGATCCTGCTGGACGAGCTGCACCGCCGAGCTCATCTGCGGAAAGTACTCGTAGTAGAACAGGGTCGTCTCGAAGCCGTTCGGATGCCCGGCCTCGGCCAGGAGCTTCTTCGCCTCGGCGGGACGGTACTGCCACCACGGGCCGAGGTCCTTCAGCAGCGGCTTCGAGTCCTGGTAGTAGATCCACGGCACGCCCGCGCTCACGATGCCGTGCCCCTCGAACACCGTGTCGACCTGCTTCTGCCGATCGATCGCCATCGAGAGCGCGCGGCGGACGCGCACGTCGTTGAACGGCGGACGATCCTGCGCCAGCGCCAGCCCGAACGTCGTGAGCGATGGCGTGAGCGCCTGCACGAGCGCGTTGGGGTTGGTCTTGCGGACCGCTTCCACCTCGGACGGGCTCTGCAGCGGCAGGAAGTCGCTCTGGCCCGTGCGGAATGCGGCCGTTCGTGTCGCCATGTCCGGCGCGGACAGGATGACGTACTCGTCGACGTAGGGGCGGCCCTTGTCCCAGTAGTCGGGATTGCGCTGCAGCACGATGCGCACTTTCCGCGTGTGTTCCTTCAGGATGAAGGGGCCGGTCCCGATCTGGCGCTTCTTGAGGTCGCCGTCCTCCTCGAGCACCTCGCGCGGGAAGATGATGGAGACCGGTTCAGCGACGTTCTGGGGGAACAGCGCGTTCGGCGTCTTCAGATGGATACGCAGGGTGTGCGAGTCCGGCGTCTCCATCGCCTCGATTTCCTGGAACGTGAAGGTCTGCACGCCCTCCTTCGCGTACTGCTCGAAGCAGTACTTGATGTCGGCGGCGACCAGCTCGCGTCCCTTGAGCGGTGGCACGTTCTGCCACTTGACGCCCCGGCGGATCTTGAACGTCCAGATGCGCTGGTCCGGGCTTCCCTGCCACGACTCGGCGACGTCGCCCTTGAGGCTCAGGTCGTTGTAGCCGCTCGCTTCGTCGGCGAACGAGTAGCGCAGCAGGCGATTGCTCGTGAGCCCGGCGAACTGGAACAGGCCCACCGATTGCGTGTGGCGCGGGTCGATCACCGGTGGATCCCACGCCGATGCGCGGGTGAGCACGCCGCCCCGCTTCGGCGGCTTCGGGCTGGCGGGAATCCAGTCGGGATACGGCGCCGTCGGAGCCTGTGCGGCCGCCCGTCGGCGGCCACCGCCGACAGTGAGCGCAGTCACTCCCACGCCGACGCCGACACGGGTGAGGAAGTCACGTCGCGTTACGGAACGAGAGGGAGGAATGTGGGGAGGGGTGGCCATCGGGGTCTCCTTCCTGTCGGGACGTGCCGGAAAAGGACGATCCGCGGACCGGAAGGTGACGGACAGGAGGCCTCGTCACCGGTGGCGGGGGCGGTCCCACACGCCACCGGCGAAGTCAACAGATCGTGTTACGCGATCGGCTTCGCGACGAACCCGTAGCGGAGGTTGGTGCGGCCCGGCCCTTCGCGCTCGTAGTCGGCCTTCGCGAGCGCGATGCGGTCGGTCGTCAGCTCGGCGCGTCGCTGACGGTCGTACTTGTAGAGGCGCGCGGAGTTCTCGCCGAAGATGGCGCGCTTGGTGGGACCGTCGGCGGGTCCGAGGGCCGGGAAGCCGTGCGTCTTCTGCATGTCCTCGGGGATCTCGAGCCGGCGCAGCGCCTCGATCTGCCACTGCGGCGCGCCGGTCCAGATCGCGTCCGTGCCCCACACCACGTGATCGGCGCCGAGGCCCTTCACGAGCGTGCCCATCATCGCGGCGCACAGGCGCGGCTCCGCGACCGTGCTCTGCGCGAAGATCTGGCCGAGGTCGCCGTAGACGTTCTTCACGCCGTACTTCGCGGGGATCTCGGCGAGGTCGGTCACCCAGTCCACGCGCCCGGTCTGCTCGAACTGCGCGAGGCCATGCTTGCCCTCGCCGCCGGTGAAGCGGAACGCCGAGTGATAGATGATGAAGTTGAGCTGCGGCCAGTCCTTCGCGGCCTTCCCGACGTCGCGCACGTCGGCGTGGTCGAGCAGCTGCGGGAACCGCTTCGACGTGGCGAGGTTGTAGAGGCCCTTGTGCACGCACACGTTGACGAGGCCCGCCTTCACGAGCTTCTCGTAGAACGGATAGAGCCGCGTCTCGTCGTCCATGCGCCACGGATGCTTCGAGAGCTGCTTGTTGGTGTTGTCGCCGACCGTGTAGCCCTTGAACGAGTCGGGCTTGAGCTCGGCGATCGCCTTGTCGACCGCCTCCATCCACCCCGGCATGCCGGGCATGAAGATCGCGTGGGACAGCAGGCGCTGGCTGCCCGTGAGCTGGTTGACCTTCTTGCGCGCGTCGGCCTTCATCTCGTTGGTGAGGAACCAGTCGCGCGGCTCCTCGGAGCCCGAGCCCGAGATCAGCGCCACCTTCGTGTCGCTGTCGAAATAGATCTCCTTGAAGTAGTTCGCGAACTTCAGATCCTCGAGCGTCTGCGGCGTGCCCGCGAGCGCCGGGTTCCAGCCCGCCTTGCCGACGGCCTCGCGCGAGCGCACGAAGTTCTCGAGCCGCGTGTCGTCGCGCAGGAAGTGCGTGTGCATGTCCATGATGAACTGGCCCGCGAGACCCTTCGCGCGCTCGTTCGCCATGTCGGGGTTCTGCGCCTCGGCGGGGCTCACCCCGAAGATCGGACCGTAGACGTCGTTCATCGCGACGAACGCCGCCGCCATGCCCGCCGCGGTCTGGAAGAAGGTGCGTCGGCTCAGCCCCTGGTGCTTCGCCAGCCGGTCACCCAGCGCCTTGATGCGCGCCTCGACCCGCTTCTGCCGCTCGGTCTGGGGCGCGGGAGTGAACTCGTCGCTGGCGACGAACTGCGTCGGGATCGGCGACGGGAACGACGCGGTTTCCGCGGGCAAGAGGCGCATGGCGCTGTCTCGTCACTTCATGGGCGAAAACGCGGTGGGACGCAGGACCGTGGTCGTGACCTGCTCCACGATCGGACCGTTCTTCTCGCTCTCCGCGAACACGCGGACGCGCTCGGGATCCTTCAGGAACGTGTCGAACTTCGTGAGGCGCTCCTCGATGCTCTCCCACGCCAGCAGGTAGATGAGCTGGTGATCGTTGGCGCCGATCACGTTGCGCCAGTAGCCGACCTGGCGGAAGCCGTGCTTCTTGAACGCCTCCACCGTGAAGCCGCCGAAGCGGTCGGTGATGTTCTGGATCTTCTGCGGCATCGCCTGGTACTCGCGCAGCTCGAAGAGGTACGGCTTGCGGCTGGCGGCATCGGGGCCGTAGGGCTCGCCGCGGTCGAGCTGCGAGTACGCCGTCGGCTCCATGAGCTGGTTGTGGACGCGGTTGACCAGCGGGCCGTCCTTCTCGGTCTCCGCCCACTTCTTGATACGGTCGGGGTCGGCTCGCCACGGCGCCATCTTCTTCGCGCGCTCCTCCAGGCTCTCCCACGCCCAGATGTAGACGAGCTGGTTGCTCTTCTCGCCGAAGATCGGCGTCCAGAAGCCGATCAGGCGGAAGCCGTAGTCCTTCCACTTCTGCACGGTGAAGCCGCCGAAGCGGTCGAGGAGCGCGGGGAGCTTGGTCGGGGCGACGTCGTAGCGGCGAAGCTCGTAGAGCATCAGGCACCTCACGGTGAGCGATTGGAAGGCGCTAGGATACCCTCTCATGGACACCACCACCAGCCGCGGCCGGGACGTCGCCTATCAGCTCCATCCCTTCACCAACCTCGGGCGCCACGAAAGCGAGGGCCCGCTCGTCATCGCGCGGGGCAAGGGCGTCTACGTCTACGACGAGTCCGGGCGGGAATACCTGGAGGCGCTCGCCGGCCTCTGGTGCACCGCGCTCGGGTTCGGCGAGAACCGGCTCGCGGAGGCGGCGTTTCGCCAGCTGAGCCGGCTGCCGTACTACCACCAGTTCGGAGGCAAGGCGAACGACGTCGCCATCACGCTGGCCGAGCGGCTCGTCAAGCTCATGCCGGTGCCGATGTCGAAGGTGTTCTTCAACAACTCGGGGTCGGAGGCCAACGAGAGCGCGGTCAAGCTGGTCTGGTACTACAACAACGCGAAGGGCCGCCCGCGGAAGAAGAAGATCATCGCGCGCCAGCGCGCGTACCACGGGACCACGATGGTCGCGGCGAGCCTCACCGGCCTCGCGGCGTCCCACCGTGACTTCGACTTGCCGATTCCGCAGGTGCGCCACACCGACTGCCCGTACTTCTATCGATACGCCAGGCCCGGCGAGAGCGAAGAGCAGTTCGCGACGCGCCTCGCCGAGAATCTCGACGCGCAGATCCAGCGCGAAGATCCGGAGACCGTCGCGGCCTTCATCGCCGAGCCCGTGATGGGCGCGGGCGGCGTGATCGTGCCGCCTGCCACGTACTTCGAGAAGATCCAGGCGGTGCTGCGCACGCACGACGTGCTGATGATCGCGGACGAAGTCATCTGCGGCTTCGGGCGCACCGGGCGGATGTTCGGCTGCGAGACGTTCGGGATCACGCCGGACATCATGACGATGGCGAAGGCGATCACGTCGGGTTACCTGCCGCTGTCGGCCACCGTGATCTCCGAGGAGATCTATCGCGCGTGCGTCGGGCAGAGCGAGAAGCTCGGCGTGTTCGCGCACGGCTACACCTACACCGGTCACCCGGCGGCGTGCGCCGTGGCGCTCGAGGTGCTCGACATCTTCGAGGAGCGCGATCTGCTCGGCCACGTGCGCCGGGTCGGACCGATCCTGCAGGACGGCGTCCGGAAATTCGCCGGCCATCCGCTCGTGGGCGACGTGCGAGGCGTCGGGCTCGTCGCCGGGATGGAGCTGGTCCCGGACAAGCCGGGGCGCGGCACGTTCGACCCGCCCGGCAAGGCCGGCGCGCTGTTCGTCGCACGCGCGCAGGCCAACGGCCTCATCGTGCGGAATCTGCAGGACACGGTCGCGCTGTGCCCGCCGCTGATCATCTCTGAAGGCGAGATCGACGAGTTGCTGCGGAAGTTCGCGAAGGCGCTCGAGGAGACGGCGGAGGAGCTCGGGCGCCGCTGAACGGCTAGCGCGTCGCGGTGCCGGCGAGCAGGCGCTCGAGCGCCGCCAGCACGGGCGGCTCGACGAGCGTCGGCGCGTGCACCACGCCGGGCACCGCCACGAGCTCGCCCTGGGGCAGCGCTTCGACCATCCGCCGCGCCTGCGCTTCCGACAGCACGTCGCTCGCGGTGCCCCACACGACCAGCGTCGGGCACGGGACCTTCGCGAGCACCGGCCACAAGTCCGGCCGCCGCGGCGGGCCCTGCGTGACGCGCTGCCGGATATAGGCCGGGTCCATCTTCCAGACCCAGCTCCCGTTGTCCTCTCGCAGGACGCCGAGCGCCAGCTCCCGCTGATCGTCGAGCGGGCGGCTCGCCGTCACCGGTGACATCTCCCGGCGCCAGGCCATCGCCTCGTCGAGCGTCGGGAACTTGTCGGGCCGCGCGCCGACGGTGCTCGTGATCCGCGCGCTGCCGCTCTCCACGTCGGGGCCGATGTCGTTGAGGACGAGTGCCACGAGCCGGTGCGCGTGCGAGGCGGCGTACGTCATCGCGATGATCCCGCCCATCGACGTGCCGATGAGCGCGAAGCGCTCGAGGCGGAGCGCATCGACGAGCGCGGCGAGGTCGCCCGCCTGATCGGCGTACTGGTACGCGCCGGCCGGCGACCACGCGCTCTCGCCGTGGCCGCGCACGTCCGGCACGATGAAGCGGAAGCGGTCCTGCAGCCGCCGCGCGAGCGCATTGAACGCTTCGCCGCTCGACGTGTAGCCGTGCACGCAGACGACCGGCGGCGCGGCCGCGTCGCCCCACTCTTGCACCCGGAGGCGCAACCGGTTGACCGTCGGCGAGTGCGTGCGCGGCGCGGCCATCGTCAGCTCGCCTGCTGGAACTCGAGCGTGTTGCCGTCGGGGTCGTTGCACAGCATCTGGATACGTCCGCCGGGCTGCTCGTTGACGACGTACGTGATGCCTTCGCGCTCGAGCGTCGCCTTCATCGCCTCGAGGTCCGCGACCTCGAAGGCCGTGTGGCGGTGGACGGGGCTGATCGGCGCGCCGGGCCCGGGTGGCACCGCGTCGGTCTGGATGATGTGGATCTGCGGGAAGATCCCGGGCGTGCCGATCCAGTAGCCGCCGGCTCTGAACGCCGGCCGCTCGAGCACCTGCCAGCCGAACACGCGGCAGTAGAAGTCCTTCGACCGCTCGGCGTCGGCGGTCACGATCCCCTCGTGCTGCACGCGCACGATGTGGGTCCCCGTCGTCGGCTTGATCCGTTCTCGCGCTTCGACCGCCATGGCAGTCCCCCTCCGCGCGACATCGCGCGGGCGAATTATACTCACCGGCATGACGACACGATCGAAGAACCACGAGTGGCTCGCGCTCACCACCGAGGAACCGCTCGAGCCCGCGCTGCCGATCTGCGATCCCCATCATCACCTGTGGGACCGGCAGCCCGCGCGCGTGGCGCCGCGATACCTGCTCGACGAGATCCTCGACGACACGGGAGCCGGGCACAACGTCGTGTCGACGGTGTTCATCGAGTGCGGCGCGATGTTCAAGCCCGGCGGGCCCGAGGCGCTGCGGCCCGTCGGCGAGACCGAGTTCGTGAACGGCGTCGCGGCGATGAGCGCATCCGGCCTGTACGGGAAGACGCGCGTGGCCGCGGGCATCGTCGGCACCGCGGATCTACGCCTCGGCAAGGCGGTGGGCGACGTGCTCGACGCGCAGATTGCGGCTGGCGGTCGACGGTTCCGCGGTATCCGCCGCGCCTGTGCGTGGGATCCCGATCCGAACGTCCCGAACCATCGCACCGAGCCCGGTCCCAAGCTCTTCGAGCGCGACGACTTCCGTGCGGGCTTCGCGCAGCTCGCACCGCGCCGGCTGACGTTCGAAGCGTGGTGCTATCACCGCCAGATCCCCGAGGTCACCGCACTCGCGCGCGCGTTTCCCGACACCACGATCATCCTCGATCACTTCGGCGGGCCGCTGGGCATCGGCGCGTACGCGGGCACGGCGGACGACGTGTTCGCCGAGTGGCGCACGTCGATCACCGAGCTCGCCACGTGTCCGAACGTCGTCGCCAAGCTCGGCGGCATCAACATGGAGATGAACGGCTTCGGGTGGCACGAGAAGCCGCGCCCACCGTCGAGCCAGGAGCTCGCCGACGCGACGCGGCGCTACTACGACGTGACGATCGAGACGTTCGGCGCCGACCGCTGCATGTTCGAGTCGAACTTCCCCGTCGACAAGGCGAGCTGCAGCTACACGGTGCTGTGGAACGCGTTCAAGCGTATCGCGTCGGGCTGCTCGGCCGCCGAGAAAGCGGCGCTGTTCCACGACACGGCGGCCCGTGTGTACCGCCTCCAGGCGCCCGCGTAGCTAGGCGAGGCCGAAGACGCGCGCCGCGTTCGTGTAGAGCCATTTCTCCTTCACGGCGTCCTTGAGCGGCAGCGCGAGGTACTCCTGGATCAGCGTCTCGTGCGGCTGGCCGACGAGGCCGGCCGAGAGACCGACGAGCACCTTGTCCTGGATCAGCGTGTTGCCGAACTGCAGCAGCATCTCCCAGCCCGAGCCGCGCTGGCCGAGATACTTCGCGCGGTGCGCGGACGTGTCCAGGTGGAGCTTCGGGTGGCGGCGCACGAGCGCGACCATCTCGTTCACCCACGGCCAGCCGCCGAGCCCGCCGATGAGCGTGAGCTCCGGAAAGTCGATCGCGACCTGGTCGAGGTGGCGCGGGTGGCCGAGGTCGTACGGCCGATCGGTCGCGTAGTTCATCGACGAGTAGATCCGCACGGGGATGTCGAGCTCGACGGCTTTCGCGTAGAGCGGATAGTAGCGGCGGTCGCTCGCGGGGATCCCGTCCACCAGCGCGGAGACGCCGAGCGCCTGGAACTTCTGCTCGCGGACGCGCTGCTCGAGCTCGCGCACGCCACGCATGCCATGGAGACCGCTGATGCGCGCGAGCCCGATGAACCGGTCTGGATACGCGTGCAGCAGCTCCGCGACCTCGTCGTTCGACGCGCCGAACGGCACCGAGCGGACGATGCCCGCCTGGTCGAGCCTCTTCACGAACGTGTCGACCTCGGCCGTCGGCCGTGGGTCTGCGCCGCCGGCGCGGGAGCGGAAGATGCGGCCGTAGTTCGCCATGCCGTACCCGGCGGGCCGATCCGCCGCCGCGGGCGGTGCTGCGCCGTCCTCGGCCGTCCGCTTCGGAACGCTGCATTCCATGTCGATGACACGCATATGACCCCGAGTGTCGAGCGCCGGCTTCGCCGGCGCAAGTCTGTTGTTGGGGGGAGGCAGCGACGAACCGGCGTCAGCCGGTGAGGAGCGTCGGAAGGGGGGCGAAGCCCCCCTCCGAGTCATCGGACGATCGGGCCGACGTCCGGGCGGTCGGTCTTCAGCGGCGGCAGCACGTCGGCGGGATCGAGCCCGAGCTCGAGCAGGCCGAGGCTCGCGAGACAGAAGTCGCGCGGCGGAAACTGCACCGGCGCCACCGCGCCGTCGCGGAACAGGCGCTCGAGCGGTGACGTCTTGAACAGCGCGTGCGCCCCACCGAGCGTCATCGCCGTGCGCGTGATGCGCGTCACCGCCTCGCCGACGAAGTACTTCGCGCGGTAGAGTGCTGCAACCGTCGCCGGCGTGGGGCCCTCGGTGTCGCTGAGCCACGCTGCGTGATACGTCAGCAGGCGCGCGGCCTCGAGATCCACGCTCATCTCCGCCACGTGCCGCCGCACATCCGGGTGATACGCCAGCGACTGCGCATAGCCGGGCGGCGTCCGCTCCTTGACGATGGCGGCGATCGTCTTGTACGCCGCCACCGCGATGCCCAGATAGACGGCGGTGTACGAGCCCCAGAACCAGTTCGCGCCGTGACGGCGGAACGGCACGATGTCGTCGGCGCGCACGATCAGCGCGTCGTCGGAGACGAAGCACTCGTCGAGGGTCATCGCGTCGCTGCGCGTCGCGCGCATCCCGAGCGTGTCCCATACCTTGTCGACGCGCTTTCCCGTCGCGTCCCGCGGCACCAGCAGTACCATCGCCGCCGCCGGCGGCGCCGTCTCCTCCGGGCGGGCCATCACCATGCAGAAGTCGGCCACGGCGATCATCGACGCGAACGCCTTGCGGCCGGTGATGCGATAGCCGCCGTCGACGCGCCGCGCCCGCGCGAGCGGCACCGCGGTCCCGACGAGGCCGGACGTCGTCGGCTCGGAGAAGTTGCCGCCGATGAGCTTGCCCTCGTGCACGACCATCTTCGCGAGCCGTTCCTTGGTCTCGCGGGCCACGAGCGGGCTCTCCATGACCGGGCCGACGACGGAGAGATGCATGTTGAACGACAGCGCCGTCGACGCGCAGCCCTGCGCGAGCTCTTCGGCGGCGAGCGACCACCCGAAGAGGCCGACGCCCGCGCCGCCGAGCTCGGCGGGCACGTTGAGCCCGTAGAAGCCCGCGTCGCGCAGCGCCGCGTAGTTCTCCACGGGATCGGTCGCGTCGCGATCGTGCTGCGCCGCCCGCGTGGCGAAGTCGGCCGCGAGACGCCGGGCCCGGTGCTGGAGCTTCCGGTGCTCCTCGCTGATGTGGAACTCCATCGGCGGGCGCGAGTGTAGCACCGTGCATCCGCGAAGCCCGGCGAGCGATCCAGCGCGCCACCCAGGCGTACCCGTGGGCCATGCCGACCGTGACCCTGGACCCGGTGCGAATCGCCAACGCGCGCACCAGCGGCGTCGACATCAACGAGGTCGGCCTGATCGATGACTACGCGGCCGCCTTCATCGATCTCGCGCGGGACGGTCCCGGCGACCGGCGCGCGGACGATCCTCCGCGGACTCCGATCCGCAACGCGGAGACGAGTGCCCCGACGACCCTGCCGCGCGGCTTCGAATACTGGGAGCGGCTCGCCGCGATCATCGAGCACGAGCCCATCGACGATCGCGACGGCGCCTTCCACGCGATGCTGAAACCGCTCGGCCTCGAAAAGGGCACCCCATTCACGCCGGACGCACGGCAGCGGGCGATTCTCACCGATGCGGCGGAGATCGGCTTCCTCATGGCGCAAGCGCTTCCGTGGGACCAGGGCCCGGTCTCGCCGAGCCTCAGCTGAGCACGAAGCCCTCGTAGCCCCGGGCCGCGACCTCGTCGCACTTCTGCCGGTACACGCCGACGCCGCCGATGTAGGGCAGGAAGATGCGCGGCTTGCCGGGGATGTTCGCGCCCATGTACCAGGAGTTCGCGCGTGGATAGAGCGTCATGTGGCCGACGTCGTTGACGTGCCGCACCCACGCGTCTTCGGCCTCCACCGTCGCCTCGATCGTCTGCCGCCGATCGTCACGCAGGTGGACGAGGCAGTCGGCGATCCAATCCACGTGCTGCTCGATCGACACGATCATGTTGCTCAGCACGGAGGGGCTACCGGGCCCGGTGATGAGGAACAGGTTCGGAAACCCCGCGACGGTGAGGCCGAGATACGTGCGCGGACCCGCCTCCCACTTCTTGCGTAGCGGCTGACCGTCGCGGCCCCGGATGTCGATCGCGAGCAGGGCGCCCGTCATCGCGTCGAAGCCGATGGCGAACACGAGGCTGTCGAACACGTAGGCCTTCTCGGTCGTGCGGAGCCCGTCCGGCGTGATCGCTTCGATCGGCGTCTTGCGAAGGTCCACCAGCGTGACGTTCTCGCGATTGAACGTGGCGTAGTAGTCCGTGTCGACGCAGAGGCGCTTGGTGCCGAGCGGGTAGTCGCGTGGCACCAGCGTCTCGGCCACCGCGGGATCGCGCACGATCGCGCGGATCTTGGCGCGAAAGAACTCGGCCGCCGTGTCGTTCGCGGTCTGGTCGGTCAGCAGGTCGGCGTACGAGGCGGAGAAGCCCAGCCCGCCGCGGGCCCAGCGCCGCTCGTACTCGCGCTGACGCTCGTCGGGCGAGACGGCGAGCGCCGAGTCGCCGCTGCGCGCGATGACGAAGCCCACGCGCGATTCGCGAGCCTGGCGGCGGAACTCGGCGTAGCCCGCCTTCACCTGGCGCTCGTACGCGGGGTCGAGCGGCGCGTTGTGGGCGGGCATGCTGTAGTTCGGCGTGCGCTGGAACACGGTGAGGTGCGCCGCCTGCCGCGCGATGATCGGAATCGACTGGATGGCGGAGGAGCCGGTGCCGATGACGCCGACGCGCTGTCCGGTGAAGTCGACACCTTCGTGCGGCCACTTCCCCGTGTGGTACCAGCGCCCGCGGAACGTCTCGAGCCCCTCGAATTTCGGCTCCTGCACGCTCGAGAGACAGCCGGTGGCCATGATGCAGACGCGCGCGTTGAGACGGTCGCCGCGGTCGGTCTCGATCGTCCACCGCCCCGTCCCCTCGTCGAACACCGCGGACGTGACGCGCGTGGCGAGCCGGATATCCCGGCGCAGGTCGAACCGGTCCGCGACGTGGTTGATGTACTTCAGGATCTCGGGCTGGGCGGAGTAGCGCTCCGTCCACTTCCACTCCTGCTGCAGCTCCTCGGAGAACGAGTAGGAGTAGTCCATGCTCTCGACGTCGCACCGCGCGCCCGGATAGCGGTTCCAGTACCAGGTGCCGCCGATGCCCTCGCCCGCCTCGAGGACCCGCGCGGAGAAGCCGAGGCCGCGCAGGCGATGGAGCGCGTAGAGTCCCGCGAACCCGGCGCCGACGATGACCGCGTCGAGATCGCGCGCCGCCATCGCTAGCGCTCGCGCACGACCGGATTGCGCAACACGCCGATCTCCGGCACCTCGACCTCGACCACGTCGCCGTCCTTCATGTTCTCGGTGGCCCCGTCGGTGCCCATCCAGAGGACGTCGCCGGGATACAGCGTGAGGTACTGGCTCATGCGGCTGATGAACGTGCGCACGCCGAAGATCGCGTCCTTCACGGCGTAGGTGAACATCTCCTTGCCGTTGAGGCGGATCGTGACGCGCAGGGCGTCGGGATCGAGGCCGGTGACGATCCACGGGCCCATCGGCTTGAACGTGTCGGTGTTCTTGCCCCGCCAGAACGTGCGGTCGCCGCGCTGCCACGTGCGCTCGCTGACGTCGTTGCCGAGCGTGTAGCCGAAGACGTGATCGAGCGCCCGGGCTTCGGAGACGCGCTTGCACTGCTTGCCGATCACCGCGACCAGCTCGCCTTCGTACTGGACGAGCTCCGTGGCGTCCTTCGGAATCACGATGGCCTCGCCCGTCGGGATCAGCGCGTTGTTCGCGCGGTAGCCGACGTCGGCCTGCGGCGGAAACTCGGGCTTCACGCCCCGGCGGTGCGCCATCTCGGTGACGTGCTCGCGATAGTTCACGCCGGCCGCGTAGAACGTCGGCGGGATCACGGGCACGTCGAGCTTCACGCCACTCAGCGGAACGCTCGTCGCGGTCCGCGTGTGGCTCTCGAACGGACTCCCGGCGACCGCGGTCACACGGTCACCCTCGATGACGCCGTACGCGACATTCGATCCCGACTGGAAGCGACACCATTTCATGGATGGATGACCGTCCTTTCGCGGCTGATCACGAACGCCTCGTGCCGCTCGAGGAAATCGACGACCACTTCCGTGTACGCCTCCGGGCGATCGGTGCTGATGCCGTGCCCGGCGTCGTAGACGAAGACGAGGTGGCCGTTCGGCAGCAGCTCCTTGTAGATACGTCCCATCGACGGCGCGATGACGTCGTCCCGCGTGCCGAACAACACGAGCGTCGGCGTCGCGAGCCCGCGCAACCGGCGCTGGAGCTCGGGATCGCGGGCGGGCCCGCGGAGCCGGACGACGAGCGGATGATTCGACGGCATGCGCGCGCCGTCCGGACGGAACGCGCCCGGCGCCTCGAGCACCAGCGCGAGCACGCGCTCCGGCGCCTGCAGGGCGAGCCAGAGCGCCGTCGTGCCGCCGAACGAGCGGCCGATCAGGCTGAACGTATCGACGCCGAGGTTCTTCACCGCCCGGGCGATCGTCGACGCGAGCTCGCCGATGCTCTGCGTGCGCGTGTTCTCCGGCGACTCCCCGAACCCGGGCATCTCGAGCGCGATGACGCGGTACCGGCGCGCGAGCAGGTCGTGCGCCGGGTTCGGGCGAGGACCGCCTGCGCCATGGAGGTAGACGACCGGCGCGCCGGCGCCGCCCTCCCGGTACCGGATCCGGAAGCCGTCCGCCTCGACGAGGCCTTCGCTGAACACCACGTCCGCCATCTCAGACGTCGCGGATGCGCGGCAGGACCTTCGTCGCGAACAGGTCGAGCGCACGCAACAGGGGATCGAGATCGCGCGAGCCCGGCGGATGGAGCGAGATGTCGATCACGCCCGCCCCGATCACCTCGCGGGCGCGCCGGACCTGCTCGACGACCGTGTCGGGGCTGCCGATGAACGTGGTCGGCAGCGCGCCCGCGCGAATCGGCGCCCGGGCCTCGCCCGCGATGTTGCGCGCGTCGAGCGTCATCAGCGCGTTCGCCACGCCACTGCGCATCACGAACGGCGCCCGGTCCGGCTGCTGGCGCAGCAGCGTGTGCGCTTCCTCGTCGGTGCCGGCGACGATCATGTTGGCGCGGTACACGATCTGCTCGGGCGCCGGCTCCCAGCCGTAGTGCGCGCACCGCTCGCGGTAGTAGCGCGTGGCCTTCGCCATGATCTCGTAGGGACCGTAGGAGACGCCGCAGCCCAGGCGGTGGCGCGCGGCGAACTCGCACGACTCTCGGCTCGTGCCGAGCGCGAACGTCGGCGGGTGCGGCTGCTGGAGCGGGCGCGGCCAGATCGAGACCGTCCGGTACTGGAAGTAGTGGCCTTGCCACCCGAACGGCTGCGGCTCCGTCCACGCCTTGAGGATCAGCTCCATGCCCTCGTCGGTCCGCTCGCGCGCCTCTTCGGGATTGAGATCGTAGGTCAGCGCCTCGTTCGACGTCCCACGGAGAAGCCCGACGACGAGGCGGCCGCCGG
The DNA here is from genome assembly GCA_016866775.1 of Candidatus Rokuibacteriota bacterium. Classification (GTDB taxonomy): domain Bacteria; phylum Methylomirabilota; class Methylomirabilia; order Rokubacteriales; family CSP1-6; genus VGLJ01. Next base: position 15,553 of record VGLJ01000062.1, on the reverse strand, counting down.
CCATCGTGTCGAGCATCGCGAGCTCTTCCGCGACGCGGACCGGATTGCTGTGCGGCACGATCGGGCCGAGCAGCGCGATCGTGATCTTCTTCAGGTGCGCGGCCAGGAACGCGGCCGACAGGATGGGCGACGGCGTCAGGATGCGCGGCGAGTAGTGGTGCTCGGAGACGCTCACCCAGTCGAACCCGATCGCTTCGACGTACCGCAGCCGCTCGATCATGGCTTCGTACGCGCGGGCGCCGGCCTCGCGATCGTAGGCGCCAGAGGCGACCGGCCAGTCGTGCGGCAGCGCCTCCGGCGCGCAGTAGCGCACGGTCTCGAAGAACGACACCTTCATACGAGCGGTGCCACCCCGAGCTCGCGCGTGCACTGGCCGAACCACTCGATGACTTCCTTGTGGAGCGGCACGCCCTTCGCGCGGCGCTTCGCCAGCTCTTCAGCCTCGGACAGGCCGGGATAGAGCACGCGGTCGTGGCCCGGCGCCGGCGGCGCCGTGCGCAGCGTCTTCAACATCTGATCCATCGTGTCCTTGAAGTGCTCGAGGTCCGTGAACGCCTCGATGTCGTACGCCGCGAAGTGGTTCTTGGAGCCGCTGCCCTGCACGAGCATCGTCGGCACCGCGCCGGACAGCACGGTGGAGAGCACCTCGGCCATCAGCGCGAAGCCGTAGCCCTTGTGCGAGCCCTGCTCGCGCGTGCCGCCGAGCGGCGCCTGGAAGAAGTCGTCGCGGTCGAAGACGGGCTTCTCCTCCATGATCGGCGTGCCGTCCTTGTCGGTCACCCAGCTCGGCAGGAGCGGCGAGCCGAGACGGATCGCGAGGCGGATCTTGTTGCCCGCGATCGCGGAGGTCGCGGCGTCGAAGAGCATCGGCGCTTCGTGACGCGCCGGCGCCGCGAGCGCGATCGGGTTCGTGCCGAGCAGCGGCTTCGACGCGAACGTCGGCACGACGCTCAGGCCCGCGCCGGTGAAGCACACGCCGACCATGTCCTGCTCGGCGGCCTGCATCGCGTAGTGACCGATCGCGCCGAAATGGCCGCTGTTGAACACGGTGACCACGCCGACGCCCACCTGCTTCGCCTTCTCGACCGCGAGCCGCATCGCCTTCGGCCCGACGATGACGCCGAGCCGCCGCTCGGCGTCGATGACCGCGGTGCCCGGCGACTGGCGCACGATGCTCCAGCCCGGCTTCGGACTGAGCTTGCCCGCCTTGTAGTCGCGGACGTACTGCCGGAGCATGTTCGAGACCCCGTGGGTCTCGACGCCGCGCAGGTCGGCCATCGTCAGCACGTCGGCGCCGTCCGCGGCGTCCTCCGGCGTGACGCCGAGCTTCTCGAAGATCTGCGCGACGGTCCGCCGCAGCGCGGCTTCCTGCACCAGCACCTGATCCTTCTCCGGGACCTTGAAGCGATCGAGAATCATCGTCCCCTCCGCTTACGCCACCTTCGGCATGACCTGCTCGGCGAACCGTCGCATCGTGCGCTCGACCTCGGCGCGCGGCAGCACGTTGCCTTGATCGAACCAGCAGATGATCTGCGACAGCGAGAACTCCTCGCGCGCGGCCTGCAGGCGGTCGATGACCTCCGCGACGTCGCCGAAGACGGCGTGGTCGCGGCAGAACTTCTCGAACGGCAGGTTGGCGACGTTCTCCTCGATCATCTTGAGGCGCGGCAGGTGCTCGCCGTACGACGCCGGGACCTGCGCGAAGATCGTCTGGAGGTTCCGGTAGTACTTGTGCACGCCGGGCCGCATCGCCTCGCGGTCGCCGACGTACATCGGGAGCATCAGCGCCATCTGCTCCGGCTGCCACGTGTGACCCGCGGCGGCGAAACGCTGCCGGTAGACGCCCATGAACTCCCGGAGCTGCGGCATCGGTGTGGTCGTGGTCCCGGAGTAGATCGGCCAGCCCTTGTCGGCGATGTGCGCGAAGCTCTCCCCCGTGTGGACGGCGACGCGGATCGGCGGATGCGGCTGTTGCGCCGGCCGCGGCACGACCGCGAGCTCTTCGACCTCCCAGAACCGGCCGCGGTAAATAAATCGCTCCTGCGTCCACGCGAGGCGGATGATCTCGAGCGCCTCGTCGAATCGCGCGCGGTTCTCGCTCGACGGGATCCGGAAGCCGTGGAACTGGCTGGCGATGGATCCGCGCCCCACGCCGAACTCGAGCCGCCCGCCGGAGAGCACGTCGGCCGTCGCCGCCTGCTCGGCGCAGCTCAGCGGATGCTGCAGCGGCAGCAGCGTGACCGCCGTCCCGATGCGGATACGCCGGGTGCGCTGGGCGATCACCGGGACCATCATGAGCGGGTTCGCGAGCAGCGAGAACGCGCCGCCGAAGTGCAGCTCGGCGAGCCAGGCCACGTCGAAGCCGAGCTCCTCGGCCAGCGCGATGAGCTCGAACATCTCGGTATAGCGCTGTCCGTGCGTCTGGCCGTCGGCCTCGGGGGCCTGGAAGAAGACGCCGAACTTCACGGGAGCAGGACCAGCTTGCCCGTCGACTGTCTCCCCTCCAAGAAACGGTGCGCATCTGCCGCCTCGGCCAGTGCGAAGGTCTTGCCGATGTGGAGCTTGAGACGGCCCTCGCGCATGAGCGCGAAGCAGCGCTCGGAGCTCTCGCGCGTCTTCTCGGGGAAGTTGCGCGTGACCGTCGGCACCATGAAGCCGCTGACCTTCTGCGACTTCGCGGAGAGCGTGGCGATGTTCAGCGGATCGGTGGGTCCGCCCGCGCGGCCGTACAGGATCAGGTGACCGAGATTCGCCAGACAGCGCAGGCCTTCTTCGAACGTCGGCTTGCCGACGGCGTCGAGGATGAGGTCGACGCCGCGCCCGTCGGTCAGGCGGAGCACCTCGTCGGCGAACTTCTGCGTCGTGTAGTTGATGACGGCGTCGGCGCCGTGCTGCTGCACCAGCGCGCGCTTCGCGTCGTCACCCACGGTGCCGAACACGCGCGCGCCCGCGACCTTCGCGAGCTGCACCGCGACGATGCCCACGCCGCCCGCGGCGGAGTGCACGAGGACGGTCTTGCCGGGGCCGGTCGTGTCGGCGGTGTGCAGCAGGTGGTACGCGGTCAGCACCTGGATCGGAAACGCGGCACCATCGACGAAGCCGACGAAGTCCGGCAGCGGGATCACCATGGACGCCGGCGCCTGGCAGTACTCGGCGTAGCCCTTCACCGTGAACGCGGCCACGCGCATGCCCGGCGCGAAGCCGGTCACGCCGTCGCCGACGGCTTCGACGACGCCCGACGCTTCCATTCCGGGCGTGTCCGGCAGCTTCGGCTTCGCGACGTAGGTGCCCTGGCGAAAGCGCGTATCCGCGAAATTCACGCCGATCGCGTGCACCTTGATCAGGACCATGCCCGGCCGGACGTCCGGCTTGGGGACCTCGCCGAGCCGCAGGACGTCGGGACCACCGACCTCGTCGAAGACGATCGCCTTCATGAATCCTCCTTGCCGACGGGCCAGCATACGGTACCATCGCCGCATGTCGCGCGGCGGCATCACCGGGGGTCCGCGATGACCCTCGACCTGTCCCTCGAGCTCACGGCCCGGTCCCGATTCGACGTGGTGGACCTTCGGGCGGCGTTTCTCAACGAATACGGTGACGCGCTCTCGAGCTATCCGCGCTGCCTGTACTGGTCCGCGCACACGACCGCGGGCTTCCTCGATCGCGGGCTCAGCGCGCGCCTCGGTCCGCGCCGCGTGCCGAGCTACGTCGCCGCCCTGCGACGCGTGTTCCCTGAAGGTGCCGGCTACGCGCACGACGCGCTCGAGGACCGCACGGACCTCGATCCCGCGCAGCGGGCCGTCGAGCCGCGCAACGGCGATTCGCATCTCGCGTTCATCGCCGGCGGCCTCCTGCCATGCGTGACGCACTGGAACGACACGGCCGAGCCGGTGAGCTTCGTCGAGCTGGACGGCGTCAGCGACGGCCGCGCGCGCCGGCGGCTCACGCGCGCGATCGGCTTCCATCGCGAGGTCTTCGCCGGTGAGGTCCGGCTGCGGGTGCCGCTGTCCGGCCACCCCATCGACTCGCTGAACCTGAAGGACACGCGGCTGGGACTCTACGACGAGCTGACCGACTTCGTGGCCGCCGCGGGCGTCAAGAAGGGCCGCCTGCACATCGCGCTCGGCTACGGCGAGCAGGACGCCGCGCTGACGATCAACGAGTACGAGACGCTGCTCATGAACCACGACATGGCGGCGGTGATGCGGAATCCGCTCTGGTTCATGGCGAAGCAGACGCAGAGTGCCTTGGCCAACCCGCGCGCGATTCCCGGCAAGGCCCTCGGCTACGCGCGGTACGACCTCGTGCGGATCCTCAACTCGAGCCTCGACGCGCTCGGCCTGCACGGGTCGCTGGTGGAGAAGCTCGTCGCCCGCACGCTGGCGTTCCCGGCCTCACGCCTCTTCCGCATGCGGCGATCGATCAACCTGCTGGTGGCGGAGACCCCGAACGGCGCCGTCGGGCCCGTCGAGGGGATCTATCAGAGCCCGATCCTGCTGCAGTGGCGCCGCGCCGCGCGCGACACGCGCGAGCTGCGCGTCACGCTGTACGCGCTCGAGTAGCCGCTCGTTTCGGCGCGCTCTCAGCGGCACGCCGCATCACGGTCGGCCGCCCCACGAATATGCCAGGACACTGGGAGGCATCGGGGCGGCTCGCCAACTATCGGAGTCCACAACCCAGACGCTTCCGTCTTTTTCGCGAGCAAAGAGGATGTGTCGTGAATCAGGCAACCACAACGGCGGACCGTCCGGCGCCCCGTCCAGGCTAGCGAGCGACCAGCCAGAGCCTCGGGGCCCGTCTCCTCTGATCTCCGGAGACGTGCGTCTGAATCCCGTCTGTGCGTCGAGGACGATGTAGTCACCGCGTAGACGCGAGCGGCTCGAAGGTAGCCATGCCACGATGGAGCGGCCATCGGGGGACCATGCCGGATGTGTTCCCGGGCCCAAATCGCGGATCGCTCCGGTCGTTGTGTCGATCAACGCGAGTCGTTCCGTGTCGGATCGGTATGACACTATGTATCGACCGTCGGATGACCACGCCTGTGGCGTGATCGCCGAGGCCCACGCCGGCATCTCGAGCGCCGCGAGTTTCTCGTTCGTGTCGGCCTCCAAGATCCTCAGAGTATTTGCCCGGACGTCATCTCTGAGCGGCTCGGCGATGGCGAGTCGCCGATGATCTGGTGCCCAGGCCGCAATCGGACGCCCGATGAGAGCGCCGGGAATCGGATTGCCGACACCATGAAGTTCAACGAGCGGCCTCAGACCCGATCCGTCCGCGTTCGCTAGCCACAGTCGTCTGATCGCTTTCGCGCCGGCCCGTTCGGTCTTAGCGAAAACGAAGCGACGCCCATCGCGGGAGACGATAGGACGACTGAGCTCTAGGTCACCAAGACCGAGGCGGAAAACGACGTTCGAATCTGAACCGACCGTGACGACGATCTGGTCGGCAGGTGCCGGCCGCGCTTTCGGCGCGGACGTTCCGGCATTCGCGCTTACCCATCGCTTGCTCGTCGCGAGCGCGAAGACTGTATGTCCCAAGTCCTCCGAAAGGGCTTCAGACTGGGCCATCAGCGTCGCCGCCAAGACGCTGGCTGCGAGAACGACACCGGCAAGCGCGCGGTATTTAGTATGCGGGCGCGAAGGCGCCTGGGACATTGGGGTCTGCACCAATGCGTTTGAAGATCGAGTTCACGAACATGTTGCTGTTGTTCCTCAAGGGCGAGTACGGAGTGCCTGCGACGCTTGTCTGATATTCGGAGAGCGCCGTCGTTAACGCGCTGCGACCCACTTGCGTCCAATTCCCCATCAACAAGGGAGTCTCACCACGCAATGCCGCCGCCGTCGCCGGCGTGACTCCTTGTCTCATCGAAAGAACTGTTGAGAGCCTTTCGCGAAAGACCTCGATCGGATCGCCTATCTGGCCGTTCTTGGGTCCCATCTCGACCACGTATACACCATCGGGCGTAAGCTCGAAGAAGCCCATGTGATCCCGCACCCGCTCATGCCGACGACACACGTCCTGATTCACTCCGCGGTCGAAGGTCCGGAGGCCGCGGTCTACTACCGCGGCGTCGCCGAGCTCGCGAGCGGCGAGGCCGTCGTCACGCTGCCGCCGTATTTCGAAGCGCGCGTGCGGCCCGAGGATCGCACCGTGCAGCTCACACCGGTCGCCGGATGGTCACCGCTGTACGTCGTCAGCGACATCGCGAACGGTCAATTCACCGTCCGCACGACGAGGCAGGGCAACGCGTCGCAGCGGTTCTACTGGGAGGTCAAGGGCGTGCGGTCGGATCTGCTGCCGCTCACGGCCGAAGCGCCGCGGCCCGACACATCACTGACGTCGCGCAGCACGCCGCTGGGCCCAGGACTCAGGCTGACACCCGGACACCCGAGCGTCGAAGGAGAGCGGCGGCAATAAGGCGCACCGGCACGCGCGGAGAGCGGCGGCTTCGCCGTCGCCCGGAGCGCGGGGGGCTTGGGGGGCCGCTAGAGGCGGCCCCCCATGTCATATGGTCGGAGTCCCGACCAGAGTAGTCCGGCGGACGTCGCGCGGCTCCTGCGCGGGGAACGGACGGCCGCGATGCATCGTGCGCCGGTTGTCCCACATCACGAGGTCGCCCACCGACCACCTGTGCGAGTAGACGAACTCCCGCTGCGTCGCGAAGTCCATCAGGTCGCGCAGGAAGATCCGCGCCTCGGGCACGGGCCACCCGACGATCGCCCCGGCGTGCGACGCGAGATACACCGACTTGCGGCCCGTCGACGGGTGCGTGCGCACCAGCCGCTGGCGCACGGGCTTGAAGCGCTCGCGCTCCTCGTCGGTGAGGTCGAAGAAGCCGATCTGCTGGCGCGAGTAGATCTGCGAGTGCTCGCAGATCAGGTCCTCGATCTCCTTCTTCGTCTCCTCGTCGAGCGCGTCGTACGCGGCGCGCATGTCCGCGAACTCCGTGTTGCCGCCCGTCGACGGGATGCTGCGCGCGTGGAGGATCGAGTACATCGCCGGGATCGGCTTGAACGAGCTGTCCGAGTGCCAGAGGCGATTGCCGATGGCGAACAGGCGACGGCGGTCGTCGCGCGCGAACGGCTGGTTGTTCTTGTCGAGGTTGGAGACGTCGGCGAAGGTCGTCGGCAGCCGGTACTCCTCGGGCGCGCGGAGGCTGGCGCCGATCGAATGCTCGAGCTCGCCCAGGCTCCGGCTGAACGCGAGCTGCTGCTCGTCGGTGAGCGGCTGGTCGTGGAAGACCAGCACCGCGTACTCGTCCATGCCGGCGTGCACCGCCTTGACCTCGTCCGGCGACAGCGGCTTGGTGAGGTCCAGACCTTCGACTTCCGCCGCGAAGCACGGACCGACCTGGCGCAGCTTGATGGACATGGCGACGCCTCCCGGTCGGGATCTTAGTAGAATCCGCACCCATGAGCCAGGCATTGACCGGAATCCGCGTGGTCGACATGACGAACAACCAGGCCGGGCCGTCGTGCGGGCAGATGCTCGCCTGGCTCGGCGCCGACGTCATCAAGGTCGAAGAGCCGGGCAAGGGCGATCCCGCGCGCCACAGCCTGAAGGACCGCCCCGACGCCGACAGCCTCTTCTACCTCTCGTTCAACGGCAACAAGCGCAGCCTCACGCTGAACCTCAAGCACGAGCGCGGCAAGGGGGTCTTCCGCGCGCTGCTGAAGACCGCCGACGTGCTCCTCGAGAACTTCGGGCCCGGCGTGATGGAGCGCCTCGGCTTCGCGTGGCCGACGCTGCGCACGATCAACCCGCGGCTCGTGTTCGCGAGCATCAAGGGCTTCGGCTCCTACGGCCCGTATGCCGAGTACAAGAGCTACGAGCCGATCGCGCAGGCGATGGGCGGCTCGATGAGCGTGACGGGAACGCCGGACGGGCCGCCGACGTACGTCTGGCCGTCGATCGGCGACTCCGGCACCGGCATGCACTGCGTGATCGGCATCCTCGCCGCGCTGATGCAGCGCCACACCACGGGCGAGGGCCAGCAGGTCGAGATCTCGATGCAGGACGCGGTGGTGAACCTCATCCGCGTGAGCATCCGCGATCACCAGCGCTTCGGACGGCCGATGTCGCGCACGGGCAACCAGCTCGGCTCCGGCGTGCCCGGCACCACGTACCGCTGTCACCCCGGCGGTCCCAACGACTACGTCTTCATCTTCGTCCAGCAGCAGATGTGGCACCCGCTGCTCCGCGCGATGGGCCGCGAGGACCTGATCGGCGACACGCGCTACGAGACGCAGGACGCGCGCTGGAAGCGGAAGGCGGAAGTCGACGCGCTGGTCGAGGCGTGGACGTCGGAGCGCTCGAAGCACGAGGTCACGAAGATCCTGGCGGGCGCCGGCGTCCCGTGCGGCGCGTGCCTCGACACCGGCGAGGTCATCGACGACCCGCACCTCCGCGCGCGCGACATGATCGTGGAGGTCGAGCACCCGGTGCGCGGCAAGTTCGTGACCGTCGGCAACCCGATCAAGCTCTCGGCGTCGAAGACGACGATCACCCCGTCGCCGCTGCTCGGCCAGCATCGGGAGGAAGTCCTGCGGGAGCTCGGCTACAGCGCCAACGACATCGCCGGCCTGGCCAAGGACGGCGCCGTCTAAGAACTCAGGCTCTCAGCCTTTCTGACGATTCCAGCCACGGTCCGGAGACTGCGTGCTGTCCAGCTGCCGCCGAGCTGCTTGCTAATTTCACCAGCGACGGCTCCCCAGCCACCTTTTCGCCTATCGCGATCGAGTTGACCTTCGGGCGTTTCGATGTCGCGCTTCCAAATGCCTACCTGGTCACGGCTGATGCGCCAGAGGACAGCGCGCTCCGTCGACTTCGCCTCTGTTTGCGTCAGCGTTCCAGAGACATGGAAGGCGATTCCATCTGTCCAGCGGCGGCCAGTCTCTCTCGGCGGCTCTGTTCCGCTCGACGCGTCGCGCAGGGCGGTCCTGACATTCGCGACCGGCAGTATGGCCGACTCGAAGCCCAGGGCTTCACGCACTTTACCGATGAGCTCCAGCGGCGGATGGGACTCGCAACACATCACGTAGTTCGCCGTGTGTCCGAATGCGCACGCGATATAGGCCGCAAGGGCTCGAACGCGAAGTCGCTCGTTGATCTCGGTGACTCGGTCCGCCGTTGGAACGCGCCGTTGCCGTGCACGACCCAGATTCCCGATACCGACACCGAAGATTATTGATCTTTCTAGAAGTAATGGATACTGCTCTACGGCCACGACAACTCCGCCGCGTGAATGCATGACCGCAGCAGAGACTGCGAGCGGCCGATGCGCTGCAGGCTCCGCACACCGGGCAGCGTGAGCGGCACGAGGCCATCGTGAGTGCTGTTCGACCACTCCTGCTTGACCTTCGTCCAGACGAACTCGTCCGGATTGAGCTCGGGCGCGTAGCCCGGGAAGCGATGGACCTCCAACCGAGGGTGCCGGTGGAGGAACACTTGTCCATCGTGACGACGATGGATCTTGCCGCCGTCCCAGAAGAGCACGATCGGACCGCGGCGATGACGCAGGAGTTGTCGGAGGAACGCGATGACCTCGGTGCCGGTGATGTTGTGCGCGTGGGGATCGAAGTACAGCCCGAGTCGGCGGTGCCGCGGGGCCACGGTGACGGCGGAGATGACGGAGACCTTGTCACGGCGGTCGCTAGGTGAACTCGCATCTCCACTTCGATCACTGCGGCGGCAACGAGTTCTTTCCGCGCGCGACATTTCTGGTGCAGCGACCGGAGCTCGAGGCCGCGCGGCGGCCGGGGTTCGTGCCGGGCTACAGCCCGAGCCCGATGGACTTCGAGCACGCGCTCGAGTACCGGATGATCGACGGCGAGCACGACGTCTTCGGCGACGGGGCCGTCGTCCTGATTCCGACGTACGGCCACACGCCGGGCCATCAGTCGCTCGTCGTGCGGGACGGCAGGGGGCCGCAGCTCGTCTGCGCGGCGGACGCGTGCTACACGCGCGAGAACATGGACCGCGACGTGCTCCCGGACGTCCTCTGGAATCCCTCGGTGATGCGGGACTCGCTCGCGACGCTGCGGAAGCTGCGCGATCGGGCCGGCGCCACCATGTTCTGCGGCCACGACCCCGCGCAGTGGGCCGTGACGCCGCGCGCGCCCGCCCCCGTCGCCTAACGAACGGGCGGACTCTGTCGAAGTCAGGAGGACGCGACGAGCGCCTGCCAGAAGGTCGGGATGTCGACGATCGGAATACCCTCAATCACCCGAAGGGTCAAGAGATCGGCGTCAGCCCTCACGATGTAGTCCGCATTCCCGCCCACCGCGCACGTAGCGGACGTCGTCGGGCGTGAGGCCGAGGTGCCGGAGCTGCGGCACCACGTCCTCGCCCTCCTGCGAGCGCACGCCGAGGCGCTTGACGCGCTCGGCGCCGAGCCGGCCGACCGGGTCGATGCGCGCCTGGCAGTGCACGCCCGTGTCGAAGAGCAGCCGGCCGCGCGGATGGTCGACGAGGAAGCTCAGCACGGGCACCGTCCACCGCTGACCCGGCGTCAGGTCGGAGACCATGCTCGCGCGGTCGATGTCGATCTGTCCGGTGCAGAGCGCGAAGACGCGGATCATCTCTAGACTCCTGCGAAGACCTCGGCCCACTCCTCGAGCATCTCGGGATGGCCGTGGCGGATGTGGATCGAGAAGTGCGTGTAGCCCGCGGCGCGGAGCGTGCGGAGCCGTTCCTGGAGCTCGGGCTTCGGCGCCGTGAACGTGACCATGCGGATCAGATCGGCGGTACAGACGTCGTGCTCCTCGGGGCGCAGGACCATCAGGTGCCCGCGGTGGTTCTCGAGATACCGCGCGTCGGCGGGCGCGTACGTCTCGTAGATCGCGCGATAGCGCTCGAGCAGCGGCATGAGCGCCGGCGGCAGCGCGCGGCCCATGTTCCCGAACTCCTCCACCTCGACGAGGTTGTGGAGCGTGATCGTCGCGTGCGGCCCCGTCTGCGCCTTCGCGCGCGGGCTGTCGAACGCCTCGCCGTTGGCGAGCACGCACCCGCCCGCGAACGCCGAGGCGGTCTGCGTCGCCGGATCGACGCCGGCCGCGCGCCACGCCGCCTGCATCGCTTCGACCGAGCCCGTCGCATGGTGCATGTTCCCCGTCGCGTTGATCCAGCCCGCGCGGAGCTGGGCCGTCAGCGCGCGCCCCCGCGGCCCGAGCGCCGAGATGTGCAGCGGGATCGGATCCTTCATGTTCACGACGCCGAGCTCGGGGCTCAGGAAGCGGATCTTGCGGCGCTTGCCCTCGAAGCTCCACTCGAGCATCTCGCCCGCGAGCAGGCCCTGCACGATCCGGATGTACTCCTTCATGTCGTCGAGCTTCACCGGCCGGAGGCCCATCGTGCGCCGCGCGGTGAAGCCGGTGGAGATCCCGAAGTCGATGCGGCCGGGCGCGAGCGCGTTCAGCGAGGCGAGGGCGCTCGCCGCGACCGGCGCGATCCGGTTCGAGGGAATGAGCACGCCGGTGCCGAGCCGGATCTTCGAGGTATGCACGGCGGCGGCGGCCATGCCGACGAACACGTCGGCGTTGAGGAGCTGCGTGTCGTAGAACCACGCGCGCGCGTACCCGAGCTCCTCCGCGCGCTTCACGACCTTCCACGAGTCCGCCGACGTCGCGAGATTGATCCCGAAGTCCATGGCGAGATCATGCCCTATCCTGAGAGCATCGTGGGCTTCGGTCTCCGCCTCGCGCACCTCCCGGTCCTGGTACCGTACTTCTGCTACGGCGCGAGCGCGATCACCGCCGTCGCGCAGGTCTTCTTCGAGAAGAACGCGCTCGCGCTGACGCCCGCCGACGCGGCGAGCATCGCGTTCTGGCTCGGGCTGCCGTGGAGCATGAAGATGGTCGCCGGCGTGGCGTCCGACGCCTGGCCGATCGCGGGCAGCCGCCGCGGGGCCTACCTGCTGCTCGGCTCGGCGTCGACGCTGGGCGGCACCCTGCTGATGGCCACGGTCGTCGGCCACCGCGACACGTACCTCCTCGCCATGGTGCTCATCACGGTCGGCTTCATGATCCAGGACGTCGTGGCGGACGCCCTCAGCGTGGAGGTCGCGCGCGACGACCGCGAGATCGCGCAGCTCCAGACGTGGGGCCGCATCGCGCTGCTGACGGGTGGAATCAGCGTGAGCTATCTCGGCGGGATCCTCGCCGAGCGCATCGGCGCCCGCGGCACCTTCGCCGTTTCCGCCCTGCTCCCGATCCTCGCCGCCGCGAGCGCCGCGTTCATCCGCGTGCGAGAGGACGCGCCACGGCGAGTCTCGGCCGCCCCGTCCCGGCGCAATCAGCTCATCCTCGCAGGGGGCGTCGCCTACGCGCTCCTCGGCATCGCGCTCCGCGCCAGCGGCGCGCCGTTCGCCGAGGAGATGGTGCTCGTCGTGTCGGCGGTGGTCCTCGGGGTGCTCCTGCGCTGGATCGGTCTGTCGCGCGGCATCCTCATCGCCGCCGTCGCGATCTTCGTGTTCCGGGCGACGCCGGCGGTCGGACAGGGCTACAGCTTCTGGGCGATCGACCGCCTGGGCTTCGACGAGCGGTTCCTCGGGCTGCTCGGCCAGATCTCGGCGGTGTTGAGCGTCGCCGGCCTCCTCGTCTTCAAGAAGACGATCTCGACGCGGCCGGTGAGCTTCACGCTGTTCTGGATCACGGTCGCCGGCGCGATCCTCTACCTGCCGAGCATCGGCCTCTTCTACGGCGCGCACGAGTGGCTCGGCGTATCGGCGCGGACGTTCGCGGTGATCGACACGACGATCTCCGCGCCGCTGGCCCAGCTCGCGATGGTGCCGATGCTGATCCTCATCGCCCGCAGCGCCCAGCCGGGCGCGGAGGCGACGACGTTCGCGATCATGGCGTCGCTGATGAACCTCGCGCTCTCGACGAGTCAGCTCTTCACGCGCTACCTCAACGGGGGCTTCGCGGTGACGCAGGCGGACTACTCGAACCTCGGCCGCCTGATGATCACCGTGGGCCTGATCGGGCTGGTGCCGTTGCTGATGCTCCCGACGCTGCGCCGCGCGGAACGAAGCGCGGGGCCGGCGCCGCAGGCGGCCGAGCCCCTCGCCGCCGCCCGGGGGAACCCGGCGCCCTAGGCTCGCGTCAGGCCGCGGGCGCCCCCGCGCGCGCTCGCGCGCGGTACGTGTCCAGGTTGCCGCCCGACTTCAGCTTGCCCGGCAGCGGATGCCCGACGACCTTCTCCGCGAGCTGGCCGGCGGCGATCATCGCGTCGAGGTCGATCCCCGTATCGACGCCCATCTCGTTGCAGAGGAACACGAGGTCCTCGGTGGTGACGTTGCCCGCCGCGCCCTTGTGCGCGGCGAAGGGGCAGCCGCCCATGCCGGCGACGGCGCTGTCGTAGCAGTCGATCCCCATCTCGAGCGCCGCGACGACGTTCGCGATCGCGAGCGCGCGCGTGTCGTGGAGGTGGAGCTTGATCGGCGTGCCCGGCCACCGATCGCGGACGGTGCCGACGAGCCGCTTGATCTGCAGCGGGTTCGCCCAGCCCATCGTGTCCGCGAGCCCGATGCCGCCGAGGCGCGAGCCGCACGCGTTCGCCTTCTGCTCCACCTTCTGCAGCACGGTGACGACGTGCTTCGGCTCGACGTCCCCTTCATAGTTGCAGCCGAACGCGGCCATGACGCCGACGTCGAGCCAGTCCATGCCGAGCTTCTGGTAGCGCTCCGCCCAGCCGGGCAGCTCCTCCAGCCGCTCGTCGACCGTGCGGTTGGTGTTCTTCCGCATGAACGTGTCGCTGCCCGCGACGCTGAACATCGGGCGGAGCTGGAGCACGTCGCGGAACTTCGACGCGCGCTCGAGACCCGCCTCGTTGAGCCAGATCGCTTCGTAGGCGACGCCGGGCGCGCGGCGGATGCCGGCGATCATCTGCTCGGCGTCCGCCATCTGCGGCACCCACTTCGGGCTCACGAACGAGGTGAACTCGATCGTCTTCACGCCGGTGGCCGAGAGCGCATCGACCAGCGAGATCTTGTCGGCGAGGCTGATCGCGCCCTTCTCGAACTGGAAGCCCTCGCGCGGACCGACTTCCTTGATCTTGACGGTCTTCGGCAGGTCGCTCATCCGATCGCCCTCCGCGACGCCAGCTCGTCGATCTCCTCTTTCGAGAGCCCGAACTCCTGCAGCACCTCGCGCGTATGCTCACCCAGCCGCGGCGCCGGCCGCCGCAGGCCGAACTCGAACGCCGTGCTCCGCACCGGCATCTTCGGCAGCTTCGCGATCCCCCGCCCGGGCAGTGGCGTGTCGACGAACTGCCCCGCGGCGTTCAGGTGCGGATCGTCGACGAGCTGGTCGGGTCGGCGCAGCGGCGCGAACGGCACGCGCGCCCGCTCGAGCCGCTCCGCGAGCGCAGCACTCGGGTATTTGCGCATCTCCTCGCCGATGCGCGCTGGCAGCCAGCCGCGCGCCGCCACGCGCTTGGCGTTGTCGTTCAGCGTTTCGTCCGCGTACAGGTCGTCGAGCTTGAACTCGGTGCAGAACCGCTCCCAGTGCGCGTTGGACGTGATGCCGATGAAGACCTGCTCGCCGTCGGCGGCGTCGAAGAGCTGATAGACGCCCCAGCCCATCCGCGTCCCCTGGCGCATCTCGGGCATCGGCACGGACGGCTCGCCGGTCGCGGCGAAGCTCGCCAGCCACTGGCCGACCCAGTACACCGTCGTCTCGTAGAGGCCCGAGGTGATCTTCTGGCCGCGCCCGGTCTGCGCGCGCTGATGGAGCGCCGCGAGCACGGCGATCACGCCGTAGGCCGCGGCGCCGACGTCCACCACCGAGGCGCCGGCACGCATCGGTTTGCCGCGCGGGCCGGTCATGAACGCGAGGCCCGCCGACATCTGCGCGAGCTCGTCGAGAAACGGCCGCGCCTCGTACGGACCGGGGAGGAACCCCTTGACCGCGAGGTAGATGAGGCCGGGATTCTCGTTCGCGAGAATCTCGTAGCCGAGGCCGAGCCCCTCGACGGCGCCGTGCGCGAAGTTGTCGATGACGACGTCCGTCCGCTTCACGAGCCTGAGGAAGAGCTCGCGTCCGTCGCTCGAGCCTTTGAGGTCGATGGTGATGCTGCGCTTGTTGCGGTTCAGGAAGTGGAAGTTCGCGGAGTTGCCGGCGGGCATTCCGCGCGACTGATCCCCTTCACCCGGCTTCTCCACCTTGACGACGTCGGCGCCGAGATCGGCGAAGAGCAGCCCGGCGGACGGCCCGGCCACGATGTGGCCGAGCTCGAGCACACGGATGCCGTCGAGGGGCAGGGCCTGTGTCACGGGCGGATTCTACCGTATCGAAATCGGCGCAGTGACAAGCGACGCGATCACTTCTAGCCCGGATTATGCGTGAAGGATGAAAGAAGAGAGCCATCGAGCCTCTGAAGTGTGCGAAAAGAGCGTTGACAAGACGACTCCTCGCACAAAACCAAGGCGACTCGATGGCCACAGCCTGTATAGCGCACAGCGCCCTCCGGGTCCACGGGATTTCCAAGCCGATCCTCGCCACGTTCGACCAGCCGCACGCCAGTTCCGACGGCGGCGCCATTCTGCTCAAGGCCG
>VGLJ01000061.1 GCA_016866775.1 Candidatus Rokuibacteriota bacterium | reverse complement strand
CCCGGCCTCCTGTCCTCGCAGAGCCTGCGGATGTCGGCCGGGCACCCCCCGGCCGCCGACACCCTCGCCTCGCGCGCCGTGACCGCTGGCGAACACGCCGGGGGGCACGAGCAGCGCGACGGGCTGCGATCGCGCGTCCATCTCGCGCGCGGCCCACGCGACGTCGTCCGCCGCGAACGACGCGCTGAGGACGCGATGGGGAATGCCGAGCAGATCCAGATGGCGAGGCGTGATCGCACCCGTGAGGATGTGCTCGGGCGCGTCCTTGCCCTCGTACCCGCGCCACGTGACGACGAGGAGCGTCGGAATCCCGTACATGAGCGCCATCGACGCGAGCGCGTTCATGCTGGTCCCGAGCCCGGAGTTCTGCATGAGGACCACGGGCCGGCGTCCCGCGAGCCACGCGCCCGCCGCGAGCCCGACCGCGACGTCCTCGCGCACCGCCGGCACGTAGGGCAGGCGCCCATCGCGCTCGAGCGTGCTGATGAGGTCTTCGATCAGCGAGCAGGGAACACCGCTCGCAAAGGCGAAGCCCTGCTCGTGGAGCAGTGCCGAGAAGCCGGCGCCGGTCAGCACGTCACGACTTCTTCGTGGACGCCTCGATGAACTCGTCCTGCTTGACCTTCATCCTCTTGACCAGCTCGGCGTAGGACGAGGTCTGGATGATCTTGTTGAACTGCGTCCGGTAGTTCGCGACGAGGCTCACGCCCTCGATGATCACGTCGTAGACGAGCCACCGCTCGGCCTTCTTCAGCATGCGGTACTCGACCGGGATCTCCGCGCCGCCCTTCGTGAGGATGCGCGTGCGCACGAGCGCCTGGTCGCCGTCCGTCTGGTCGCCGAGGTACGCGATCTTCTCGCCGCCGTACAGCTCGATCTTCGAGATGTACGAGCGCTCGAGGAGGGCGGCGAAGAGCCGGACGAACTCGTTGCGCTCCGCCGCAGAGCGGGGCTGCCAGTGCCGGGCGAGCGAGCGCTTGGCCGTCTCCTCGAAGTCGAAGATCTCGTCCGCCACCTTGCGGACGGCCGTGCGCCGATCCTTGCCGCGCCCGTCGCGCTTGAGCTCCGGATCCTCCAGGAGCTTGATCACGCGATCGATCTGCGCGCGCAGCTGATCCAGCGGCGGACCCGCCTTCGCGTGGGTGGCGAGCCAGGGACCGAGAAGCAGACCCAGGCCGAGCACGGCGACGACCATTGCCCTCATGCGATCCTCCGTATTGGGGGTGCGCGGCGCACCCCCAAGCCCCCGCGCTCCGGGCACGGCGAAGCCGCGCCCTGCGCGAGTGCCGAATCACACCTTGCCGAAGATGTATTTCGAGATCAGCTCTTCGAGGTCTACGGGGGCCTCGACCTCACGGATCTTGCCTCCCGGACCGACGAGCTTGTCCGACGCTCCCGGGCTGATCCGTACGTACTTCTCGCCGATCAGGCCCTTGGTCTTTATCGACGCGATCGCGTCGTCCTGAAGCTTGACGTCCGAGTTGACCCGGATCAACACCCGCGCCTGGTAATCGACCAGCGCGATCGATTCCACGCGCCCGATCTCCACCCCCGCGATCTCCACCGCCGACCCCGCCTTGAGGCCGCCGGTGCCCGGAAAGTCGACGGTGACCACGTAGCCGCCACCGCCCAGGAACGAGACGCGCCCGAGTTTAATCGAAAGGTAGCCGAGGGCCAAGATGCCGAGCACGACGAACAGTCCCACCGCCACGTTCACGCGGGTCCGTTCCATATCCTCTCCTCAGAAGGACGGCTTCTCGTCCGGCTCGCCCGTGATGAATTTCTGGACGACGGGGTTGGTCGAGCTCTGGATCGCGTGCGGCGGCCCCGTCTCCACGATCCGGCCCTCGTACAGCATGGCGACGCGGTCCGCGATCTCGAAGATCTCCGGGATCTCGTGGCTCACCATCACCGCGGTGAAGTGGAACTTGCGGTGCAAGGTCTGGATGAGGCGGTGGATCGTGTTGACGAGGATCGGGTCGAGGCCGGTCGTCGGCTCGTCGAAGAAGACGATCTCGGGCTCGCTCACCAGCGCGCGCGCGATCGCCACGCGCTTGCGCATGCCGCCCGAGATCTCCGCCGGATACTTCGGTCCGACGCCCGTCAGCTCCACCTGCTCCAGCGCCGCGTCCACGCGCACGCCGATCTCCTTCGCCGACAACCGGCTCTTCTCGCGGAGCGGGAACGCGACGTTGTCGTAGCAGGTGAGGGAGTCGAAGAGCGCGCCGCTCTGAAAGACGACGCCGTAGCGGCTGCGCACGGGCTCGAGCGTGCGCCCGGTGAGCCGCGTGATGTCGACGTCGTCGATGAAGATCCGGCCGCTGTCCGGACGCAGGAGCCCGATCAGGTGCTTGAGGAGGACCGACTTGCCTCCGCCGCTGCGGCCGATGATGATCGTGATCGAGCCCTTGGGCACCTCGAGGTCGACGCCGCGCAGGACGCGATTGCCGCCGAACGACTTGGTGAGGCCCTCGACCCTGATCACGGCAGCACCGAGCCCATGAAGTAGTCCCACACGAGGATCAGCACCGACGCGAGCACGACCGACTGCGTGGTGGCGCGCGCGACGCCCTCGGCGCCGTGGCCGACGTGGAACCCCTTGTACGTGGCGACCCACGTGACGATCACGCCGAACGACAGCGATTTCCAGAAGCCCGTCATGATGTCGCTCATGTCGACGAACGTCTTCATCTCGCCGAAGTACGTGCCCTCCGAGAGGCCGAGGAGCTGCACGCCGACGAGGTAGCCGCCGAAGATCCCGACGGTGTCGAAGAGCGCCGTCATCATCGGAAACGTGACGAGCCCCGCGAGGAGCGACGGCACCACGAGGTAGCGCATCGGGTTGAGCGCCATCACGGTGAGCGCGTCGATCTGCTCGGTGATCCGCATGATGCCGATCTCGGCGGTCAGCGCCGAGCCCGCGCGGCCGGTCACCATCAGCGCCGAGAGCACCGGGCCGAGCTCCCGGATGATCGAGAGCGCGACGGCGGGCCCGAGGTACGCCTCGGAGCCGAAGCGGGAGAGCGTGAAGTAGATCTGCAGCCCGAGCACCATGCCCGTGAACGTGCCCGTGAGCAGGATGATCAGGAGCGAGTTGAACCCGATGTAGTGGATGCGCGAGACGAACGCGCGGAGCCTGAACGGCGGCGTGAACGCGAGCGCGACCGCCACGCCGAAGAACGCGCCGAAGCGCCCGAGCGCCTCGACGATCTCGAGGGTGCGCCGTCCGATCGCTTCGAACGGGCGAAGCGCTGGGGCGATGCCTTCCGTCATCGACGGGCGCGGCGATACACGCCGAGCGCCCAGAGCGGGAAGTACTTCGCGTAGAGGTGGTACTTGAGCATGAAGACGCGCGGGAACCCGGTCCCGTTCCAGAGGGGATCGGTCCACGCGCCATCCGCCTCCTGCGTGTCGAGGAGGTACTGGACGCCGCGGTCGACCGCCGGGCTCCGGCGGCCGACGGCCAGCAGCCCGAGGATGGCCCACGCGGTCTGGCTCGGCATCGAGCGCCCGCGGCCCGCGAGCGACGGATCGTCGTAGCTCTCGCACGTCTCGCCCCACCCGCCGTCCACGTTCTGATGACGCTCGAGCCAGCGCACGGCGCGCTGGATGTATTCCTGACGGGGATCCTCACCGATCGCGCCGAGCGCGCGCAGCACCGACCACGTGCCGTAGATGTAGTTCACGCCCCACCGCCCGTACCACGGGCCGTCGTGGCGCTGCGAGTGACGGAGGAACTCGATGGCGCGGCGCACGGGCTCCGACTCGCGCGAGTACCCGTACGTCGCGAGGCACTCGAGGCCGCGGCCCGTGAGGTCCTCGGTCGACGGATCGAGCAGCGCGCCGTGATCGGCGAACGGGATGTGGTTCAGGTAGAGGCGATTGTTGTCGGCGTCGAACGACGCCCAGCCGCCGTCCATGCCCTGCATGCCGAGCACCCAGCCGAGGCCGCGCTCCTTCACCGTGCGCGCGCGGTCGTCGTCGAGGCCCTTCACCTTTTCGAGCGCCATCAGCACGACCGCGCTGTCGTCGACGTCCGGATAGTGCGGGTTGTCGTACTGGAACGCCCACCCGCCCGGCTGGACGTGCGGCCGCTTGATCTGCCAGTCACCGGGCGTGAGCACCTGGCGCGCCATCATCCACTCGCCGGCGTGCTTCATCGCCGGATGATCCGGGGGGTGATCGCTCTCGGCGAGCGCGTTGACGGCGAGGCTCGTGTCCCACACGGGCGAGAGGCACGGCTGGCAGCGCAGCTCGTCCGCGTCCTCGATGACGAGCGCTTCGATCTCCTTGATCTGCCCGCGCACGAGCGGATGGTCGTCCGGATAGCCGAGCGTGCGGAGCGCGAGGATCGCGTTCGCCATCGCCGGATAGATGCCGCCGAGCCCGCCGGGCGCCGGCAGCCGCTCCTCGAGCCAGCGGCGCGCCGCTTCGAGCGCGCGCTTGCGCAGCGGACGCGGCGAGAACCGCTCCCAGATCTTCAGGCCGTCGTCGACCGTGATGAACCACGTCTTCCAGAAGAGCGCGCGCCAGCCGAACGGGCGCGGCCATCGCGGGAAGCGCAGGCTCGCCTCTTCACGCGCCACGGGCCAGAGCTCGTCGAGGGAGTGGTCCGGCGGAAGGAACTTCACCGGCTTGCGGTCCATCAGGATCAAGAGCGGCACGATGACCGTGCGCGACCAGTACGAGACCTCGTAGATGTTGAAGAAGAAGGCGCGCGGCGACAGCAGGATGATCTCGACCGGCATCGCCGGCACGCCGTTCCAGTCGTACTCGCCGAAGAGCGCGAGCAGGATCTTCGTGAAGACGTTCGCCTTCACCGGCCCGCCCATCGCGTGGATGTGCGCGCGTGCGCGCACCATCGCGGGATCGTCGATGGGGACGCCCGCCAGCTTCATCGCGAAGTACGCCTTGATGGTGACCGACAGGTTCGTCGGGCCGTCTTCGAAGAGATTCCATCCGCCGTCGGCGCGCTGACGCCGTCGCAGATACCGCACGGCTTTGCGCTCGCGCTCGCGGTTCACGCGGTCGAGCATGTGACCGAGCAGCAGGTACTCGGCGGTGATCTCGGGAGGAGACTCGGCCTCTCCGACCCAATGCCCGTCAGGGGCCTGGAGACCGAGCACACGAGCCTGGGCGCGGGCGATCGCGGCATCGAGCGCGGTCACGACGCGTCGGATGGTAACATGCCGACTCTCCGTGGAACACAGCGCGTCATGAGGCTGTTCGTCGGCAGCCTGCTCCTCCGGCCGTACGTCTTCCTCTTCCTCCTGGCCTTCCTGGCGGCCGGCGTCCGGGACCTGGGGGTGGGCCGGACGCTGCTCTTCCTGGCCTGGGTGTGGCCGCTGGCGTTCGTCGCGGAGTTCTCATCCACGCGAATCGGCATCCCGTTCGGGCTCTACCACTACACGCAGACCACGCGGGGCGAGGAGCTCTTCATCGCGGACGTCCCGTTCTTCGATTCGCTGTCGTTCACGTTCCTGGCGTACGCCTCCCTCTGCCTCGCTCGCGTGGTACTGGCGAGCCGGAACCGGCTTGCGATCGCGGGCCTCTCGGGGGTGCTGATGATGCTCCTCGACGTCGTGATCGACCCGCTGGCGGTCCGCGGCGACCGGTGGTTCCTCGGCCGGATCTTCTGGTACCCCGAAGGCGGCGTCTATTTCGGCGTCCCGCTGTCGAACTTCGCCGGGTGGGTCGTGGTGGGCGCGCTCGGGGTCGGCGGTTATCTGCTGCTCGCCGGCGCGCGCGCGATCGGAGAGAAGCCGTGGCCGGGCGTCGGTTTATACTACGGCGTGCTTCTGTTCAACCTGGCGTTGACGGCGTGGATTCAGGAGTGGTCGCTGCTCGCCGCAGGCATCGCTCTCCACGTGATTCTCGCCGCCGCACTCGTGACGACCTCCCGGCGTCCCCGGATGGCGTAGGCCGTGGCCGTTCCGCTGTCCCAGATGTGGACGGTCGCGTCGTACGTGCTGGGACAACGCCTGCGCGGGCGCACGCGCTACCCGCTGGTGCTGATGCTCGAGCCGCTGTTCCGCTGCAACCTCGCGTGCGCGGGCTGCGGCAAGATCCAGTACCCGGCGCAGATCCTCAAGAAGCATCTCACCGTCGAGCAGTGCCTCGCGGCCGTCGAGGAATGCGGCGCGCCGATGGTGTCGATCCCGGGCGGCGAGCCGCTGATGTATCCCGACATCAGCCGGCTGGTGAAGGAGCTCGTCGCGCGGAAGAAGTACGTCTACCTCTGCACGAACGCCATCTTGCTCAAGGAGAAGCTCGAGGCCGGCTGGTTCACGCCGTCGAAGTACCTCTCGTTCAGCATCCACATGGACGGGCCGCGCGACGCGCACGACGAGGCGGTATGCCGCGACGGCGTGTACGACGTCGCGGTGGCGGCGATCCGCGAAGCGGTGCGGCGCGGCTTCCGCGTGACGACGAACAGCACGCTCTTCGACGGCACGGATGCGCCCCGGATGCGCGACTTCTTCGACGACATGATGGAGCTCGGCGTCGAGGGCATGATGGTCTCGCCAGGCTACAGCTACACGAAGGCTCCGGACCAGGAGCACTTCCTCCGGCGCCAGCGCTCGTTCGAGCTCTTCCGCACGATGCTCGAGCGGCCGAAGCCGCGGTGGAAGTTCAACCAGTCGCCGCTCTTCCTGCGCTTCCTCATGGGCAAGCAGGACTTCGAGTGCACGCCGTGGGGGAATCCCACCTACAACCTCTTCGGCTGGCAGCGGCCGTGTTACCTGCTCCAGGAAGGGTACGCGGCCACGTTCAAGGAGCTCATCGACGACACCGCGTGGGAGCGGTACGGCCGCAGGAGCGGCAACGACAAGTGCCGCGACTGCATGGTGCACTGCGGTCACGAGCCGAGTGCCGTCGACTACACGTTCAGCTCGTGGCGTGGGTTCCGTGACACCGTCGTCGCCGCGGTGACCGGCCGGCTGTGACGACGGGCCCCGAGGCCCCCTTTGAACATGGGGGCCCCACGATACACAGGCCCGCCTCCGGCGGGACGGACCCCCAAACCCCCTTCGAGGGCTGGGTGCCCGGTCCCGACGTCCCGCTCGCCGAGGTCATCGACCGCGCCTTCGACTATCGCGGCAACGTCACCGTCGACCTGCGCGACGGCGGGGCCGTGAGCGGCTACCTCTTCAATCGCGACGCGCGCGCGCGCGATCCGTTCGTCCAGATGTTCGACGCCGCGGGCGACGGCCCGATCACGATCCGCTACGCCGAGATCCGGACGATCCGCTTCACCGGCAAGGACACCGCCGCCGGCAACTCGTACGCCGCCTGGCTCGAGCGCAAAGCCGCGGCGCAGGCCGAGGGCCGCCCCACGCCCCAGCGGTGAGGACGCTGCTCATCCTCACCGCGATCGACGTCGAGGCGCGGGGCCTCGCGCGTCATCTCGGTCTGTCGCCGGTGCCCGGCGCGTCGTTCCCGCACTTCCGCGGCGGCCCGCTCGAGGTGGCATGCGTGGGCCTCCGCGCCTCCGCGCTCGCCGCCCGCGCGCCGGCGTTCACGTCGCGCGCGGTTGCCTCCGCGGCGCAGCCGCCGTTGTTCGTCGTTTCCGCGGGCGCGTGTGGCGCGCTCGCGCCCGAGCTTGCCGAAGGAGCGCTCGTCGTGCCCCAGGCCGTCGTCACCGAAGACGGGCAGCGCATGGCCACCGCGTCGCTCCGTGGCCTCGAGAGCCGCGGCACGCTTGTGAGCGTCGCGCGCGTGGTCACCACGGCCGCCGACAAGGCGCGCCTCTTCGTCGAGACCGGTGCGATCGCGTGCGACATGGAATCCGCCGCCATCCTCGCGTGGGCCGCATCGAAAGGTTTCGCGTCCGCGGTGGTGCGCGGCGTCTCCGACACCGCCGCCTCCGCCGTTCCCGCCGATCTCGTCGCGTCGGTCGGGGAAGACGGCCGCGTGCGCACCGTGACGGCGGTGCGCGCGGCGCTCTCGCGACGCGGCGCGCTCCGTGACGCCCTCGCGCTTCGTCGCGGCACCAACGCCGCGCTCGCCGCCGTCGCCGCCGCGCTCGGCCGCGTCGCGAGATCGTCGTGAGCGTCGCGCTCGTCACCGGCGGCACGGGCTTCGTCGGCGCGAACCTCGTGCGTGAGCTGCGCCGCGACCGGCGCGACGTGCGGGTGCTCGCGCGCGCGGGCGGCGATCGGCGCGCGCTCGCGGGGTTGGCGATCGAGATCGTCGAGGGCGATCTGACCGACCCGCCGTCGCTTCGCGCGGCGCTGCGCGGGGTCACGAGGGTGTTTCACGTCGCCGCGGACTATCGGCTCTGGGCCGCCGACCACTCCGTCCTCTACCGCGCGAACGTCGAGGGGACCCGCAATCTCCTGCAGGCGAGCGGCGACGCCGGCGTGGAGCGCGTCGTCTACACCTCGACCGTCGGCGCGCTCGGGATTCCGAAGGACGGCTCCCCGGGGACCGAAGAGACGCCCGTCACCCTCGACGACATGGTGGGCCCATACAAGAGGTCCAAGTTCATGGCCGAGCAGGTGGCGGTCGACTTCGCGCGCGGCGGGCTGCCGGTCGTCATCGTGAACCCGTCGGCGCCCATCGGGCCCTGGGACATCAAGCCGACGCCGACGGGGAAGTTGATCGTGGAGGCGCTGCAGGGGCAGCTGTTCGCGACCGTCGACACGGGGCTCAATCTCGTGCACGTCCGCGATGTCGCCCGGGGGCACATCCTCGCCGAGGAGAAGGGCAAGCTCGGGGAGAAGTACATCCTCGGTCATCTGCGAGGCAACCTCACGCTCGCCGAGACCGGACGGCTCATCGCGGACGTCAGCGGGTGCCGGGCTCCGACGCTCCGGATTCCGCACGCCGTCGCCTGGTGCGTGGCCGCGTGCTCGGAAGGCGTGGCGAAGGTGACCGGGGGCGTGCCGAAAGTGCCGCTCGACGCCGTGCGGATGGCGCGCAAGCGCATGTTCTTCAGCGCGGCCAAAGCCGTCCGCGAGCTGGGGCTGCCGCAGACGGACGTGCGCGAGGCGGTGGCCGACGCCGTCCGGTGGTTTTTCGAGCATGGCTATGTCAGTCTGGGCGCCATGACGCGGGTTCCTCCGCCATGAGCGTCGCCGAGCTTGCGTCGCGGCTGACCCGCCGCAGCCGGTCCAACTTCTATTACGCCTTCCTCACGCTGCCGCGGCCCCGCCGCGAGGCGCTCTACGCGGTGTACGCGTTCTGCCGGATCGTCGACGACATCGCCGACGTGGGCGTCGACGGCGCCATCGACCCCGCCACGCAGCAGGCCGCGCTCGGGACCTGGCGCGACGAGGTCGCGCGCTGCTACGAGCCGGGCGGGACGCCGCGCCACCCGATCGCGCGGCAGCTCGCCGCCGCGGTCCGCGCGTACAAGATCCCGCGCGAGGCGCTCGAGGCGATCATCGACGGCGTCGCGATGGACGTCGACGGCGCGGTCTTCGAGACCGCGGACGACCTGCTGCCGTACTGCTATCGCGTGGCGTCCGCCGTCGGCCTCTGCTGCATCGAGATCTTCGGCTACACGCAGGCGAGCGCACGTCAGTACGCGGTCGACCTCGGCACCGCGCTGCAGCTCACGAACATCCTGCGCGACGTCGGCGCCGACGCGCGCGGCGGCCGCGTCTACCTGCCGCGCGCCGACATGCGCGCGTTCGGGATCAGCGCGGACGATCTGAAGCGCGGCCGGCACGACGACGCGTTCGTCGGCCTGATGCGCCAGCAAGCCGCCCGCGCGCGCGAGTTCTACCGCCGCGCCGAGACGGCGTTCCCGCGCGTCGACGCGCGCTCGCTCGTGCCGGCGCGCATCATGGGCGCGATCTACGCCGCGCTCCTCGACCAGGTCGAGGCGAGCGGCTTCCAGGTCTTCGGCGACCGCATCACCGTCCCCACGCGACGCAAGGTCGCCATCGCCGTCCGCTGCTGGGCGGGCGCGCGGCTGCGCTCAGCGGCGTGAAGGCCGCCGTCCTGCGCGAGGCGGGGCGCCTGGGCCCCGAGACGGTCGCGCGCCCGGTCATCGGCCAGGGCGACCTGCTCCTCCGCCTCCGCGGCTGCGGGCTCTGCGGCTCCGACATCGCGAAGATCGGCGCCGCGGCCACGAAGGTGCCCGTCGTCCTCGGCCACGAGGTCGTCGGCGACGTCGTGGAAGTCGGCGCCGGTCTCTCGGGATCGTCCAGCGCCGCGTTCGCGGTCGGCGAGCGCGTCGTCAGCGCGCATCACGTGCCGTGCGGCGTCTGTCACTATTGCCTGCGCGGCAGCGAATCGATGTGCGCCGCGTTCAAGACCAGCAACCTCGATCCCGGCGGCTTCGCCGAGTACGTCCGCGTGCCGGCCGTGAACGTCCGTCACGCGACGTTCAAGATTCCGGCGCACGTGAGCGACGAGGCGGCCTCGTTCATCGAGCCCCTGGCGTGCTGCGCGCGTGCCGTGCGCCGCGCCGACGTCCGGCCCGGCGACACGGCGGTCGTGATCGGCCTCGGCTCGATCGGCTGTCTGTTCGTGCAGCTCGCCCGGCTCGCGGGCGCGCGCGTCGTCGGCGTGGATCTGCTCGCCGCGCGCGGCGCGCTCGGCAAGCGCCTCGGCGCGGAGGCGGCGGGAGCGCCGGAGGCGATGGCGCCGCTCGTGCGCGAGCTGAGTGACGACCGCGGCGCCGACCACGTCATCGTGACGGGCGGCGGGACGGGCGTGCTGCCGTGGGCCGCGCGCGCGGTGCGCGACGGCGGCGCGGTCCATTACTTCGCCGGCGGCCCGGGCGACCACCTTCCGCTGCCGCTCGAAACCTTCTACAAGCGCGAGCTGACGCTGACGACGACGTACTCGTCATCCCCACGCGACCTGCAGTCCGCGTTCGCGATGATCGCCGAAGGCGAGATCAGCACGGACATCCTCATCAGCCATCGCCTGCCGCTCGATCGGCTCGACGAGGCGGTCGCGCTCATGCGGCGGCAGGAAGCGCTGAAGGTGTTCGTCACGCCATGAGGGCGCAGGTCTTCCACGGCCCCGGCGATCTGCGCTTCGAGCAGCTCCCGATCCCCACGCCCCAGGCCGGCGAGATCGTGCTGAAGATCGACGCCGCGCTGACGTGCGGCACCGACGTGAAGACGCTGCGCCGCGGCCATCCGGTCATGATCCCGCATGTGCCGACGGTCTTCGGCCACGAGTTCGCGGGCACGGTGTCGGCGGCCGGCGCCGGTGTGCGGCGCGTGCGCGAGGGCGACCGCGTCGTGGCCGCGAACTCCGCGCCGTGCGGCAACTGCCGTCTCTGCGTGGTCGGCCGCCCGAACCTGTGCGAGGACCTCCTGTTCGTCAACGGCGCGTACGGGGAGTTCATCGCGCTGCCGCCGCGGCTGGTGGACCGCAACGTGGTGCCGCTGCCGCGCAACGTCCCCGCGGCGCGCGCGGCGTTCGTGGAGCCGCTCGCCTGCGCCATGCTCGGCATCGAGCGCGCGCGTGTCGAGGCCGGCCACACCGTGGCGATCTTCGGTCACGGCCCCCTCGGCTGCCTCCTCGCCATGGTCGCGGCCAGCCAGAAGGCGCGCGTGATCATCGTGGGCAAGGCGGGCTGGCGCTTCGAGAGGGTCCGGGCGCTCGGCCTGGGCGAGTGTCTCGACGCGACGGCCGGGGACGTCCTCGCCGCGCTGCGCGACACGACCGGCGGCCATGGCGTGGATGTTGCGGTCGACGCGACCGGCCGCCCCGAGGTCTGGGAGCAGGCCGTGAAGGTCACCGGACGCGGGGGCACCGTGCTATTCTTCGGTGGCTGCGCCCCGGGCACGTCGATCCAGCTCGACACGCGCCAGGTGCACTACGAAGAGCTGACGCTGGTCGGGGCCTTTCATCACACACCGGACCTCATCCGGCGGGCGGTCGAGCTGATCGAGAACGGCGCGGTCGTGCCCGACGGACTGCTGACGCATCGAATGCCGCTCGAGAGCGTGCCGCAAGCGCTCGCGCTGATGACGAAAGGAGAGGCGTTGAAGGTGCTCATCGAGTCATGACCACGCTCGCGGCCGCGCTGGTCCTCCTCGTGCTCGCCGTCAGTCCCGCACTCGCCTTCGACGCCAATCAGACCTTCAAGCAGGGCAACACCGTGCTCTCGATCGAAGGAGGCGGCGGCACGCAGAGCAACCTCCAGGGGCATCGCGTGCAGACCGACCTCGACGCCTGGTACATCGGCCTCCGCTACTCGCTGCTTCCGCTGCAGCCGGCGGGCCCGAGCATCCTGCGCGGCTCGCTCGAGCTCGGTCTCGAGCCGACGTACGTCAATTACTCCGGCGGGCGGGATGCGTACTGGGCCGGCCTCTCGGCGCGCGGGCGCTGGCACTTCCTCTCGCTCGGTCGCGTCGTCCCCTACGTCGAGCTGGGCGCGGGGGCGGGCGGCACGGACCTGCGCGCCATCGAGATCGACTCCTCGTTCGCCTTCCTCCTGAGCGTGGGCGTGGGCGCGTCGTTCTTCATCACCGATCAGGCGGCGATCTACGCGGGCTACCGCATGCTCCACGTGTCGAACGGCAACACCGATCGTCCCAACCGCGGCTTCGAGCTCGACACGGGCGTCGTCGGGTTCTCCTACTACTTCAAGTAAGCGCCGGGGGCCGGACGCCACGGCATCCGCCCCGGGGGTTCCCGCCGCCTGTACCATGTCCGGGGGAGTGCTCATGACCATCACGCGCATCGCGCTCATCGGAATCCTCGCGCTCGCGGCGTGCGGCGGCATCGCCGCCGCGGATGCGTCGGGGGACAAGACCTTGTTCGAAAACGACCAGGTGCTCGTCATGGAAATCGTCTTCCCGCCGGGCTTCAAGGGGGACGAGCACGAAGCGCCGGTGAACGAGTTCGCGTACGTCCTCGACGGCCAGTTCACGGTCGTCACCAAGGGCAAGGGCAAGACGCTGGTGAGGAAGGGTCAGGTCGAGTGGGCGCCCAGGGGCACCATGCACTCCTCACTCAACGAAACCAAACGGCCGGCCCGCGTGCTGGTCGTGTATTTGAAGGAGCGCTGAGCCATGCGTCTCGTCACGTTCCGCAAGGGATCCTCGCGGCCGCGCGTCGGCGCGCTGGTCGCCGACGCCATTCTCGATCTCGGCGGGCTCGCCGCCGACCTCGCGCGCGAGCGCAATACGGTCCGCAAGGGGCGCGGCGGATTTCCGAAGACCATGCACGACCTGATCGCGGCGGGCCCCGACGTGCTCAGCGAGGCGCGCGAGGCGCTGGCGCACGGCGAATCGCTGCTCAAGCGCGACGGCATCGCCGCGCTCACCGAGCGGCGGCTCGGCGTCGCCGCCGACAGGGGCCGCCTCGAGGCGCCGATCCCGCGGCCCGCGCGCAACGTGTTCTGCCTCGGCCGCAACTACAAGGAGCACGCGGCCGAGCGCGGCGCCGAAGCGCCGCCGCATCCGGTGTACTTCACGAAGGCGCCGGAGACGGTCGTCGCGCCCGGCGCGAAGGTCATCCACCACGCGGCGACGAAGGAGCTCGACTACGAGGTCGAGCTCGCCGTCGTCATCGGCAAGGAAGGCAAGGACATCCCGCGCGAAGAGGCGCTGTCGTACGTCTTCGGCTACACGATCGTGAACGACGTGACCGCGCGCGATCTCCAGAAGCGCCACCAGCAGTGGTTCCACGGCAAGTCGCTCGACACGTTCTGCCCGATGGGCCCCGTGCTCGTGACCGCCGACGAGATTCCCGATCCGCAGACGCTCTCCGTCGCCATGCGGATCAACGGCGAGACGCGGCAGTCGAGCCACACGTCGAAGATGATCTTCCCCGTCGACGAGTGCATCGCGGTCCTCTCGCAGGGCTTCACGATCCGTCCGGGCGACGTGATCGCGACGGGCACGCCGGAAGGCGTCGGCGCCGCGCTCGGCAAGTTCCTGAAGGCGGGCGACAGGATGGAAGCCGAGGTCGAGCGCATCGGGATCCTCGCGAATCGCATCGCGAAGCCCTGACGGGTCAGGCCGGAGGGACGTCGCACCCCTCGGCCGATGAACGACGAAGGGGAAGGCCATGCGATTCCGGGAGCGCATCGTGATCGTGACCGGCGCGGCGCGAGGGATCGGCGCGGTCACCGCCGAAGCATTCGCACGTGAGGGCGCGCGCGTCGCGCTCGTCGATCTCGACGGCGCCGGCGCGGAGTCGACGGCCAAGCGCCTGCGCGACACCGGCGCCGACGTGCTCGCGTTCCGCGCCGACGTCGCGGCGGCGGCGGACGTCCAGGCCATGGTCGATGGCGTGCTGAGCCGGTGGCAGCGCGTCGACGTGCTCGTGAACAACGCGGGCGGCTTCGCGGCGATGCGCGCGACCGAGGACATCCTCGACGCCGAGTGGGAGATGATCCTGCGCGCCAACCTCACGAGCGCGTTCGTGTGCGCGCGCGCCGTGCTCCCGGCGATGAAGCGTGAGCGCGCGGGCCGGATCGTGAACGTGTCCTCCGTGGTCGCGCGGAGCGGCAACGTCCGCACGACGGCGCACTACACGGCAGCGAAGGCCGGTGTCATCGGCCTCACGCGGCATCTCGCCGTCGAGGTCGCCGAACACGGCATCACCGTGAACGCGATCGCGCCCGGCACGACGGCGACGGAGCGCGTGCTCGCGCTCCGCACGCCGGAGGAGACCGCGCGCCTGGCCGCCGCGGTCCCGCTCCGGCGGCTGGGCGAGCCTCAGGACATCGCGGACGCGATTCTCTTTCTCGCCTCCGACGACGCGCGCTGGATCACGGGCGTCGTGCTCGACGTCAACGGCGGGCAGGTGATGGCGTGATCAGCTTTCAGATCGACGCCGCGCCTCCCCGGACCTGTCGAAGATTCCGAGGAGGCGCGCGTCAATGTCGCGTACAGCCACGCGCTCGTCGTCGGGATGCTCGGGGAGGCTCGCCTGCTCGCGGGCGACGTGGACCAGGCCGGACGCCGCGCCGACGAGGCCGTCGCCCTGGCGCGGAAGTACGGCCAGCACGGCTGGGAAGCGTGGCGCTGCGGCTTCAGGGCGAGCATGCGCTCGCCCGTCGCGCGCTCGACGTCGCCGCCGCACGTTTCGAGGAAGCGACCGCGCTGGCCGAAGAGCGCGGCATGCGCCCGCTGCTCGCGCATTGCCGGCTCGGTATCGGTCGGACGCGTGCGCTCCGCGGCGATCGGGCGGGCGCGCGCGAAGCGATCGACGCCGCGCTCGGCGAGTACCGCGCGATGGCGATGCCGTACTGGATCGCGCGCGCGGAAGCGGCGCTGATAGACTCGGGCGCATGAGCTTCGTCAGCCACGTCGAATGCACGGTCTGCGGCGCACGGCACGATCATCGCCGGCCGCTCACGGTCTGCGAGAAGTGCGGGCAGATGCTGGCGGTCCGCTACGACCTCGACCGCGCCGCCGCATCCGTCACGAAGGAACAGCTCGCGACGCGACAGGCCGGCATGTACCGGTTCCGCGAGCTCACGCCGCTCGACGCCGACGAACCGCCCGTCACGCTCGGTGAAGGCGGGACCCCGCTGCTGCCGCTGCCGCGGCTGGCCGCGCATCTCGGGCTCGGACGGCTGTGGGCGAAGGACGAGGGCCAGAATCCGACGGGCACGTTCAAGGCGCGCGGGCTCGGGATGGCGATCACGCGCGCGCGCACGCTCGGCGCCACCGGCTTCGTCATTCCATCCGCGGGCAACGCGGGCGGCGCCGCCGCGGTGTACGCCGCGCGGGCCGGATTACCGGTCGTCGTCATCGTGCCGCGCGGCACGCCGCCCGCGGCGATCGCCGAGGCGCAGATCGCGGGCGCGCACGTGTTCACGCTCGAGGGCTCGATCGCGACGGCGGGGAAGGTGTGCGCGAAGGTCGCGCCGCTGCTCAGGTGGTTCGATCTCTCGACGCTCAAGGAGCCGTACCGGCTCGAAGGCAAGAAGACGATGGGCCTCGAGCTCGCCGAGCAGCTCGACTGGCGCATGCCGGACGTGCTCCTCTATCCGACCGGCGGCGGCACGGGCCTCGTCGGCATTCCGAAGGGCTACGACGAGCTGCGCGGGATGAAGTGGATCGGCGGCACGTTCCCGAAGTTCTTCGCCGTCCAGGCGGAAGGCTGCGCGCCGGTCGTGAAGGGCTTCGTCGAGGGTGCGGAGACGACGACCGCGTGGGAGAACCCGACGACGCACGCGGCCGGGCTCCGCGTGCCGTCGCCGTTCGCTGGGCGCCAGATGCTGACGCTGCTCCGCGAATCGGGCGGCGGCGCGGTCGCGGTCAGCGAGACCGAGATCCAGGACGCGCAGCGCCTCGTCGCGCGCGTCGAAGGCATCTGGACCGCGCCGGAGGCCGCCGCGCTGGTGGCGGCGCTCCAGCGCCTGCGCGACGCGCGCACGGTGACGCGCGACGCGGAGATCGTCCTCGTCTTCACGGGCGCCGGCATCAAGAACGACCCCCCGCCTCTCGGTTCCCCGACGGACCTGACGGGTAGCGACGAAGAAATCGTGGACCAGGTCCGCCGCGCCGTCGGCCGCTGACCGACTGACTTCGTCGGCGGATCGAGTAAGGCGGAGGCTGCGCGGTGGGGCCGGGGCGGTGGCGCGGGGTGCGCGGCGACTTCCACAGCTCTCAGGGAGCCGGCGAAGGCCGGCTCCCTGACGCGAGGACGGGAGCCGCGCACCCCGCGCCACCGCCCCGGCCCCACCGCGCAGCCGGCGTGTTAGCATCGGCCTCCTAACGGCCCCGGGGCCGTCCGCAGGAGGCAGGTCAATGGCGATCGAGATCGGCAAGATAAGAAACGTCGGCATCGTCGGCCACGGCGGCGTCGGCAAGACATCGCTCGTCGAATCGCTGCTCCACACCGCCGGCGCGGTGAACCGCCTCGGCAAGGTGGACGACGGCTCGACCACGACCGACTTCGACGCCGACGAGATCAAGCGCAAGATCTCCATCAACACCGCGCTCGCGTACTGCGAGTGGAAGGGTCACCACGTCAACCTCGTCGACACGCCCGGGTACGGCGACTTCATCGCCGACGCGCGCGCCGGCCTGCGCGTGGTCGAAGCGGCGGTCGTGGTCGTCGACGCGGTGGCCGGCGTGCAGGTCCAGACCGAGAAGGTGTGGAAGTTCGCCAACGACTTCGAGCTGCCGCGCGCGGTCGTCGTCAACCGGCTCGACCGCGAGCGCGCCGACTTCTACCGCACGTTCGACTCGCTGACCCGGCGCCTGAAGGGCCGCCTGGTCGCCGTGCACGTGCCGATCGGCGAGGAGCACGGCTTCAAGGGCTTCGTCGATCTCGTCACGCAGAAGGCGACCACGTTCGCCGACGGCAAGGCGAGCCAGGGCGACGTGCCGGCCGACCTCGCGGACCGGGTGAAGGAGTATCGCGAGAAGCTCGTCGAGGCGGCGGCCGAGACGGACGACGACCTGCTCGCGAAGTACCTCGAGGAAGGCTCGCTCGCCGAGCCGGAGATGCTCACGGCCCTGCGCGCGGGCATCGGCCAGGGCAAGATCGTGCCGGTCCTCTGCGCGGTCGCGACGCGAGAGATCGGCAGCGCGGCGCTCCTCGACCTGATCGTCCACGAGCTCCCGTCGCCGGCCGATCGCGCCGAAGTCGCCGGCACCGATCTCAAGGCGAAGCAGGCGGCCACGCGCAAGCCCGAGGCGAAGGAGCCGGTCACCGCGCTCGTCTTCAAGACGCTGTCCGACCCGCACATCGGCAAGCTCTCGCTCTTCCGCGTCTACAGCGGCACCATCCGGGCCGACTCGACCCTCACCAACGCGGGGCGCGGCGGCAAGGAGCGGATGGGCCACATCTCCTGGATGCAGGGCAAGAACGTGAAGGCCGTCGAGACCCTGGGCCCCGGTGAGATCGGCGTGGTCCCGAAGCTCAAGGAGACGATGACCGGCGACACGCTGTCCGACGAAGCGCACCTCTTCGAGCTGCCGCGGATCGAGTTCCCCGAGCCGGCGATCTCGTTCGCGATCCAGCCGAAGAGCCGCGGCGACGAGGACAAGATCTCGAACGCGCTCGCGCGGATCGCCGAGGAAGACCCGACGGTGCACTACCACTTCGACCCGGAGACGAAGCAGCTCCTCGTCTCGGGTGTCGGCAGCATGCACGTCGAGATGGTCGTCGAGCGGATGAAGCGCAAGTACAACGTCGACGTCATCCTGCTGCCGCCGCGCATCCCCTACAAGGAAACGGTCAAGGGACGTGCCGAAGGGCAGGGGAAATACAAGAAGCAGACGGGGGGCCGAGGCCAGTACGGCGACACGTGGATCCGCGTGGAGCCGATGCAGCGCGGCGGCGGCTTCGAGTTCGTCGACGACATCTTCGGCGGCGCCGTCCCGCGCAACTTCATCCCGTCGGTGGAAAAGGGCGTGCGCGACTGCATGAAGCGCGGGATCCTCGCGGGCTATCCGATCGTCGACCTCAAGGTCACGCTGTACGACGGCAGCTATCACGACGTCGACTCGTCGGACATGGCGTTCCAGATCGCGGCGTCGATGGGCCTCCAGAAGGTCTTCATGGAAGCCCGGCCGATCCTGCTGGAGCCGATCATGAACGTGCAGGTCACCTGCCCGTCGGAGAACGCAGGCGACGTCATCGGCGACCTGAACTCGCGGCGCGGCCGCATCAACGGCATGGAGCCGGCCGGTGAAGTGGCGATCGTGCACGCGTCGGTCCCGATGGCCGAGATGCTGACCTACGAGTCGACGCTGCGCTCGATGACGGGCGGCCGCGGCGGCTACTCGATGGAGTTCGACCGCTACGAGGAAGTCCCCGGGATGATGGCGGACAAGGTCATCAAGGAAGCGAAGGCGGAGAAGGAAAAAGCCGAGAAGCATTGAGGGCGTTCCGCCAGCAATACGAGGCACTCTTCGGACGGCCGTGGCCCGTGATGGGCGCGGCCGTTCTCGTCGCGGTCACCAACGTCTTCCTCTTCGCGTTCGATCGCCCGTTCACCGCGTCCGACGGCGTCCGCAACTGGGGCGACTGGGCGCTCGTCGGCGCCGGCGTGCTCTCGCGGCCCGATCTCATCGCGCCCTGGCTCTACTCCGGCTCGCTGCTGAACCTCGGCGTCATCGCGGGCGCGCTCGCCGCCGCGCTCCTGAGCCGCGAGTTCGCGATTCGCGTGCCCGCGCGGGGCGAGCTGGTGAAGGGCGCCGTCGGCGGCGCCATGCTCGGGATCGGCGCGATGTTGGCACTCGGCTGCAACATCGGCGGCTTCTTCAGCGCGGTCAGCGCGCTGTCACTCTCCGGGCTCGGCATGATGGTCGGGCTCTTCGTCGGCGCGATCGTCGGGCTGCGCTACCTCGTCTGGGAGCTCTCGCATCGCCCCGCGTGGTCGAGCGGGAGAAGCCGCGTGTTCCTCGCGGCGCCCCGGATCGGTGGCGCGCAGCCCGTCGCCGGCGCGCTGGTGGTCGTGCTGCTGCTCGCGCTGCCGTTCGTCTACGCGCAGACCGGCCACGGGCCGCGCGGACTCTTCCTCCTCTTCGGCGCGGCCTTCGGCTTCATCTTCCAGCGCTCGCGGCTCTGTCTCGTGCGCGCGTTCCGCGAGCCCTTCATGACGGGCGACGGCGAGCACGCGCGCGCCGGCGCGGTGGCGATCGTCATCGCCATGCTGGGCTTCGCGATCCTCAAGTTCACGGACCTCAAGGACAAGGGCGAGTGGGTGCTCCCCGCCGCGGGCGCGGGCGCGCTGCTCGGCGGTCTGATCTTCGGGATCGGCATGGTGCTCGCGGGCGGCTGTGGCTCCGGCTCGATCTGGCGCGTGGGCGAAGGTCAGATGAAGCTGTTCGCCGCGGTGGTCACCTTCGCGCTCGGCGCGTCGCTGACGCGCATGGTCCTCACGCAGACCGGCTTGCAGGCCAAGCTCGGCGCCGCCGTCTTCCTCCCGGCGTGGCTCGGCTGGGCGGGCGCGATCTTCCTGGTGATCGCGGTGATGGCGGCGTGGGCCGCGTTCGCGACGTGGAACGAGGCGACCGAGAAGTTCAGCCTCGGCGGCTAAGACTCATGGCTCTCGCGTCAGCACCAGCAACGCGGCATGCGGATCTTCGCCGAACGTGAGCACGTCTGCGATTCGCGCTCGCAGGACCGTCTCTCGTTCGGCCGTTCGACAGTTCCCGAGTCTGACCCAGAGGACCTTTGGTGGTGCGCCGCGCAGGAAGCTTCGCTGGCGGAAGTCATCATCCTTTGTCACGATGACGAAGCCCTCGTCTGCGGCATGACGCCAGACCGGCTCGTCGTCGCCCGACGCAAGCCCGGCGTCACGCACGTGCGCCGAGTCGGGATAGAGATCCGAGAGCCGTGGAGCGAGGCGCGGTGAGAGATTCTGATCGAACAGAAGCTTCAGTGGCGAGCCCCAGCCACTGAGTCGCCAGGCAGAGGGGCCAACGAGGCGTCGCTCACGGTCAGTCGCAAAGGCGAGAGCGGCGCGGATGTCCTCACGCTCGAGGTCCGGGAAGTCGGCGAGTATTTCGTCCTCGTTCATCCCGCCCGCAAGGCAGTCGAGGATGTCATACACGGTAATTCGGAGCCCGCGAATGCACGGCTTGCCGCTGCGCTTGCCCGGCTCGATCGTTATCCGCTCGCGATAGTCCATCGCCTACAGAGTAGGGCGTTGGTGGCCCGGCGAGCAAGCTTGGCGCTCATGGCTCGCCAGGCGACCGAGAAGCTCAGCCGCGACGGCTCGCGTACGTCGCATCGAAGATCGTTCCGCCGGCCGCCGCGCGGCGGACTCCATGGTCGGGATTCGCCGCCAGGTGCTGCACGACCTTGAAGACGGTTTCGACGTCGGCCGTGCCGGCCGCGGCGATCTGCTCCACCGTGAGCGCCTTGCCCTTCGCTCCCTGGAGCGCGGCGATCACGCGCTTCTGGACGTCCAGGACCGCGGCGGCGGCCTGCTTGCCCGCCTCGACGCCGGGCTGGTGGTACGCGTTCACGTTGATCAGCGTCGCGTAGAGGCCGACCGCGCGCTCGTAGAGCGCGATCAGCTTGCCCGCGGTGGCCGGGGAGACGTCGGGCACCGTGATGGTGATGCTCTCGCGCCCGCTCTCCCAGAGCGCGCGGCGCGTCCCCTGATAGAACCCGCTCAGGTAATCGCCGCTCGTCACGCCCGGATCGACGGCCATCGACGTGCCCGCGCGGTCGCGGAGCACCTCGATGAACGTGACGAAGAAATTCAGGACGCCGTCGCGGAGCTGTTGCACGTACGCGTGCTGGTCGGTCGAGCCCTTGTTGCCGTACACCGCGATGCCCTGGTGGACGACGCGGCCGTCGAGGTCGTGCTCCTTGCCGAGCGATTCCATCACGAGCTGCTGGAGATAGCGGCTGAAGAGCTCGAGCCGGTCCTTGTACGGCAGGATCACCATGTCCTTCGCCCCGCGCCCGCCGCCGGCGTGGAGCCACATGAGCGCGAGCATCGCGGCCGGATTGCGGCGCGGATCCGCCAGGCGCGTGACCTCGTCCATCTCGCGCGCGCCGCGCAGGAGCCCTTCGATGTCGATGCCCTGCAGCGCCGCGGGGAGGAGACCGACGGCGGAGAGCACCGAGGTGCGTCCGCCGACCCAGTCCCACATCGGAAAGCGCGTGAGCCACCCGCCGTCGATCGCGTAGCGATCGAGCTGGCTGCCGGCCTGTGTGATGGCCACGGCGTGCCGGCCGAACGTCAGCTTCGCCGCCTCGAACGCGCGCTGCGCCTCGAGCATGCCGTTGCGCGTCTCCGGCGTGCCGCCCGACTTCGAGATCACGACGCACAGCGTTTCCTTGAGCCCGCCGCCGAGGCGCGCGAGCACGGCGTCGATGCCGTCGGGATCCGTGTTGTCGAAGAAGAACGGCTGGAGCTTGTCGCCCTTCGGCGACGACAGCGCGCGCGCCACGAACTGCGGGCCGAGCGCGGAGCCGCCGATGCCGACCACGAGGACGTTCTTGAACGCCCGCGCGCGCTGCGGCCTCACGCGCCCGGTGTGGACCCCGCGCGCGAACGACTTCACGGCCGCGCGACACGTGTCGATCTCGCGGCGGATCTCCGGCGTCGGGGCCCGCCGTGCCTCGCGGAGCCAGTAGTGCCCCACCATCCGCTTTTCGTCGGGATTGGCGACGGCGCCGGCCTCGAGCTCGGTCATGCGGGCGAGCGCGCGGCGGATGTCGGCGTCCCTGGACACCAGGAATGATTCGTCGAACGCCATGCGGCTGACGTCGACGGCGACGCCGACGGGCTCCGCCACGATCAGATTGCGCTTGAACCGCTCCCAGGACGTTTCAATTGTCACCATTCGCCTCCCTCAACTCCGCGAGCACAGTGTGCGCCTCGCAGGTCGCTGGTGTCGAAGCCCTCGGTGAACCACTCGGAGACGGGAGCGAGGATGCCACGCGCCTCGCCGCGCCGCCCGGTCGACGGCGCCCGCCGCGTCGCCCGTCGCGACGAGCGTCGCCCACCGCGTGTGGGGCGACTCGAGGACGTGGTCGGGCTCGCCCGCGCGCTGGGCGAGCGCGAGGATCTGCTCGGCGATGGCGCACGCCTCGGCGTAGCGTCCCTGGCTCCCGCTCACGACGCACAGGCCCCACAAGGCCGGGAAGAGCCGGGTCGACGCCGCCGGCGGTCAGAAACTGCTCGCGGCGCGCGAGCGCCTCGCAGCGCTCCTCCACGACGACGTCGGCGTCGAGCGCGTCCGCCATCTCCCGGAGCATGCGTCCCGCCGTCGTGCCGATCACCCGCGCCTGAAGCGCGGCGGCCTCGCGCGGAAGTCTTCGGCCGGAGGCGGATTTCTTCGCGGTCACGCCAGATCGATTCGGTCGCGGGATCGAGCCGGAACGGACCGAAGGAGGGCGAGCCCATCAGGGGAATTTAAGGGGTTCAGTAGGACTCGGGCAACCTCCGCGCTCTACCGTGGCTCCCGGAGGTGACCACCATGGCAGGGGAGCATGACGTGCACCGCCGCCGCGCTGCGCCAGCGCGGAGCGCCGGTGACGGTCGTCTTCGTCCAGAACGGCGTCCTCACCCTCCGGGCGGGGGCGCGGGGCTCGCAGGTCGGGCGCCTGACCGCGGCCGGCGTGAACGTCCTCGCCGACGACTTCTCGCTGCGAGAGCGGGGCATCGACGCGCGCGAGATGGCGCGCGGCGTGCGCGCGACGCCGATCGTGTGGACGACCGCCAGGCGCCGCACGCCAACCCGGTGAAGGGCACGAGCGTCGAGGAAGAGGAACATCCGACGACGACGGATCTGATGGCCGCGCTCATCGCGCTCGGCCAGGCCTCGCCGAAGCTCACG
Source organism: Candidatus Rokuibacteriota bacterium (assembly GCA_016866775.1). Classification (GTDB taxonomy): domain Bacteria; phylum Methylomirabilota; class Methylomirabilia; order Rokubacteriales; family CSP1-6; genus VGLJ01. The sequence continues at coordinate 7,248 of VGLJ01000061.1, read as the reverse complement.
CGGGTCAACTGCGCGCGGCTCGTCGAGCTGCTGGAGGAGCACGACCAGGTCTGGCACTGGTGACCGTCGCGCGAGGGACCCGAGCACGGGTCCGATCACAGCCGCGTCACGCGGCGCTCACGGCACCTGTGGCATACTCGCGGCCCGACGACAAAGGTAGCGGCCGACCGGCCGGGAAAGCCATCCACCCTTCGTGATGGAGGGAAGGCATGAACGTCACACGCAGACAGTTCCTGCGCACCACCGGGTTCGGCGTCGCCGCCGTCGGCGCGCTCGGCGGCTGCGCGCCCGCGTTGAAGGGCGACTTCGCGCCGAAGACCGGCAAGCGCGTCGTCGTGATCGGCGGCGGCTGGGGCGGCGCGACCGCGGCGAAGTACGTGCGGCTCGGCGACCCGTCGATCGAGGTGATCCTCCTCGAGCCGAACAAGGAGTTCATCTCCTGTCCGTTCAGCAACCTCGTGCTGAGCGGCATCCGCACGCTGGACAGCATGACGTTCAACTACGGCCGCCTGCGCGGCCACGGTGTGAGGATCATCCACGAGGCCGCCGGCTCGATCGAGCCCGCGGCGAAGCGTGTACGGCTCGGCGAAGGCTGGCTCCAGTACGACAAGCTGATCGTCTCGCCGGGCGTCGAGTTCCAGTACGAGCAAGTCCAGGGGCTGCGCGAAGCCGGCGACCGCGTGCTCCACGCCTGGAAGGCCGGGCCGCAGACCGTGGCGCTGGCGAACCAGCTCCAGTCGATGCAGGACGGCGGCGTGGTCGTGATGAGCGTGCCGCCGGTCGCGTATCGCTGCCCGCCGGGCCCGTACGAGCGCGCGAGCCAGATCGCGTGGTACCTGAAGACGAAGAAGCCGCGCTCGAAGCTGATCGTGCTCGACGCCAACCCGAACGTCGTCTCGAAGACCGCGCTGTTCCGCAAGGCGTGGGAGGCGTACCCGAACCTCGAGTTCCGCGGCTCGAACAAGGTCGTGAAGGTCGACCCGGGCGCGCGCACGGTGACGACCGAGCTCGGCGACACCGTGAAGTACGACGTGGTCAACGTCATCCCGCCCCAGCGCGCGGGGACCATCGCCGTCGACGCGGACCTGGTCGGCGCCGACAAGCGCTGGTGCGAGGTCAACCACGTCACGTACGAGTCGGTGAAGCACAAGGACATCCACGTCATCGGCGACTCGACCATCGGCCTGCCGGTGCCGAAGTCGGGCAACGTCGCGAACGCGATGGGCAAGATCTCCGCGGCCGTGGTGGTCGCGATGCTCAACGGCCGTCCGGTGCCGCAGATGCCGCCGGGCAACACCTGCTACAGCTGGGTGAGCGACAAGGAAGCCATCGCGGTCGTCAACGTGTACAGGATCGACAACGGCAAAGTCGTCCAGATCGAGCAGAAGCTGACGCCGGCGCAGTCGCCGGCCGTCGCCGCCAACTCGCTCGGCTGGGCGCAGTCGATCTGGAACGACGTCATCGGATAAGGAGGAGAGCATGACGATGCTCACGCTCGTGTTCCTGCTGCTCCTCCTCGCCGCGCCGGATGCGGCGGCGGGACCACTCGATCATCCCGGCTACGCGAAGGCGTTCTCGTGCAGCGCCTGTCACGGCTTCGCCGGCAACAGCCGCTCGGCGACGATGCCGATCCTCGCGGGGATGAACACCGCGTATCTGAAGAAGGCGCTCCAGGACTACGCCTCGGGCATGCGCCCGTCGCCGGAGATGGAGCCGTACTCGAAGATGGCGATCCACCTCGGTGTCGACGACGTCGCGGGGTACTTCGCCGCGCAGACGAAGCAGCCGACGCCGATCGCCGCCGATGCCGCAGCCGTCGCGCGCGGCCGCACGGCGTCGCAAGTGTGCGTGGCCTGCCACGGCCCGGCGGGGAAGGGGGACCCGGCGAAGAACGTGCCGGATCTCACGGGACAGCCGGCCGCGTACCTCGCGCACCAGATCCAGCTCTTCAAGGCCGACCGCCGCAGTCCGGGTGACCCCGCGCTCAAGCAGCTGAAGGAAGTCATGAAGGCGGTGCCGGACAACCAGATCGCCGACCTCGCCGCGTACTACTCGAGCCTCCGCTAGCCCTCGCAGTCGGGGGTGCCGTCCGACGGCACCCCCTATAATCGGCTCATGAGCGAGGAGCGGATCCTCGTCGTCGACGACGAGCCCGACATGGTCGAGAACCTCGTGCGCATCCTGCGGCGCGAGGGTTATTGCTGCTCGTCGGCGGTGGAGGCCACGAAAGGTCTCGAGCTCCTCGAAGCCCAGCGCCCCGATCTCCTGCTGACCGATCTCAAGATGCCCGAGATGGACGGCATGGAGCTGCTGCGCCGCGCCCACGCCGTCGACCCGGCGCTGCCCGTGATCATGATCACCGCGTTCTCGACCATCGAGTCCGCCGTCGCCGCGATCAAGGAAGGCGCGTTCGACTACCTGCCGAAGACCTTCACGATCGATCAGCTCCGCGTGAGCGTGGAGCGCGCGCTGCGCCAGCGGCGCTTGCAGGTCGAGAACCGCAATCTCCGCGAGCAGCGGCGGATAGCCGGTCCAACCCGCCGAGGCGGCACCGCCCGGCACGAAGAACGACGCGAGCATGACGACCGACGCCGTCGCGAACGTCCACACCGACAGCATGTTGAGACGCGGGAAGATCATGCCGCGCGCGCCGATCATGAGCGGGATCAGGAAGTTGCCGAAGGCGCCGAGCAGGATCGGCATGGCGACGAAGAACACCATGACGGTCCCGTGCATCGTCACCATCATGTTGTAGGTCTCGGGGCCGATCTCGCCGAGGAGCGGGATGGCCGTGTCCGGCCACGCGAGCTGCCAGCGCATCGCGCCCGCGAGGAGCCCGCCCACCACGGCCCACAGGATGCCGAGCGCGAGGTACTGCTTGGCGATCGTCTTGTGATCGGTGGAGAAGGCGTGCGTGGCCCAGACGCGGTGCTCGGTGTGCGGCGGCGCGTGCGCGACCGTCGCGACGCTCACGACCACTGCTCCTTGACCCACGCGTCGTACTCGTCCGGCGGGTGCACGAAGAGGTAACCCTTCATGCCCGAGTGGCCGAAGCCGCACAGCATCGCGCAGGGCAGCTCGTACTTCCCGGTGTTCGTCGCCTCGAACCAGCCCTCGATCGCGCGCCCGGGCACCGCGTCCTGCTTCACGCGGAAGTTCGGGAGGAAGAAGCTGTGCACCACGTCCTTCGACTTCAGGACCACGCGCACGGGCCGATTCACCGGGACGTGCAGCTCGTCGAGGAACTGCCGGTCGTCGGGCGTGCCGAACCGGCCGTCCGGCCCCGGGTAGAGCACTTCCCAGCTGAACTGCTTACCGGTGACCTGGATCACCAGCGCTGTGGCCGGCTTCTCGATCTTGACCTTCGCCCACACCGGCGCGCCGCGAACGTCGAGCCAGAGGTCGAGGACGAGCACGATGGCGACCGGCACGAGGAGCCACGCCGCCTCGCGCAGCCGTTCCCCGCGCACGTACGAGGCGCGCCGTCCGGCACGCCGGCGATAGAGGATCAGGAAGGCGACGATCGTCCCGATCGTGAGGAAGAACCAGGCGACGGTGGTGTACCAGATGATCGCGATGACGCCGTCGACGTCGGCGCCGTAGGTCGAGGCGTTCTCCGGCAGGCAGCGCAGCCAATCGAACATGAGCCCTCCGGTGGTGGCGCGCGTGATCGCGCTGGCCCGAACCGAATCGTAGGAGGGCGGGCCGCCGGCCGCCAATGGAGCGGGCGCTTCAATTTTCTGGTGCGCTCGTCCCGGTCAGCCGGTGGCCGTCTGGATGTAGAACGAGCCGGTCGCGAGGGCGATCAGGCGGTCGGCCTCGCCATGCACGCGCGCTTCCATGACGGCGACCCGCCGCGAGCGCGACACGACGTACGCCTCGGCCCGCAGGTCGCCGGAGACCGCCGGTACCAGGTAGTTGATCTTCACCTCGAGCGTCGCGCAGCGCTCGCCCCGGTCGAGCACCGACGTGAGCGCGCCACCCATCGCGAAGTCGACGAGCGTGTAGATCACGCCTCCGTGCACGACGCCGTGCGGGTTCATGTGGTGCGGGGCGACGGCCAGCTCGAAGACCGAGCGGCCGTCGGCCATGCTCGTTCGGCGGATCCCGAGGAGGGCGGCGATCGGTCCCACGCCCGGGTCGTCGCGAGGCGCGTCCACGCGGGGCAGCATAGACCGGCGTCCACCGGGCCGCATAGCCCAGAAAAATGAGGCGTCCGCCGGATTCCGTCGGCCGCGCGATCCTCCTACGCTGCGCGCAGGCTGATCGCGCGATCGGTGGGAGGTTCGGCGACATGATCGGCACGCGGTACGACCGCATCGTGAAGGCGGCCGAAGGCGTCATCGCCCGGCGCGGCTTCCACCAGGCGTCGATCCGCGAGATCGCGCGGACCGCCGGGCTCTCGCTCGCCGGTCTCTACCACTACGTGCACGGCAAGGACGAGCTGCTCTTCCTCGTCCTCGACCGCGCGCTCGATCGCCTGCTCGCCGCCCTCGACGCCGCCGTGGCCGGATCGCCCGCGCCGGAGGCGCGGCTGCGCGCGCTCGTCCGTACCCACCTCGCGTTCGCGTTCGCGGAGCCCGCCGCGCTCAAGATCATCAACCGCGACTGGGAGCTCCTCGGCGGGGCGCGACGGAGCGAGATCGCGGCGAAGCGGGCGGAGTACCTGCGCCGCGGCGTGGCGATCCTGCGCGACCTCGATCCGCACGGCCGCACGCCGGACGAGCTCTACTCGGCGACGAATCTGCTCCTCGGCATGCTGAACGGGATCGCGACCCGCCCGTTCCTGCGCGCGGACGCCGACGCGCGCGCGCTGGCCGCCGAGGTCGCCGCGCTGTTCCTCTCCGGCTTCCTCGCCGCCGCGCCCGCGGAGGAGGTCACGCCATGACGCCCGACGCCATCCTCGCCCGCTGTCGCGCCCTCGTCGCCGAGCCGCTGGGCGCCATCGCCACGCGCTGGCGGGACGGGCACCCCGGCGGGCGCGCCGTGGCCGTCTATCCCGTCTGGGCGCCCGCCGAGGTGCTGCACGCCGGCGGCGTGCTGCCGCTCGCGCTCCTCGGCGGCGGGAGCAGCGTCGAGCTCACGCACGCCGACGCGCGCTTCCAGTCGTTCGTCTGCTCGGTCGCGAAGTCCACGCTCGAGCTGGGCTTCCAGGGGCACGTGAAGGGCGTCGACGGCTTCGTGTTCTCGAACATCTGCGACGTCGCGCGCAACCTCGGCTCGATCTACCGGCGCAACTTCGGCGACGCCGTCGTCGAGTACCTGCACCTGCCGCAGAACTCCACGTCGCCCGCCGTCGTGCCGTACCTCGCGAGCGAGCTGCGGCGGCTCGCCGCGACGTTCGAGGCGGCGTGGGGCCTGAAGGTCACCGAGCCCGCGCTGGAGGCGTCGACCGCGACCTACAACGCGCTGCGCGCCCGTATCCGCGCGCTCTACGCGCTCCGCATCGCGACGCCCCATCGGCTCACCACGCCGGAGCTCTACACCGTCCTCCGGGCGGCCACGCTGGCGCCGCCGGACGAGGCGGTCGCGATGCTCGACACGCTCCTCGCCACGCTCCCCGAGCGTGAGGGCCGGCCGCGCGACCGGCTGCGCGTCGTGGTCGAGGGCGCGTTTTGCGAGCAGCCGCCGCTCGGATTGCTCGAAGTCCTCGAGGACGCGGGCTGCTACATCGTCGAGGACGACTTCCTGCTCGGCTGGCGCTGGTTCCGCGACGACGTCCCGACGAGCGGCAACGCGTTCCTCGCACTCGCCGCCGCCTACGTGAACCGCGCCGTCGCGTCGTCCACGCGGCACGAGAGCCGCGAGCACCGCGCGGTGGGGCTCATCGAGAAGGTCCGCCGCGCGAAGGCCGACGCGGTCGTCTTCACGCCGGCGAAGTTCTGCGAGCCCGCGCTGTTCGACTACGTGCTCATGAAGCAAGGGCTGGAGCGCGCGGGGATCCCGCACATGATCGTCGAGTTCGAGGAAAAGATGTGGACCTTCGAGCGCACTCGCAACGAGATCGAGACCTTCGTGGAATCCATGCTGTTCGAGTGACTCACATGGAAGAAGCGACTCACATGAGAAACCTCTCGACACGCGCGGAGGGCCCGGATTCACTCCGGGCCCGCAGCGTGGGGGGCTTGGGGGACCCGTCTCGGGCCCCCCATGTCGATCGGTCCAGCCCCGTGACGGAGCGGCAGTACCAGGGCATCGTGCACGAGCGCTCGCGCGCGCTCATGAGTGACTGGATGGGAGCGCTCGCGCGCGCGGAGGCGGAAGGCGTCGCCACCGGCGCCATCATGATCTCGGGCAACTGCGTGGAGCTGCTGCGCGCCTGTCACGTCCTGCCGATGTTCCCCGAGGTGACCGCGCTCCAGAACGCGATCCGTCACAAGTCGCTGCCGCTGATCCTCAAGGCCGAACAGGCCGGCTACTCGAGCGACAACTGCGCCTACGTGAAGGCCGACGTCGGGCTCGTCCTCGAGGGAGGCATGGGCCCGGGGAAGCCGATCCCGTTCCCGTCGCTCGTCGTGTGCAACTACGTCGGCTGCAACGTGTACGTGAAGTGGTTCGCGCACCTCGCCGACATCTCCGGAGCCCCCCTCTTCATGCTGGACGTCCCCTTCGCGCGCACCGAGCGGATCGCCGACGCCGACGTCCGCTACGTGGTGGCGCAGCTCGAAGAGCTGATCGCGCTCTGCGAGCGGATCACCGGGCGCCGCTTCGACATCGACGAGCTGCGCGAGCGGCTCGCGCTCGCGGCGCGCGCCCAGGAGGGGTACGCGCGGTGCAAGCACCTCACGAAGCACCGGCCGGCGCCGTTCGACTCGTACTTCGACTCGATCAACATGATGGGCCCGATCAACGTGCTGCGGGGCACGGCCGAGGCCGCCGACTTCTTCGACGACGCCGCGACCGAGTTCGAGCGGCTCGTGGACGAGGGCCTGGGCCCGCTCTCCGAAGAGCGCGTGCGGACGGTCGTCGAGGGCCCGCCGCCGTATCCCTTCTACAAGAGCTTCCGGAACCTCTTCACGAAGTGGGGCGCGGTCGCGGTGCAGTCGACGTATTCGACGGTCGGCGGCATCTGGGAGTTCGGGTTCCGGCACGACCCGCGCCGCCCGCTCGAGTCCATCGCGGAGCAGATGCTGGTCCAGAACCTCACCAATCGCTCCATCGTGGCCCGCTACGCGCAGATCAAGCGCTACGTCGAGGAGTGGGAGGCCGACGCGCTCGTCATCCATTCGATCAAGTCGTGCCGGCTCT
>VGLJ01000060.1 GCA_016866775.1 Candidatus Rokuibacteriota bacterium | reverse complement strand
GCCGGCCGCGACGGGCCCCGCGACGGCTGCATCATGGTCCACGGTCCGGACCCCACTTTTCTATCCGCCCCCCGCGCGGTCAGTGCCGGCCGATTTTTCCGGCGGGACTCGCGGGTCGGGGCACTAGGGACCGCCCGACCCTCCGCCGCCCCCGTCCGCCGTGCCGACGGCCTGGAACACCTGCGTGGTGTCCGTGACACCCGACTCGATGATCCCTGCCGCGAGCAGCAGGGCCACCAGAGTCACGACCGCTCCGAGAACCTTCTTCATGGCTCTCTCCTTTAGTCGGCCGTCCGGTCACCCTCACGCTGAGACTGCCGCGCCGATCGTCGCGAGAGCCAGGAGCAAACGGGCCGCCACGTGGGCTGTGCGCCGCGCGAGTGCTAACTGCTTGATTCATGTATTGCTTCGTCGACGTGCAAAATCCGGTGCACGACCAGCCACTGTGCAGGAGGCGTCCACCCGGAAGTGTTTCGCGGGCGAAGTGCGCGACGCGAAGTCCATTTTTTTGCGATGCACTGTCGCTGTTCACTCTGCTGCGAGTCAGGGCATCGCACCTACGTTTCATCATCGGAAACATCGACGCCCCAGCGCTTCAGCTTCACTTTCAGTGAGTTGCGGTGAATGCCCAGGATCCGCGACGCTTCGCTGCGATTCCATTGCACCCGCTCGAGGACTCGCAGCACGATCTGGCGCTCGAATTCGTCTGTCGCGGTTTTGAGAGGGAGGTTCTCCGCCTGCTTGACCCGCAGGCGATGGTCGGGGAGGAGCACGTCCGTCGGGAGGTCGTTGAGCCCGATCGGCCCGGACTCGACCAGCGCCACCGCCCGCTCGATGACGTTCTGGAGCTCCCGGACGTTACCGGGCCACGGGTACTCCTGGAGGGCGGCCAGCGCCTCGGGCGTCATGGTCGTGTGGCGCTTCCCGAGCTCGGCCGTGTACCGCTGGATGAAGTGGTCGACCAGCAGCGGGACGTCCGACCGCCGGTCGCGGAGCGGCGGCACCATGATCGGCATGACGTTGAGCCGGTAATAGAGGTCGGCTCGAAAGGCTTCGCGCTCGACGGCCTGGCGCAGGTCGACGTTGCTGGCCGCCACGATCCGGACGTCGAGCCGGATCGCGCGCGTGCCGCCGACGCGCTCGAGCTCGCGCTCCTGGAGGACCCGCAGGAGCTTGGCCTGCATCTCGGGCTTCAGTGACGCGATCTCGTCGAGGAAGAGCGTGCCGCCCTGGGCGAGCTCGAACCGCCCGGGCTTCCGCTGGTAGGCGCCGGTGAACGCGCCCTTCTCGTGGCCGAACAGCTCCGATTCCACGAGCGTCTCGGAGATCGCCGCGGGGTTCACGGCGACGAACGGCTTCTCGCGGCGGGGCCCCATCCGGTGGATCGCGCGGGCGACGAGCTCCTTGCCCGTCCCGCTCTCGCCGCTGATGAGGACGGTGCTCGACGTCGCGGCGACCTGCGAGATCGTGCGGAAGAGCTTCTGCATCTCCGGATGCTGGCCCACGATGTCGTCGAGGCCCGAGCGGCGCGCGAGCTCGGTGCGCAGGTACACGACCTCGCGCTCGAGCGAGCGCTTCTGCAGCGCGCGGCGGATCGTCGCCAGCAGCTCTTCTTCCTCGAACGGCTTGGTGACGTAGTCGAACGCGCCGAGCTTCATGGCGGCGACGGCGGTCTTCACCGTCTTCACCGCGGTGACGAGGATCACCTCGACCTGCTCGTCGATCTGCTTCATGCGCCCGAGCACGTCGATGCCGTCGAGCTCGGGCAGGCGGATGTCGAGCAGCACCACGTCGACCTGGGCCGCGCGCACGACCTCGAGCGCCTGGTGGCCGCTGGTGACGTCGACGACTTCGTACTCGTCCTCGAGGATCAGGCGAAAGGACTCGCGGAGGCCGGCGTCGTCGTCGACCACCAGGACGGTAGGCCGCAACGGGCGAGTGCTGTCCGCCAGCGGCTCGAGGCCCATGCCGCAACAATCTAGCACCGTATCTCATTCGCGGCATTGACCCGCCCGGCGCCGCGCCGAAGAATCGCGCCGTGCTCGCGCGCGTGTTCTCGGCAGCGCTCGTCGGCGTGGAAGCGGCGCTCGTCAGCGTCGAGGTCGACGTCGCACCGGGGCTGCCCTCGTTCCAGATCGTCGGGCTCCCCGATTCCGCGGTGCGGGAAAGTCGCGAGCGCGTCCGCACGGCCATCCGCAACGCGGGCTTCGCCTTTCCCTCGGACCGCATCACCGTGAACCTGTCGCCCGCGACCTTTCGCAAGACCGGTCCCGCGTTCGACCTGCCCATCGCCCTCGGGATCCTCGCCGCGACGGGGTGCGTGCGCGACGGCCGCACGCCGGAGATCGCGGTCGTCGGCGAGCTCGCGCTCGACGGCTCGATTCAACCGGTGCGCGGGGTCCTCGCGGTCGCGCTCGCCTGCCGGCGGCGTCGCATCGCACGCCTGGTCGTGCCGGCGGGCAACGAGGCGGAGGCCGCCCTCGTCGACGACGTCGGCGCGATGGCGGCGCCCACGCTGACAGACGCGGTTGCCACGCTGAATGGAGAGGCCACGGAGTCGCCGGCCGCGGCGGCGGCGCGCCTGCTCGCGACGGCATCGCTCCTCGGCGGGGCGACCGCGGCGGCGCAGGAGGAGCTCGACTTCGCCGATGTCCGTGGACAGGCGCACGCGAAGCGTGCGCTCGAGATCGCGGCCGCCGGCGGACACAACGTGCTCTTCGTCGGACCACCCGGCGCGGGCAAGACCATGCTGGCACGACGGCTGCCCGCGATCCTTCCTCCCCTGAGCGCCGACGAGATGATCGAGGTCTCCACGATCTGGAGCGTCGCCGGCTTGCTGAGCGCGAGCGCGGGACTCATGCGCGCGCGGCCGTTCCGCGCACCCCATCACACGATCTCCGCATCGGGGCTGATCGGCGGTGGCAACCCGCCGCGCCCCGGCGAGATCACGCTCGCGCACCGCGGCATCCTCTTCATGGACGAGATTCCCGAGTTCGCGGTGAACGTGCTCGAGTCGCTGCGACAACCGCTCGAGGACGGGCACATCTCGATCGCGCGCCTCGGGTCCGTCGGTCACTTCCCCGCGCGCATCCAGCTCGTCGCCGCGGCGAACCCGTGTCGCCGCGGGTGCGCGGCGCTCGACCGGTGCCGGTGCACACCCGCGGAGCGGCAGCGGTATCTCGGGAAGATCTCGCGGCCGCTCCTCGACCGCATCGACCTCCACGTCGATCTGCCTGCGCTGCCGCCCGAAGAGCTGAGAACGGACGGCGTCGAGGAGACGTCAGGCGTGCTGCGAGAGCGCGTCGTCGCGGCGCGCGCGCGCCAGGCGGGACGGTTCGCCGGCCTGCGCATCCGCACGAACGCGGAGATGACTCACCGCCAGGTCCGCCGCCACTGTCTCCTGCCGCCGGACGCCGAGCGCGTGCTGGTGGCGGCGATCACGCGGCTCGGGCTCTCGGCGCGCGGCCACGACCGCGTGCTGAAAGTCGCGCGGACGATCGCGGATCTCGCGGGCGACGATCGGCTCACCGTCGAGCACGTGGCGGAAGCGATTCAGTATCGAGGGCTCGATCGCTCGTCGCGAGCGTGATCGAGCGAGGCCGGGCTAGCGCCTGGCGCGGATGACGCGGGGCGGGATGTTGCTGTACACGACCGCGCCGTCCTCGGCGAGATAGCGATAGTTCGCGCCGGACGACGAGACGTTGAGCAGCGGCTCTCCGCCGAGGATCGCGAGGATCCGTCCGACGTAGGCTTGCGTCTCGGGATACGGCGGAATGCCGCCATACGTGTTGACCGCGCCCTCGCCGGCGTTGTACGCGGCGAGCGCGAACGGCAGGTTGCTGCCGTAGCGATCCAGGAGCCCGCGAAGGTGGCGCACGCCACCGTCGATGTTCTCGACGGGATCGAACGAGTCGCGCACGCCGAGGATCGCGGCCGTCCCGGGCATCAGCTGCATGAGGCCCCGCGCACCTTTGCGCGAGACGGCGCGGACGTTGAAGCCTGACTCCACCCGGATGACCGCGGACACCAGATCCTCGGGGACGCCGTGGCGCTGCGCCGCCTCCCTGATGGTCTCGGTCAGCGAAGCGGTCGAGACCGACGACGGCACGCGAAGCAGGCCCTCCGCCGTTCCAGAGCTATTCTTCGGCACCCCCGCCATGCGCTTGTATCGGGGATCGCTCGGGGCGTTGGTGAAATGGGCCGTGCCGTCCGGCCCCACGAATTGATAGGTCTCGGCACCCGACGGGGCCGCCCCCGCCAGGACCGCGGCAGCAGCGGCCAGGATCACCAGGAATCGGGTCACGTCTCGATCTTAGCGACTCCGTTGCAGAGCCTCAAGGAAGAAGATAGAACAGCAGCGAAAACAGGATCTTAGGCCATCGCCGGCTCGGGGCGCGACGTGGTCGCGCCCCGGCTGTCGAGGGCCACCCGCAGGACGTCCTCGATCGAGTCCGCGAGGTGCACGGTCATGACCTCCCGGACGTCCGGGGGAACGTCTTCCAGGAGATTCTTCTCATTCCTGCGTGGCAGGACGAGGGTGCGGACCCCGGCCCGGTGCGCGGCCAGGACCTTCTCCTTGATCCCGCCCACCGGCAGGACACGACCCGCCAGGCTGATCTCGCCGGTCATCGCCAGACCCCCGGCGACCGCTCGATTGGTGAGCAGCGACACGAGCGCCGAGGCCATCGTCACGCCGGCCGACGGCCCGTCCTTGGGGATGGCGCCCGCCGGGACGTGGACGTGGATGTCGGCACTCTCCCAGAAGTCGGGCGCGATGCCGAGGCGCTCGGCGTTCGCGCGCACCCACGAGAGCGCGGCCTGCGCCGATTCCTTCATGACGTCGCCGAGCTGACCGGTGAGCGTGAGCGTGCCTTTGCCCTTCATCCGCGTGGCCTCGACGAAGAGGACGTCACCACCCGCGGGCGTCCACGCGAGCCCCGTGACGACACCCGGCACGCGCGTGCGCTCCTCCACTTCCTCGAATTCGAACCGCGGCACGCCGAGGAAGCCGGTGACCATGTCGGGCGTCACCGTCTGCGGCTCGGTCTTTCCTTCCGCGCGCCGGCGCGCGATCTTGCGGCAGACGCTCGCGATCTCACGCTCGAGGTTGCGGACGCCGGCTTCGCGCGTGTAGCCGCGCGCGAGCAGCCGCAGCGCCTCCGGCGTGAAGGTGACGTCCTCGCCGGCCACGAGGCCGTGCTCGGTCGCCTGCTTCGGCACCAGGTGCTTCTGCGCGATCGCGATCTTCTCCTCCTCGGTGTAGCCCGCGAGCGGGATGATCTCCATCCGGTCGCGCAGCGGCGGCGGCACCGTGTCCATCACGTTCGCCGTCGTCACGAACAGCACGCGCGAGAGGTCGAACGCGACGTCCAGGTAGTGATCGCGGAACGTCCCGTTCTGCTCGGGGTCGAGCACCTCCAGCAGCGCCGACGCCGGATCGCCGCGGAAGTCCATCCCGAGCTTGTCGATCTCGTCGAGCATGAACACGGGGTTCTTCGTCCCCGCGCGGCGCAGCCCCTGGATGATCTGGCCCGGCAGCGCGCCGATGTACGTGCGCCGGTGGCCGCGGATCTCCGCCTCGTCGCGCATGCCGCCGAGCGAGATGCGGTGGAACTTCCGTCCCAGCGCCCGCGCGATCGATTTGCCGAGGGACGTCTTGCCCACGCCGGGAGGCCCGACGAAGCAGAGGATCGGATCCTTGCCCGCCGGCCGGATCTTCTTCACCGCGAGGTATTCGAGGATGCGCTCCTTGATCTTGCCGACACCCTCGTGGTCCTCGTCGAGGATCGCACGCGCCCGCTCGATGTCGATGTCGTCGGTCGTCTCCTGCGTCCACGGCATCGTCACGAGCCAGTCGAGATACGTGCGCACGACGGTGTACTCGGCGGCGGCCGGATTCATCTTCGCGAGCCGGTCGAGCTCGCGCAGCGCTTCCGTCTTCGCCTCCTCGGTCATCCCGGCCGCTTCGATCTTCTCGCGGAGCTGGTCGACCTCCTGTGTGCGGTCGTCGGTCTCGCCGAGCTCCTTCTGGATCGCCTTGAGCTGCTCGCGCAGGTAATACTCGCGCTGCGTCTTCGACATCTCCGACTGGATCTCGGACTGGATCTTCGAGCCGAGCTCGAGGACCTCCGCCTCCTTGCCGAGCGCGGCCACGAGGCGCGAGAGCCGCTCCTTCACGTCGATCGCCGCCAGGAGACCCTGGCGTACCGGCAAGGCGAGCGTCGTGAGGGCGCCGGCGATGAGATCGGCGGTCGCGCCGGGATTCTCGGCGTCGGCGGTGACGCTCGCGAGCTCGTCCGGCAGCGTCGGCGTGAGCGCCACGACCTTCTGGAAGAGCGAGGTCGCGCTGCGCGCCAGCGCCTCGACCTCGAGGTCGGACGTTCCGGTCTCTTCGGCCACGGCCTCGATGCGCGCGCGCAGGAAGGGCGCGTGCTGCACGACGTCGCCGAGACGGCACCGCCCGAGGCCCTGAACGACGAGACGCAGGCTGCCGTCGGGCTGTTTGAGCACCTTGTGGATCAGCGCGAGCGTGCCGACGTCGTGCAGGCCGTCGCGGCCCGGCGCATCGGTCGCCGGATCCTTCTGCATCATGGCGCCGACGAGGCGGGGGCCGCGCATCGCGTCTTCGATCGCGTGGACGGACGACGCTCGTCCCGCCGCAAGGGGCACCACCGCGTGCGGGAACAAGACCGTCCCGCGGAGCGGGAGGATATTGATCACATCGGGGACTCTGAGATCCCTCGGATCCTTCTCGTCTGTCATGGCGACCTTTCTCAGAAGAGATCGACGGGGCCGAGCTGGCCCGAGGCGGCGCGCACGAGCGCCGCGCGGGGCTCGTCGTCGCCACGCCGCACCGGCGGGGTGCCGCCGTCGGCGCGGACGTAGGCGAGGAGGTCTTCGATCTGCTTCTGCATATCGAGCATTCGCCGTCGCATCTTTATGATGATCTCGACGCCGGCGAGGTTCACGCCGAGGTCACGTGTGAGACGAAGCAGGCGCGCGAGCTCTTCCACGTCTTCCGCGGAGTACATGCGCGTGCGTCCCACCGTCCGGCTCGGGCGCAGCAGCCCTTTCTTCTCGTAGAAGCGCAACGTCTGCGGGTGGACGTTCAGCATCTCCGCGACCACCCCGATCATGTAGAGGGGCCGTCCGCGGTCGGTCATGTCACGCGGCGCCGCCACGGAACTTCTCGAGGCCATGGCGGGGATCCATCGGGAGGAGCCGTTCGAGGTCGCGCACGAGCTCCTCGGTCCGCGCGTCGAGCCCTTCCGGCATCGCGACGCGCACGGTGACGTGCAGATCCCCCGCGCCGTCGTGCGCGAGGCGCGGGAGCCCGTGGCCGCGCAGGCGGAACACGCGCCCCGACGGCGTGCCGGGCGGCACGATGATCGCCGCCTCGCCCTGCGGGGTCGGCACCTTGATGCGCGCGCCGCGCAAGGCCTCCCACACGCTGAGCGCGAGCTCGCAGTGCACGTTGTCGCCCTTGCGCGTGAAGAACGGATGCTCGGCCACGCGCGTGCTGACGATGAGGTCGCCGCGCGGTCCGCCGAACGGGCCTGCGCTCCCCTCGCCCGCCACACGCAGCTGGACACCGGTGTCGACGCCGGGCGGCATCGTGAACGCGACGGGTTCGGTGACGCGCGTCACCCCGCGCCCGCCGCACGCGGGGCATCCGGCTCCGCCGGCGACACGCCCGCGCGCGCCGCACGCGCGGCACGGCGAGAAGCGGGTGACACCGAGGGTGCGCGCCGCCCCGCGCGCCACCTCGGCAAACGCGACGTCCACGGCGATGTGCACGTCGTCCCCCCGGCGGCCTGGCGCGAGCGCGTCCCGCGTGCCCGCCGCGGTCCCGAAGCGGTCGTACATGTCGCGCGCCGCCGGATCGCTGAGCACGCGATACGCTTCGGCGATCTCCTCGAACAGCACGCGCGCGCGCTCGTCCCAGAAGTTGACGTCGGGCGAGTACTGCCGCGCGAGGCGCCGGTACGCTTGCCGGACCTCGCGCGGCGCGGCGGTCGCAGTGACCCCGAGCACCGCGTAGTAGTCGCGTCGCACGGTGGTCACCTACTGTTTCTTGTCGCCCAGGTCCTCGAACTCGGCGTCCACGACCTCGCCTTCCTTCGGGCCGCCGGCGCTCGGGCCGCCGGAGGGACCGCCGGGCTGACCGGGCTGTCCCTGAGCCTGGCTCTCGCGGTACATGACCTCGCCGAGCTTCTGCGCCGCGCGCATGAGCGTCTCCTGCGCGCGCTTCATGCGCTCCACGTCGTCGGTCTTCAGCGCTTCCTTCGCCTCGCCGAGCGCGTCCTCGATCGCCTTCTTGTCCGCTTCGGGCAGCTTCGACCCGTGCTCGCCGAGCGAGCGCTCGGTCGAGTACACGAGCGAGTCGGTCTGGTTGCGGACCTCGATCTCCTGCTTGTGCTTCGCGTCCTCGGCGGCGTTCGACTCCGCCTCCTTCACCATCCGGTCGATCTCGTCCTTCGTGAGGCCCGACGACGAGGTGATCGTGATGTTCTGCTGCTTGCCCGTCGCCTTGTCCTGGGCGGACACGTTGAGGATGCCGTTCGCGTCGATGTCGAACGTCACCTCGACCTGCGGCACGCCGCGCGGCGCCGGCGGGATCCCCACGAGGTGGAACTTGCCGAGCGTGCGGTTGTCGCGCGCCATCGGGCGCTCGCCCTGGAGCACGTGGACTTCGACGGACGTCTGGCTGTCGGCCGCAGTCGTGAACGTCTCGCTCTTCTTGGTCGGGATCGTCGTGTTGCGCGGGATGAGCGTCGTCATCACGCCCCCGAGCGTCTCGATGCCGAGCGAGAGCGGCGTCACGTCGAGGAGGAGGAGGTCCTTCACCTCGCCCGTGAGCACGGCGCCCTGGACCGCGGCCCCGACCGCGACGACCTCGTCGGGATTGACGCCCTTGTGCGGCTCCTTGCCGAAGAGCTGCTTGACCACGTCCTGGACCTTCGGCATGCGCGTCTGGCCACCGACGAGGATGACCTCCTTGATGTCCTTCGCGCTCACGCCGGCGTCCTGCATCGCCTGCCGCGCCGGACCGAGCGTGCGCTCGATCAGGTCGGCGACGAGCGATTCGAGCTTGGCGCGCGTCAGGGTCAGCACGAGGTGCTTCGGCCCGCTCGCGTCCGCCGTGATGAACGGCAGGTTGATCTCCGTCTGCACGGTGCTCGACAGCTCCATCTTGGCCTTCTCCGCACCTTCCTTGAGGCGCTGGAGGGCCATGCGGTCCTTGCGAAGGTCGATGCCGTTCTCTTTCTTGAACTCCTCGGCGATCCAGTCGATCACGCGCTGGTCGAAGTCGTCACCGCCCAGGTGCGTGTCGCCGTTGGTCGCCTTCACCTCGAACACGCCTTCGCCGATCTCGAGGATCGAGATGTCGAAGGTGCCGCCGCCGAGGTCGTAGACCACGATCGTCTCGTCCTTCTTCTTGTCGAGGCCGTACGCCAGCGCCGCGGCGGTCGGCTCGTTGATGATGCGGAGCACGTCGAGGCCGGCGATCTTGCCGGCGTCCTTCGTGGCCTGCCGCTGGGCGTCGTTGAAGTACGCGGGCACGGTGATGACCGCCTGCGTGACCTTCTCGCCGAGATACGCCTCGGCGGCTTCCTTCAGCTTGCGCAGGATCATGGCGGAGATCTCGGGCGGCGAGTACTGCTTGCCGCGGATCTCGACGCGCGCGTCGTTGTTGCTCGCCTTCACGGCCTTGTAGGGGACGAGCTTGATCTCCTGCAGAACCTCGTCGTAGCGGCGGCCCATGAACCGCTTGATGGAGAACACCGTGTTCTCCGGGTTCGTGATGCCTTGCCGCTTGGCGACCTGGCCCACGAGGATCTCGTTGTCCTTGGTGAATCCCACGACCGACGGAGTGAGCCGGCTCCCCTCCTGGTTGGCGATGACCGTGGGATTTCCACCTTCGACCACCGAGACAACACTGTTCGTCGTTCCCAGGTCGATTCCGATGACCTTTGCCATGACTCCTGTCTCCGTTCTCATAGTTGGAGGCGCCAGCACATCGTCTGGTATTGGAGGGGGCCGAGGCGGCCCCCTCCAAGCCTCCCCCGGCGAACTACTCGAAACTGCTTAGAGCACGTCGATCTTGATCTCGCGCGGCTTCAGCTCCTCGGCCTTCGGGAGCTTGATCGTCAGCACGCCGTCGCGATACGTCGCCTTGATCTTGTCCGTCTGCACCGGGAACGGCAGCTGGACGCTGCGCTCGAACTTCCCGTAGAGCCGCTCCACGCGGTGGTAGCTCTGGTCGCCGTTGCTCTCGCGCTCGAACCGACGCTCCCCCTTCACCGTCAGCAGATCGCCGGTCATCGAGACCTGCACGTCCTTCTCGTTGACGCCGGGGATGTCGAAGCTGAGCACGATGTCGGCCTTGGTCTCCTGGACGTCGACTGCCGGCAGCCACATCCGATCCGCGAGCGCCGACGTTGCCGGACGACCGCTCCAGCTGTCGAAGAGGCGGTTCACTTCGGTCTGAATGTCGCCGAGATTGCGGAACGGGTCCCAACGCTCCATCGTGCCGAACGGCCGCCAACGCTCCATGGCCATAGCCCTTGCCCTCCTGATGATTATCGTCGGCCTCCCGCCGACCTCATTGAGTACATAGTTCATATATCAAGTGAGTGTGTATCTGTCAAATCAGCTCGGTCAGTCTCCGCCTGAGCCAGCCAAAGACCATTGTCTATGGAGGTTTAGGAGGGGACTGGTGGTAGGGTCGTGTGGGTGCTGCGCCTCGGCTGCTCGGGATGCCTGACCGTTCTGATCCTCATCGCTCTCGTCGGTGGCGGGGCGTGGGCAACCTTTCAGGCCATGCGGACGCCCGACGTCGCCGGCGGCCCGGTGGCCCCCAGCGACGGGTTCAAGGCGCAGCAGAAGATCTTCGAAGTCATCCGCCGCTCGGGAAGCGGGCGGCCGCACACCGTGACGCTCTCGGAGCGAGAGGTGAACGCGTTCCTCGCGCGGCATCTCGTCGAGACCGCCGACATGCCGCTGCGCAACCTCGGCGTGCGTCTTCCCGCCGACGGCCACGCCGACATCGCGGGACAGCTTCCGCTCCGTCAGCTCCTCGGCGTGGCGCCGCTGTCGGCGCTCACCCCTGTCCTGCCCGCGGGATGGCTCGATCGCGGCGTGTGGCTCGCGATCCGCGCGCGCGTGACGCTCGAGGGCACGGGCGCCGCGCGCGACCGTCGCTGGCTTCGGCTCGACGTCCAACAGTTCTGGATCGGACGCTTGCCCCTGCCCGAAGTCATGCTCCGCGTCCTGCTCGATCCCGCGGCGCTCCGCCTGCTCCGCTCACCGATGCCCGAGGCGATCGACGGCGTTCGCATCGAGCCCGGCCGTCTGATCATCCAGACCTCGTAGGCCCAAAACCCTTCCTGTATACTGATTCGACCGCACGGGAAGCGAGATGACTCAGGCCCCCGCCGCTCTCTTCGACAGACTCCTCGCAATCATGGCGCGGCTCCGTGAACCGGGCGGCTGTCCGTGGGATCGCGAACAGACGCCCGCCTCGTTGAAGCCCTTCCTCATCGAGGAAGCCTACGAGGTCCTCGACGCGATCGACGCGGGCGAATCGCGCGCGCTCGCCGAGGAGCTCGGCGATCTGCTCTTCCAGGTCGTCTTCCACGCGCGCATCGCCGAGGAGCGGGGCGAATTCGCGATGCGTGACGTGCTCGCCGCGCTCGTCGACAAGATGGTGAGCCGCCACCCGCACGTCTTCGGCGACGCCGCCGTGGGGACGCCCGGCGAGGCGCTCGCGCAGTGGGAGACGCTGAAGCAGCGCGAAGCGACCGCGCAGGGCCGGCACCGCTCGATCCTCGACGGCGTCCCGCGCGCGATGCCCGCGCTGGTCCGCGCGCAGCGCACGCAATCGAAAGCGGCGCGCGTGGGCTTCGACTGGCCCGACGCGCGCGCCGCGTGGGAGAAGGTGCGCGAGGAGATCGACGAAGCAGGCGAAGCGCTCGCGGCCGGCGATCGGGACCGGATCCGCGAGGAGCTCGGCGATGTGCTGTTTTCCCTCGTGAACGCCGCACGGTTGGCGTCGATCGACGCCGAGGACGCGCTTCACGGCGCGACCGAAAAGTTCCGGCGGCGCTTCACCGAGATGGAGGCGGAACTGAGCGCGCAGGGGAAGTCGGTGGAGAACGTGCCGCAGGCGGATCTCGAGCAGGCCTGGGAAGCGGTGAAGGCGGCGGAGCGGCGGCGATGAAGACGAAGATCGGTCTCGCGACCGTGGGCATCGAGCGCGGCGACATCTCGCTCTTCGAAGCCGACGCGGTCGTCAACGCCGCGAACACCGCGCTCGTCATGGGCACCGGCGTCGCGGGCGCGCTCAAGAAGCGCGGCGGCGTCGTGATCGAGGAAGAGGCGATGCGCCTCGGTCCGGTCGACGTCGGAGAAGCGGTCCTGACCACCGCCGGAAACCTGCCCGCCACGCACATCATCCACGCGGCCGTCATGGGCACCGACCTGAAAACGGACCCCGAGACGATCGCGCGCACCACCCAGGCCGTGCTCGCGCTCGCGGTGAAGCACAAGCTCACCTCGCTCGCCTTCCCGGCGCTCGGGACCGGGGTCGGCCACGTGCCCCCGGCGCAGTCGGCGGACGCCATGATCCAGGCCGTCGTGACCCACCTCAAAGCGGGCGGAAGTACGCTGAAACGCGTCGTCTTCGTCCTCTACCAGGACGAGGCTTACCGTGCCTTTGTTGACACGTTGAAACGGGTGGGTGGGCTACAGTAGATAGTCTCGGCACCCATGCGTCAGGCCAAGCTCGGGCAACCCGTGACCCGCCGTCTCGGCGACCTTCTCGTCGCCGAAGGGCTCATCAACGAAGAGCAGCTGGCAAAGGCACTGGCGGAGCAGCGGGGAAGCACCGAGAAGCTCGGCACCATCCTCCTCAAGCTCAACTTCGTCCAGGAAGAGCAGCTCATCGGCTTCCTGTCCCGGCAGTACGGCATCCCCTCGATCACGCTGTCCCGGCTCGACATCGACCCCGAGGTCCTGAAGCTCGTCCCGGACGCCATCGCGAAGAAGTACGAGGTCCTCCCGATCAAGAAGTCGGGCTCGACGCTCACGCTGGCGATGGCCGACCCGACGAACGTCTTCGCCCTCGACGACGTCGCGTTCATGACGAACCTCCAGGTCACGCCCGTCGTCGCCTCGCAGGCCGCGATCCGCAAGGCGATCGAGCGCAACTACGACGCGCAGTCGGACGCGGTCACCGACGTGATGACCGCGCTGTCGGCGGAGGTCGGCAACGTCGAGGTCGTCGAGGACGACACCCCGAGCAAGGTCGACGTCTTCGAGCTCAAGGAGTCGGCGGACGAAGCGCCGGTCGTCAAGCTCGTGAACATGGTGCTCGTCGACGCGATCCGCAAGGGCGCCTCCGACATCCACTGGGAGCCGTACGAGAAGGTCTTCCGCATCCGGTTCCGCATCGACGGCGTGCTGCACGAGATGCTGGCGCCGCCCAAGCGGCTCGAGCCGGCGATCATCTCGCGCCTCAAGATCATGTCGAACCTCGACATCGCCGAGCGCCGGATGCCGCAGGACGGGCGCATCAAGCTGCGCTACAACACGCGCGAGATCGACTTCCGCGTGTCGATCCTGCCGACGATCTTCGGCGAGAAGGCCGTCCTCCGCATCCTCGACAAGGACGCGCTGAACCTCGACCTCACGCAGCTCGGCTTCGACCCGTGGAGCCTCGAGAAGTTCGGCCACGCGATCAAGCAGCCGTACGGGATGGTGCTGATCACGGGCCCGACCGGCTCGGGCAAGACGACCACGCTCTACTCGGCGATCCACACGATCAACTCGCCCGAGCACAACATCATGACCGCCGAGGACCCGGTCGAGTACAACCTGAAGGGCGTCAACCAGGTCCAGGTCGACGAAGGCGTCGGCCGCACCTTCGCGGCCGCGCTGCGCTCCTTCCTGCGGCAGGACCCGGACGTCATCCTCGTCGGTGAGACGCGCGACCTCGAGACCGCGCAGATCTCCATCCGCGCGGCGCTCACGGGCCACCTCGTGTTCTCGACGCTGCACACCAACGACTGCCCGTCGACGGTCGCGCGCCTCGTCGACATGGGCATCCCGCCGTTCCTCATCGCGTCCGCACTGCAGCTGATCCTCGCGCAGCGCCTCGGACGCAAGGTGTGCAAGGACTGCAAGGAACCGTACGAGGCCGACGAGGAGTCGCTCGTGCCGTACGGCCACGTGCCCACGGGCCTCGGCAAGACGCAGTTCTACAAGGGCAAGGGCTGTCAGGTCTGCAACTTCACCGGGATGAAGGGCCGGATCGCGCTCTACGAAGTCATGCCGGTCTCGCAGGAGCTCCGCGACGCGATCCTGAAGGCCGCGCCGACGACGGAGCTGCGCGAGATCGCGCAGGCGCAGGGGATGAAGACGCTGCGCCAGTCCGGCCTTTCGAAAGTCATCGACGGGACCACGACGGTCGACGAAGTCCTGCGCGTCACGATGTCCTAGGCGCGCACGCAGAAACACCTTGACCGCCATGGGCGGTCAAGGTTTGGGGCTCAACAGTATGGCGACGTTCGCATATCGGGGACGCGCGTCCGGCGGAGCGGTCACCGGCGAGATCGAGGCGGACAACCGGCTCGGCGCGGTGGCGGTGCTCCGCGGGCGAGGCATCATCGCGACCGCGGTCGAGGAGAAGAAGCCGAAGGCGCCCGGCGCCGGGCTGTTCGGGAGCGGCGGCTCGAAGGTCGGCGGCAAGGTCAAGGACAAGGACCTCGCGATCTACACGCGCCAGTTCTCGACGATGATCGACGCCGGCCTGCCGATCGCGCAGTGCCTGGCGATCCTCTCCGAGCAAAGCGAATCGAAGACCCTGCGCGAGGTCACCGCGCGCATCGCCAAGGACGTCGAGGGCGGCACCGCGCTCGCCGACTCGTTCCGGAAATATCCGAAGGCCTTCGACGACCTGTTCACCAACATGCTCGCGGTCGGCGAGTCGGGCGGCGTGCTCGACGTCGTGCTCCAGCGGCTGTCCGGGTACATCGAGAAGGCCGCGGCGCTGAAGCGCAAGGTCAAGGGCGCGATGGTGTACCCGATCACCATCATGGGCGTCGCGTTCCTCGTCATCGTCTTCATGATGATCTTCGTGATCCCGACGTTCGCGAAGATGTTCGAGGGTCTCGGCGCGGAGCTGCCGATGCCGACCAAGGTCGTCATGTGGCTGTCGGACTTCACGCAGAAGTTCATCATCTTCATCATCCTCGGGATCGCCGGCGGGATCTGGGCGCTCAAGCGCTACTACGCGACCGACAACGGCAGCAAGGTCATCGACCGCATCCTGCTCAAGATCCCCGTCATCGGCACGCTGATCAAGAAGGTGGCCGTGGCCCGCTTCACGCGCACGATGGGCACGCTCCTCGCGTCCGGCGTGCCGATTCTCGAGGGGCTCCTGATCACCGCGCGCTCGTCGGGCAACCGCGTGGTCGAGGCGGCCGTGCTCCAGGCGCGCAGCGCGGTCATGGCGGGCCGCACGCTCGCAGATCCGCTGCGGAGCACGCCGGTCTTTCCGCCCATGGTGGTGCACATGATCAACGTCGGCGAGAACACGGGCGCGCTCGACAACATGCTGTCGAAGATCGCCGACTTCTACGACGACGAGGTCGACACGGCCGTCAACTCGCTCACCGCGCTGCTCGAGCCGATGATGATCGTGTTCCTCGGCGTGGTGGTCGGCGGCCTCGTCGTGGCGATGTACATGCCGATCTTCAAGATGGTGACGCTCGTCAAGTAAGTGACCGCCTTGGAGTCCACCTGGCTGCTGCGCGCGTTCGCGTGGGCTCGCCTGGCCGTCACCGGGCTCCTGGTCGTCACCGTTCCGCTCACGACGTCCGACGTCGCGCGCAACGCGCCGCTCCTCGGGCTCGTGCTGCTCGTCGCCACCGGCACCTCGATCCCCGTCCTCGTGCGCCGGGTGGCGCCGCGTCCGCGGCGGGTGGCCGCGCTGCTCACGACGCTCGACATCGCGCTCGTCACCGCGATCGTGGCCGCCACCGGCGGCGCGCGCTCGATCTTTCCGTTCCTCTACGTGCTCTCGGTCACCGGCGCCTGCGTGCTGCTCTCCCGCCCCGGCGCGCTGGCCATCGCGGCGGAGGCGTGCCTCCTCTACAGCGGGCTCGTCTTCGGCGACACGGTGTTCCCCATCACCTACTTCTTCGAGCCGCCGCACGAGACCACCGCGCTCGAAGTCGTGACGATCTTCCTCAACTCGGCCACGTTTCTCATCGTCGCGATCGTGGCGGGCGGCGTGGCCGAACGGTACCGCTCGACGCAGCGCGAGCTGCAGACGCGCCAGCGCGACCTGCTCGATCTCGAAGCCTTCCGCGATCTCGTCTTCGAGTGCGTCGGCACCGGACTCATCGTCCTCGACCGGACGCAGCGCGTGACGGGCTTCAACCGCGCGGCGACGGCCATCATGGGCCGGAGCGCCGAGTCGATGCGCGCGTCGACCTGGCGCGACCTCGCCGGCGACGCGATCGACCTCGCCGAGGTCACCGACGCCCTGCAGGGCCACGCGATGGATTCGATCCGCCGCGAGGTGCTGATCCCCCGCCCCGACGGGGACACGATCCCCGCGCTGGTGACGTTCTCGACGCTGCGCTCGGCGGCCGGTGTCCCGCTCGGGCTCGTGGCGGCGTGCGAGGACCTCTCGACGCTGCGCCAGATGGAAGCGCGCATGCGGCACGCGGACCGGCTGGCGAGCCTCGGCCGCATGTCGGCGAACATCGCGCACGAGATCCGCAACCCGCTGGCGTCAATGACCGGCGCCATCGAGGCGCTGATCGGCACGGCCACGATCGAGCCCGGCGAGCGCGACAGCCTCCGGGAGATCGTCACGCGCGAGTCGGACCGCTTGAACCGCATCATCCGCGACTTCCTCGCCTACGCGCGGCCGACGCCGCTGCAGCGCACGCGCACGGACCTCGCCGCGGTGCTCGAGGACGTCCTGGTCCTGCTCGAGCATCGCCCGCTGCCCGAAGGCGTGAAGGTCGTGCGCGCGTTCGCGCCGCCGCTCTGGGCCGACGTCGATCCCAACGCCGTCCGCCAGTCGCTGTGGAATCTCTGTCTGAACGCGGTGGAGGCGATGCCCGACGGCGGCGAGCTGACCGTCGGCGCGACCGCCGGCGCCGCGCGCATCGAGATCTGGGTCGCCGACACGGGCCGCGGGATCGCCGCCAAGGACCTCGGCCACATCTTCGAGCCGTTCTATTCGACGAAGCCGGAGGGGAGCGGCCTCGGCCTGCCACTGGTCCATCGCGTGATCGGCGACCACGGCGGCGAGGTCGACGTCCGCAGCGTGCCGGGCGGCGGCACGACGATCACGCTCACCGTGCCGAGCCATGCCTGAGACGCGCGTCCTCGTCGTCGACGACGAGCGCAGCATGCGCGAGCTGCTCTCGATCACGCTGCGCCAGGCCGGCTACGCGGTCACGCTCGCGGGCGGCGGCGACGCGGCGATCCAGCACCTCCGCCGCGAAACGTTCGACCTCGTGGTGACCGATCTCCGGATGCAGGAGACGGACGGCATGGCCGTGCTGCGCGCCGCGCTCGAGCATGCGCCGGAGACGGTTGTGGTCGTCGTCACGGCCTACGCGTCGACCGAGACGGCCGTCGAGGCGATGAAGCTCGGCGCGTACGACTACGTCACGAAGCCGTTCAAGCTCGACGAGATCCGCGTGAAGCTCGCGAACGCGCTCGAGCGCAAGCGGCTCAAGGACGAGAACCGCGCGCTGCGACGGCAGCTCGCCAAGGACCGGCCGTTCGAGAACTTCGTCGGCAAGAGCCCGCGCATGCAGGCCGTGTTCGACATGATCCGCAAGACCGCGGACAGCGGCTCGACCATCATGGTGACCGGCGAGAGCGGCACCGGCAAGGAGCTCGTCGCGCGCGCGATCCACGCGGCGAGCGACCGCCGCGACGGCCCGTTCGTCTCCGTGAACTGCGGCGCGGTGCCCGAGACGCTCATGGAGGCCGAGCTCTTCGGGCACGTGAAGGGGGCCTTCACCGGCGCGATCGCGTCGAGCGAAGGCCTGTTCAGCTCGGCCGACGGCGGCACCCTGTTCCTCGACGAGATCACGGAGATCGTGCCGTCGCTCCAGGTGAAGCTCCTGCGCGCGATCCAGGAGCGCCAGGTGCGGCGCCTCGGCGACGTCCGCGACGTCGCCATCGACGTGCGCCTGATCGCCGCCTCGAACCGCGACCTCGCGCGTGCCGTCGCCGACGGTGTGTTGCGGGAGGATCTCTTCTACCGTCTCAACGTGATTCCGATCCAGCTGCCGCCGCTCCGCGAGCGTCGCGAGGACATCCCGGCGCTCGTCGCGCACTTCATCCAGAAGGTCGCCGCCGCGCAGGAGAAGGCCGTCCGCACGGTGTCGCCGGAAGCCCTCGCGATCCTCGAGGCGCATCGGTGGCCGGGCAACATCCGCGAGCTCGAGAACGTGATCGAGCGCGCGATGGTGCTCGGAAGCGGCTCGGTGATCGACGTGGACGTCCTCCCGGCCGACTTGAGACAGCCCGGCCTCGCGGGCGACGTGCCGGTCGACCTGCCCGCGACGGGCCTCGATCTCGAGGCCACGCTCGCGCGCATCGAGCAGCGCTACATCGAGATGGCCCTCGAGCGGACCAGCGGGGTCCAGACTCGCGCGGCCGAGCTCCTGAAGGTCAGCTTCCGCCAGTTCCGCTACAAGCTCCGCAAGCACAGCGTCCGCGCGCTCTCCCGGCGCGCCCGCTCGGGGTGACGTTTTTGGTCACCCCGGCTGACCAGTGGTGTCATTCAAGCCAGTGGGCATCCGGGTGGCCCCTCGTAAGTAGTTGAAGGGAAAAGCCGCGGTCGAATTGTAGATTGTGGCACTGGGTGTGCGGCCCGTTGCCCACACAGGGACCAGAGGTGTCTCTCACCAAAGGAGGAGTCATGACGAAGTTCTTCAGGAAGCGGCTCAAGATCGGCAACCAGAAAGGTTTCACGCTGATCGAGCTGATGATCGTCGTGGCGATCATCGGCATCCTGGCGGCCATCGCCATTCCGCTCTTCGCCAACGTCCAGGCGCGGGCGCGGATCGCGAAGGCCCAGGCCGACCTGCGGGCGGTCGCCTCGGCGATCTCGCTCTATCAGGCGCACACCGGTAACCTCCCGACGACCGGTATCGCCAACCTGACGGTGCTCACCAACACGGTGACCAACGCGCAGAGCCAGACCGGCGGTCCGTTCCTCGGCAAGGTCCCGACGCCGCCCGGGGGCTGGGGTGCGAGCTACACGTACACGGTGTCCGGCGACACGTTCACGCTCTCCGCCTCCGGCGACGGGACCGGCGTCACCGTCCCGTAACGCGCTCAGGGAGTTTCGGCGAAGGGGGAGGCGCGCGCCTCCCCCTTCGTACGCCGAGGAGATCATCAATGGCCGTTCGAGCTCGGCTCCTGGTCTGCGGCATCCCGCTGCTGCTCGTCGTGCTCACGGCCGTGACCTTCTGGCCGTCTCTCGCGAACGACTTCGTCGAGTGGGACGACCACGTCAACGTGCTCAAGAATCCGTCGTTCCGCGGGCTCGGCTGGACCCAGCTCCGGTGGGATTTCACGAACCTGCTGATGGGCCACTACATCCCGATCACGTGGCTCAGCTTCAGCCTCGACTACACGCTGTGGGGGATGCGGCCGTTCGGCTATCACCTCACCAACGTCCTCCTCCACATCGCGAACGTGCTGCTCTTCTACGCCGTGGTCGCGCGGCTCCTGCGGGGGCGGAGCGGCGTCGGCCCCGAGCGCGCGCGCCTGGGAGCACTCGTCGCCGCCGTGTTCTTCGCCGTGCATCCGCTGCGCGCGGAATCGGTCGCGTGGGTGACGGAGCGCCGCGACGTCCTGTCGGGGTTCTTCTTCCTCGTCACGATCCTCGCGTACCTCGCCGCGGTCTCGGCGCACTCGTCGCGGCGGAGACTGCTCTTCGCCGGCTCGCTCGCCGCCTACGCGCTCGCGCTGGGCTCCAAGTCGATCGTGATGACGCTGCCGTTCCTGCTCGTCGCGCTCGACATCTACCCGCTCCGCCGTCTCGTGCTCGGCCGACGGACCTGGAGCGACGGCCGCGCCGTCGTCCTGGAAAAAATCCCGTACCTGGCGCTCGGACTGACCGGCGCGGCCGTCTCCTACTACGCCGTGCACGTGAACCGGTTCCTGACGTCGTTCGACCAGTATCCCTGGCCGACCCGCGTCGCGATGGGGTGCTACAGCCTCTGGTTCTACGTGACCACCACGCTGCTGCCCTTCGGCCTCTCGCCGGTGTACGAGCTGCCGCGCGTGCTCGATCCGCTCGCCCGCGAGTTCCTCGTGCCGACGGTGGTGGTGCTCGTGGTGTCGATCGCCGCGCTCCTGATGCGGGCGCGGTGGCCGTGGCTGCTCGGCGCGTGGGTCGCGTACGCCATCATCCTGGCCCCGGTCACCGGCGTGATTCACTCCGGGCATCAGCTGGCGCACGATCGTTACAGCTACCTCTCGTGCCTGCCGTGGGCCGTGCTCATCGGCGCCGCCGCCGCGCACGCCGCGGCGTTCGTCGCGTCCGGGCGGCTCAGGCGGTCGATCGCGGCCTGCGCCGCGACGGCGCTCGCGGGATGGATCGTCGTGCTCGCCGTGATGACGTGGCACCAGGTCCAGGTGTGGCGCGACACCCAGACGCTCTGGACCTACGCCGTCGACTCCGAGCCGGCGTGCGCCGTCTGCCACGCCAACCTCGGCTCGTACCTCGGCAACCAGAACAACACCGCGCCGGCGATCTGGCATCTCCAGCACGCGGTGAACCTGCGGCCCGAGCGCGCGCGCACGCATCTGAATCTCGCCGTCGTCCTGCTGAAGTGGGACCGCGTCGACGAGGCGCGGCGCCATCTCGAGACCGCGCTACAGCTCGATCCCACGCACACGGACACGCTCATGATGATGGGCGTGGCGCTGCTGCGTGAAGGGCGCCCGTCGGCGGCGCTCGGGCCGCTGGGGTACGCGCTCAGCCTCGAGCCCAAGCACACGCTCGCGCGCACGAACTTCGGGACGGCGCTCGCGCGGCTCGGCGACGACGCCTCGGCGATCAAGCAGTACACGCGCGCGATCAGCATCGATCCCGACATCGCGCCGCCGCGCTTCTCGCTCGCGACGCTGCTGGCCCGCCGCGGCGACGTGGACGGCGCGATGACGCAGTACGAGGTCGTGAAGCGCCTCGACCCGTTCCTCGCCGACGCGCTGAGGCGGCAGCTGCAGGAGTCCTGGTGACCGTCGCGGCGATCGCTGCCCTCGGGCTGGTCGTCGGAAGCTTCCTGAACGTCGTCGTCGCGCGCCTGCCGCATCGTCGGAGCCTCTGGGGACCGCGCTCGGCGTGCCCCGCGTGCGGCGCCGCGATCGCCTGGCACGACAACATCCCCGTGCTCTCGTTCGTGGCCCTGCGCGGCCGCTGCCGCGCGTGCGAGGCGCCGATCGCGTGGCGCTACCCGCTCATCGAAGCGCTCACCGCCGGCACGTTCGCGCTCGCGCACCTGGTGCTCGGCCTCTCGCCCGCGCTCGTCCCTGCTTTGCTCTTGCTTGCCGCGCTCATCGCGATCACATTCATCGACCTGGAGCACGAGCTCATCCCCGACGCGATCACGCTGCCTGGGGTCGTGACAGGTCTCGTTGCCAATGTGGCAACCGGAGCCGTGCCGTGGCTCGACTCGGTCATCGGCGCCATAGTCGCCGGGGGGGGCTTCTTCGCCATCATCGTGGCCAGCGGCGGGGGTATGGGCGGGGGGGACATGAAGCTCGGCGCCATGCTGGGAAGCTTTCTCGGATGGCAACTTACGATCGTCGCCCTGTTCCTGGCGGTGGTCGCCGGAGGGGGGGGTGCCCTCGCGGTTCTCAGCACTGGGAAGAAGGGCCGAAAGGACCCCATCCCGTTTGGTCCCTTTCTTGCGTTAGGGGGCGCGGCGGCCCTCCTCTGGGGGCGGAGCCTCATGGCATGGTATTTCGACGTCTTCGTGTCCTAGACGCGCGCGGGTTCAGCCTCACGGACCTGCTCATCACGCTCGTGGTGATGGGAATCATCGCCGCGATCGCGTGGCCGTACTTCGACTCGTTCCTGAAGGCGTCGCGCGTGAAGGGCGCCGCGCAGGAGCTCGCGACGATCATCAACGGCGCCCGCCAGCTCGCGATCGCCCGCAACACGATCGTGTGCATGGTGCTCGAGTCGAACAAGGCGAAGTACATGCTCAACACCAGCGCCGCGTGTACGGGCGGCACCACGTACCTCGGCGCGGTCACCAAGTCGGACGGCACGATCCAGCTCGCGAACAGCATGCAGATCTCCGGCTCGACCGCGAACGTCGTGTTCACGAACCTCGGCAACGCCAGTACGGCGGCGACCTACACGGTGCGCGACCCCGCGACGAACCAGACCCTCAACGTCGTGGTGGCCGCGTCGGGGCGGGTGACCATCCAATGATCGCCAACGAACGCGGCATGACGCTGATCGAAGTACTCGTCGCGATGACGATCATCACCGTGGGCCTCACGGCGATCGCGACGGGAATGCAGCTCGGCACGAGCGGGATCTCGTCCGCGCAGCAGGAGACCACGGCCACGTTCCTCGCCGAGCAGAAGATCGAGGACATCAAGGCCTTCGCGCTCAGCACGGCGACGGCGCAGGGCTTCACGAACGTGACGGCGGCGAACTTCCCCGCGGAAGCGTACAAAACGCTGACCGGCGGCTATAACGGGTATCGCCGGACCACGAGCATCACGGACCCGAGCGCCACCATGAAGGTCGTGGCCGTCAGCGTCTTCTACGTGCCGGTCGGCGTGAGCCGCTCGGCCAACGCCGAGCGACAGGTCAGGCTCACGACCGTGCTGAGGCAGCGATGACCACGCTGAGACCCATGCGCTCGCAAGCCGGCTACACGCTGGCGGAGATGCTCGTCACCTCCGCGGTGATCGCCCTGGTGATGGCGGGGCTCCTGACGCTCATCCAGACCGGCTCGCAGACCTGGGTGGTCGGCGCCAACCGCTCCGAGGCCCAGCAGAACGCGCGGCTCGTCGTGCAGCGGCTCGCCAACGAGATCCGCGGCGGCGGGTGGGACCCGCGGAACACGCAGAGCTTCGCCGCGATCCAGGCGCTGGCGCCGCCGCAGACCGGGTTCACCATCTCGAACGACTGGAACGCCGACTCGCTGATCCAGACCAACGTCCTCGTGGCCGTGAGCGGCACGAACCGGGGCGAGCAGATCACCTACGACTTCGTCAGCGGCAACCTGCGCCGGCAAGAATCCATGGTGGACGCCTCGCCCGTCACGCTCACGGAGGTCAGCAGCATCACCTTCACGTATCGCAATGCCGACGACGTGGAGGTCACCAACGCCCACGTCGCGGCGAACGCCCTGAACATCCGCACGGTCGAGATCACCGTGGTCACGGCCCCGGACAATCAGGCGACTTCGAATGCCCAGAAGGTCTCCGTCACGTCGACGATCCGCGCCCGCGTGCGCAACCGATGACGACGAGGTGAGACCATGAATCGAGTCCGAGCCATCTTCCGGGACGAGCGCGGGATCGCCGTGGTCGTGGCGGTGGTCGCGCTCATCACGCTCACCGCCCTGGTCCTCGCGTTCCTCGCGGTCAGCGCGTCCGAGCCGCAGATCTCGCGCAACCTCGCGGACAGCACGCGGGCGCGCTACATCGCGGAAGCGGGCCTCGAGTCCGCGTACGACACGCTGATCGCGGACGCGAACTGGAACGGCTACCTCGCCGGGGCGAGCTGCACGACGGGCGCCGTCATGGGGACCGTGGACACGGCGATGCCCGGCCTCACCTCGACGGCCGGGACGTACACGGTGCGCATCCGGAACGACTGTCAGGGCACCGATGCGTTGATGACGGGCGTCACGGCGGAGAACGCCGCCAGCGCGGCGAACGACACCAACGACCACGTCATCCTCACGTCGACGGGGACGTTCGGGACGGCGACGCGCACCATCAGCGTCGTCGTCACGCGCGTGGCGAACCTCGTGAGCCCGAACTCGCCGGGGCGCGGCCAGATCAACGCCGCGCTGTCGTTCCCCGGGTACGAGTCCGACACGCGGTTCACCGGCAACTCGTTCAGCGTGGACGGACGGAACCACGACCTGAACGGCAACCTCGTGGGTCCGGCCTCATCGCTGCTCGGTATCTCGGTCGGGCCGGAAGACCAGTTCGTTCCCTCGGGCGGGCCGGTGATGCACCACGAGACGGCGATCCAGTCCTCGGTGACCGGCGCTCAGGACGACAACATCGTCGGGCTCCACCAGTCGAACGCGGGCGTCCTCAACGCGGAAGGCAATGACACGATCGCCGCGGCCGCGCTCACGTCCGCGTCCGTGACGGACTTCGTGAACGCGGTGAAGGGCTACGCGGACATCACGATCAACACGTCGAGCAGCACGACGACCACGTACGTGAGGGCGACCGACACGACGACCACCTCGTCGGGCTCCGCCCAGTTCAACAGCATCGGCGGCAGCTGCGGCGGCAGCTTCAACGCGGCCGACTGCTGGGGCACGTCGGCGAACCCGAAGATCGTGTACGTCAAGGGCACGGTCGACCCGACGTCGGCGTTCAACGCGCTCAGGATCAGCGGCAACAGCAGCGGCTACGGCATCCTCATCGTCGAGGACGGCGACTTCTCGATCACCGGCAACTTCGGGTGGGAAGGGCCGATCATCGTGACCGGCGGCTACGTCGGCGTCGGCATCAACGGCGGCGGCAACCAGCAGGTGCTCGGCGCGCTGATCTCCAACGAGACGGCGACCAACGAGGCGCCCGGCTTCTACGAAGGCGTCCTCACGGGCAACGCGAAGGTCGCGTACAGCCGGGCGGCCCTCGACAAGGCGCTCACCGCGCTCGCCGGCAAGATCCCCGGGGGGGCGGGCGGCGGCGCCTACGTCACGGTGCGCATGTACAACTTCCAGGAGCAGTGATCGACGTGAACAGGGCACGCGCCATCCTGCGGGACGAGCGCGGCGTCGCCGTGGTCGTGGCGATGATCGCCCTCATGGTACTCACCGCGCTCGTCCTCGCGTTCCTCGCGGTCAGCGCGTACGAGCCGCAGATCTCGCGCAACCTCGCGGACAGCACGCGCGCGCGGTACATCGCCGAGGCCGGGCTCGAGTCGGCCTACGACACGCTGATCGCCAACACCGACTGGGACGGCCTCCTCGCCGGGGCGAGCTGCACGACGGGGGCGGTCGTCGGCACCGTGAACTCGGCGATGCCCGGGCTCACCGCGACGTCCGGCACGTATACGGTCCGCATCCGGAACGATTGCCAGACGAACGATTCCCTGATCACGGGCGTCACCGTCGAAACCTCCGGCAACGCCACGAACGACACCAACGATCACGTCATCCTCACGTCGACGGGAACGTTCGGGACCGCGACGCGGACGATCAACGTCGTCGTCGTGCGCGTGGCCAACCTCCTCAGCCCCAGTGCGCCGGCGAGCGGTCAGATCAACGCGGCGCTGTCGTTCCCGGGGTACGAGTCAGACACCTACTTCACCGGCAACTCGTTCACGGTCGACGGACGCAACTACGACCTGAGCGGCAAGGTCGCGACCCCGAAATCGTCGCTGCTCGGGATCTCGGTCGGGCCGGAAGACCAGTTCGTTCCCTCGGGCGGGCCGGTGATGCAGCACGCGGCCGCGATCGAGTCCTCGGTGACCGCCACGCAGAAAGACAACGTCGTCGGGCTCCACCAGTCGAACGCGGGCGTCCTCAACGCGGAAGGCAATGACACGATCGCCGCGGCCGCGCTCACGTCCGCGTCCGTGACGGACTTCGTGAACGCGGTGAAGGGCTACGCGGACATCACGATCACCACGTCGAGCAGCTCGACGAGCACGTACGTGAAGGCGACCGACACGACG
Organism: Candidatus Rokuibacteriota bacterium; assembly: GCA_016866775.1. Classification (GTDB taxonomy): domain Bacteria; phylum Methylomirabilota; class Methylomirabilia; order Rokubacteriales; family CSP1-6; genus VGLJ01. The sequence continues at coordinate 4,707 of VGLJ01000060.1, read as the reverse complement.
ACCACCTCGTCGGGCTCCGCGAAGTTCAACAGCGTCGGCGGCAGCTGCAGCGGCAGCTACAACTCGTCGACGTGCTGGGGCACGTCGGCGAACCCGAAGATCGTGTACGTCAAGGGCACGGTCGACCCGACGTCGGCCTTCAATGCGCTGCGCGTCAGCGGCAACAGCAGCGGCTACGGGATCCTGATCGTCGAGGACGGCGACTTCACGATCACCGGCAACTTCGCGTGGGAAGGGCCGATCATCGTGACCGGCGGCTACGTCGGCGTCGGCATCAACGGCGGCGGCAACCAGCAGGTGCTCGGCGCGCTGATCTCGAACGAGACCGCGACCAACGAGGCCCCGGGCTTCTACGAGGGCGTCCTCACGGGGAACGCGAAGGTCGCGTACAGCCGGGCGGCCCTCGACAAGGCGCTCACGGCCCTCTCCAAGAAGATCCCGGGCGGGACGGGCGGCGGCGCGTACGTCACGGTCCGGATGTACAACTTCCAGGAGCAGTGAACGGCGTGAGGTCGGCAGTCGTCGTCGCGCTCCTGGTAGGCGCCGCTTTCGTGAGCGGCTGCCAGTCGAAGCCCGCCGAGGTCGCCAAGCCCGCGGAGGCGCCGGCCGCGTCGGTCGCCGCGCTCCGCGAGGACGCGGCGACGTTCGCGTCACGCGGAGACTATCTCGCCGCCGAGAAGAAGTATCGCGAGGCGCTCAAGCTGGAGCCCGACAACATCGAGCTACATTTCGGCCTCGGGTCGGTGCTGAGCCAGCTCGACCGGCGGGAGGCGGCCGCCGAGGAGTTCCGCTGGGTCGTCGCCAACGGCCGCCCGGGGCGCCCGGAAGTCGATGCGGCGCGCCGGTGGCTCGCCGAGAGCGGCGCGTCGCCCTCGACCGCGAGCGCGGCCTCGGAGCCGGGAGCGGACGCGGCGCCGCTCGGATCGGTGAGCGGCAAGCTGACCTGGCCGAACATTCCCGCAGGCATGGACTTCCACATCCGGGTCGTCGTCACGCGCGACAGCGACAGCAACGTCCGGAAGTTCGCTCGGACGAAGCTCAACGGGACGTTCAGCATCGCGGACCTGCCCGAGGGCACCTACAAGCTCGTCGGCCTCGCCGGCCCAACCCGGATCTGGAGCGACCTGCCGGTCACGGTGACGGCGGGACGGCAGACGACGATCGATCTCAGTCCCGCGAACGCCGTGGTGTCCGCGACCGAGTTCCCGGCGCGGGCGAACTGATCGCGCCAGCCGTAGCGGACCGCAAGATGTGCGGCCTCAAGCCTGGTACCGGCTGGATACAGCCGAAAACTCTAGGTCGCTGCCGTGCGCGCTTCCTATACTACTTAGGCTGCAGGGAGAGCAATGTTTAAGCTGCCTTTCGGACGCAAACGCGCACAGAGCTTCGGCCTGGACATCGGCTCCAGCTCGGTGAAGGTGGTCCAGCTCCGGCAAGCGGGGGACGGCTACGCGCTCGGCGCGATGGCCGTGGTTCCGCTGCCGCCGGACTCGATCGCCGACGGCACCATCAAGGACCCGCCGACGGTCATCGCGGCGATCAAGGAGGCCGTCCAGAAGGCCGGCATCTCCTCGCGCGACGCCGTGATCGGGATCTGCGGCCGCGAGCTGATCATCAAGAAGATCCAGATCCCCGAGGTCCCCGCCAAGGAGCTCGCCGGCGCCGTCCAGCTCGAAGCCGAGCACCACATCCCCTTCGCCGCGGACGAGGTCTTCCTCGATCACCACGTGGTGGGCAGCCGCGAGGGCCAGATGGAGCTGATCCTCGTGGCCGTGAAGAAGGCGAAGGTCGTGGAGTACACCGGCGTCGTCGAGGAGGCCGGGCTCATCCCGACGATCGTCGACGTGGACGGCTTCGCCATCGAGAACCAGTACGAGATCAACACCGTGGAGCCCTCCGAGGAAGCGGTGGCGCTGATCGACATCGGCGCGGCCGTGATGAAGACGAACGTCACGCGCGGCGGCGCCTCGATCTTCGCGCGCGACATTCCGTTCGGCGGCAACCGCTACACCGAGGCGATCGCCTCGGCGCTGTCGGTGTCGTTCGAGGAGGCCGAGGCCGCGAAGGTCGGCGGCACGGCGGATCCCGCCACGATCGCCCCCGCGATCGAGTCGGTCTCGCGCGAGCTCGCGCTCGAAGTCCAGCGGACCTTCGACTACTTCGCGTCCACCGCGGAGTCGGAGCGCATCGGCAAGATCGTGCTCTCCGGTGGCTGCGCGCAGCTTCCCGGTCTCACCGAGTACCTCACGTCGACGTGGGGCATTCCCGTCGAGACGGCGCAGCCCTTCGGCCGCATCGACGCAGGCGACTTCGCCGGCGACGTGGCGGGAGCGGGCACCTCGCTCGCCGTCGCCGTCGGCCTGGCGCTCCGCACTCCGGGAGACAAAGCGCAGTGATCACCATCAACCTCGCTCCGCCCCGTCAAGCGCAGGGACTCCGCGAGTTCCGCTTCCAGCTCCCGAGCCTCGACCTCGGGATCGTCTTCCTCCTCGTCTACATCGCCGCGGGGAGCGGCATCACGATCTACTGGGCGCACCTCTACCGCGAGGAAGCGCGCCTCTCCGACGCGATCGCGAAGGGCACCAGCGAGCTGGAGCGCCTGAAGCCGATCACCGGGCAGGCCTCGAAGGTCAAGGACCAGCTCGCGGACCTGCAGAAGCGCGTCAAGACGATCGAGGAGCTCACGAAGGACCAGTCGAAGTCGATCCGGATCCTCGACGCCTTCGCCGGTGTCGTGCCGAACGATCTCTGGGTCACACGTATGGAAGAGCGCGGGAACGTCCTGAAGGTCACGGGCACCGCGTTCTCGCCGGCCGCCGTGTCGGATTTCATGACCAATCTCCGCGCCTCCGGGAAGTTCAAGGAGGTCGAGATCGTGGTCTCGAGGCAGGACCTCTCCAAGACGCCGCGCCTGGTGACGTTCGAAGTCACCTGCCGATTCGAGGGCTGAGCCATGGCGATGCCGGCCATCTTCGCCCCGATCGCGAACGCGCCCCGTCCGCAGAAGCTCGTCTTCGGCGTCATGGGCCTGGCCATCATCGGCGCGGCGTCGTGGTTCCTCCTCCTCTCGCCGCTCATGACGCGCGTGGACGCGCTCACCGTGCAGCAGGACAAGGTGCAGAAGGACCTGGTCGAGGCGCGCCGGATCGCCGGCGACGTCGCGCGGTATCGCAAGGAGATCGCCGTCCTCGAGAAGACGCTCGCCGCGCTCACCGACCGGCTGCCGAACGAGCGCGAGACACCGCCGCTGTATCGCTCCGTCTCCGACGCGGCGTACAAGGCCGGGCTCGCGGTCTCGCTTTTCCAGCCGCGCGACGCGCAGATCAGGGACTACTACGCCGAGATCCCCATCGCCTTCGCCGCCGAAGGGAACTATCACCAGTTCGGCACGTTCTTCGAGCAGGTGGCCCGGCTGCCGCGCGTGGTGAACGTGGGGGACCTGAAGATCGCCTCCTCCGCGCCGAAGGATGCCAGGGACCCGAAGGCCGCCGCGGCCGCGGCTGCCGGCCCCGTCCGCGCCGAGCTGATGCTCGCGACGTACATGTATCGGCCCGTCGGCTCGCCGCCGGCGCCGAAGCCCGGCGCGCCCGCCGCCAAGCCCGCGGGGGCGAAGTGATGCGCGCCGTGATCCGCGCCGGGCCCGTCGCCGGTCTCGCGCTGCTCGTGAGCGCATGCGGGGGCCCCGCGGCGCCCCCTCCGCCACCGAAGGCCGCCGCGCCGGCACCGCCGGCCAACGTCGCCGCCGACGCCAAGGGCAAGATCGACGCGGCGAAGAGCGCCGCGGGCGCCGCGACGTCCGCGGTGGCCGGTCGGCAAGCGGCGGTCGCCGATCCGAAGCCCGGAACGCCGGCAGCGACGGCGCCCGCGCCGGGCACGGCGGCGGCGACGACTGCCGCGTCGGCGCTCGCTCCCACCGCGCCGAAGTACGAGGCGAAGGGCCGCCGCGATCCGTTCGAATCGCTCGAAGCGCGCCTCGGCTCGGCTCGCAACTCGGTCTCGAACGCGAAGCTCACGGGCGTCATCCACAGCGGTGGCACCTCGTTCGCGCTCGTCGAGACCTCCGACGGCATCGGCTACATCCTGAAGCCCGGCGACACCCTCGCCGACGGCCGCTTGATCGAGATCGGACCCACTGTCGCGGTGTTCAGCATCGCGCCCAAACCCGGAACGACGAACAACAGGGTGGTGCTCAAACTGGCGAGTGACTAATGACGAATGCGATCAGCAGCAGCATCCCGAAGTTCCTTCTCGGACTCGCCCTGGCGATGTTGATCTCGGTCGCCAGTGCCGGGGCCGAGATGCCGGCGCGTCTGACCGACGTGACCGTGCGCGCCGAGGACGGCGCCACGAGCATCGCGGTGACCACCGGCGGCGTGCCCAAGTACCACGCCTCGCTGATCGATCCTCGCCGCCTCGTCATCGACTTCGAAGAGACGCAGTACGGCTGGCGCAAGACTCCGTTGACGGACACCGGCGCGCCGATCAAGGAGATCCGCGGCAGCCAGTTCCGCAAGGGCGTCGCGCGCCTGGTCGTCCAGCTCTCCCGCTCCGCGACGTACGCCGTCGCCGACACGCCCGACGGCATCCTCATCGTTCTCGACGGACCCGCCGGCGCCGCGGCACCCGCGGCCGTCGCGAAGCCGGCTCCCGCCCCCGCGAAGCCCGTCGTCGTTGCCGCCGCGCCCACGCCCGACGTCGCGCCGGCGA
>VGLJ01000059.1 GCA_016866775.1 Candidatus Rokuibacteriota bacterium | reverse complement strand
GACGGCGGTGGGTCCGCTTCCATCGACGGACCGAGCGGCGATCGACCCCGAGACGGTCGGCGACGACATGAACGGGGACATCACGCTGAAGCAGGTCGATGGCGCGCAGGCGTCGCTTCTCGAGCTCGGCCGGGCTCCCCTGTGGGCGCATGTCGTCCCCCCACAGGAGAGCATAATCGCTCTAGGACATTACTTAGGCAGGAATCATTAGTTCAACGCTCACGCTGACCTGCGGCGGCTGAGCAACGCGAAGCCGACGTCAGGTCGATCGTGATGTTAGCCGGCTTCATGGCCACTTCGACGACAACCTCTGTGCCAAGGATGAAGGGGCGTGTCGACCCGCGGATACGGCAGTGGCGGCCACACGGCTGCTCGACCACGGCGAATCATAATCTGGGCGAATATCGGCAGGAGCGTCTCAAGCACGCGCAGCGCTGGGACGACGGCTCCACGGTTACCCAAGGTGTCGGCGGCGGCACTTCCGTGGATGACCTGATTCCTTAGCACCAGCAGCCTCGCGAAGACTTGGTGAAGAACGAACCGGACGTTTCCTTCACGCGCTGCAGCTTCGACATCCGCAGCTGCCTCGCGAGAACGGGGCCGATACGTTCGTTCGCCTCGCCAGTGATCGTTCCAGAGAAACGGATTGGAGGCGAGTCCGCGGAGGTTCCGCTGAATGCGGCGGATCGCGTGCTGCATATCGGCACCACCGCCGAGCCGGAGGAGAAGCGCTGTGAACGTCTCGAAGTCGTCTAACTCTCGACGGTCCGAGCGACGACCTTCGTAGTGTCGTTGTCCGTACAGAGAATTCAGCGCGATCCACATGTTGACGAAGCGAGGCGGCGTGCCAGCCGGTAGAGCCAGTGACTGGCTCATCCATGAGAGCGAGCGTCGGACCCGATCGGTCAGGGCCTGATACTGAATGCTGGGCTCCGCGGGAAACTCGGCTCGGAGCTCACGGCGAAGTGACTCCAGGAGAGTGGCATCCACTGCCGTCAGCCCACCGCGAGGAAGGCTTTGAACTGGCCGACGGCTGCCCGTCGGGATCGTCGACGGGCGTTCGCCGACGCGAGTGCACGGGACGGGCGTCGTGAGGGCGTGGGCGGCGCGGTCCTCGGGCGCGCCATCGATGCCGGTACAGACGACCGGCGTCGCAGCGAGAGGCTGGCCGCCGGCGACCGGCACGGCATCGGGCGAGGGGCGAGTCATGAAGTGTCCCAGGCGGCGGGCGCGGGGGCCAGGACCTCGACGTGACGCAGGAGTCCCTGCTGACAGACCGGGCAGCGCTCGATGTCGATGCCGGTGACGCGCAGCATGAGATCGCGTACGGACTCCGCTGGGTCCACCGGCGGCGGCGGGTGCGTCAAGAGGCGGCGGCACTGCGCGAGCGCCGTCGTTCGCCGGCGGTTGGCGAGCAGGCCGAAGTGGCGGATGCGGACGAAGCCGTCGGGCACGACGTGGAGCAGGAAGCGACGGAGGAACTCGTCGACGTCGAGCGCCATGACTTTCACGCGGTCGCCGTGGGCAGAGTCGCGCCAGCGGAAGCGGACGCGATCGTCGGCGAGGGCGAGGAGCCGGTCGTTGGAGAGCGCGACGCGGTGGGTGTAGCGGCCGAGGTAGGCGAGCACGTGCGCGGGCCCCGCGAAGGGGGCTTGCAGTAGACGACATCGCGTTGATGCTGCTCACGCATCCGGGTGAGATGACGGATGAGGTCGGTCTTGATGACGCCAGGCAGGACGGTCGTCCGGTCCTTGTCGCCCTTGGCGCCGCGCGCCACGATCTGGTTCCCGCCGAAGTCGATGTCCTGGACGCGAAGGCGGCAGCATTCCAGGAGCCGGAGTCCCGATCCGTAGGTTCTGCGTCGATGCCGCCACGTGTCCCTCGACGGCGAGCGAGCTGAGGAATGCCGTCAGCTCTGCCGGACCCAGTTCCGCGGGATGGCGCTTGCCGTGGAAGAAGATATAGCGCCGGATCCACGCGACGTATGCCTGCTCCGTGCGGCGGCTGTAGTGCCGGAGACGGAGGGTCGAGCGTACGCGCTCGAGCAGCCGCGGCTTCCGCGGCTCGACAGGGGTCCCTTCACCGAACGTCCACGCGGCATCGGCCGCGCCGGCACATGGAAGCACGGGATATGTGACGGACCGGCTCATTCGAGCCTCCACTCGGTGCGTGTTCGCCGAGCATGGTAGGTAACTTCGGAGGGAGCGCGCAAGGGTCACGATTTGGATACGGCGCGCGCGGTCCCCGCGCGGCCGAAGCTGCTGGCGGTTTCGAAGCGATCGGGATTCGAATCCCGGCCACCGCGTGAGACAATCCCGGCCGAGGCGCCGCATATGCGGTCGTGAGGCGCAGCGATTCCCCGCTATAGGAGCAAGAACATGCCGATCTTCGACGCTGACGGCCACATCACCGAGACGACGGAGCAGGTCGCGAAGTACCTCGACGATCCGTACCGGCAACGGTCGGCGACCTACGGCCTTCACACCGCGGACGGCTGGGACCGCCGGATGATCAACACGCTCGGTGACTGGGGCGGCGACGCGAAGACCTGGCTCGCCGCGCTCGACAAGGGCGGCGTCGACGAGACGGTGCTCTATCCGACGCTCGGCCTGTTCATGAGCTTCGTGCGCGACCGCGCCTGGCAGGTCCAGCTCTGCCGCGCCTACAACCGGTTCGTCCACGAGGAGTTCATCAAGGCGAGCCCGCGGCTCCACGCGGTGGCGCTGCTGCCGCCGCTCGATCCGGACGCCGCGGCGAAGGAGCTGCAGACCGCGGTGACGCAGTACGGCTGCATCGGCGCGATGGTGCCCGCCGACGGCGGTCACCTCCTCGGCGATGGCAAGTTCGACCCGATCTGGGAGACGGCGCAGTCGCTGAACGTGATGGTCGGCTTGCACGCCTCCGGCTCGCATCTCGGCGGCGCCGGCGTCGACGGCTTCCCGAGCTTCATCCAGACCCACACGTGCTCTCACCCGTTCGGCCAGATGCGCCAGCTCACCTCGACGATCTTCGAAGGCGTGCCCGAGCGCTTCCCGAAGCTCCGCATCGCCTACCTCGAAGCGGGCTGCGGCTGGGCGCCGTACTGGGCCGAGCGGATGGACGACGAGTACGCCAAGCGCGGGCCCGAGGCGCCGGCACTCAAGACGAAGCCGAGCGACTACATCCGCGGCGGCAACGTCTACTTCTCGTGCGAGGCCGACGAGTGGATGATGCCGCAGGCGATGAAGCTGATCGGCGAGCACTCGGTCGTGTGGGCCTCCGACTTCCCGCACTGGGACAACAGCTACCCGCAGTCGATCGACGACATCCGCGAGCGGGGCGACCTGACCGCCGCGCAGAAGACCAAGATCCTGAACGACAACGCGCGCAAGCTCTACGGGTTGACGTAGCCGTGGCCCAGGACCTGAGGAGCTTCCTCGAGCAGGTCAAGAGCGCGAAGCCGGACGACGTCCAGGTCCTGAAGAAGGAAGTCGACCCCGCCTACGAGATCACCGCGCTCGTCGTGAAGCTCGAGCGCGAGCTGAAGCGCCGCCCGGTCCTGATCTTCGAAAACGTGAAGGGAACGAAGTTCCCGGTCATCACGAACCTCCACGCGAGCCGCGCGCGTCTCGCCGCCGCGATCGGCGCCACGCCCGACGGGATGCTGAAGAGATATCGCGAGGCGATGGAGCAGCCGATCCCGCCGCGCGTCGTGTCGACCGGGCCGGTGAAGGAAGTCATCCTCGAGGGCGACCAGGTCGATCTCTACGCGCTGCCGCAGATCCTCCACCACGAGGGTGACGCGGGCGCCTACCTCACCTCCGCCATCTCGTTCGCGAAGGACCCGACGAAGGAGATGTGGAACTGCGCCTACAACCGGCTGATGATCCAGGGCCGCGATACGACGTCGATCCACCTGACGCTCGGCAAGCACCTCTGGGAGTATCAGCGCCTCGCGGAGGCGCGCGACGAGCCGCTGCCCGTGGCGTTCGCGATCGGCTGTCATCCCGCCATCGCGCTCGGCTGTCTCGCGATCGGCTCGATCGACGAGGACGAGCGCGCGATCATGGGCGGGCTCTTCGGCGAGGCGCTCGAATTGGTGAAGTGCGAGACGTCCGACGTGCTGGTCCCCGCGCACGCTGAGATGGTGATCGAGGCCGAGATCCTGCCGAAGGCGCGCACGCCCGAAGGGCCGTTCGGCGAGTTCACCGGGTACAGCCTCGGCGAGCGCGACCGCGAGGTCGTGAAGGTCAAGGCCATCACCCATCGCGCGAGCGCGCTCTTCCAGGACATCACGGTCGCCCACCTGGATCACATGCTCCTGTCGACGATCCCGATGGAGGCGAACCTCTATCGCGCGGTGCGCGCGATGGTGCCGTCGGTCAAGGCGGTGCGCGTGCCGGCGCCGTTCACCTGCTACATCTCGATCCAGCAGCGCATCCTCGGCCAGGCGAACAACGCGATCCTCGCCGCGCTCGGCGCCGACCTCTACATGAAGCGGATCGTGGTCGTGGACGACGACGTCGACGTGTTCGACGACCGCCAGATGACGTGGGCGATCGCCACGCGCTGCCAGCCTGACCGCGACATCACGATCATCTCGAACGCGCGCGGCTCCGACCTCGACCCGTCGTCGCCGAGCGACGGGCCGTCGGCGAAGTGGGGCGTCGACGCGACCGCGAAGCCCTCGCTCGCCGGCTACACGCCGCGCCACCGTGTGCCGCCGGACGTGTGGAAGCGGATCGACCCGAAGGCGTTCGGGCTGTAGCGCACTACCGAGCTGTCAGCCGGTGGTGAAGAACTTCGCGCTTCAGCTCGACGCTTCCGCGCGGCGTACTCCGGACGCCATCGCGCTCATCGCCGGGGACACGCGCCTCACCTACCGGCAGCTCGAGCGCCGGGCCGGCGGATTCGCGCGATGGCTCGAAGCGCGGGGCGTCGCTCCGGGCGACCGCGTCGCGCTCATCCTGCCGAACGGCATCCCGTTCGCGGTCGCGCTCTACGGCGCGCTCAAGCGCGGCGTCACCGTCGCGCCGCTCAATCCACAGCTCACCGAGGACGAGCGCGCGCGCATCCTGAGTGACTTTGCTGCCCGGGGCGTCGTCGAGGCGGTGCCCGAAGAGGACGCGGACGTCGCGACCCTCGAGGAGGTCGACGCCCCGGCGATCGTCCTCTACACCTCCGGAAGCACGGGCCGGCCGAAGGGCGCCGTTCTGTCGCACCCCGCCGTCTCCGCCGGCAACGCATCGTGGAAGGGCGCGGTCATGGCGCTGACGCCGCGGGACCGCGTGCTCGCGGTGCTCCCGCTCTCGCACTCGTACGGCATCAACGGCGCGCTACTCGCGCCACTGCTGGCCGGCGCGACGGCCGCGATCCTCGAGCGGTTCTCCTGGGCCGTGGTCGTCGGCGCCGTGAAGGAGCACGCGGTGACCGTCCTTCCGTGCGTAGCGACGATGTTCCAGCGCATGCTCGACGCGCCGGGCTGGACGCGCGACGACTTCGCGAGCGTGCGGATCGCGTTGTCGGGCGCGGCGCCGTGCCCGTGGCCGCTCGCGGAGGCGTGGCGCGCGCGGACCGGCATCCGGATCCTGCGCGGCTACGGGATGACGGAGCTGCATCGCCCGCTGTCGTACCTGGCGAACGATCCGCGCGACTTCCCCGATTGCGTCGGCCGTCCCGTCCCCGGCGTCGAGATCCGCATCGTGGACGACGGGGGCCGCGATCTCGCGCAGGGCGACGTCGGCGAGCTGCTGATCAAGACCGGCGCGGCGATGGACGGCTATCTCGCGCAGCCCGAGGAGACGGCGGCGACGCTCGTCGACGGCTGGTTCCGCACCGGTGACCTCGCGCGGGTCTCGCCCGAGGGCTTCGTCAGCATCGTCGGCCGGAAGAAGGAGATGATCCTGCGCGGCGGTTACTCGGTCTATCCGCCCGAGGTGGAGGCAGCCCTCGCCGCGCATCCGGACGTGCGAGAGGCCGCGGTCGTCGGCGTTCCGCACACCGATCTCGGCGAGGAGGTCGCCGCGTTCGTGACGCTGCGTCCCGGGGCGTCGGCGACGACGGACGATCTCATCGCGTGGTGCAAGCAGCGCGTCGCCGGCTACAAGTGCCCGCGCGCGATCACGGTGGTCGCGGACTTCCCGAGGACCGCGACGGGCAAGGTCGCGAAGGCGCTCCTCGCCCAGCCCCGAGGCTGATCACCGTCCATCAGCTACGCATCTGATCTTGCACACTTGACGGCGCCGCACGCGGCGTGGTCGGATGCGCGCATGGGTGAGATCTACGTACCGCTCACGGTGATCAATCCGCAGACCGGCGCGCAGTCGGAGCCGATTACCGCCCTCGTCGATACCGGCGCCACGCTCGCCATGCTTCCGGGCGCACTCCTCGAAAGTCTCGGTATCCGGAAGGCGCGGACCGTTACTCTGGCGCTCGCCGACGGTCGCCGAGTCGTGCGGGCCGTCGGCGATGCCGTGATCAGCCTCGCCAGCGACGCGACCTCATGTCGCGTGGTCTTCGGCCTGGACGAAGATGCGGCAGTGCTGGGCCTCACGGCACTGGAACTGCTCGGTCTGGTCGTCGATCCTGTCGACCAGCGACTCGTGCCGAAGGACTACCTGCTCTACAGCCTCGTGTAGCCGCGCTGCGGAAGCGCGCGAAGGATCGCGCGCTCCACCGCGCACACGTCCGGGCCGTCCCGCAGCGCGAACGGTTCGCGGTGGCCGATTTCCGGCTGCGCGATCATGCGCGGCGCGACCCCGCGATGCGGCCACGTCGCGCGATGGACGAGAAACGGATGGCAGACGTAGACGTCGCCTGCAGCGCCGGTCGCGAATGCCCGCGGCCGCTGGAACGTCGACGCGGGCAGCTGCGCGGCGACATCTCCGCCGTACGCTCCCCGCTCGCCATAGGGCGCCAGCACGCGCGGAACGTCCAGGTGTGAGCCGACGATGATCTCGGTCGGCGCGTCGCGCTCGCCTACGTCCGTGAACAGGAACAGCGCGAGGAGCGCGCGGGCGCGGCTCCAGACGTTCGCCCACCACTGCCCGCCCACGTCGTAGCTGCCGTCGATGTGCCACCCGGCGTCGCCAGAATCCTCGGTGCTCGGAAAGCGAACCGGAATGGGGCCGCCGACGCCCTGGCGCTCGATCCACCGGCCCGGGCCGAGGAGCGCGTCGTAGGTCTCGCGCAGTGCGGGTGAAGTGCCGGCAGCCGTAAACGCGGGAGTGTCCGGGCACGGAAAGCGAACGACGGGCTTCGTCCAGGTGGCGGGGTCGCGCGGGTCGACACCGCGCGACCGCAGCTCGTTCTCGAGGACGTCCACGCATCCGCGCACGACGTCGGGGGCCACCGCGCCCCGAACGACGAGCAATCCCGTGTCACAGAACTCGTCGATCGAGGCGCGGTCCGGGGTCACACCGCTTCGTACTTCAGGCGCGTGACCTTCTCCATGTTGGCGCCCTCGATGCGGATGAGCTTCGTCGAGCTCTCGCGCCGCGGGGAATGGAGGTCGCCCTCGTTGTAGACGTGGGCCATGCCGGGCTTCAGCGGGTAGACGCGGCGCCGCTTCACCTTGCCCGCCTTGTCCGGCGTCGCCTCTTCGAGCTTGTCCCAGTCGCTCATCTCCGTCTCGCCGCGCGCCTGGCCGTAGATCGCCCACGAGTGCGCGTGGTCGTGCGGCTGGCTCTCCTTCGCGCCGTGATAGTTGTGCGCGAGGATGCAGAAGCCGAGCTCCGGGTCCTCGTAGAGGATCTTCCGCTCCGGGGTGTCGTCGGTGATGTGCTTGGCGACGAACGCGTCGTCCTTCAGCACGGTCTGGACGATGTCGCAGACCTTCTTGCGGCCGTTCGGGCCCGGCTCGGCCTTCAGCGCGTCGCGCACTTCCCTGGCGAACTGCTCGAGGGTGTAGCCCATGGCTTTCCTCCCGTACTTCTTGAAGTGCGGCATGACTTCGGAGGTGAACAGCGCGAGCGACCGCACCGACTCCTCGTGCGTCAGGTTACCGTAGGCGAACCGCGTGACGAAATAGTTGCAGCGCGTCTCGGCGACGTGGCGCTCGATCTCCGCGCGGACGGTCGCGGGCGAGCCGACGATCGCGGCGTCCTTCGCGATCGCGATCTCGAGGTTCTCGGCGAAGTGGAACGGGATCGAGCGGAACTTGCGCCAGAGGCTCACGAGGCTGTCGTACCAGACCTTGTACGCGGGCGCCGCGATCTTCATCGCCTCGGCGTCCGTGTCGGCGACGAAGATGTGGCGGCCGCAGCCGATCAAGCCCTTGCCCCCGCTCGCGTCGAGGAAGGCGTCGACGATCGGGCGCAGGCCGGCGATGGCGCCGTGGCCGACGGCGTTGCCGCCACGCTTCGCCGCGGCCACCGCGCTCGCGACGGACGTGACGCCCTGCCAGAGCGGCGGGTGCGGCCTCTGCACGGGCTCGAGCTCCATCGGCACGCCGCGATACTGGTAGTGGCGGCCCGAGTGCGTCAGCGTCTTCGACGTGAGCCCGGCGAGGACGACCGCGAGCGATTCCTCGTAGATGTCCGTCGCGTCGAGGAAGTTCAGGTTGCAGTACGCGAGCTCGTACGGGGAGATCCCGCGCCCGACACCGAGCTCGAAGCGTCCGCCGCTGAGCTGATCGAGCATGCAGATCTCCTCGATGAGCCGGAGCGGCATGTAGAGCGGCAGGATGTAGACGAGCGGCCCGAACCGAAGGCGCCGGGTCCGCTGCGCCACCGCGGCGAGGTAGATCCCCGGCGACGGCGCCATCCCGAGCGAGGTCGCGTGATGCTCCGCCACGTGATACCCGCGGAAGCCGGCCGCGTCGTACGCCTCGACGAGGGCGAGCCGGCTCGCGTAGAGCTCCGCCATCGTGCTCTCGCCACGGTCGACGTGATCGAAGACACCGAACTCGACGTTCATCGACAGGACCCCCAAACCCCCTCAGCTACGGGCTCAGCGCGGCCAGGTACTCCCTCACCCGCGCGGCGTCCGGCGCGTCGGGCTGGCTCGCGAGGTAGCGCGCGAACGCCTCGCGCGCACGCGCACGCTGCCCCTGCTGATAGTAGAGCAGGCCGGTCTGGCGGGCCACCTCGGACAGCGTCGGGTCCAGCTGCTCCGCGCGCTCGTACGCGGCGAGCGCCCGCCGCGCGAGGTCGTCGCGGTCCGCGGCGCCACGCGCGCGCTGGGCGCGGAGGCGATGGAGCTCGCCGAGCACGAGATGCGCGCGCGCGTCACCGGGCGACAGCGAGAGCGCGCGATCGAGCTGGTCCTCCGCCGCGCGGAAGCGGCCGGCCTGCAGCTCGAGCCGCGCGTTGTCGCGGGCCACGACCACGATCGCCTCGTCGAACTCGCGGGTGTTCACGCTGGTCCCCGGCGCCGCGGCGGCGAGGGCGTGGTCGCGCGCGACGAGCCGCGTCAGCGTCTCGATACGCTCGGCCAGCACGGCGTCGCGACCGAGGAAGAACCGCTCGATCTGACCGCCGGCCTTGGCTTCGCGACGCAAGCGCTCGAACGCGCGGGGCGCTTCCTTGGGATCGTAGCCGGCGCGGACGAGCCTCCCGAGCGCGCCGGCGTCCGCATCGCTCTCGAGATCTCGTCCGTCGCCGATCACGGCCGCCATGTAGATGACGTCGAGACGGCGCCCCAGGATCGCCTCGCCGGCCGGACTCACCACGGCCACGGCGGCATCGGGCGTGGCGAGCGAGGCGCCGACGGCTTCTCGCATCGCGAGGAGAGCGTCGTCGATCGCGCTGCCGCGGGCGACGTCGGCGCGGCGTGCGGCCTGGGTCAGGGCGCGCCCGAGCACGACCGCGAGCTGTGCTTCGTTGCCGAGCCGCGCGAGCAGCCCCGTGTGCAGGTAAATCCGGCCGCTCGGGACGACGAACGCGGCGATCGTCGGATCGCGCAGGACGACGACGTCCGGAGTCCGCGCCGCGCGCTCGGCATCCGTGAGCAAGGTCGCCGTGACACGCGCGACGAGCTCCGCGACCGGCGCGTCGCCGTGCGCCCCCACGCGTGCACGAAGCGCCCGCTCCTGGGCCTCCAGGTCGAGGACGGCCGGCGCGGGCGGCACGCTCGCCGTCGCACAGGCGGAGACGAGCAGCGCGACGAGCGCGCCCGCGCCCGCCCAGCACCCGGACGTGGCGGAGCGCATCAGTTCAAGGAAGCAATCGCGCGGCGGATCTCCGTGAGCTGGGCCTTGACGCGCTCGGCGTCGCGAGCCTGCGGATGGCGCGCGAGGTACTGCTCCCAGTGCGCGGCCCCACGGCTGAAGTTGCCTTCCTTCATGAGGACGGTGCCGTAATCGCGCACGTGGCCCGGTGAGTCGGGATCGAGCAGCATCAGCCGCTCCATCACCGCGCGCGCCTTCGCCCACTCCTCCCGATCGATGTAGACGCGGCGGAGGTTGGCGAGCATGCGCAACAGGATCTGCGGCTTCGGCACCGGCGCGAAGTGGCTGTCCTCGAGCGGCACGGGACGTCCGAGCACGCGCGCCACCACCGCTTCGGCGTCCGCCCGTGAAACCGCGACGCCGCGGTTGAAGGGATCGAACAGCACGCCGTCGGCTTCGGCCATGAAGTGCCCGGGGAGCCCGATGCCCTGCACCACGAGCCCGACACGGCGACCCACCTCCATCGCAAGTACCGAGAGCGTGATCGGAATGCCGATGCGGCGGTCGAGCACGTCGTTCAGGCAGCTGTTACGCGGATCGTAGTAGTCGTCGGCGTTGCCCGAGAAGCCTTCCTCCTCGAAGAGGAAGCGCCGGAGTCGATGGACGTCCGCGCGCCCCACGCGCGCGGCGAGCTCGTCGAGACGCTTGAGCTGATGGTCGGGCTCGAGCTCGGGATGCTCGATCTGCGCGATGCAGAGCGCGCCACATCCGAGGTCGACGCTCTCCGCGGGCATCCGGACCAGCTCACGGAACGCCCGCAGCGGATCCATCAGCAGCCTGGTGCGTGGTGGACGCCGGCGGTCGCCAGGGCTTTCGCCTGCAGCTCTTCCGCGAGCTCGAGCGTCGCGCGCGCCGCCCGTCGCGCGGCCTCTTGCGCGTCGGGCGTCGTCGCCAGCCGCAAGAGCAGCCGCCGGCCGAGGTCGTGGTGGTAGCGCTCGTCGGGCTCGATGACGTCGCGATAGAGCGCGGCGGTCTCGCGATCCCCTGCCCGCTCACAGAACTCGATGAACTGCCGGTTCTTCACGACCGCGATCGCCTCGCGCGTGAACTGGCCCGCCGCCACGCGCTCGACCGTCGTCTTCAGCGTGTCGAGGTACGTGAACAGCGGCCCATACCCCCTGGCCAGCGGATCCACGGCGTCGGGATCGAAGCCGAGCGCGCGGAGACGATCACCGATCAGGCGATAGTGCCTCGCCTCGTCACCGACCTGGCGCGCGAACGCGAGCTTCACGTCGATGTCGTCGGTGGTCACGAGCCAGCGCGCCGCGATCTCCGTCGCCTCCACCTCGTTCTTCAGCGCGACCTTCAGGAGATTCGGGACGTTGAGCGCGCCCTCGACCTCGGGCTTCAGCGTGGCGTCGGGCGCCAGCCGCGCGAGCAGCGCGTCGTTCTCGGCGGCGAGCGCCCGGACGAATTCCTCGGAGGTCATGACGGGATTCCCTCGGTGAGCAGGGTCGGCAGCTCGGCGGTCAGCGTCTCCTTCGTCACGACGCGGTCGCAGCGCGCGTGCCACGGCTGCGTCTGCTTCGCGAGCGCGTGCGTCGTGAACGCGAGCACCGGCGGCCGGGCCGCGTCGAGCTCGTCGAAGATCTTCGCGTAGTCGAAGCCGCCGGTGAGATCGATCAGCGCGAGCCGCGGCTTCCGGGCGAGCGCGGCGGTCAGCTCGTCGGGCGTGCGCGCGAAGACGAGCGGGACACCGGCCAGGCGCGCCGTCTCGCGGATACGCGCCACGAAGAACAGGTCCTTGACGATGGCAACGACGGGGGCGATCGCAGTTGAGTCCATCACGGCACTCGCGGAGGGGCCGGATTCACTCCGGCCCCGGAGCGTGGGGGGCTTGGGGGGCCAGTCTCTGGCCCCCATGTCATTCAGGTTCACGGATGCCCAGCGCGTATTTCTGCCACTCCGCGAGGTGCGACAGGCTGGAGAGGTCGCGCATGCGGTCGACGTAGACGATGCCCTTCAGATGATCGGTCTCGTGCTGGATGACGCGCGCGAAGAATTCCTTCGCCACGACGTCGACCTTGTCGCCCTCACGGTTGCGGCACTCGAGCCGCACGGCCGTGTAGCGAGGCACGCGGCCTCGCATGTCGGGCACCGACAGGCACCCTTCCCAGCCCTCTTCGATCTCCTCGGTCAGCGGCGTCACCACGGGATTGATGACGACCGTGAGCGGGATGTGCGGCGCGTCGGGATAACGCGGGTTCCCGAGCACCTCGATGACGCAGATCTGCTTGAGCGTGTGGACCTGGTTGGCGGCGAGCCCGGCGCCGTCGTACTCGCGCATCGTCTCGATCATGTCGTCGATGAACCGCTGCGTATCGGGCGAGCGGATCTCGTCGACGGTGAGCGGTTGCGCCGGCATGCGCAGGACGGGATGACCCAGGCGCGCGACCTTCAGGATGGCCATATGGTCCGAAGTCTACCAGAGCCGGCTATGCACGCCGCCGTCGCTGTGGCGTCACCTACTTCGTGCGGACGAAGATGAAATCGCCGCCGTCGTGACCCGAGAGCCGCAGGTCGCCGTATTGCGGCGTCTGCTCCGAGCGGAGGAGCGCCTGGCGGCGCAGCCGGCCGAAGAGCGAGGAGAAGTCCGTCGAGCCCGGGGCCTCGCGCAACGTCTGGAGAAACGCGCGCGCGAAGACCGAGTGGCCGCCGCCCCCCTGGTCCATCACGGGCTCGAGCCCGCCCGAGGTGAGCACGGTCCGCGCGCGCTTGCGCGCGAGCCGTGCCAGGTCGGCCGCGTCGAGCGAGTGGATGCCGACGTCGCGCACGAGGCTGCCCGAGTAGCAGCTGCGACGATGAAGACGTGCGTCGCCTTGAGCGCGCGAAGCGTGTCGGTGACGTCGGCGTTCGACAGCCAGTTCGCCCGCGTGTCCGGCTCGGCGTCGACACCGAGCCAGTAGCCGCGATCGGCCTCGCGATCGAGCCACCCGTGGCCGGCATAGTAGATGAGGAGGTTGTCGTTCTCGCCGAGCTGGCGCCGCACGTCATCGAGCGCCCGCACCATCTGGGCGCGGCTCGCGTCGACGGGCGGCGCCGGTGCCGGCGCAGGGGTCGCCACCGGCGGTGGAGCGGGCGGAGGAGTCTGGATTGCCGCGACGGTCGCGGGTAACGGTCCGCCGCGCAGGACCGCGAGCACACGGCGCGTGTCGATGTCCGCGAACCGCCGGAGCTCTTCGCCCTCCCGGAACAGGATGGCGGAGTGCATTCGCTCCAGTGACGACCGGACGCTCGCCTCCTGCGTCGCGCCGCGCGCCGCGGCGACGAGGCGGGCAACGACGGCATCGGGCGTGCCTCGCGGCGCGAGGCGCGCGGTCCACGCCGACAGCTCGACTTCCGGCAGACCGAGCTCGCGGAAGGTCGGGACGCTCGGGATGACGGGAACGCGTCGGCTTGTGAGCGATGCGAGCGCGCGGAGCTTTCCGCTGTTGATGTGCGCCGCGAGGAACGGGACCGGCAAGACCATCGCGTCGACCTGACCGCCCAGCAGGTCGTTCACTGCCGGCACCGTGCCCGCATACGGCACGTGTCTCAGCTTCACCCCGGCCGCGCGAGACAGGACCTCCATGCCGATGTGGCTGATGCCGTAGAGGCCCGTCGACGCAACGTCACCTGGTCGGACCGTCGCGTGGCGTCGTCGATCAAGTCTCGGGCGGTGCGCCACCGGCTGTCGCTGCGCACGACGAGGACCAGCGGATCGTCGGTGATCCCTGCGAGCAAGGTCGTCTGGTCGGGGGTGTAGGTCGACGATCGCCCTTGCAGACGATCGAGCTCGGGGAGCGTCGCGAACGACGAGGGCGCGATGCCGATCGTGTGCCCGTCGGGCTGCGCCGACGCCAGGGACTGCAACCCCACGGCGCCGGCCGCCCCGGGCCGGTTGACGATGATGACGGGCTGACCAAGCGTCCGTTCCATCGCGGGGGCGAGAGTTCGCGCCACGATGTCCGTGGAGCCACCAGGCGCGAACGGCACGATGACCTGGATCGGCTGGGTCGGAAACGCGCCGGCGGGCGTGACGCCGAGCAGCGCGAGCAGCACGCCCGCGATGATGCCGCGACGGTGACGCAACAGGTCCTCCCCGCGACTACTTCTTCTCCTCGACCTTCCCCACCCGCTTGACGCCCTCCGCGAGACGCTTGGCGTCGGCGTCGAAGAACTTCTGGAACTCGTCGCCCTGCTTGAAGGCGATCGGCGTCTCGAGCTTCTCCATCGCGCTCTTGAAGCCCGGGTCGTTGACGACCTCGCGCATCGACGTCCGGAGCTTCGCGAGCACCGGCTCCGGCGTCCCTTTCGGCGCGAAGAGACCGGCCCAGATGTAGAACTCGGCGTCCGGGTAGCCGAGCTCCTTGAACGCCGGCACGTCGGGTAACGCGGCCACGCGTTGTGTGCCCCAGCCGGCGAGCGCCCGCAGCTTGCCGGCCTTGATCTGTGGAATGACCACGGACGGGCCCGACGCGAGCGCGTCGACGTGGCCGCCGAGGATCGCGTTCATCGCCGGACCGGCGCCGGCCGTCGGGATGTGTCGCATCTTGATCCCGGCCGCGTGCGACAGGAGCTCCATCGCCATGTGCAGCGTGCCGTAGATGCCGGAGGAGCTGTACGAGATCTGGCCGGGCCGCTTCTTCGCGTCGTCGATGAACTCCTTCGCCGTCTTCCACGGACTCTCCGTCCGCACGACGAGGATCGTCGGGTCGGCCGAGATCAAGGCGATCGGCGCGAACTGATCGACCGTGAACGCCGGCGGCCGGCCGAAGAGCTTGTCGGCCTCGGGGATGATCGAGATCGACGAGAGTGCCAGCAGCAGCGTGTAGCCGTCGGGCTTGCTCACGGCGACCGACTGCATGCCGACGGCGCCCGCGGCGCCGGTCTTGTTCACCACGCCGACCGGGGTCTTCATGATCTTCTCGAGCGCCGCGGCCACGGGCCGGGCGGTCAGGTCCGCGACGCCGCCGGGCGGGAACGGCGCGATGATCGTGACCGGACGTGACGGATAGTCGTCCGCCGCGGCGGGCACGGCGCCGTGCGCGACGATGACGACGACGAGGGCCATCGCGACGACCGAGAGCAGTCTGCGCACCATCAGTTCTCTCCTTTCTCGGCGAGGGCCAGGCGCGCGCGCCAGTCGAGCGTCTTGGTCACCAGCGGCCGGAGCGCGAGCAGCACGAGCACCGCGCCCACGCAGAGCAGTGTCGCGGAAATCGGACGGGTGATGAAGATCGCGTACTGCCCGTCGGACATCGCGAGCGACTGCCGGAGCGCCATCTCGATCATCGGCGCGAGCACGACGCCCAGCACCACGGGCGCCGTCTCGAAGTCCAGCTTCCGCAGGAGATATCCGAGCGCGCCCATGACGAGCATGATCCACACGTCCACCACGCTGCCGTTGACCGCGTAGACGCCGAGCACGGAGAACGCGAGGATCGCCGGGTAGAGCAGCGGATAGGGCACGCGCAGCACGTTCACGAAGAGTCCCACGAGCGGCAGGTTCAGGATCAGCAGCACGACGTTGCCGACGTACATGGACGCGATGAAACCCCAGAACAGCTCGGGCTGCTGCTTGATGAGCATCGGGCCCGGCGCGACACCGTGGACCATCATCGCGGCGAGCATGACCGCGGGGATCGGACCCGACGGCACGCCGAGCGCGAGCATCGGGACGAACGCGCCCGACGTCGCGGCGTTGTTCGCCGACTCGGGTCCCGCGAGTCCCGCGACGGCGCCCTTGCCGAACTCCTGGGGCTTCTTCGACATCCGGCGCTCGACCGCGTAGGACACGAAGCTCGAGATGATGTGCGCGGAGCCGGGCACGATGCCGATGAGGAAGCCGAGCACGGTGCCTCGTCCGATCGGCGCCGCCGAATCCCGCCACTCGGCCCTCGACGGCAGCAGCTCGCGGAGCTTCGGCTTCATGATGGACGGCGGCGTCGCCTGGCCCGCCGTGGCGAGGATCTCGGCGACCCCGAACAGGCCGACCGCGACGGGCACGACGCCGATCCCGTCGCCGAGCTCCACCACGCCGTACGCGAAGCGGAAATAGCCGGTCATCTGGTCGATGCCGACCATGCCGAGCGTGAGGCCGAACGCCGCCATCGCCAGCGCCTTCACCATCGAGCCGCCGCTCATGTAGGCGAGCACGAGCAGGCCGAGCAGCAGCAGCGCGAAATACTCCGGTGGCCCGAACCGCAGCGCGAACTCCGCCAGCGGCGGCGCCAGGAACATCAGCGCGACGACGGAGATCGTGCCGGCGATGTACGACCCGACGGCGGCGATCGCGAGCGCCGGCCCCGCGCGGCCCTTGCGCGCCATCGCGTAGCCGTCGATGCACGACATCACCGACGCGGCCTCGCCGGGGATCCGCATGAGGATCGCCGTCGTGGATCCGCCGTACATCGCGCCGTAGTAGATCCCCGCGAGCATGACGATCGCGTTGGTCGCGTTGAGCCCGAACGTCGCCGGCAGCAGCAGGCTGATGCCCGCGAGCGGCCCGACGCCGGGCAGCACACCGACGAGCGTGCCGACCACGCAGCCGATGAACGCGTACATCAGGACCGCCGGCGAGAGCGCGACCGAGAACCCCAGCGCGAGGTTCTGGATGGTCTCGAGCATCAGAAGCCCCAGGGGCCGCGCGGCAGCGGCACCCGGAGAACGGTGGCGAAGAGGTAGAAGGTCGCGGCGGAGAAGCCGACGGAGAACAGCGCCGTCGTCACGATCGAGCGGCGCTCGAGGAGGCCGATCAGCAGCATGAGCGCCACGACGACCGTGATCCGGTAGCCGAGCCGCTCGAGCGACAGCGCCATGAAGATGCAGACGGCGATGATGGCGACCGCGTGCCGCCACTCGCTCCACCCGACCGTGGCGATCCGGCTCGACCCGGCGCCGAGCGCCACGATGACGACGGCGAACACGAGCAGGAGGAGTGCCAGCAGCGTCGGCGCGTAGGCGGGTCCGGGATTCTGGACGTTGCCCATGGGCAGCTTGCGGGCTTCCCACAGCGTGTACACCGCGAAGAGCACGAGCGCGCCGCCGCCGACCCGGTCGATCGTCATGCGCGCGAGGGGGGGTCGGCCAGCGCGCGCCAGACCTTCTCGGACGTGAGCGGCATGTCGACGTGGCGCACGCCGAAGGGCGCGAGCGCGTCGACGAGCGCGTTGACGACGGCGGGCGGCACGCCGATGTTGCCGGCCTCGCCGAGGCCCTTCACGCCGAGCACGTTCCGCGGTGACGGCGTGTGCGTGTGGTGGATCTCGGCGTGCGGCACGGAGTCGGCGCGCGGCAGCGCGTAGTCCATCAGCGTGCCGCTCAGCACGTGGCCGTCACGGTCGAAGGCCACCGCCTCGCACATGATCCCGCCCCACGCCTGCGCGAGCGAGCCTTCGAGCTGCGCGTCCGCGAGCAGCGGGTTCACGATGGTGCCGGCGTCGTCGACCCAGGCCAGGCGCTCGGGAATCACCTCGCCGGTCTCCCGCTCGACCCGGACCACGGCGAGCACGGCGCCCGCGCTCCACACTTCGCCGTCGGGCTTGAAGAAGTGCGTCGCCTCGAGCCCGGGCTCGACGCCGGGCGGCAGCACGCCCCAGCGATACGCGAGCTCGGCCACCGCGGGCCACGGCGCGAAGCGATCGCGCGAGCCCTTCACGTGGTACCCGCCCACGGCGGGCGCGATGTCCTCCGGCGCGGCCTCGAGGATCGCGGCCGCGATCCGCTTCCCCTTCTCGCGCACCTGGGTCGCGGCGATCGCGAGCGCGCTGCCCGCGAGCGCGGTGCTCCGGCTGCCCGACGTGCCGATGGCTTGCGGCGCGCCGGCCGTGTCGCCGTGGCGGATCGTGATGCGCTCGGGCTCGATGCCGAGGTAGTCCGCCACGATCTGCGCGAACGTCGTCTCGTGGCCCTGCCCGTGCGGGCTCGCGCCCGTGATACACGTCACCGAGCCGGACTTCTCCACGCGCACGGCACCGCTCTCCCAGCCCAGCGCCGCAGGCTCGACGTAGAGCGACACGCCGACGCCGACGACCTCGCCGCGCGCGCGGCGCTCGCGCACGCGCGCGCGGAGCGCGTCGTAACCCGTCGCCTTCACCAGCGCGTCGAGCAGCAGCGCGTAGTCGCCGGAGTCGTAGCTCTGGCCGGTCAGCGTCGTGAACGGGAACGTGGCCGCGGGAATCGCGTTGCGCCGCCGGATCTCGATCGGATCGGCGCCGATCGCGCGCGCGGCCTCGTCCACGAGCCGCTCCAGCACGAACGTGCCCTCCGGCCTGCCGGCGCCACGATACGCGCCGACCGGGGGCGTGGTCGTGAAGATGCCGGCGAACTCGATGTCGACGGCGTCGAGCACGTACGGGCCCGGCAGGCAGCGCGCGTGGTTGCGCGGATTCACCGCCGCGCTGAACGCGGGATCACCGCCGACCGGGCAGAGGATCCGCGCGCTCAGCTTCGTGAGCTTGCCGTCCGCCGTCACCGACAGCTCGGCGTCGCAGTGACCGCCGCGGCCGTGGTGCGTCGTGAGCAGATCCTCGGCGCGGGTCGAGATCCACTTCACGGGGCGCCTCAGCGTCCACGCGAGCCACGCGGTGATGATCTCGTCGCGGTACGGACCGCCCTTCACGCCGAAGCCGCCGCCGACGTCGGGAGCGATCACGCGCACGTGCGTCTCGTCGAGGCCGATGATGCGCGCGACCTCCGAGCGGATGCGGAAGGGATTCTGCGTCGAGATCCACACCGTGAGGTCGCCGGCGATGGCGTCCCATGTCGCGAGCGTGCCGCGCGGCTCGAGCGGCACGCCGGCCAGGCGTGCCTGTTCGACCCGCACCCGGACCGTCTGCGCCGCGGCGGGCACGTCACTGCCGCCGCGCATGCGAGCACCGAGGCAGCGATTGCCCGGCGCGTCCGCGTGAATGCGCGGTGCGCCCTCGGCGATCGCGGTTTCCGGCTCGGCGGCGCCCGGCAAAGGCTCCCACGTGAGATCCACCAGCGCCGCGGCGTCGGCGGCCGCGTAGACGGAGTCGGCGACGACGGCCACGACCGGCGCGCCCTGCGCGCGCGCGACGTCCGTGACGAGCAGCGGCACGCGCGGCACGACCATGTCGGGGAACAGCCGCGTGACCGGGGTGCCGCCGAGGCTCGCCACGTCGGCGCCGGTGACCACGGCCACCACGCCGGGCGCGCGGCGCGCGGCATCGACGTTGGCGCTGACGAGCCGCGCGTGCGCGTGCGGACTGCGCACGAACACGAGGTGGCAGAGGCCCGGCGCGCGGATGTCGTCGACGTAGCGGCCCGCGCCGACGATCAGCGGCCGGTCTTCACGCCGCTTCATCGAACGGCCGATGAAGCCGGTCGGCTCAGCCATTGAGGAAGCGCTCCGCGTTGTCGTGCGCGATGCGCGCCTGCACGTCCGGCGCGAGGCCCGACGCGCCGAGCGCGGCGGCGGGATCGTCGAAGCCCATGTCGAACGGATAGTCGCTGCCGATCACCACGCGGTCGGCGCCGAGCTGGTCGACGATGAACCGGAGGTTTCCCTCGCCGTGGCTGAGCGAGTCGACCCAGATCCGGCGCGCGTACTCGCGCGGCTCCTTCGGAATCGCCGCCGGTCCTTCGGGACGCACGTGCCAGCCGTGGTTGAGACGCCCGAGCGTGAACGGGAACGCGCCCCCGCCGTGCGCGAAGCAGATGCGCAAGGCCGGCAGCCGCTCGAGCACGCCGCCGAAGATCAGCTTCGAGATCGCCAGCGCGTTCTCGAGCGGGTTGCCGACGATCAGGGGGAAGTAGTACTTCGTCAGCCGCTCCTGCCCGGCGAGAGGCATCGCCGGATGCACGAAGACGGCGACATCGAGCCCGGCGCACGCCTCGAAGAACGGAAAGAGCTCGGGGTCGTCGAAGTCGCGGCCCGCCGGACACGACCCGATCTCGACCGCACGGAGGCCGAGCCGCTCGCGCGCGTGGCGGAGCTCGCCGATCGCGAGCTGCACGTCCTGGAGCGGCACCGTCGCCATGCCGACGAAGCGGTCGGGATGCGCGGAGGCGACCGATGCGATGAAGTCGTTCTGCACGCGGGCGAACGCCTGGTTGGCCTTCGCGTCGGCCCAGTAGCAGAACATGATCGGCGGCGGCGACAGCGCCTGCCGGTCGATGCCGAGGCGCGCCATGTCCTCGAGGCGGCGCGCGGGGTTCCAGGAGCGATCGTCGATCGCGCGGAAGAACTGGTCCCCGGTCATCAGCGTGCCGCGGCAGCGCGACGCGGACGTCGCGGAGCGCGACGCGGACGTCGCGGAGTCCTCGACGACGAGCCGCGGCCACTTGCCGCCGCCGAAGCGGGACGCGAAGTCGTCCCACCGCGGCGGCACGATGTGCGTGTGGAGATCCGTCCGCACGCCGGCTACCTTGAACCTTGACGGTCCATGACCGTCAATTACTTTGTCTCGACCTTGCCGATCTTCTGGATGACCCCGGCGAGGACCGCGGACTCCTTGTCCCAGAACTTCTTGAAGTCCTCCGTGCCGAGGTACGCGATCTCGGTCTCCGCCTTGTCGATGACGTTCTTGAAGTCCGACGTCTGGACGACCTCGCGCACGGCGTCGCCGATCACCTTCAGCGCGGCGGGCGGCGTTCCCTTCGGCGCGAAGAGCCCGGTCCAGTAGTAGTACTCGATGTCGTAGCCGAGCTCCTTCATCGTCGGCACGTCGGGGAAGCGCGGATGCCGCGTGGCGCTGAACGTCGCCAGCGCACGGAGCTTGCCGGACTTGATGTGCGGCGCGCCGATACCCGTGGGCGAGATCCACATCTGCGCGTGGTTGCCGAGCACCGCCGTCGTCGCCGGTCCGCCGCCCGTCGTCGGCAGGTGACGCATCTTGAGGCCCGCGAGCTGGAGGAACCATTCCATCGGCACGTGCGAGGCGCCGTACGGGCCCGACGACGCGAACGTGAGCTCGCCCGGCCGCTTCTTCAGATCGGCGACGAGCTCGGGCAGCGTCTTCCACGGATGCTGCGCGTTGACGACGAACAGCGGCAGGTCGTTGGTCAGCCGCGCGATGCCGACGAATTGATCCAGCGTGTAGGTCGGCGGGCGGCCGAACAGCGCGTCGACGGGCGGCAGCGTCGAGATGCTGACGAGGTCGACGAGGAGCGTGTAGCCGTCCGGCTTCGAGATCGCGACGCTCTGCCGCCCGACCGCGCCCGCCGCGCCGGCCTTGTTCGAGAGGACGACCGGCTGCTTGAGGATCTTCTCGAGCGCGGCGACGAGCGGCCGTCCGGTCAAGTCGACGACGCCGCCGGGAGGAAATGGCGCGACGATGGTCACGTTCCGCGACGGGTATGACTCCTGCGCGGCCGCGACAGGGGCCACGAGGCCCAGCGCCGCGAGCGCGATGGCAGCGATCACACGCTTCATGGATCCTCCTTGGGGAAACCGAGCCTTTGTACCACCGCTTCCCTGGAAAGGAAAAAGGCCCGGGGGCTGTGGTCCCCGGGCCTCGCGTGTGAGGAGACTAGCGCTTCCCGGTTGCCCCGGGCTTGTCGTGCGGCTGGCCCTCCTCCTTCGGCTTGTCCTCGTTCAGCTGGACCGGCTCGCCGACCTCATCCTCGTTCCTGCGGCCGCCACTCTGCTGCTGCTGACCAGCCTGCGGCTGCTGCTTCTGCTGATCCTGCTGCTTCTGGCGATCGAACTCCTTGTTGCCCATGAGTTGCTCTCCTTTCGGCGGCGCGGCGACAGTGCCGCGACGCGCGCCGCCTCACAGGAGGAGCAATGCGCATACCACCGCAGGGTCTTCACTGTAATGGGTGCATTGGAACTTCTACGCGCGCGACCCGATGCGGTCGAGCGCCCACCGCGCGGCCGCGCGCACCGCGGGCTCGACGTCGTCCAGCGCGCGCGTCAGCGCAGGCACCGCGTCCCGGTCGCGACGAGTGCCGAGCACGAGCGCGGCGTTACGGAGGAGGCCGCCACGCTTCGCCCGGCTCATGGCGCTGCCGCGAAACCGCGCGCGGAACGCCTCCGGCGTCATCGCGAGCAGCGTCGCGGGTGATTCGAGCGGCGCATGGGGAACGAACGCCGCTTCGCGTGTGGACGAGGCCTTCGTGTTCCACGGGCAGACGTCCTGACAGACGTCGCACCCGAAGAGCCATTCGCCGACCTCGCCGCGCAGCGCTTCGTCGACGTCGCCGCGATGCTCGATGGTGAGGTACGAGATGCAGCGGCGCGCGTCGAGGACGTATGGACCGACGAACGCGCGCGTGGGGCACGCGTCGAGACACGCGGTGCACGTCCCGCAGCGGTCGGGCAACGCGTCGTCGAACGCGAGCGGCGCCGTCGTGAGGACGATGCCGATGAAGAACAGCGAGCCCAGGTCCGGCGCGAGCAGGTTCGTGTTCTTGCCGATCCAGCCGAGCCCGGCGCGCGCCGCGAGGTCGCGCTCGAGCACCGCGCTGGTGTCGACCGCGACGCGTGTCTTGGTCTCCGAGCCGGCGGCCTCGCCCACGAACACCGCGAGCTCGGTCAGCCGCTCGCGCATCACGTCGTGGTAGTCGCGGCCGCGCGCGTACGCCGCCACGCCGCGCCACGCCGGATCGTCCGCCGCGGGCTTGTAGCTCAGCGCGACCGCGATGACGCTCGCGGCGCCGGGAAGCAGCCGCGCGGGCTCGAGCCGGTCGGCGCGCCCGCGCGCGAGATAGCCCATCGTTCCCGCGTGGCCCGCCGCGAGCCACGCGTCGAACGCCGCCGCGTGGGGCGGCGACGTCGCGGCGCCGATCGCCGCACGGTCGAAGCCGAGCGTTCGCGCGCGGTCCTTCACGGCAGCGGCGAGCGTCAGCCCGGCGAGCGTCGTTGGACGTGGGGGCCCCATCGCTAAGGACCCCCACCCCCCTCCTTCCGTGCCTTGACGATCACGTGGCTGCGCGTGAGCGTCCTGCCGCCCTCTTCGAGGAACTTGATGTAGCGGAACCACCGGCCGTCCGACTTCCATGTCTCCTGCAGCCCGATCGCCGCGGCGAGCGCCTGCTCCACCGATGCGAAGGTTTCGACCTCGCGCTCGACCGACAGATGCTCGACGGCGAATCCGTGCTTCTCGCAGAGCCGCCGCATCCGCGCTTCATCGTACGCGAACCGCGACGGGCGGCCGGTCTCCTTCCATTGATCGACGTGGAAGCCGACCATCGCGAGGGCGCCGCCCGGCGCCAGCGCCCGTGCGCTCTTCTCGACCAGCGGATCGGAGAGGAAGAGATGCGCGGTGACGAGCGCGGGAGACTCGTCGGTCAGCGCCCGGTAATCGACGACATCGGCGTCGGCGACGATGAACTCCGTGTTGTCGAGCCCCGCGTGATATGCGCGCCGTCGCGCCTCGTCGATGACTTCTGGGTCACGGTCGACGCCGACGACGCGTCGACACAGCGGCGCGAGTCCCAGCGCGATGCGCCCGGCCCCCGTGCCGACGTCCAGCACGACGGCTTCGCGCAACGGCTCGGCGACGACGAGCGCCCAGAACGTGGCGCTGACCCTGTCCGGCGGCGGAGCGCTGGAGAAACCCGAGATCGGCGCAGCGTGCCGGGTCATCACATGGCACAGGGTAAGCCCAGAGGGTGAGGTGACGGGCGGGCCGGCGCCGAGGGTGGGTCCGCGGCGACTTCCGCAGGTATTGGTGAGCCGGCGACGCCGGCTCACCAACGCGAGGACGGGAGCGCGGACCCACCCTCGGCGCCGGCCCGCCCGTCACCTCACCCGGTGACTGCCCCCTCAGAGGCCGATGAGACGAGACGCGCGTACTTGGCCATGACGCCCGAGGTGTACCGCGGCTTCGGCCGCTTCACGGCCTTGAGCCGCTTCCTCAGCTCCGTGGTGGAGAGCTCGACGTCGAGCCGGCGGCGCTTGATGTCGATGACGATCGTGTCGCCGGTCTTGAGCGCGGCGATCGGTCCGCCGTCGGCGGCCTCGGGCGCGATGTGGCCGATCATGAAGCCGTGCGTCGCGCCGGAGAAGCGGCCGTCGGTCATCAGCGCGACGGTCTCGCCCAGGCCGGCGCCCTGGATGGCGCCGGTGACGTGGAGCATCTCGCGCATGCCCGGCCCGCCCTTCGGCCCTTCCCAGCGAATGACGATGACGTCGTTCGCCTTGATCTTCCCCGCCTTCACCGCCGCGAACGCGTCTTCCTCGCGATCGAAGACACGCGCGGGACCGCGATGCAGGTCGCGCTTCTGACCCGACACCTTCGCGACGCAGCCGTCGGGCGCGAGGTTGCCGCGCAGGATCACGAGCCCGCCTTCGGGCTTGATGGGATCCGACAGCGCGCGGACGACCTTCTGGCCCGGCGTCTCGCGCGCGGCGCGCGCCTCTTCGCCGATGGTGCGCCCGCTGACCGTGATCTCGTCCGCGTGGAGCAGTCCCGCGTCGAGCAGCCGCTTCGCGACGACCGCCATGCCGCCCGCCTCGTACATCTCGGGCGCGGTGAAGCCGCCCCACGGCTTCATGTCGGCGAGCAGCGGCGTCTTGCGCGAGATCTTGTCGAACTCGTCGATCGAGAGCTTGACGCCGGCTTCCTTCGCCACCGCGATGAGGTGAAGGACCGCGTTGGTCGAGCCGCCCGTGGCCATGACGCCGGCGATCGCGTTGTAGAGGGACTTCTTGGTGATGATCCGGCGCGGCGTCACTCCCTTGCGCAGGAGATCCATGGCCAGCCGGCCGGTCTGGAACGCGATCTCCTCCTTGTGGACGTCGGGCGCCGGCACGTCGTTGAACCCCATCGGCGAGACGCCGAGCATCGCGAACGCCGTCGCCATCGTGTTCGCGGTGAACTGCCCGCCGCACGCGCCCTCGCCGGGGCACGAGGCGCACTCGATCGCGTGCAGCTCCTCGTCGTCGATGCGGCCGGCGTTGCGGGCGCCGATCGCCTCGAAGATGTCCTGCACGGTCATCCGCTTGCCCTTGTACTCGCCGTACATGATCGAGCCGCCGTAGAGCATCACGGACGGCAGGTTCAGGCGCGCCATCGCCATGACCATGGCGGGGATCGTCTTGTCGCAGCCCGAGAGGGTCACGAGGCCGTCGAGGAGGTGGCCCCGCGTGACGAGCTCGACCGAGTCCGCGATCCAGTCGCGGCTGATGAGCGACGCCTTCATGCCTTCGGTACCCATCGCGATGCCGTCGGTGACCGAGATCGTGTTGAACTCGATCGGCGTGCCGCCGTTGGCGCGAACGCCCTCGGCCACCTTCTGCGCGAGCTTGCGGTGGTTCGAGTTGCAGGGGGTCAGCTCGATCCAGCAATGCGCGATGCCGACGAGCGGCCGGCTCAGGTCTTCGTCGGTGAAGCCGACGGCGCGGAAGTACGAGCGGGCGGCGGCCCGATCGGTGCCGTCGAGCAGGGCGCGGCTCTTGTGGCGCGGGTCGAACGTCATGTGAGAGCCTCCTTCTTCGCGACCAAGAATGTGAACCGGCCGTGCTGCAGGACGTCCCCGCCCTGGTCGACGATCTGGTGCTCCTCGACGACCACGCCGGCCTCGCGCATCGAGCGCTTCACCATCGTCTGCGACCGGCTCCGCACCGTGTCGCCGACGCGCAGCGGGCGCTCGATCTTCCAGTCGATGCCCATGAACGCGATCACGACCAGCGGCGGCCGCGCGATGCGCCAGCCGAGACCGGTCGAGAGGCAGAGCGCGAAGAGCGGCGGTGCGAGGCCGGCCTCCGGCGCGTGATCGCCGGTCACGCCGGCGTACATGTTGACGTGGGCCTGCGTGACCGTCATCGCCGGCGTCTCGTGGCGCGAGCCGACCTCGACGTCCTCGAAATACGTGACGGCCGGGCTGCTCACTCCCGCCGCCGTTCGACGATGACGTCGGTCTCGCCTTCCTGCACCACTTCGTCGCGCTGGTTCACCACCGTGCGCGCCAGCGTCACGACCCCCTGGTCCGCCGAGGTCTCCTTCTTGCCCGTCACCTCGGCGCGGACGCGGATGGTGTCGCCGATCTTGATGGGGTTCTTGAACTTCCACCGGAGCCCGGCGACGCCGAGCGACGCGTACGGCGTCATCCAGCGCGTGAGCAGCCCCGACTGGATCGACAGACCGAGCAGGCCGTGGGCGATGCGCTCGCCGAAGATCGACGTCTTCATGAACTCGGCGTCGGTGTGGATGACGTTGTAGTCGCCCGAGACGCCGGCGAAGAGCACGATGTCCGTCTCCGTCACGGTGCGCCCGGGCGACTCGTACGTCTCGCCCACCTCGATCTCCTCGAAATATCTGCGCGGCGGGCCGGTCATTTGAAATTGGGGGCGTGCGAGACGCACCCCCCAAGCCCCCCATCATCGACCGACCGGTGGTGGGTCATCCGCGAAGCGTAGCACGCACGAGATCCGCGCCCGCCGCCAGCGCGCGGAGCTTGCCGCGCGCGACCTCGCGCGGCAGCACCACCATGCCGCAGTTCGTGCACGGAAAGAGGCGCTCGGGCGGCACGTGCTTCATCACCGCGCGGATGTTCGCGGCGACCTCCTCCGGCGTCTCGATCGTCCGCGTGGCGACGTCGACCGCGCCCGCGAGCACGTCCTTGTCGTCGAGAAGCTTCAGCAGCTCGAGCGGCACGCGCGAGTTCGCGCACTCGAGCGACACCTGCCCGATGCGGCTCTTCGCGAGCAGCGGGAACGTCCGCTCGTACTGGCGCCACTCGCCGCCGAGCGTCTGCTTCCAGTCGATGTTCGCCTTGATGCCGTAGCCGTAGCAGATGTGCACGGCGGTCGTGCAGCGGAGACCGTCGATCGCCGCGTGCAGCGCGTCGATGCCCCACGCTTCGACGTCGTCCAGGTAGACGTTGAACGCCGGCTCGTCGAGCTGCACCACGTCGAGGCCGAGCGCCTCGAGCTCGCGCGCTTCCTCGTTGAGGACCTTCGCGAACGCCAGCGCGAGCGCGCGCCGGTCGCGATAGTGCTCGTCGGCGATCGTGTCGACGATGGTCATCGGGCCGGGCAGCGTGAACTTGAGCCGCTTCGTCGTGTGGGCGCGCGCCCAGCGGACGTCGTTCGAGTGCACGGGGCCACGGCGTCTGATCGGGCCGGTCACCGTCGGCACCTCGGCCTTGTAGCGATCGGCGCGGATGCCGATCGTGACGCGCTTGTCGAAGTCGATGCCCTCGACGTGGCGGAGGAACCCGTGCACGAAGTGCTGCCGCGACTGCTCGCCGTCGGTGACGACGTCGATGCCGGCGGCTTCCTGGTCCTTCAGCGCGATGAGGACGGCGTCCCGCTGGCCCTCGGCGAGGCGATCGGCCGGCAGGAGCCACGGCGCCCAGAGCATCTCCGGGGTCGCGAGCCACGCTGGCTTCGGAAGACTCCCGGCGATCGTCGTCAGCAACATGGATGCTCCTCTCCGTTGGGGCGTTGGTACGCGGCCGAAATGATAGTAGACTCCCGGCCACTCGCGGGAGGTGCCCAATGAAGAAAGGTAGCCTCGTCCCACGTGTGCCCATCGCCCTCGTGGTGGTTGCGGCGCTCGTCGCGCTCCTCACGAGCGGCTCCACTCCAACCGTCGCCACCGCCCAATCCCCCGTCGTGCTCAAGGTGCAGGCGAGCTGGCCGGCGTCGCTGACCCTCTTCGAGCAGCTCAAGATGATCGCGGAGCGCGTCGACAAGCTCTCGGGCGGCACGCTGAAGATCGAGGCGCTCCCCGCCGGAACGATCGTCCCTGCGTTCGAGGTGCTCGACGCCACCCACAAGAAGGTCATCGACGGGTTCCACTCCGTCTCCTATTACTGGGTCGGGAAGAACAAGACGGCCGTGCTCTTCACCGGAGCGCCCGGCGGGACGTTCGGGATGGACTGGGTGGACGTCCTCGGCTGGATGTACGAGGGCGGCGGGCTCGAGCTCTACCAGCAGTTCTACAAGGACGTGCTCAAGCTCAACGTGGTGCCGCTCCCCGCGTTCCCGAGCGGGCCGCAGGCGCTGGGATGGTTCAAGCGGCCGATCAAGAACATCGCCGACTTCAAGGGCATGAAGTGCCGTCAGACCGGCATCAACACCGAGGTCTACACCGAGATGGGGATGCGCACCGTCAACCTGCCCGGCGGTGAAATCCTCCCCGCCGCGGAGCGCGGCGTGATCGACTGCGCGGAGTGGGTCGGCGGCATCGAGGATCTCCGCCTCGGGTTCCACAACGTGTGGAAGTATCACTACACGCCGAGCATGCACGAGACCGTCACCATGGGCGAGCTCGCCATCAATGGCGACGTGTGGGACAAGCTTTCGCCCGTGCACAAGGAGATCATCAAGTCCGCGACCATGGAGGCGTTCATCCGGTGGTACGCCAAGTGGCAGCGGCAGAACGCCGATGCCATCAAGGAGTTTCAGGAAAAACACAAGGTCAACATCATCAAGACGCCGAACGAGATCATGATCGAGCAGCTCAAGGCCTGGGACAAGCTCGCCCAGCGCGAGGCGGACAAGGATCCTTTCTTCAAGAAGACGTACGAGTCGATGCGCGCGTACGCCGCGGTCGTCGTCCCGGCGAAGCGCTTCATGTTCCCCCCGTACGACTTCGCGGCCAATTACTACTGGCCTGAGAAGAAGACCGCCGCCGGCGCGCCGACGGCACCGGCGGCCGCGCCCGCAGGCGGAGCCAAGCCTGCTGCCAAGCCCGCGGAGAAGAAGTAGGAAGTAGAGCGTCGGCTCGTTCGGGAGGGACCGGCGGGTCCCGGTCCCTCCCGCGATTCTGACCTCACCCATACGGGAGCCCACTGCGCATGGCCGAGCCGTTCTCCTCACCGCTCCATAAGACCGTCCGCATCATCGACGCGTTCTCCGACTGGTCCGGCAAGATCGTCGCCTGGATGATCCTGCCCCTGGTCTTCTCGCTCACCTACGAGGGCTTCGCCCGCTACCTCTTCAACGCGCCCACGCTGTGGGCCTACGACGTCTCCTACATGCTCTACGGGGCGATCTTCATGCTCGGCGCCCACTACACGCTCATGAAGGGCGCGCACATCCGCACCGACATGCTGTGGGAGAAGTTCACGCCGCGCACGAAGGGACGGATCGACGCGGCCGCCTACATCTTCTTCTTCTTTCCGGCGATGATCCTGCTCTTCTACGCGAGCGTGGACGAGGCGTGGCACGCCTTCAAGATGGGTGAGCTGTCCGAGCAGACGGCGTGGCGTCCGTACCTGTGGCCCTTCAAGGGGATCGTGCCCACGACCGCGCTGCTCCTGATGGTCCAGGGTGTCTCCGAGCTGCTGAAGTCGCTCTACGCCGCGCGCACGGGGCGGTTCCTCACGCACGTCGAGACCATCCAGGTATGACCGGCAACGCGCTCCTCGGCCTCTTCATGCTGCTGCTGATGGTCAGCGTGATCTTCGTCGGCTTCCCGATCAGCTTCACGCTGCTGTTCCTCGGCCTGGTGGTCGGCTGGATCGGGCTCGGCACGATCGTCTTCGACCTCGCGTTCTTCCAGACGATCGGCCTGATGAAGGAGCAGACCCTGGCCGCCGTGCCGCTGTTCATCTTCATGGGCTATCTCGTCGAGCAGGCGGGCCTGATGGAGCGGCTCTTCCGCGCGTTCCAGCATCTCCTCGCGCCCGTCCGTGGCTCGCTCTACCTCGGCGTGATCCTGACGGCGACGGTCTTCGCGATGGCCACGGGCATCGTGGGTGCCGCGGTGACGGTGCTCGGGATCATGGCGGCGCCGATCATGATGAAGAGCGGCTACAGCCCGCGACTCTCCGCCGGCGCGATCGCCGCCGGCGGCACGCTCGGCATCCTGATCCCGCCGAGCGTCATGCTCATCGTCATGGGCCCCGTGATCAACGTCTCCGTCGCCAAGCTCTATGCCGCGGCGTTCGGGCCCGGCTTCCTCCTGGCGGGGCTCTACATCATATATACGCTGACGCGGAGCTTCATGAATCCGAACCTCGGACCGCCGGTGCCGAAGGAGGAGCGGGCCGGATCGCTCCTTCAGGTGTCGCGCGAGGTCATCGTCGGCATGCTGCCGCTGGCCGCCCTCATCGCCTCGACCCTCGGCACGATCCTCGCCGGGATCGTGACGCCGACCGAGGCGGCCGCGATGGGCGCCTCGGGCGCCATCCTCCTCTCGCTCGCCTACCGCCGCTTCACGCTGAACGGGCTCAAGACCGCCGTCTTCAACACCACGGCGACCACCAGCATGGTCCTGTTCCTGGCCGTGGCCTCGAACGTGTTCGGCGCGATCTTCGCGCGGCTCGGAAGCGCCGCCGTCATCACGAACGCGCTGACGGGCCTGCCGGTCCCGCCGTTCGCGACGCTGATCCTCATCATGGGGCTCATCTTCCTGCTCGGCTGGCCGTTCGAATGGCCCGCGATCATCTTCGTCTTCATCCCGATCTTCTATCCCGTCATCGAAGCCCTGAAGTACGACATGCTCTGGTTCGGCGTGATCGTCGCGGTCAACCTCCAGACCGCGTATCTCTCACCGCCCGTCGCGATGTCCGCGTACTACCTCAAGCAGGTCGTGCCGCAGTGGAGCCTGTCGACGATCTACAAGGGCATGGCGGACTTCATGGTCCTTCAGGTGATCGCGCTGATCCTGGTGATGCTGTTCCCGGAGATCGCGCTCTGGTTCCCCCGCTGGCTCTTTGAGTGAGGACTTTGGGGGGTGCGAGACGCACCGCTCAAGCCCCCCACGCTCCTGGCCGGGAATGAATCCCGGCCCTCCGCGACTGCCGAATCGATTGACACCCTTGGCGAGGGGTCGCTAGAGTCAGACGGACCGGTCGGTCTGACAGGAGGCCCCGC
>VGLJ01000058.1 GCA_016866775.1 Candidatus Rokuibacteriota bacterium | reverse complement strand
GCCGGCCGCGACGGGCCCCGCGACGGCTGCATCATGGTCCACGGTCCGGACCCCACTTTTCTATCCGCCCCCCGCGCGGTCAGTGCCGGCCGATTTTTCCGGCGGGACTCGCGGGTCGGGGCACTAGCACGCGGGTCCGGAGGTGCTGAGGTGTGGTCTAGCGAACCGCGTGCTTCGTGCGCCGACGCGATGCAGGCCGCTTCGAGCGCCGGCTTTGCCGGCGCGGTTCGCTCCGGGGGGAGGCAGAACGAGCGCGAGCGGAGCTCGCGCCGTTCGTCGGAAGGGGGGCGGAGCCCCCCTCCGAGGGTCTGGGCGCCTCGAGAGCGCGCACGCGCGTCGCGAAGAGCGGGTCGACGAGCGCGGCGGTCGCGACGAGCGCGACGTCAGCGCCCTCGTGGAGCAGGTGGATCGCGCGCGCCGGCGCGGTGATCCCGCCGACGCCGAGAATCACGCGATCCCACGCCCCCGCCTTGCGCCACGCGAGCATCTCTTCGATCTGCCGCGCGGCGACCGCGAACGTGTCGGCGCCCACGACCTCGGCGAGGTCGCGGCCCGCGCCCTCGAACGCCGCCTTGCCGTCCTCGTCCACCACGCGCCGGACCACACCGTGCACGAGGACGAAGCCGCTCGTCCACGGCGCGAGCTTCGTCGCGGTCTCGTGGAGCAGCCGCGGCGAGCGGAACATGCCCATCTTCGCCACGATCGGCCGGCCGATGCTCGTGCGCACGCGGTAGAGGATCTGTGCGGACAGGGGGACGTTCTCGAAGATCATCTGCGCGTGCTCGGCGAACGGATCGGGCACCGCGAGGTGCACCTCGATCGCGTCGGCCCCGGCTTCCACCACCCAGCCCGCGCAGCGCGCGTAATCGGCGATCAGCGCTTCCGGGTCGCCGCCCGGCGGCAGCGAGCCCGCCACGCTGACGATGAGCAGCTGGCCGGTCGTGAGCGCGTCCTTCGCCCGGCGCACGTCCTTGCGCCACACGTCGGGCTCCATCGACGGTAGCCCGAGCGACACGGCGAGCGTCGGGGCGCCCTTCGCGTGCGGGCGCCGCAGCGCGACCGCCGCCTGCTCGCGGCTCTCCACGAGCCGGATGTTGGGCAGCGGGTACGCGGGGCGGAAGGTCGAGGTGACGGTCGGATAGGTCAGGACGTCGTAGCCGAGACGGGCGTAGCCCGCGATCCACTTGGCGTTGAGGAGCGGGCCGGCGGCGACACCGAGACGCGAGTTGATGTCGCGATCGAAGAGCCGGCCGCCCGGCGACGGGGGAATGCGACGCACGCGAGGCAGGTGCGGTGCGTGCCCGTAGTTCCACGCGTACGATCGATCGGCGCGGTAGACCGTCTGCGGGATCGCGACCACTCCTTCCGTCGCCCGAAGCTCAGGGCAAACGTCACTATATCACATACTTACGGGTCGCGAAGCTTTGGTATGACCTCACGGAAACGCTGACGAAATCGCCGTTAGCGGAACGCCGGCATCACCTCCCGCGCGAGCAAGTCGAGCTCGCGCATGATGTGCGCGTGCGGCATGCCGGGGAAGAACGTGCGGCAGATGAGGTGCGTCATGCCGTACTCGTCGATGAGTTTTCGGATCTTCGGGATGACCTGGTCGGGGCCGCCGATGAGGAAGCGATCCTCCATCAGCTTGTCGAGGTCGGTCGCGATGCTCGCGTCGATGAACGGGTGACGCCAGCCGCCCGCGTACTCCTTGCGGTACGCGACCATGATGTGCTCCTCGGCGAGCTCGCGCGCCTTCTTGTCGGTGTCGGCGATGATCAGATCGCGCGTCAGCGGCCACTCGGTGATCGGCGCGGTCTTTCCGGCGGCCGCGCGATCGGCGAGGAACTGTTTCTTACCTTTGAGAAGCCGCGCGAGGTCCGCCGTCGGGCCGGGGATCCAGTTGTCCGCGAGCGTCGCCGCGCGCCGCAGCGTGATGTCGCCCCATCCGCCGATCCAGAGCGGCGGGTGCGGCTTCGCGACGGGCTTCGGCTCGATGCGCCCCTCGACCGTGTAGTAGGTGCCCTTGAAGCTGACCTTCTCCTGCGTCCAGAGGCCCGTCATGATCGCGAGCTGCTCTTCGAAGCGCGCGCCGCGCTTTTCGAGGTCGACCCCGTAGAGCGCGAACTCGTCGGGCTTGTAGCCGATCGCGATCCCCAGCACGACGCGGCCGTTCGACATCACGTCGAGCATCGCGACGTCCTCGGCGAGGCGGACCGGGTGATGGAACGCGGCGACCACGATGTCCGTGCCGAGCGTCATCCGCGACGTCCGGGTCGCGAAGCCCGCCAGCACCGTGAGGGGCGACGGCCAGTAGTGGTTCGTGACCGCGTGGTGCTCTTCCATCCACACCGAGTCGAAGCCGAGCTCCTCGGCGCGCGTCACTTCCTCGAGGGCGTCCTTGTAGTAGTGACCGCCCTCGATGGGAATGAAGCCGATCTTCAGTCGGGCCATGGGATCCTCCGCGGCCATTGTCCTACGGCGCGCGCGGCGGTACGCTCCCGACGCGAGAGACAGGAGGACGCCATGCCGGTGATCAAGGGGTTCGAGACGCTGAAGCACCTGCCCGAGGAGAAGATCTCCGATCAGATCTCCCGCCGGGTGCTCGCGGGCGACCGGAGCATGATCGTGTGGTGGTCGATGAAAGCCGGCGCGCACGCCGCCGCCCACCACCATCCGAACGAGCAGGTGTTCTGGGTCACGTCGGGAACAATGGACATCCGGATCGGCGGCGAGCGCCGCGCGTGCCACGCGGGCGACGTCGGCGTCATTCCCGGCGGCGTCGAGCACGAGGCGTGGTTCCCCACGGACTGCGAGGTCATCGACGTGTTCGCGCCGCGGCGCGAGGACTTCCTGACGGCCGAGGCCCCGGCGTACATGCGGAAGGGGTAACAGCGCGGTTCATCCGGAGCGGTTCACCCGAACCGAGGAGAGCGTCCCATGCAACCAGGTTGGCTGAAGCGCTACTACCACCAGCACGTCGTCGATGAGCCGTCGCACGACGAGGACGCCGCGACGCTTCCCGACGGCGACGTGTCGCGCCGCGATTTCGTGAAGTCCGGACTCGTCGCCGGCATGGCGGCGGGAATGACGGTGGCGCAGGCGACCGGCGGCGCGACCCCGGCCGAGGCGCAGACGTTCACGAATCCGATGTCGAATCGATGGTGGCCGTCACCGCTCGGCGCGCAGGACGAGCAGGGTGCGGGCCGCCGCATCACGCCGGCCAAGGTGCTCGAGGCGGCCAAGCTGATCAAGACCGGGAAGGTGTATCCGCTGGGCCGTGTGCTGGAGAAGGGTATCCCGGCCTTCGGCGAGCGGCTCGGCAGCCACGTCGTGATTCCCGGCACGCCCACCGGCGGCCCCTTCGGCAAGCACGAGCTCTTCTATCACGACGAGCTTTTCGTGGGTGAGATCGGGCAGGCCGGCTCGCAGTTCGACGGCCTCGGGCACATCGGCATGCGGGCCGGCGACGGCAAGATCCACTACTACAACGGCTTCACGCAGGAGGAGGTCGGGAGCGCGTACGGACTGAAGAAGCTCGGCGCCGAGCACCTGAAGCCGTTCTTCACGCGCGGCGTCCTGCTCGACGTGCTCGCGCTCAAGGGCGGCGACCGGCTGCCCATCAACTACGTCATCACCGTCGACGACATCGTGCAGACGCTGCGCCGGCAGAACGTCAAGGAGCCGGGCGAGGGCGACGCGGTCATCTTCAACACGGGCCACGGCAAGCTGTGGAAGAAGGACAACGCCGAGTACAACAAGGGCTGCCCGGGACCGGGCATCACGGCGGGCCGCTGGCTCGCCGACAAGAAGATCTCCGTCGTCGGCGCCGACACGTGGCCTGTCGAGGCGGTGCCGGGTGAGAATCCCGACCTCATCTTCGGCTGTCACGCGATCTGGATCACCATGAACGGCATCCACATCAACGAGAACCTCTTCACCGAGGACCTCGCGAAGGACCGCGTGTACGAGTTCGCGTGGTCGTTCAACCCGCTGCCGCTGAAGGGCGCCACGGGCTCGCCCGGCAACTCCGTCGCGATCGCCTAGGATCGATCGGGCACGCGATGCATGACGCCGAACGCGTCATGCATCGCGTGCTATAAGAGAGCGGATGAGCGACGCGTTCACCGCCGAGGAGCGCGCGCGACTCGCGCGGCACTTCACCGACGTCGACGGCTCCGTCTTCGCCCTCACCGACCTGCCCGAAGTCGTCAAAGGCGCGCTGTTCGCGCGCTACTCCCGGTCCCCGAAATCCTTGAAGCGGCTGTGGCTCGACGAGTTCGGCGGCAACGCGGAACCCGGTGGCGAGGCGGCCGTCGTCGACACGCGGCGCGCCGAGCAGCTCTACGAGCGCGTGTTCGTCGAGTACGGCGACGATTCGGTCGCCCAGCTCGGCGGCGTGCACCTCGCGGTCGAGAGCGCGTCGAACCTTCTGACGAAGGTGCTCGAGTGGGGACGGCTCATGGCCTACCTCGAGCAGTCCACGCGCTACATCCCGTACGACGATCGCCCCGACGGTCGCTGGCGGTATCACGTGCCGGCGGAGCTGACCGGCGCGCTGCGCGACCGCTACGTCGCCACGCTCGACGGCGCGTTCGCGACCTACGCGGCGTGGCTGCCGAAGCTGCGCGACTTCTTCACCGCGAAGTTCCCGCGCGCCGCGAGCGATTCCGAGACGGCCTACCGCATGACGATCCGCGCGAAGGCGCTCGACACCCTCCGCGGCCTGCTGCCCGCGGCGACGATCTCGAACGTCGGGATCTACGGCACCGCGCAGGCCTACGAGCAGCTCCTGCTGCGCATGCGCGCGCATCCGCTCGCCGAGGTGAGGACGTGCGCGGACGCGATGCTCCGCGAGCTGCGCAAGGTCATCCCCGCGTTCCTCAAGCGCGTGGACGCGCCGGATCGCGGCGTCGTGTGGTCGGCGTACCTCGCGGAGACGCGCTCGGCGGTGACGGACGTGGCGCGGAGCGTGCTCGCCGGGGCGCGGGCGGAGGCACGCGACGAAGTCACGCTGACGGAGTTCGATCCCGAGGGCGAGGTGAAGGTGGTCGCCGCGGCGCTCTACGCCGGCGCGACGCTCCCGGACGATCAGCTCCTGGCGATCGCGCGGCGCATGACCGAGGCCGAGCGCACGGCCGTGCTGGAGGCCTACGTCGGCAAGCGCCGCAACCGGCGTCACCGCCCCGGCCGCGCGCTCGAGCGCACGTCGTACCGCTTCGACGTGCTCGGCGACTACGGCGCCTTCCGCGATCTCCAGCGGCACCGCCTCTTGAGCCTCGAGTGGCAGCGCCTCACGCCGGCGCACGGCTACGTGATGCCGGAGGCGATCGACGAGGCGGGCGCGACCGATGACTTCCGGCGCGTCATGGACGACTCGGCCGCGCTCCACGACGCGATCGCGGCCGCGGATCTGCCCGACGTCGCCTCGTACGCGGTGGCGATGGCGTACCGCGTCCGGTTCTACATGGCGATGAACGCGCGCGAGGCGATGCACGTGATCGAGCTCCGGAGCGCGCCGCAGGGGCACCCCGCGTACCGGCGCATCGCGCAGACGATGCACCGCCTCATCGCCGAGCAGGCGGGCCACACGGCGCTCGCCGCCGCGATGACGTTCGCCGATCACTCGGCGGTCGAGCTCGAGCGCCTCGAGGCCGAGCGCGCCGCCGAGCGCCGCCGCAGTCGCGGCTGATCGCGCGCCGCGGCCCTAATACCCCTGGCGCGGGCTGCCTTCCTGGCGCGGCGGCCTCTTCACGATCACGCCGCACACGATGCGCGCGCCGCTGTTGCCCGTGGGATCGGTCCGGAAATCGTCGGGCGCGGCGTGGATCACGAGCGCGCTTCCGTCGGCGTCGAGGAGCGAGGCCGGGCCCGCGCCGAGCGTGATCTTGTTGTTGGTGGTCTCGAGCCGCCCGGTGCCCGCGCTGTCGACCACGAGGTTCGGCAGATCGCCCCCGTGCGGGCCCTGCGGGTTCAGGGCGCCGTGCTGCTTCTTCTCCGGATTGAAGTGGCCGCCCGCCGTCGTGAACTGCGGGCCGTCACACGTGCCGACCTCGTGGATGTGGACGCCCTTCGTGCCCGCGCGGAGGGCCTTCACCTCGACGCCGATCCGGACACCGCCCGGAACCTCCGTGAGCGTCGCTGTACCCACCGACTGGCCGGTGGCGTTCTTGAGGTCCGCGCTCGCGACGTTGTGCGTGGTCGCCGGTTGCGTCACCGCGGCACACCCGGCCAGCGCGAGCGCGAGCGGGACGACGAAGGCGAGGCGCGTCACGCGCCGAACTCTCCTTTGGCCTTCGCGAGCAGCCCGGGGTCGGCGAGCAGGTCGTAGGTCGTCCGCGCCATCGCCTTGGCCGCCGTGAGCGTGCCGGCGTGCGCGAGCGGCGCCGCCGCGGCCGCCTCGAACGCGCGCGAATGGATCGGCGTGCCGTCCGGCGCGATCTTCATCATCGGCTGGATGCACGGGATGACCTGGCTCACGTTGCCGACGTCGGAGGAGCCGAGCCGGTCCTTGATCTCCGGCGACTCCGTGGCGCCGAGCGCCAGCAGGTTCGCGCGGAACGCGCCGAGCAGCGTGTCGTTGCGCTTGAGCGGCTCGTACGCGCTTTCGGAGTGGTCGATCACCTTCAGGCTGGTACCGGTCGCGCGCGCCGCGCCCTCCGCGCAGGCGATGACGCGGCGGTGCAGGTCCCACATGTAGTCGAGCTCCGCCGCGCGCACGTAGAAGAGGCACGCCGCGTGCTCGGGGATGATGTTCGCGGCGGCGCCGCCGTTCGTGACGATCCCGTGGATCCGCGCGCTCGGCTTCACCTGCTGCCGGAGCATGCTCACGGTGTTGAACGTCTGGATGACCGCGTCGAGCGCGTTGACGCCTTCCCACGGATCGGCCGCCGCGTGCGCCGCCTTGCCGGTGAACTCGAAGCCCACGCGGACGATGCCGAGGAGATCCTGGTGCAGGATCCACTTGTCCCAGCCGTGGCACATCATCGCGGCATCGACATCGCGGAAGATCCCGGCCCTGATCAGCTTGACCTTGCCGCCGCCGCCTTCCTCCGCGGGCGTGCCGATGACCTGCACGCATCCTTTCGGCAGCTGCTCGCGCACCGCCGCGAGCGCGGCGCCCGCGCCGGCGCCCGCCGTCGCGATCGCGTTGTGTCCGCACGCGTGACCGATGGCGGGGAGCGCGTCGTACTCGCACATGATCGCGATCGTCGGTCCCGCGCCGGTCTCGATCGTGGCGCGAAACGCGGTCTCGACGCCGCCCACGCCGCGCTCGACTTTCAGGCCCTGTCCGGCGAGGAACTCGGTGAGCCAGCCGGCGGCTTTGACTTCCTCGTAGCAGAGCTCGGGATGCGCGTGAATGGTCAGCGAGAGCTTCTGGAGGCTCTCGGCGAGACGGTCGACGGCCTGATCGATGTGGTCTTTGACAGCGCTCATAGGCTCTCCGGGGTCGTGTCGGCGTCGCGCGTTGCGGTCCGAGTATACTGCGCGGAAGAAACGCCGCCCACGCGCGCCCGTAGCTCAGTTGGATAGAGCATCAGACTTCGAATCTGAGGGTCGGGGGTTCGATTCCCTCCGGGCGCACCAGCCTCAGCCGGTCGCCGCGGCGCGCGCGATCGCCGCGCGCAGCGACACCGCGCCGACCGGCTTCGCGATCACGACGTCGACCGCGGCGCGCTCCTCCGGGCGGCCTTCGGGATTGTTGCCCCATCCGGTCAGCAGGACGACCGGCACCTCGGCGCGCCGCGCCTTGATCGCGCGCGCCACTTCCCAGCCCGTCATGCCGGGCATGCCGAGGTCCGTCAGCACGATGTCGATGGCGGCGTCGGTCGCGAGATGGCCGAGGGCCTCCGCGCCGCTCGCGGCCTCGACGACGTCGTGGCCGTCCTCGGTGAGGAGCTCGCTCAGGACGACGCGCACCTCGCGCTCGTCGTCGATCACCAGCACGCGGAGACGGCGCGGCGGCGCCGCGAGGATCGGCGGCGGCGCGGAGGGCGCGTGCTCCGCGGAGGGGAGCCTGAAGACGACCGTGGTGCCGCCGCCCTCCGCGCTGTCGATCGTCAGCTCGCCGCCGAAGCGCTGGATGATGCCGTAGTTCACGCTGAGCCCGAGTCCGGTGCTCTTCACGCCCTTCGTGGTGAAGAACGGCTCGAGCGCCCGCCGCCGCACTTCCGGCGACATCCCGATGCCCGTGTCCTTCACCGAGCAGTAGACCCACGAGTCCTCGGCCCACGTGCGCACGGTCACGTGACCGCCTTCAGGCATGGCGTCGACGGCGTTGAGCACGAGGTTCATCATGACCTCGCGCAGCGGCGCGACTTCACCGCGCACCGGCGGGATCGTGCCGCGCTCGAGCGCCACGTGGTTCGTCACGCCGCGCACGTGTGCCTCGTCTTCCCACCGCGGCCGCGTGAGCTCGATGATCTCCTCGGCGACCGCGTTGAGGTCGATCGCCTCGAGATCCGCCGCGGCCGGCTCCATCCCGAACCCGCGCATCCGGCGGATGACTTCCGCGCCGTCACGCGTCGCGCGCTCCGCGATGGTCAGGTGGCGCTCCAGCTCGGGCGGCGGGTTCTTGGCGAGCGCGAGCTGCAGACGGCCCAGGACGACCGCGAGGAGGTTGTTGAGATGGTGCGCGACCCCGGACGCGAGCTCGCCCATCGCGCGCAAGGTCTCGCCGCGCACGAGCCGGTCCTGCGCTTCGGCGAGCTCGGCGTACGCCTGCTGCGCGCGCTGATAGAGCTGCGCGTTCTCGAGCGCGAGCGCGGCCTGGTCGGCGAAGGCCTGGAGCAGCGCGAGCTCGGCGTCGGAATACGTGCGGCCGGGCTTGTCGGCCACCGCGAGGACGCCGATCAGCGTGCCCTTCGCGCGGAGCGGCACGGCCAGCACCGCGCTGTTGCCGCCGGCGGCGAGCTCCGAGCGGCGCGGCTCCGGGAACACGAAGCGCGGATCGGCGAGCACGTCGCCATGCGCCACGGGCTCGTTGTGGGCGGCCACCCAGCCGATGACGCCTTCGTCCGCCGGGAAGCGCT
This sequence comes from Candidatus Rokuibacteriota bacterium, assembly GCA_016866775.1. GTDB lineage: Bacteria > Methylomirabilota > Methylomirabilia > Rokubacteriales > CSP1-6 > VGLJ01. The sequence continues at coordinate 21,944 of VGLJ01000058.1, read as the reverse complement.
GGCCCACCGTGTAGCGCTCGCGCGCGGTGCCGCCCCACGCGACGCCGCGAAACGAGCGGTCGGCCTCCAGCGCGTCGAGGCCTGACGAGCGCGCCTCGAAGCGCGGCAGCACGCTCTCGACGATGCGCGGGCCCACGTCGGCGACGTCGAGGCTCGCGGTGAGCACGCGGGCGATGCGCGCGAGCTCTTCGGCTTCGCGCTCGCGCCGCACACTCTGCTCGAAGAGCTGCGCGTTCCGGATCGCCCCCGCCGCTTGCCCCGCGTAGAGCTCGATCGCTTCGCGCTCGTCCGCCGTGGGCGGCGCGCCGCCCGGGAACGAGACGCTCAGCACGCCGAGCAGCGTCTCGCCCGCCTGGATCGGCACACCGTAGTAGATGGGGAACTCGCGCAGCGCCCCCGGATCGAGCCCGGCCGTGCGCGAGTCGGCCTACGCGTCGAGGACGAGCAGCGGACCGCCCGACTCCGCCACGACGTGCGTGAGGCCTTCGCCGAAGCGCAGGACCGGGACCACGGCGGCCTCGTGCGCGCCGCCGGTGCCCGCGACGCGATAGCCGCCGGCGACGGGATCCGCCAGACGCACGACGCAGAAGATCGCCGGGCGCAGCGCGCCGACCGCAACCACGACCTCGCGGAGCACCGCGGTGAGCTCGAGCGATCCCGACACCGCGCGCGCGAGCTCGGCGACCGTGCGGAGCCGCTCGCCGCGGCGGCTGATCTCCTCGACGAGCGCCGCGACCCGCTGCTCCATGCCCCCGACCACGCGCACCGGCACCGCGTACACGAGGAACGCGAGGCCGACGCCCGTCACCGTCGACATGACGAGGAGCCCGAGCGTGATCGCGATCAGCGTGCCCTGCGCCAGACAGACCTCGGTGCGGCCGATGGTCTCGCCCGCGCTCAGCACCGGCGCCGTGCCGACAGGAACGAGCCGGTTCCACCAGCGCTCGGCGAGCGGAGTGACGACGACGACTTCGCGCACGGCTCGATTCGGCCCTTTGCCCTCGACGCGCACCACGACCGCGTCGATGGACCGGGTGAAGTCGCGGACGACGGCTTCGGGATCGACGGCGCCGGGCAGGAACGCGGCCAGGCGCGCGGCGCTCGTCTCCGCCTCGCGGCGAAGCGCGTTGTACTGCAGCACGTAGTAGGTCACCGGCAGGCCGAGGCTGATCAGCACGCCGATCGCGAGCGCCAGGGGCCGCAGGCGCGTGCTCAGCCGGCGACGAAGCCCGAGGCCTTCCACGTTGGCGTCCGTCATCGACGTGCTCGCGCTCGCGCGATGCGGCGGTCGATCGCGGGATGAGAGTACAGCAAGAGCTCCTTCACCCGGTGCGGACGCCGCTCGGCGAGGTTGAGCCCGGCGAGCCGCTCCATCGCGCCGATGAAGCCCTGCGGATCGTCGGTGACGCGCAACGCGAACTCGTCGGCGCGCCGCTCGATCCAGCGCGAGTACGCGTTGCCGAGCGGCACGGCGGCGAGGCCGACGGCGCCGATCACGATCGCGAGCCACGGCAGGCCCGCCGGGTCGCTGAGGTCGCGGAGGCCCCACCAGCCCACCCCCGCGCTCAGCGCGATCGCGGCGACGACGAAGCTGACCAGCGTGAGGACGCCCTGCGCCGCGAGCCCGCGCCACAGGTCGTGATGCACGTGGTGCCCGAGCTCGTGCGCGAGCACCGCTTCGACCTCGCGCGGCGCGAACCCGAGCATGGTGTCGAAGAGCAGGATGCGCCGCGTCCTGCCGAGCCCGACGACCGCGGCGTTCGCGGTGCGGCTCTTGCGCGACTGATCGGCGACCCACACGCCGATCGCCGGCGCGCCGACGCGCGTCGCCAGCGCGAGCAGGCGCGCGCGCAACGTCTCGTCGGCGAGCGGCGTCAGACGATAGAAGAGGGGCACGATCCAGACGGGGAGCACCACCGCGAGCAGCACGTAGAGCGCGAGCGCCGCGACCCACGCGAAGAGCCACCACCACTGGGGCGTCGCGCGCAGCAGCGCGTACACCACCTCGACGCCGGCGAGGCCGAGCAGCGCCGACAGCGCGAGCGCTTTCGCCTGGTCGCCGAGCCAGGCGCCGAGCGACTGATGCAGGAGCCCGTACCGGCGGGGCAGCCACCAGCCACGCAGCCACGCGAGCGGGGCGAGGAGCACGCGATGCGCGATCCCGAGCGCCGCGGCGATCAGCGCGACCTGCGCCCACCACGGCCACTCGTCCACCGCGCCCGCGAGCGACGCGGCGCCGCCGGTCGCGAGCACCGCCACGATGTAGCCCACGCCGAGGGCGAAGCTCACGAGCCCGAGGCGGAACTGGATGCGGTGATACCGCGTCGCGGTCGCGTCGCCGGCCATGTCGTTATTGTGGATTACAATGACCGGACGTTCATCATTCGTTCCCAGGAGCGGACATGTTTCAGACAGTCGAGGAGGTCCAGCAGCGGTTCCGTGACGCCAAGTACATCGCCACCCGGCGCATCTCGACCGTGGTGTACCTCGCGTCCCGCATGGGCCGTCCCGTGCTCATCGAAGGCCCGGCCGGCGTCGGCAAGACCGAGCTGGCCAAGACGCTGTCGGAGATCTCCTCGCGCCCGCTGATCCGCATGCAGTGCTACGAAGGCCTGGACGAGGCCAAGGCGCTCTACGAGTGGAAGTACGCGAAGCAGCTCCTCTACACGCAGCTCCTGCGCGACCGGATCGGCGAGCTGGTCGCCAACGCGCCGTCGCTCCCGGACGCCGTCGACAAGATCGCGGGTCAGGACGACGCCTTCTTCTCGTTCCGCTTCCTGGCGCCCCGGCCGCTGCTCTCCGCGATCCTCGCCGAGGATCCGACCGTTCTCCTCGTCGACGAGATCGACAAGGCCGAGCCGGAGTTCGAGGCGTTCCTGCTCGAGGTGCTCTCGGACTTCCAGGTCTCGGTCCCCGAGCTCGGGACCATTCGCGCGCGGCACATCCCGTGGGTGGTGCTGACGTCGAACAACGCGCGCGAGCTCTCCGACGGCCTCAAGCGCCGCTGCCTGCACCTGTTCATCGACTTCCCGGCGCCGGCGGAGGAGCTGGCGATCATCCGGCTCAAGGTGCCGGAGATCCCGGACAAGCTCGCGGAAGCGGTCGTCGCGGCGGTCGGCAAGATCCGCTCGCTCGATCTCCGCAAGCCGCCGTCGGTGTCGGAGTCGCTCGACTGGGCGCGCTCGCTCGTCATCCTCAACGCGAAGCAGCTCGACGCCGCGCTCGTCGAGTCCACGCTCACGATGCTCGTGAAGTACGAGAAGGACCTCGAGCGCGTGAAGGGCGCGCTCGACAAGGTCCTCGCCGACCTGCCGCAGGCCTGATGGACGAGCGGATCCTCGAGTTCATCGGCGATCTTCGCCGCGCCGAGGTGCGCATCTCGCCGTCGGAGGCGCTGGACGCGCTCGGCGCCACGGCGGAGATCGGTCTCGAGGATCGCGAGACCTTCAAGGCGGCGCTCGCCTCCACGCTCGTCAAGGAGGCGCGCGACCAGGCGACGTTCGACCGCATCTTCAACCTCTACTTCCTCGACCTCGAGGCGCTCGGCGAAGGGCTGAAGAAGGCCCTCGGCCCCGAGGATCCGAAGATGCAAGAGCTGCTCGACCAGCTCGCGAACGAGCAGGACCTCGACCTCGACGAGATGACCGAGCTGCTCATGCGCGGGCAGGGCAGCGAGATGGAGATGGCGATCCGCTCGGGAAGCCAGAACGCCGGCCTCGAACGGCTCATGTACTTCCTGCAGGTCGGCTACTTCTCGCGCCGCATCCAGGACCAGTTCGACTGGGCGGCCATGGAGCGCGACCTCGAGAAGATCCTGCAGATGCTCGAGGCCAAGGGCCTGGATCCGGGCCAGCTCGCGCGCATCCGCAACTATCTCGAGCTCAGGCTCGAGGCCTTCCGCCGGATGATCCGCCAGCACGTCGAGCGCGAGCTCGAGCGGCGCGCGTGGCGCCAGGGCGAGAAGCTCACGCGCGAGGTCCTCGCCGACAAGCCGCTCTTCGCGCTGTCGCCGGACGAAGTGGCGCAGATGAAGACCGTCGTCGCGCGGCTGGCGCGGAAGATCAAGGACGCGCTCGCGCTCCGGCAGCGGCAGGAGGAGAAGGGCCGGATCGACGCGCGCCGCACGATCCGCAAGAGCCTCCAGTACGGCGGCATCCCCATGGAGGTCATGCTCCGCCGGCGCCACCGCGAGAAGCCGCGGCTGATCACGATCTGCGACGTGTCGGACTCGGTCCGCAACGCCTCGCGCTTCATGCTGCAGCTCGTGTGGAGCCTCCAGGAGTGCTTCAGCCGGGTGCAGTCGTACGTCTTCGTCTCGGAGATCGCCGAGGTCACGCAGGCGTTCTCGAGCCTGCCGGTGGAGCGCGCGATCGAGTGGGCGCTCAAGGGTGCGCCCGTCGACTTCCACTGCCGCTCCGACTTCGGCTACGCCTTCAACCGCTTCGTGCGCACGGAGCTCGAGCGGCTCGACCGTCGCACCACCGTGATGATCCTCGGCGACGCCCGCAACAACTACAACGACCCGCAGGCGTGGGCGCTGCGCATGATCCGCGAGCGCGTGAAGGGCATCATCTGGCTCAACCCCGAAGGCCAATGGGGCTGGGGCATCGGCGACTCCGTCATGCCGCTCTACTCTCCCCACTGCAACTTCGTCCGGGAGTGCCGGACGATCGCGCAGCTCGGGGAAGCGGTCGACAGCCTCGTGCATCAGTGGTGGCGTAGAGGTCGATAACCCGGCGCCGGGTGGGTGCTGGCGCTGCGCTTGCACCGGACAATCGCATGAAGGTCACGCGCCTCGCCTCGCTCGTCGTTACCGTCGGCATCCTCGTCGCTTCGGGCGCGACCGCGCCTGGGCCCAGCGCGCAGGAGAACTGTCGCGTCGTCGACGACTTCTCCAAGGCGGCCGTCGGGGAGTTTCCCGACGGGTGGAAGGCGCGGAAGGACTCGGCGAAAGACGTCTACAAAGTCGCGGAAGAAGGCGGCAAGCGCTTTCTCCGCGGCGACGCGAAGGACCTCGGCGTGCAGGCGGGGAAGCAGTTCGACTGGGATCTGAAGGAGTATCCCGTGCTCGCGTGGAGCTGGCGGCCGGTGGAGTTTCCGAAAGGGGCCGACGAGCGGACGACGAAGAACGACAGCGCCCTCGCCGTGTACGCCGTCTTTCCCCACTCGCCCGTGTCGGTGAAGTCCGTGAAGTACATCTGGAGCGAGAAGGTCCCCAGGGGCGCGCACATTCCGCAGACCCGCGGGAACACGCAGGGCGTCGTCCTCAGGAGCGGGGGCGGCAACGAGTGGGTCGAGGAGCGCGTGAACGTGCTCCAGGACTTCAAGAAGTACTTCAAGACCGACGAGGTGCCGAAGCCGGAAGGGATCGGCGTCCTCACCGACAGCGACGACACGTCGAGCCGCGCGCTCGGCGACTACGCGCGCTTCCGCATCTGCCGCGGCTGACGTTCTAGCGCGCGCGCACCATCCGGCGCACCCCGAGGTGCGCGAAGAGCCGCTGCGCGGTCGCGAGCGCGCCCGAGAGCTCCGACTCGGTCAGGCCGTTGTCGAGCGCGCCGCGGAGCAGCGCGGCCAGCCGTTCCGCGTGGCCGACGGCCGACGTCTGATTCCCTTCCTGCGCGATCCGCCGGATCGTCTGCGCGCGCTGCTCGGTGATCGTCCCGAGCGCGGCGACGAGCGTTTCGCGTGCACGCTGCAGATCCTCGGGCGCGAGCCCGTTTCCACGGACGGCCTGGCTGAGCGGCACCAGCGCCTGCTCGGCCATCCCCGCTGCGACGAGCCGGCAACCCACGTCGATCCGCGCGACGCCGAGACGGCGGTGGAGCGTATCGGCGCGGGCGGTGTCCGCGGGCGCATTCGCGAGCTCAGCGTCCGCGCGGCGGAGGAGGACAAGCGCGCGCAGGGGAAGGTCGGCGAGGTAGTCGATCTGGTCGAGGAGCTCGCTCAGCGACATCCGAGGCGAATCAGCCGGCGGAGCGACCTTCAGCGGCGGCACGACCGTCGGGACCGGCGGCTGCTCTGCGGCCGCCGTGCGCGCAGGATATCGGCGGCGGGGCGAGTGCGGGAGCGCGGCGCCGGCCGCGGCGCGCCCGGCGCGGGTCCACGTGAGCTCGAGCATGCCCCAGGCGAACAGGCCGAGGCTCAGGAGGACGAGCGCGAACAGGACCAGCTCTTCACGGGCGGGGGACATTCGCCCCATTCAACCCGCGCGCCCACCGGCGCGCCAAGCGAATTCCGGCGACGGCGCCGGACGCTAGCCCCCCAGCCTCCACACCCGCCCCTGATCGGGCTCCCCGCTGAGGGTGAACTGCGGCAGCGCCATGTGGTCCGCGAGGTCCTGGAAGACGACTCGCACACGCTTGCCGATCGCCGCCTTGGCCACGTCCTCGAAGCCCAGGTCCGGCTTCACGAGGTTGCCGATGATCCGCAGGCTCTCATCGGGCGTGGGCGTCCCGCGCTGCTCGTCCATCTCCACGAGGACGGTGCAGTACGGCGTCGCGTCCTTGAAGCCGGGCTGAATGGCGTGATGGACGATTTCGTAGGAATAGATCGTCCCCTTGCCGCTCAGCTCCTGCCACGTCCACCCGAGGTCCATGCACCACGGGCACGCGTGGAGGGCGGGGTAGCGCATGAGCCCGCAGGCCTTGCACTTCCGCACCACCAGCTTGTGGGCGCGCGCGTGCTCGTAGAACTCCTTCCACTCGGTGTCGTTGTCCGGGACGATCAAAGCCATGCCGCGGTAGGTCACGGGCTGGGGCATCGCGCTATTTCCTCATGATGAGCGCGCTGCCGGTCGCCGGCATCGCCCATCCCAGGTTCATGGTGATCTCGGGGTCCTTCACCTGCCGGCACTTCCCCGGCGAGTAGTCGTAGGTGTGCTTGCCCTCGGCGGCGCCCGGGCAGGTGTCGTCGACGGTCCCGCGGAGCTGCCGGACGTTCTCGACCACCATCGCCATCCCGTGCGTGTAACCCTCGCAGAGGTGGCCGCCGGAGGTGTTGTTCGGCCGCTTGCCGCCGAGCTCGATGATCCCGCTCGACACGTAGTGGCCGCCCTCGCCCTTCTTGCAGAAGCCGTACTCCTCGAGCTGCAGCATCGTGGTGAACGTGAACGCGTCGTAGGAGCCGGTGATGTCGACGTCCTCGGGCGTGATGCCGGCCTGGCCGAAGACGATGTCCTTCGCGTAGTAGCCGGCCACGCGGGAGATCGGGCCGTGGGCCCAGTGATAGTCGACGCGCGGCTTACTCACGCGTCCCGCGACGCCCATGATGTAGGCCGGGCGCTGCTTGAGATCCCGCGCGCGCTCGGCGGACGTGACGATGACGCAGGTGGCGTTGTCGGTCTCGAGGCAGCAGTCGAGCAGGTGCAGCGGCTCGCAGATCCAGCGGGAGTGGAGGACGTCCTGCACGGTCACGCGCTTCTTCTCGAACGCCTTCGGATTGTTCACCGCGTGCCTGCTGTGCGCCTGCTTCACGTGCGCCACCTGCTCGGACGTGGTGCCGTAGTCGTACATGTGGCGCATGAACGTCATCGCGAAATTCTGTCCGGCGCTGCGCATCCCGAACGGGACCTGCGCGAGGTCCGCGCCGCGCACGGGCGCCGCCGAGCGCGCGCCGGTGCCGCCGATGCGGAACTCCGTGTAGCCGTTCATCGAGCGGAACAGCGCCACGGTCTTGCACATGCCGGCCTCGATCGCGCCGATGGCGAGGCCGATCAGCGCCTCCGTCGACGAGCCGCCGCCGACCACGTCCATGTAGAAGTTCAGGCGGATGCCGAGGTCCGGCCCGACGAACGGCGCGAACGTCGAGTCGCCGTTCTGGTAGCTCATCATCCCGTCGACGTCCGAGGCCTTGAGCCCGGCGTCGAGGATGGCCTTGCGGACGGCCTCGACGGCCATCGCCTTGGTGGTGCGCCCGGAGTTCTTCGAGAACTCCGTCTCTCCGACGCCGACGATGCAGTACTTGTCCTTGAGGTTGGCCATGAGCGAGCGATCCCCTTATATCGCGAGCAGGGTTCCGGTCACGTGCGCCGAGCGCTCGGCGGCGAGGGAGGCGATGGCGTCGGCCACCGCGGTCACCGGCACCCACGCCTTCGGATCGGCGTCGGGCATCGCGGCGCGGTTGGCCGGCGTATCCATGGTGCTGGGCAAGACGGCATTGACGGTGACCCCGCGGCCGCGCGTCTCCGCGGCGAGCGCCTGTACGAACGCGATCACCGCGGCCTTCGCGACGGTGTAGGCGATGAAGCCGCCGGCCGGCGGCACGACCGCGCGCGACGCGACGGAGACGATCCGGCCGCTGCCCGCGGCGAGCATCCGCGGCAGCACGGCGTGCGCCGCGACGTACTGCGTGGTGAGGTTCACGGCGAGCATCGAGTCCCAGAGCTTGCGGTCGGTGTGCTCGAGGTCGCCGAGCGCGAAGCCGCCGACGGCGGCGACGAGGACGTCGACACGGCCGTGCGTCGTCGCGACGTTGCCGACGAGCCGATCCATGGCGGCGTCGTCGCCGACGTCACACCGCTCGAGGAGGAGCCGCGACCGCGTGGCGGCGTCGACGGACGCCTCGAGCCGCTCCCGCTCCTTGTCCACGATCCACGGGACGCAGACGACCTCACCGTCGGCGAGGAACCGCTGCGTGACCGCCTGGCCGAGCGCACCACTGCCGCCCGTGACGATGACGACGCGCCGGCGATCAGCCATGGGGGAGGTTATACCGCAGCCGGCCGTACAATGAGCCGACCGACTGCCCTTGAGGGGGACGCGGACGTCCCCGAGGGCTCAGAGGTGACCCGCATGCTCGCGAAGGCTCTTCCGGTCCTGCTGCTGCTGATCGGCGCGCCCGCCGTCGCGGCCGCGTCCGAGATGCCGATCTTCGACGCGCACGTCCACTACAGTCACGACGCGGTGACGGTCGTCCCCCCGAAAGAGGCGGTCGCGATCCTGCGCAAGGCCGGGCTCAAGCGCGCGCTCGTCTCGAGCTCCGACGATGCCGGCACACAGAAGCTCCTGGCCGAGGCGCCGGATCTCATCATCCCCGAGCTGCGCCCGTATCGGCGCCGGGGAGATGTCGGCACGTGGGTGCGGGACGAGGACGTGCTGCGCTACGTCGAGGACCTCCTGAAGAAGCACACGTACGTCGCGATCGGCGAGTTCCACCTCTTCGGCGCCGACGCCGACCTTCCGATCCCGCGGCGCATCGTCCAGCTCGCGAAGCGATACGGGCTCGTGCTCCACGCGCATTCCGATGTCGACGCCGTGGAGCGGATCTTCCAGCAGGATCCCGGCGCGCGCGTCCTGTGGGCGCACTCGGGCTTCGAGTCGCCGGCGAAGGTGCGCGAGATGCTCCGCAAGCACAAGAACCTCTGGGCCGACCTCGCGTTCCGCAGCGAGCAGGGCTCGGGCGGCAAGGTGCCGGCCGAGTGGCGCGAGGTCTTCGTGGAGTTCTCCGACCGCTTCATGGTCGGGACGGACACCTTCGTGCCGGAGCGCTGGCACTACGTGCCCGAGCACGCGACGTTCTCCCGCGCGTGGCTGGCCGACCTGCCGCGCGAGGTCGCGGAGAAGATCGCGTGGAAGAACGGCGAGGCGCTGTTCGGCAAGCGGTGATTCGCGCGGCTGCCGTCGTCGCCGGTCTCGTGGCGAGCGTCGCGATCGCCGAGGCCTGTGAGCCGCCGTCCGGATTCACGCCGCGCGGTCGCCTCGAGTCCGCGGGCGTCGTCGTCCTCTTCCGCACGCTGCCGCCGGTGATCGCGCTCGGCCGGCACTTCTCCGTCGAGGCGGTCGTCTGCGGCGACGGGACGCCACCCGCGCTCACGCGGGTCGACGCCCGGATGCCCGAGCACCGGCACGGGATGAACTATCGTCCGACGCTTGCCTCGAAGGGCGGCGGTCGCTACGTCGCCGACGGCCTCATGTTCCACATGCCGGGGCGGTGGGAGCTGTCGTTCGACGTCGAGGGTGGCGGCCGCCGCACGCGCCTGGCCACGGACGTCGTCATCGACTGATGGTCCTGGCCGCGATCGTCGGCGCGACCGCCATCGCCGCCGCGCTCGGCCTCGGCGAAGGGGACGTGCGGCGACTCACCGCGCACGGTCCGTGGCCTCAATCGCCGGCGCGCGATCCGAGCAATGCCGCCTCCGGCAACGCGGCGGCGATCGCCCTCGGGCATCGCCTGTTCTTCGACCCGCGACTGTCGGTGAACGGCGCGGTCGCGTGCGCGACGTGCCACGTGCCCGAGCGCGGCTGGACGGACGGCCGCGCGCGCGCGGTCGGGCTCACGCAGGTCGAGCGGAACACACCGACGATCCTGGACGTGGCGCTGCACCGGTGGTTCTCGTGGGACGGGAAGGCGGACAGCCTCTGGTCGCAGAGCCTGAAGCCGATCGTCGACCCGCGCGAGATGGGCGCGTCCGCCGCGCACGTGGCGAAGCTCGTGCGAAGCGATGCCGCGCTCGCGTGCCTGCACGCGAAGGCGTTCGGCGCGCCGCGCGATCGCGCCGCGGTGGAGCCCGAGCGAGCGCTGGTGCACGCGGGCAAGGCGCTCGCCGCGTTCATGGAGACCGTGCGCTCGGGACGCGCGCCGTTCGACGACTTCCGCGACGCGCTGGCGCGCGGCGATGCGGAGGCCGCCGCGCGCTATCCGGCCGCGGCGCGACGGGGCGCCACGCTGTTCCTGAAGAGCGACTGCCACGTCTGCCACATCGGGCCGGCGTTCACCAACGGCGAGTTCCACGACGTCGGCGTGCCGTTCGCGCTCGGCGGCGGCCGCGTCGACGCCGGCCGATTCGAGGGCGTGAAGCGGGTGCGCGCCGATCGCTTCAATCTCCTCGGTCCGTGGAACGACGATCGCAGCGGCGTGGCCGCCGTGAAGACGCGCCACGTGGAGGCGACGCACGCGAGCTTCGGCCAGTTCAAGACGCCGTCGCTCCGGAACCTGCTCCACACCGCGCCCTACATGCACGACGGCCGCTACGCGACGCTCCGCGAGGTGGTGCGGCACTACTCCGAGCTCGACATGGAGCGCATTCACACGCACGGCGAGCAGCTCCTCCGCCCATTGAAGCTGTCGCCCTCGGAGATCGACGACCTGGTCGCGTTCCTCGAATCGCTGACCGATCCCACCGCCGCGCGCATGCCCGCGCGGCCGTCGATCAGCGGCTGCTAGCGCCCGCTCACGTCGTGGCGCTCGCCGCGCAGACGGGCCGTCGTTCGGATCCGGCCGTACTCGTACGCGACCGACAGGAGGAAATCGACGAGATCGCCGTCGTAGCTGTCGACGAGCGGGCGCCCGAAGCCGCACTCGTAGCGCCGCGGGTCGAGCGCCTCACGCATCCGCACGAGCTCTCGGCGGACCTCGGCGAGGAGCTCCGGCGGGAGCCCCTGGGGATTCTCCGCCAGCGTAGCTGGAGACCATGACGCGATCGCGGCGTCGATCCTGGCGATGGCGTCCTCGCACAGCGCGGCGACGCGCCGCTGGCGCGCGTTGAGGCCGGAGCTCACGGCGCGCGCGGCCGGGCGGCGCGCGGGAAGCGGAGGAGCCCGCCGATCATCGCCGCGATCCCGAGCGCCGTGAACGGAGCGCTGGAGACGAACGGCGACGAGAGTGCCGGCGCCGCGGGAAAGCGCTCTCCGGCGACGTCGAGGTCGATCGTCGCCCCCTTCACGGTGACCCGTCGAAGGATCTGGAGGTCCCACACCTCGCGCGTCGCCGGCGTGTAGGTGATGCGCACGAGCTCGCCCTTGCGAAGACGTCAGCCCGCTTCCGTGGGGATGTTCAGCTCCGTCCCGTCGAGCCCCTCGCCGCGGAAGCGCGCGTACGTGCTGAGGCTCGCGCCCCTCCCATGGAGGATGCGCGGCTCCTCCACCTCCACGACCACCGTGCGCCGCTCGGCGTTGACGGTGGCGACGGCGATCAAGGGGCCGTATGCCGTGAGCGCGACCCCGACGAGGATCAGCACGGCGGACGCGAAGAGTCGCCGACTCCATCGGCCGCGGGCGACGAGGAACAGGAGCACGGGGCCCCCGACACAGATCGCGAGCATGACGCCGGCGATCGTGTTCGGGTCGAGCGTCACCATCAGTGCAGGCGCGCGCCGCGCTTGGCGAGATCGCACGCCGCGCGCACGGCGTCCTTGTCGCGCGACGTCCGATAATCCCGGCAGTCGTACCCGGCGCGCTCGTAGTAGTAGATCCCGCGCTCGTCCGCCTGACGCTCGCGGTCCTCGTAGGGCAGGCGCGCATGAGGGCCCTTCGCGTGCAGCACGTGATGCGCGAACTCGTGCGCCAGCGTCGCCGCCAGGACGCCGTCGAACCCGCCGCGACTCGAGAACTCGCGAAGGAACTCGACGGTCAGCACGATGCTCGGCTCGCGACCCGGCCGCGCCAGACACGCGAAGGCCGGCGCGTACAGCCTGGCCAGGCGGCTGTCGACGATGACGATCGGGATCGTCGCGCCGCCGAGGTCGGCGCGCAGCACGGGCGTCGAGAGCTTCGCCACGACCGCGTCCACGGCCGGGCGCCACTGCGCACCGGCGGGGTCGCGCGGCGCGTCCGCGTCGCAGGCGTCCAGGAGCGCCTGACGAAGGTCGCCCCGCGGCACCTGCTGCGAGTTCGCGCGCCCCGACGAGATGTGGGCGCGGATGCGCGGATCGTCGAGCACGCGCTGGCGTCCCGCGGGGGGCTCGCCCCGGCGGACGGTTGCCTCAGGGACCTCGCGGGCGCCGGCGCGATACCGCTCGGGGACCGCATCGAGGCTCTGGGCGTAGTGGACGTTGCCGTCGGCGTCGACCCAGCGGTAGGCCGCGCTCGCGGCCGGCGGCCACGCGACGAGCGTCCGGGCGACCCAGATGAGGGCCGCGACGGCCGGGAGACGCGATAATGACCGCGTGACTGCCGCGGTCCTCGGGATCGGCGTGGTGGCTGTCGCGCTCGTCAGCATCGCCCTCGGTTCCATGGTAGTCCGCGACGCGCTCTATCGAGAAACGCTCAGCGGCGCGGCGCTCCCGGTCGTCGGCGGGTGGTGGGGCCTCGTGTTCGTGGGGATCGTCGTCGCCTGGGTCGGTGTTCGGCTGATCCGACGCGGTGTTCGGCGGTGAGCCCGCGCCTCGGGTCGGTGAGCGTGCCGTCGGACTGGACGTTCGTGGGCGACGAGCTCCGCGTCCGAGCGCCGTCGAACGCGTCGCTCAATCTCTTGATCACCGCGGTCGTCCTCGGCGGCATCTCCATCGCCTTGTGGTTCCTGCCGGCGAGCGGCGCCGTCGTCGCGAGCCGTGACTGGATCGTCGGTCTCCTCGTCATCGCGACGCTGGTGTGCCTCATGGCGCTGACGCGGCTCGGCGGGCGGTGGTCGGTGCGGCTGAATCGCACGCGCCAGACCGTGACGCTCTCGCGGCGCGGCACGACGATCGGCCCGCACCGGTTCGATCCCGGCGCCGTGACACCACGGCCCGACCCGATCGATGGCCCCGGCTACTTCGACGATACGGGTACGCTGACCATCTGCGTCGGCGACACGCGCGTCGTACTCGCCTACTACGAGACCCGTTTTGGAGCGGTGACCGCCGAGCCGCTGCGTGCCGCGCGGCTCGCCTGGATGGCTGGCCGGGTCGATGTCTCGGACTGAGTCACGTCACCCTCGCCGCGGCCTCCTCGCCCGCCCGGATCGCCTGGAGAACGACGGCCGCGAGTCCCTCGCTGAGGATCTCCTCCAGGGGACGTCGATTCTCGACCGTGTTCTCCCATCGCGACAGCTTGCCGAGCTGAAAGATCTCCGCGCGACGGCGAATCGTCACGGTGGCGACGTCACCTTCGACGAGCGTCACCGCCACCGCGACCTTCTGAATGTCGGTCTCGCGCGCGCGCCGCGACTCGAACCGATGGCTCCAGACGAGGTAGGCGTTCTTGTAGTGGTAGGTACGGGCCGAGTCGTCGGCGATGGAGACGCCGTGCGCGGCAATCACCGCCGCGTCCCTGCGAAGCACGTCGTCGAGACGGCCTTCCACTTCGCGAAACGCGGCTTCCAGGTCGCTCACCGTCGGCCCGCGCGCCGAGGGCTAGGCGGGACCGACCAGACCGATGTAGGCGCCGCACGCGTGCTCGGGGAGCACGAGGATCGCCTGCTCGCCGGTATTTCGGACGCCGCGCGCCGGCTCCGGGAGCCCGTGCTCGACCGTCCATCGGACCGCGCCCTCCATGCTGCTCGTCCGGTAGAGCGCCTGGAATGGTCCCGGCCCCTGGCGCGCGAGCGCCTCGGCGGCGGGCCCCGGCTCCATGGGCTGCGCGACCGTGAGGCCCGTCGGACCGAGATCGAAGACGGCCATGTCGGCCTTGATGACCGCGCCGCGCTGGATCTTCGGCACCGGCATGCCGAGCACCTGGCTGTAGGCCTTCGCGGTCGTCGCGACGTCCGGGACGGCGATGTAGACGCGATCGACCCGCAGCGCGCCGTTCGGGTGCGTCGCCACGCGCCCGCGCCGCTCGGCGAGCGGGGTCAGGTGCTGGATGAAGAAGATCGGCAGGGGATTGCGCGGGCCGAGCGTCGCGCTCCGCCAGCGGAGCGGCACCCCCGCCGGCGTCTGCCGTCCGCCGTCGAGGGGATCTCTGACGTCGACGCCGCGCGCGCGCATCGCGGCCACGTCGGCCGCGAGGTCGTTGCTCTGCAGCGCGACGTAGCGGAAGCCGCCGCCGCGCGCGAGGAAGTCGAGCAACCCGCCGCTCGCCCCCGCCGCCGCGCGATATTCCGCGGGGTCGCGGACGCTCAGCAGCTCGAGGTAGTCCTCGGCCATGAACGCGATCGCGTTGTGCGTGCCGCGCCCGGGATGGACGCCGCCCGCCTGCACGTCGAAGCCGATGCGCGTGTACGCATCGATCCCCTGCGTGAGGTCCCGCACGCAGATCATGACGTGATCGATGCGCGTGAGCACGCCTACGCCTTGGCCGATCGTGCCGCCGAGCGCCCCGCGATCCGGCCGAACACCGCGCCCGCCATGAGGCCGGCGCCGCCCGGGTAGTTGTTGTAGAAGATCCCGCCCACGAGCTCGCCGCCCGCGAACAGCCCGGGGATCGCGCGGCCCTCGTTGTCGAGCACCGCGCCCGCGTCCGTGATGTGCAGCCCGCCGAAGGTGAACGTGATTCCGGTCGTGACCGCGAAGCCGGAGTACGGCGGCGTGTCGATCGCGTTCGCCCAGTTGGTCTTCGGCAGCGCGAGGCCGCGCGTGCCGCGGCCGTCCTTCACCGCGGGGTTGAACTTCTGCTCCTTCATCACCGAGGCGTTGAACTCGTCGACGGTCTTCACGAAGCCCGCCACGTCGATCTCGAGCTTCTGCGCCAGCTCCTCGAGCGTGTTCGCCTCGGCCTTCGTGACCTCGCGGATGCGGTACTCCTCGCGGCAGAGGTCGATGGTCTTCTTGTCGAAGATCTGGAAGGCCGCGCGCCGCGGCTGCTTGATCACCTCGCGCCCGTACTTCACGTAGGTGTAGTTCCGCATGTCGGCGCCTTCGTCGACGAAGCGCTCGCCGTGGATGTTGACGATGATGCCGAGCGGGTAGCTGTGCTTCTGGAAGTTGTCGCCGACCTTCCGGTCGCCGTGCCAGGGCGCGTTGTAGTCCCACTGCACGGCGTGGCAGCCGCTCCAGTGGCCCCACGGCTGCGCGCCGATCTCGAGCGCCATGCGGATGCCGTCGCCGGTGTTGTACGGCGTGCCGCGCACGCGCGCGAGGTCCCAGTTCGGGCCGAGGTACCGCGTGCGCATCTCGACGTTCGCCTCGAAGCCGCCGGACGCGAGCACGACGGCGTTCGCCTCGACGGTCTCCGTGGTGCCGTCCGGCTTCTTGACCTCGACGCCGGTGACGCGGCCGCGCGCGTCGGTGTGGAGCCGGTGCGCCTTGGCCTCGAAGCGCACGTCGATGCCGGCCTTCTTCGCCGACTCGTACTCCATGTCGATCAGGCCCGGGCCGCCGCCCACGGCTTCGAGGATGAGGTTGCCGAAGAACGTGAACTTGCCGCCGACCTTGTAGGCCTGACGCCCGAACATCGGGATCCAGCGGATGCCCTGCGCCTTCATCCACTTCATCGTCGGCTGCGACTCGCGCACGAGCGTGAGCGCGAGGTCGGGATCCGACAGGTCTTCGGTCACGCGCATGAGGTCGTCGTAGTAGGCGTCCTCGGTGTAGAGCGGGACGTCCATCGACGCCTTCTCCTCGTCGGAGAGGTCGCCGACGAGGTCGCACACTTCCTCGAAGCTCTTGAACGCGAAGCGGAAGCCGCCGGCGGTGAAGAAGCCGTTGCCGCCGCGCCACGTCTCCGGCGCCTTCTCGAGGACGAGCACGCGCGCGCCCTGCTCGCGCGCGGAGAGCGCCGCGCACATCGCCGCGTTGCCACCACCGACCACGATGACGTCGTAGGCCATGGGATTCTCCTTGAACATGGGGCCCCGCAACTGGCGGACCCCAGGCCCCTAGCTCCGAAGCGCTTCCGCCAAAAACTTGCCCGTATACGAAGCCGTGACGGCCGCGACGGTCTCGGGCGTGCCCTGCGCGACGATCTCGCCGCCGGCCTCGCCGCCCTCGGGACCGAGGTCCACGACCCAGTCCGCGCTCTTGATCACGTCCATCTGGTGCTCGACGACCAGCACGGTGTTGCCGGCGTCGACGAGGCGGTGCAGCACGCCGAGCAGCTTGCGCACGTCGTCGAGGTGCAAGCCGGTCGTCGGCTCGTCGAGCACGTACAGCACGTCGCCGCCGGCGCGGCCCCCCAGCTCGGCGGCGATCTTCAGGCGCTGCGCCTCGCCGCCCGAGAGCGTGGTCGCCGGCTGGCCGAGGCGAAGATAGCCCAAACCGACGTCCTGCAGCACGCGCAGGCGCCGGGCGAGGCCGTCCGAGGCCGCGAAGAACTCGACCGCGTCGTCGACGGTCATCGCCAGCACGTCGGCGATGCTCTTGCCGCGATGCTTCACCGAGAGCACGTCGGGCCGGTACCGCTTGCCCTCGCACTCCTGGCACGTGACGTAGACGTCCTCGAAGAAGTACATCTCGAGCTTCTCGAAGCCGTCGCCCTGGCACTTCTCGCACCGGCCGCCGGGCACGTTGAACGAGAACGACCCGGTCGTCAGCCCGAGCGTCCTCGCGCGCGGGAGCGCGGCGAAGAGCTTGCGGATCTCGTCGAACGCCTTGGCGTACGTCACGGGATTCGACCGCGGCGTGCGCCCGATCGGCTCCTGGTCGATCAGGCGGACGTCCTTCAGATACTCGAGCCCGGTCAGCCCGTCGTACGCGCCGGGCACGGCGTAGTCGGCCTTGAACGCGCGCGCGACCGCGCGGTAGAGCGTGTCGTGCACGAGCGTCGACTTGCCGGAGCCGGAGACCCCGGTGACGGCGGTGAGCGTGCCGAGCGGAACGCGGAAGGTCACGTCGCGCAGGTTGTGCTCGCGCGCGCCGACGAGGCTGAGCCAGCGCCGCGGCTTGCGGCGCGAGAGCGGGATGGCGATCGTCTCGCGTCCGGTCAGGTAGCGCGCGGTGAGCGAGCGTGGGTTGCCGCGGAACTCCGCCTGCGATCCGCCGAACACGATCTCGCCGCCGCGATCGCCGGAGCCGGGGCCGAGCTCCACGACGTGGTCCGCGGCTTCGATGAACCCGCGGTCGTGCTCGACGACCACCACGGTGTTGCCCGCCTGCGCGAGCTCGCGACACAGATCGGCGAGGCGCGTGATGTCGCGCGCGTGCAAGCCGATCGACGGCTCGTCGAGGACGTAGAGCGTGCCCACGAGCTGGGAGCCGAGCTGGTTGGCGAGGTTGATCCGCTGCGCTTCACCACCGGACAGCGTGCGCGTCTGCCGCGCGAGGGTGAGATACCCGAGGCCGACGCGCAGCAGGAACGTGAGCTTCGCGGTGAGCTGCTTCAGGATCTCGCGCGCGACCAGCGTCTCCCACGTCGTCAGCTTCAGGTCGGCGATCGTCCGCGCGGCTTCCTCGATGGTCAGCGCGGTGAACTCCGCGATCGTGAGCCCCGCGACGCGGACCGCGAGCGCGGCCGGCTTCAGCCGCGCGCCCCCGCAGGCCGTGCAGCGCGACTGGCTGCGGTAGCGCGAGAGGAACACGCGCACGTGGAGCTTGTAGCGATACGACTCGACTTCCTCGAAGAAGCCGCGGATCCCGGGGAACTTGCCGTCGCCCGCGTAGACGAACGCGCGGTCTTCCGGCGAGAGGGCGTCCCACCGCGTCTCGAGGCTGAGCTGGCGGCGCTTCGCCGCCTTCACCAGCTCGCGCTGGTACCACTTGCCGGACGGATACGTCCACGGCTCGACGCACCCGCCGCCGAGCGTCACGCTGCGATCGGGCACGACGAGCGCCTCGTCGTAGGTGAGGACGTTGCCGAAGCCCTTGCACGTCGCGCACGCGCCGAGCGGATGGTTGAACGAGAACAGGATGGGCTGCGGGCGCTCCAGCGCCTTGCCGCACGTCGCGCAGCGGTATTCGAACGCGAACCGCTGCACGCCGGCGCCGATGACGTCGACGGCGACCTCGCCGCCGCCTTCGCGCAGCGCGGTCTCGATCGACTCCGTCAGGCGCGCGCGGCGCGCGGCATCGAGCACGACGCGATCGAGGACGACTTCCACCTCGCGGACGTCGTCGAGCGCGGCCGCCTCGAGATCGACCACCTCGCCGTCGATCCGGAGCCGCGCGAATCCGCGGCGCACGAGGCTCGCGCGCAGCTCGGCGCCGGGCAACCCGGCGGGCAGCGCCAGGCGGAAGCAGACGAGCGCGCGCCCGCCCGCGTGGTGTTCGAGGAGGCTCTCGACGATCGAGGCGCCCGAGTGACTCGCGGCCTCGCCGCCACAGTCCGGGCAGTGAACGCGGCCGATCTTGGCGTAGAGCAGCCGCAGGTAGTCGTAGACCTCGGTGGCGGTGCCGGCGGTGGAGCGCGCGGTGCGGACCGGATTCTTCTGCTCCAGCGCGACGGCGGGGCGCACGTTGACGATGCGATCGACGTCGGGACGATCCACGCGGTCGAGGAACATCCGCGCGTAGGTGCTGAGCGACTCGATGTAGCGCCACTGGCCCTCGGCGAACAGCGTGTCGAACGCGAGCGACGACTTTCCCGATCCGGAGACCCCGGTGACGACGGTGAGCCGGTCGTGCGGGATCTCCAGCGTGACGTTCTTCAGGTTGTTCTGCCGGGCGCCTTCGATGCGAAGCGTGTCAGGGTTCGGCGGATCGGGTACACGCATGAACGACCCATGTTAACCGAGTGTTATCGTTGGCGCCACATGCAGGACCGCATTCGCGCGCTCGTCGTCGACGATGACGACGACGTCCGGAGCCTCCTGACCGGGGTGCTGACCCGCGGTCAGATGACCGTGGTGGAAGCGGCGTCAGGCGCCGACGCCATGTCGGCCCTCGGGCGCGACGAGTTCGACGTGGTGCTCGTCGACGTGATGCTGCCCGACCACTCCGGCCTCGACATCCTCCGCTGGCCCGCGGCGCCGACATCGACACCGAGTTCATCGTCCTGACGGGCCACGCCGACGGCGACACGGCCGTGGAGGCGATGCGGCTCGGCGCCTACGACTTCGTGGCGAAGCCCTGGAAGAACGTGGAGCTCCTCGAGGTCGTCCGCAAGGCCGTGGAGAAGAAGGCGCTCCGCCGCGAGACCGTCGTGCTCCGCGAGGTCATCACGCGGCGCGACGGCCTGCCGGACATCGTGGGCGAGTCACCCGAGATCCGCGAGGTCCTCTCGATGATCACGCGCGTCGCCGCCAGCGACAGCCCCGTGCTCGTCCACGGCGAGAGCGGGACGGGCAAGGAGCTCGTCGCGCGCGCGATCCACCTCCGCGGCAAGCGCGCCGCCCGGCCGTTCGTCTCCGTGAACTGCGGCGCGCTGCCCGACACGCTGCTCGAGACCGAGCTCTTCGGCCACAAGAAAGGCCTGCCGCTGACCGCGTCCCGCTGGTCGGTGCTCCGGGCGCGCACGCACCGCGCCTGGTGGCGGCTGCGCCTGACCCTGAGCGAAGTCGTCTCCGTGATCCGTCGCGGCGGCGCACGCGATCCGCTCGAGAACCACATCTGGCTCGTCGCCGACGAGGCGCCGGCCCCGCGCCGCCGCACCGTCGGTCCCGCGCGCGTCCTCGACTTCGAGGCCCGATTGGTTCGGATGGGGGGTGCGCGACGCCCCCCCCCAAGCCCCCCGCGCGTCGGGCCGGGAGTGAATTTCGGCCCTCCGCGAGTGCCGTGACCTCCGGTTGACTTCTCGGCAGGGCTGCGTAGACTCGCAGTCTTGTTGAGAATGATTCCTAACAAACCCGCCCCGGCCGACACGCTTCGCGCCCGCGGTCTCCGCCTCACCGAGCCGCGCCGGCTCATCCTCGACGCCGTGCGCGCGACGGACACGCATCCGTCGGCATCCGCGGTCTTCCGCACGGTGCGGCGGCAGCTGCCGCGCGTGAGCCTCGCGACCGTCTATCGCAATCTCCGTCGTCTCGCCGCCGAAGGGCTGGTCCTCGAGCGCGCGGGCAGCGACGGGCTGCGCTTCGACGGCAACACGGGCCGCCACGATCACTTCACCTGTCTCAGCTGCCGGCGCGTCTTCGACGTTCCGGCGACGAAGCCGTCGAGGACTCGCGACCGCGTGGCCGCGCGCGCCGGGTTCGAAGTCCTCGATCACCGGGTCGAGCTCTACGGCCGCTGCGCCACCTGTCGCGGCCGCCGGGCACGTCGCGCCACACGAGACCGAGCGCGCTCATCCAAGGGAGGACGACCATGGCAGGCAAGAGCCTCAAGGGCACCAAGAGCTTCGAGAACTTGAAGGACGCGTTCGCGGGCGAGTCGCAGGCGAACCGCCGCTATCTCTACTTCGCGCGTGTCGCCGACATCGAAGGCTTTCCGGACATCGCCGGCCTCTTCAAGGACACCGCGGACGCGGAGACCGGCCACGCCTTCGGCCATCTCGACTTCCTGAAGTCGGTGGGCGATCCGGCGACGGGCGAGGCGATCGGCAAGACCGAGCTGAACCTCAAGGCCGCCGTCGCGGGCGAGACCTACGAGTACACGCAGATGTACCCGGGCATGGCGAAGACCGCGCGCGACGAGGGATTCCCGGAGCTCGCCGAGTGGTTCGAGACGCTGGCGAAGGCCGAGAAGTCGCACGCGGGACGCTTCAACAAGGGGCTCACGCAGGTCGCGGGCAAGGAGCCGGCGGAAGCGATCTAACACTGGTGACGCGCGGGATGGCGAAGGGGGGCCGGGGGATGCCCGGCCTCCTGTCCTCGCCGAGCCTGCGGATGTCGGCCGGACATCCCCCGGCTCCCCTTCGCCATCCCGCGTCTCACCCGCGCTGTTGGCGATGACCATCACCATCACCTGCGGAATGAATCCCCTCGTATGAATACGTTCGATATTCGGAAGGCCGAGTTCTGGGATCGGAACGACGTCGAGGGTGAGCTGCGCCGCGTGTACGACATCTGCAATGGGTGCCGTCGGTGCCTGCCCCTCTGTCCCTCGTTCAAAGTGATGTTCGATCGGATCGACGTCGACGAGGTCGACGGCGACATCGACAAGCTGCCGGCGCGCGACGTCAAGGACGTCGTCGACCTCTGCTACCAGTGCAAGCTCTGCTACAACCACTGTCCGTACACGCCGCCGCACCGCTGGGCCGTCGACTTCCCGCGGCTCATGCTGCGCGCGCGCGCGTCCGACGCGCGCGCGGCGGGCGTGTCGCTGCAGGACCGGATGCTGGGCAACACCGACTTCGTCGGCAAGCTCGGCAGCCTCACCGCGCCGCTCTCGAACTGGATGAACGAGCTCGGCGCGCATCGCGCGCTGATGCAGGCGGTGGTCGGCATCCACAAGGACCGGAACCTCCCGAAGTTCCATCGCGAGACGTTCACACGATGGTTCAGTAAGCGGCAGCGCGACGCGCCGGGGCGCGGCGGCGGGGGCGGGGGGATGTCCGGCC
>VGLJ01000057.1 GCA_016866775.1 Candidatus Rokuibacteriota bacterium | reverse complement strand
GCGACCCGCTCGTCCCGCTCCACCATTGCCACGACGGCGTTGATCTCCCGCGCTCCCGCGGGCTGGACCGGCAGGTGCAGCTGCGTCGGCATCCGGCGCATTCCTCCCTCTGAGGATGCGCGTATTAGTACGCACACGCGGGAAGAGCCCAAGTACATACGTGCTCACGCCGGGGCTATGTCAGGAGTCCTGAATTTGGACAAGAGTGACATGGATCCACGATCAACGAGGATTTGTCTCGAAAGGAGATAGTCGCGCCTCCGAATCCTCCTTCTTATCTCGGCGGAACCACGTCAGGATCTTGCGAACCGCAAGTAGTCCGCTCTCCCGATCAACCGCTTCGGCCAGCGTCGCGTCGACGTTGTAGTGAATCCACGGATGTGTCTCGCAGCCAGGCCACGACACGCCGAATGTTCCTCCGCCTTTGACGTCCGAGCGAAGGACGGGGCTGACCTGAACGAACCTTTCCGCGACTACGATCGTGGCGGTCGCCTCCGGACAGCGGACCGCCAAGGCGTTGGCGCGAAGCTCCAGGCGACGACAGCCAATCTCAACATCGTGTAGCTCAAACTCGTTGCCTTCATATCCGAGAACCAACGGGCCCGCGACCTCGAGATGGGCGCTCCGCAGAAAGCGTGAGAACACTACTGGTTCGTTCTCCGCTACTGTAAGCGGAATGGAAACATGTCTAGGCGTATCTCCGTTACTTCCTCCGAAGGTCTCTGAGATTTCAAGAAGATGTTCTTGGGTGGTACCGTCGGGCCGCTGGTTCGGGGCCAGGATGACCATATGCGACATGCTGTCCAATCCGTGGGCTGAAGACGCAGCTTCGTACAAGTAGCCGGCGTGGTGCCCACGGGCAGGTTCTGTACTGGCCGCGACATAGAACTGCACGAACAATGGTGTCGGGGCGTAGTTCGCGTCGTGTAGTTCCGGCTCGATGAACGCCTCGAGCGCCGGCCTTCTCAAGAGCGTAGCCAATTAATTAGCTTCTCGCGGGCCGCCGGGAACGTCGTATGCGCCTGGCCCGCGAGATGTCGTCCGCGCTGTTGCTGCTCGGCATGGCGCCGAGCGCGCTCTCGCCCGCCGCGCCGCTTCCCTCCGTCGAGCGCCACGGTCTGCTCGTCACCGTCGGCGAGGTCGGTTCCGACCGCGCCGCGCTCTGGGTCCGCGGTGACGGCACGACGCCGGTCCGGCTGCGCTACGGTTCCGCCGACGATTCGACCGCGGTGAACGAGACGACGGTCGCGCTCGCGGCCGCGCGCGATCACACGGGACGCACGGTGCTCGCGCCGCTCGCGCCCGGCACGCGCTACCGATACGAGGTCAGCCACGACGGCGTGGAGGCGCGCGGCACGTTCGCCGCGGCGCCCGCGCGTGATGCCGACGTGCCGGTCCGGCTGCTCTGGAGCGGCGACCGCGGCGCCAACAACTACTGCCGCGACGGCGAGGACGGCTACGCGATCTTCCGCGCGATGGCGCGTCACCAGCCCGACTTCGTCCTCTTCGTGGGCGATACGATCTATGCCGATCAGCCGTGCGGCACGCGGCCGCACCTGCCGGGCGCCGACTACGTGGCCAGGTCACTCGCGGAGTTTCACGGCAAGCATCGTTACAACCGCGCCGATCCCGCGCTCCAGGCGTTCTTCCGGACGACGGGCGTCTTCGTGATCTGGGACGACCACGAGGTGCGCAACAACTTCTCCGGCCCGACCGACCCGCTCATGCCGACGGGACTTCGCGCCATGCTCGACTACTGGCCCGTGGAGGGACCGACCGACGAGCCGCGGCGTCTCTACCGCAGCGTGCGCTGGGGCCGTCACGTGGAAGCGTTCATCCTCGACACACGGCAGTACCGCAGCGACAACACCGCGCCCGATGGCCCGCTGAAGACGATGCTCGGCGCCGCGCAGCGTGAGTGGCTGCTCGACGGGCTCGCCGCCTCCGACGCGACGTGGAAGCTCGTGGTGACCAGCGTCCCGCTCGGCATCTTCACCGGCGGCCGCCATTCGGACTCGTGGTCCAGCGCGAACCTCTTCGGCTTCGCGCGCACGTCTCCGAGCGGCTACGTGCACGAGCGCGACGCGATCCTCCGGTTCGTGCGCGGGCAGGGCCTCCGTAACGTGGTGGTCGTCTCCGGCGACGTCCATCACGCCGAGATGATCCGGCATGAGCCAGCGCCGGGGTTCTTCGTGCACGAGCTCATCGCGGGCCCGCTCGCCGCGCGCCGGGGCTATCCGCGCTTCCTCGACCGGTCGCTGAACTCGCGCTCGCTGGCTTCGCTCGGCTTCACGCCGAACTTCGGCGAGCTCGTGGTCGACGGCTCAGCGCTGCGCGTGGGGGTTTTCGACGCGTCAGATACGCTCCGCGCCTCCCTGCGCCTGCGCGCCCGCGACGCGACGGCGCGACGCTGACCATCCGAGGGCGCCGACGCCCGCGGCCGTGATCAGCAGCGCCACGAGTTCGATTCCGCCCGCACCGTAGACGAGGCGCACGCGGGCCGGTCCCGGCCCGGGCTGGATTTCGAGGTCGCCGAGCTCACCCCGTCGCGCCGGCACGGCACGGCCGTCGCGCTCCGCCCGCCAGAGGGGGTAGTACGCGATTCCCGTCGTGATCCACGCATATCCGGCGTCATCTGCCGCCAGCTCGCGGGAGCCGTCGTCGAGCCGTCGCGCCATGCGCCGCCGGTCGGCGGAGACGAAGAGGAGGAATGGCGGCACCGGCACGCGGACATAGCGCGGGTGATCGCTCAGGAATCGAACGTGCGGCAGGTCGTCCTCCAGCACGACCACGGCCGAGACGTGCAGCCGCTGGGCATGAGTGTCGAACGTGGCGCGGTCCAGCCGGTCGAGCGGGCGCCCGAACAGCGACTCGCCGTCGAGCTGCTCGGCCAGGCGCGTGATCGGCGCGCGGCCGATGTCGCCGCGATAGACGAGCGCGGCGATCGGCGAGCCGTGCGTGAACGTGCCTCCGATGATGTCGCGGCCGGTGACGACCGGCGTGAGGGCCGTGATGTGCGTGTGCGGGCGATACCAGGCGGTGCCGTAGACGAGCGGCACGCCCGAGCGGACGAACAGCACGCGCCCCGGCGGCGCCGCGCGCACGAGACGCCAGAGATCCTCCATGCGCAACCCGCGGACCACGCTCGCGTGGCTCGGCCATTCGGCCGCTCGCGGCCAGAGCGTGAGCGTCTCGCCAGGCAGCGAGAACGCGATCAGCGCGGCGACGACGCCGAGTGACGCCACCGTCGCGGGAACGCGGGGCCCGAGGGCCGCGATCATCACGCCCGCGCCGACGCCGGCGGCGAGGAGCAGCGTCATCCACGCGCCGTCGGCGACACGGTCCGAGGGCAGGAAGCGCAGGCCGAGCGGCTCCGCAACGAGCGCGTCGACGAGCACGGCAAGCACGGAGAGGCCGAGGGCGTGAAGGATGAGGCGAGACCACGGGTGCCGCCGCGCGACGAGCGCGAGCGCGATCAGCACCGCGGCGAGCGGCGTCGCGAGCGTCGCGAGCGAGAGGCGCCCCCAGGCGAGCGCGCGCGTCTCCCCGAGATGCCAGATCAGCGGCAGCAGCCAGAAGGCGACGAGTGCGAGCGCGATCACCACGCCGAGCGCCGCCGACCCGAGCGCGCGGCGTGGGGCGGGCGCGATCGTGACGGCGGCCGCGACGATCGCCAGCGCCGCCGGCGTGTGCGTCGGATGCGTCAGCATCGTCGCGGCGAGCAGCACGACGGCTGCGTGCGGGAAGCGCCCGCCACGTTCCAGCCATCCCATCATCGTCAGCGCGAGCAACGGCAGCAGCGCCCACGCGAGGCGGGCGCCGACCATGCCGATCCGCACGCCGCCCTCGACGCCGCTGGCGGTACCGCCCGCCGGATCGCCGGCGAAGGCGAGCACGACGACGGCGCCCGGCAGCGCGAGCCATTGAGCGTCGGCGCGATCGCGGAAGACTCGCCGCAAGAGCAGGAACGCGGTGACGCCCGGGGCCAGGTACGTGAGCCAGAGCAGCGTCTGGTAGCTGGCCGGCGCGCTCAGCGCGCCGAAGGTGAGCCGCGACAGCGCGGCGGCGACGTAGAACCAGCCGGGCGGATAGAACTGCAGCTCGGGATAGCCGGCCCACCAGCCGTCGTTCCACGCCCACGGCGCCGGGCCTTCACCGAGCACGTGCCAGAGCCGGGCGAGCTGGCCGGGATGATCGTCGAATGCGGGCGGCCCGACGCCCAGCACGCGCGCGGCGAACGTCACGCCGTAGACGAGCAAGAGAAAGACCGGCAGGCGCGCCACGGTGGTAGAGTAGGCGAACTTCGACGAAATCTTTCACGGAGGACGTGCACATGGCCGTGGTCGTTCGCATTCCCACGCCCCTCCGCAGCCTGACCAAGGGCAGCGCGGAAGTCCAGGCGACCGGTCACACGGTGATCGACGTGATCGGGGACCTCGAGCGCCAGTTTCCCGGCATGCGCGATCGTCTCGTGGACGACGGCGGCGAGATCCGGAAGTTCGTGAACGTCTACGTCAACCAGGAAGACGTCCGCTTCCTCGAGGGCGACAAGACCGCGCTGAAGGACGGCGACGAGGTCGCGATCGTGCCCGCCATGGCCGGGGGTGCCTGACCTGACCCGCCTCTCCAAGCGCGTTCAGGGCTTCACCGAGTCGGTCATCCGCGAGATGACCCGCGTGGTGGCGCAGCACGGCGGCGTCAACCTCGCGCAGGGGATGCCGAACTTCCCGCCGCCGCAGGCCCTCGTCGAGGCCGCGCACCGCGCCCTCGACGGCGACTTCCACCAGTACGCCATCACCTGGGGCGCGCCGAACCTCCGCGCCGCCATCGCCGAGAAGTACCGCCGCTTCTACGGGATGGACGTGGATCCCGAGCGCAACGTCACCGTGTGCTGCGGCTCGACGGAGACGATGCTGTCGACGCTGCTCGCGGTGCTCAACCCGGGCGACGAGGTCATCATCTTCGAGCCGTTCTACGAGAACTACGGGCCGGGCTGCATCATTTCCGGCGCCGAGCCGGTGTGGATTCCGCTCGAGGGACGGGACTTCACGTTCGACCCCGATCGCCTCCGCGGCGCCGTGTCGCCGCGGACGCGCGCGATCGTCTTCAACAGCCCGAACAATCCGAGCGGCAAGGTCTTCTCGCGCGAAGAACTGGAGGTCATCGCGGACGTCTGCCGGCGTCACGACCTGCTCGCGATCACCGACGAGATCTACGAGCACATCGTCTACGACGGCGAGGTCCACGTGCCGATCGCGACGCTGCCGGACATGGCCGAGCGCACGATCACGATCTCCGGGATCTCGAAGTCGTACTCGGTGACCGGCTGGCGCGTGGGCTACGCGGTCGCCCCGCCCGAGATCAGCGACGGCATCCGCCGCGCGCACGACTTCGTCACCGTCGGCGCGCCGGCGCCGCTGCAGGAAGCCGCGGTCACCGCGCTCCGATTTCCGGACAGCTATTACGTCACCCTCCGCACGGCGTATCAGGCCCGGCGCGATCTGCTGCTCGGGTACCTCGAGCGCGCGGGGTTCGTCTGCAACCGGCCGCGCGGCGCGTACTACATCCTCACCGACGTCGCGCACTTCATGGACCGCTACGGCATCCAGGACGACACGGCGTTCGCGATGTGGCTCATCAGGGAATGCGGCGTCGCGACCGTGCCGGGCTCGTCCTTCTACGCGCACGGGGATCTCGGGCGCGCGAAGATCCGGTTCTGCTTCCCGAAGACCGACGACATGCTTCGGGACGCCGGGGAGCGGCTGCAGAAGCTGTCGTGAGCTTTTGAACATGGGGCCCCGAGAGGGAGGACCCCAAACCCCACGCGAAGCGGCGCGCGCCATCTGGCAGGCGGCGCTCGCCGCGGCCGACGTTCGTCCTCTCGTCCATCGCGTCGCTTCCGCGTTGCCATCCTCCGGATCGATCGTCGTCGTCGGCTGCGGAAAGGCGAGCGGGGTGATGGCGGCGGCGCTCGAGGACGTCGCCGGTGAGCGGATCGTCGACGGCCTCGTGGTCGTGAAGGACGGCTACACGGTGCCGACGCGACGCGTGCGAATCGTCGAGGCCGGCCACCCGGTGCCCGATGCGCGCGGCGAGGCCGCCGGGCGCGCGCTCCTCGAGCGGCTCCACGGCACGCGCGAGAGCGACGTGGTCGTCGTGCTCATCTCCGGCGGAGGCTCCGCGCTGATGCCGGCACCGGCGCCGCCCGTGACGCTCGAAGAGAAGCGCACGGTCACGCGCCTGCTCCTCGCCGCCGGCGCCACGATCAACGAGCTGAACGCCGTGCGCAAGCATCTGTCCCTCGTGAAAGGCGGGCAGCTCGCGCGCGCCGCCGCGCCGGCGCGAGTCGTCACGCTGGCGCTGTCGGACGTGATCGGTGATCCGCTGGACGTCATCGCCTCGGGGCCGACGGCGCCGGACTCCTCGACGTTCGCCCAGGCGGTCGACGTGCTGCGGCGCCGCCGGGTGTGGGACGAGGCGCCGGCGCCGGTTCGCGCGCGCCTCGAGACGGGCGCGCGCGGGGAGATCGAGGAGACGCCGAAGCCGGGCGACCCGATCTTCGCGCGCGTCGATCACCACGTGATCGGCAACAACGCGCTCGTCACCGACGCCGCCGTCGCCCGGGCCGAGTCGCTGGGCTACCGCACCAGGCTGCTCACGCGCTCGCTGCAGGGCGAAGCGCGTGAGGTCGTGCATGACCTCGTCGCGCAGGCCCGCGCGCTGCCGCCGCCCGCGTGCGTGATCGCGGCCGGCGAGACCACCGTGACCGTGCGCGGATCAGGCCGCGGCGGGCGTTGCCAGGAGCTCGCGCTCGCGGCCGCGCTCGCGCTCGACGGCGTGAAGGACGTCGTCGTGCTCGCGGGTGGCACCGACGGCACCGACGGTCCCACCGATGCGGCCGGGGGATTCGCGGACGGCGAGACGGTCGCACGGCTGAGAACCGCGGGCGTCGATCCGCGCGCGGCGCTCGACGCGAACGACGCGCATGCCGCGCTCGGCGCCAGTGGCGATCTGCTCGTCTCGGGCCCGACCAACACGAACCTGCTCGACCTCTATCTCGTCGTGCATGGTGACTGCCCCGCCGGTGGGCGAGCCGGCCCAAATAGCTGAAAATTTTCGCGGGCGGTCCGGCAATCCACAGGGTTGTCCACGAGTCGATCACAGCGTCGGTGGAAAACTGGGCGCGCGAACCCGCGTGTTATTCTTCCCATCGATGTCTGGTATCAATCTCATTGGTCTCCTCCCGTCCGAGATGGAAGACCTTGCCGTCGACGTCGGCGCTTCACGCTATCGGGGACGCCAGCTCGCCACCTGGATCTATCGCAAGGGCGTCCTCGATCTCGACGCGATGTCCGACTTGCCGAAAGACTTCCGCGCCCGGCTCGCCGAGCGTGCCGAGATCGGGCTGCCCGAGGTCGAGCGCGTCACGCCGTCGCTCGACGGCAGCCGCAAGCTCGTCTTCCGCCTCCACGACGGCGGCCGGATCAGCGCGGTGCTCATGCCGGACGACGATCGGCTCACGCTCTGCCTGTCGACGCAGGTCGGTTGCGGCTTCGAGTGCGCGTTCTGCCTGACGGGGACGATGGGGCTCGATCGCAACCTCGACGCGGCGGAGATCGTCGCCCAGCTCCTGATCGCCAACAGCCTCAGCCCCGAGCAGCGCGTGACGCACATGGTGTTCATGGGGATGGGGGAGCCGCTCGCGAACTACGCGAACCTCGTGAAGGCGATTCGCATCTTCACCGATGCCCGCCTCGGCCTGGGATATTCGCCACGGAGGATCACCGTGTCGACGGTCGGCCTCGTGCCGGCGATGGACCGGCTCGGCCGCGAGGATCTGAAGGTCAACCTGGCGATCTCGCTGCACGGCGCCACCGACGAGGTGCGCGGGCGGCTGATGCCGATCAACCGGTCGTTCGATCTGGCCGCGCTGATGGGAGCCGTGAAGCGTTACCCGCTGGCCCCGCGCCAGCGCGTGTTCTTCGAGTACGTGCTGCTCGAAGGCGTGAACGACTCGGAGGAGGACGCGCGCCGGCTCGTGAAGCTCCTGCGTGGCGTGCGCGCGAAGGTGAACCTCATCCCGTTCAACGACTGGCAGTCGTCCACGTTCCGGCGTCCGCCGCTGCCGCGCATCCTCGCCTTCCAGAAGGTCGTCATGATCGGGGGCCTCACCACCACCGTGCGGTGGAGCAAGGGCGAGGACATCGGCGCGGCGTGCGGGCAGCTCCGCGAGCCCATCCCGGCGTGAGCGGGGCTCGGACGCCGCGGCGCCCGACGGTCGCGTTCGCGACGCTCGGCTGCCGCCTCAACCAGGTCGACTCCCAGTCGCTCGCGGCGCGGCTCGAAGAGCGCGGCTATCGTACCGTCGCCTTCGAGACGCCGGCCGACACGGTCGGCGCCGGAGCCGACGTCGTCGTCGTCAACACGTGCACCGTCACCGCGCGCGCGGAGGTGTCCGACCGCCAGATGATCCGTCGCGCGGTGCGCACGCATCCGCGCGCACGCGTCGTCGTGACCGGGTGCTGGGCGCAGACCGATCCGCGCGGTGTCGCCGCCGTGCGCGGCGTGGACGCGGTCGTCGGCAACGCGGACAAGGAGGGCCTGCCGGCTCTGATCGAAGGGCTCCTCATCGCGAAGCCCCGTGAGCCGCGCATCCTCGTCGGTGACATCGCGACGGCGCCGCTCGCGCCGCCACCGGCCCCGCGGGCGGCGCTGCGGTCGCGCGCGTTCGTGAAGGTGCAGGAGGGCTGCCAGCACCGCTGCGCGTTCTGCATCGTGCCGCTGGCGCGCGGGACCAGCCGCAGCCTGCCGCCCGCGGCCGTGCTCGAGCAGGCGCACCGCCTGGTCGAGCTCCGGCATCGCGAGATCGTCCTGACGGGCGTGGACCTCGGGCACTACGGCGCGGACCTGCAGCCGCAGACGACGCTCGCGGTGTTGCTGCGGGCGCTCGCCGGCGTCCGCGGCCTCAGGTGGGTGCGGCTCTCGTCCGTGCTGCCCGCGTACGTCACGGGCGAGCTCCTGGACGTCGTCATCGGCGAGCCGGTGATCGCGCCGCACTTCCACATCCCGCTCCAGAGCGGGAGCGACCGCGTCCTGCGGCACATGCGCCGGCCGTACAACGTGGCCATGTACCGGCGTCTCGTCGAGCGGCTCGCGGCGGCGATTCCGCGTGTCGGGCTCGGCGCGGACGTCATCGTCGGCTTCCCGGGTGAGAGCGACGAGGACTTCGCGCGGACGCGCGATCTCGTCGACGCGCTGCCGTTCTCGTACCTGCACGTGTTCGGCTACTCCGATCGCGCCGGCACGGAAGCCGCCGCGCTCCCCGGCCACGTCGACGCGCGCACGATCTCGCGCCGCAGCGCCGCGTTGCGGGCGCTGGCCGACACGAAGGGCGCCGCGTTCCGCCGCGCGATGGTCGGGACGACCCAGGACGCGCTGGTGCTGGAGACGCGCGACCGCGCGACGGGCGCGCTCGTCGGCTTGACGGGGAACTACGTCGAAGTCCTGCTTGACGGACCGGATGCACTCATGCGAACGGTGACGACCGTGACGATCACTGATGCGGATGGATTGACGACGCGTGCCGAGATCGCCGACGCTCGAGCGCGGGCTGTGCCCGCGCAATCTGCTGCCGGGGAGCGTCGGAAGGGGGGCGAAGCCCCCCTCCGAGTATGACCGCGATCGGCGTGATCGGCGGGAGCGGGCTCTACGAGCTGCCCGGCATGACCGACGTGCGGTGGCGCCGCGTGCGCACCCCCTTCGGCGACCCGTCGGACGAATACTGCGTCGGCCGGTTCGGCGGCCGGCCCGTCGTCTTCCTGCCCCGGCATGGCCGCGGCCATCGGCTCACGCCGACCGAGCTCAACTTCCGCGCGAACATCTGGGGCCTCAAGTCGCTCGGCGTCGAGTGGGTCGTGTCGGTGTCCGCGGTCGGCAGCATGAAAGAGGAGATCCGGCCGCTCGACCTCGTGGTGCCGGACCAGTTCTTCGACTTCACCAGGCGCCGGGTGTCGTCGTTCTTCGGCGACGGCATCGTCGCGCACGTCGGCATGGCCGATCCGGTGTGCCCGCACCTCGCGCGCGCCGTCGAGAAGGCCGCGCGCGAGAGCGGCGCCACCGTGCACTTCGGCGGGACGTACGTGTGCATCGAGGGCCCGCAGTTCTCGACGAAGGCGGAGTCCCGCATCTTCCGGAGCTGGGGCGCCGACGTGATCGGCATGACGAACATGCCCGAGGCGAAGCTCGCGCGGGAGGCGGAGCTCTGCTACGCGACCCTGGCGCTCGCCACGGATTACGACGTCTGGCACGAGTCTCACGACGCCGTCACCGTCGAGGCCGTCATCCAGCATCTCCTGCGCAACGTGGAGACCGCCAAGGAGGTGCTCAGCCGTCTCATCCCCGCGGTGAACGGGCCGCGCACGTGCCCGTGCCCGTCGCTGCTGGAGAAGGCCGTCATCACGAATCCGGCGGCGTTTCCGCTCGCGACGCGGCGGCGCCTCGACCTGCTGCTCGCGAAGTACTTCCCGGTGGATCTGAAGAGGAAGCGGCGTGGCTGACGGCGAGATCGACGTCGTCGGCATCGGCAACGCGCTCGTCGACGTGCTGGCCCAGGCGACCGACGAGTTCCTGCGCGCGCAGAGGCTGACCAAGGGCGCCATGCACCTCATCGACGAGGCGCGCGCGCGCCAGCTCTACGACGCGATGCCGCCCGCCATCGAAGTGTCGGGTGGCTCCGCGGCGAACACGATCGTGGGCGTGGCGTCGTTCGGTGGACGCGCGCAATACATCGGCAAGATCCGGAACGACCAGCTGGGCGAGGTCTTTCGCCACGACCTGCGCGCGACCGGCGTGCGGTTCGACGTGCCGGCGGCGACGAGCGGACCAGCGACCGGCCGCTGCCTCATCCTCGTGACGCCGGACGCCCAGCGGACGTTGAACACGTTCCTCGGCGTCTCCGCCGAGCTGGGCCCGGAAGACGTCGATGCCGGCGTCCTCGCGCGCGGCCGCATCCTCTATCTCGAGGGGTACCTCTTCGATCCGCCGCGCGCGCAGGCCGCGTTCCGCACCGCGGCGGAGCACGCGCACGCCGCCGGCCGGTACGTCGCGCTGACGCTCTCCGATCCGTTCTGCGTGGATCGCCACCGCGCGGCGTTCCTCGACCTCGTCGAGCACCACGTCGACATCCTGCTGGCGAACGAGGCGGAGATCTGCTCGCTCTACCAGGTGAGGGACTTCGACGCGGCGCTGCGCGCGGTACGCGGCCACTGCGCCATCGCCGCGCTGACGCGCAGCGAGAAGGGCTCGGTGATCGCGGCGGGCAACGAGGTCCACGTCATCGAAGCGCATCGCGTGAGCGAAGTCGTCGACACCACGGGCGCCGGCGATCTCTACGCGGCGGGGGTCCTCCTGGGATTGAGCCGCGGGCTGCCGCTGCCTGTCTGCGGGCGGCTCGGCTCGATCGCGGCGGCCGAGGTGATCTCGCACGTCGGCGCGCGCCCGCGGACGTCCCTCGCCAAGCTCGCCACGGGGATCCTCTGATGACGGTCGAGCCGGCGGTGGAGGCGAAGTACGCGCGGCTCGTGGGGGTGCTCCGCCGGATGGAGCGCGTGGTGGTCGCGTTCTCGGGTGGCGTGGACTCGACGTTCCTCGCGCGCGCGGCGCGCGAGGCCGTGGGCGAGGGCGCGCTGCTCGTCACCGCCGACTCGGAGACGTATCCGGCGCGCGAGCTCGAGGAGGCGAAGGGCCTCGCGGCGTTGCTCGGCATGCGCCACGTGATCGTCGAGACCCGCGAGCTCGACAACCCCGACTACGCGCGCAATCCCGCCGACCGCTGCTTCTTCTGCAAGGACGAGCTGTTCACGCGGCTGGCGCCGATTGCCGCGCACGAGCGCGTGGGCGTCATGGTCTACGGTGCGGTGATGGACGACCTCGGCGACCACCGGCCCGGCATGCGCGCGGCCGCCGAGCGCGGCGTGCGCGCGCCGCTGATCGAGGCCGAGCTGTGGAAAGCGGAGATCCGCGCGCTCTCGCGGAGCCTCGCGCTGCCGACGTGGGACAAGCCGTCGTTCGCGTGCCTCTCGTCGCGCTTCCAGTACGGCGACCGGATCACCGCCGCCAAGCTCCGCCAGGTCGACGCGGCGGAGGAGATCGTCCGCGCGCTGGGCTTTCGGCAGTTCCGCGTGCGGCATCACGACCGTCTCGCGCGGCTCGAGCTGGCGGCCGACGAGATGCCGCGGCTCTGGGAGCACGGCCGCCACGCGACGATCGTCGAGAAGCTGCGCGCGCTCGGCTACGTCTACGTCACCGTGGACCTCGCGGGCTTCCAGTCCGGCAGTGCGAACCTGCTCCTCGGGCTCGGGCGGAAGAAGCGTGAATAAGGAAGCGGTTCGGCAGCTGCTGGAGGCGGTGAGCGACGGCCGCGTCGGCGTCGAGGAAGCCGTCGAGCGGCTGCGCGCGCTGCCCTACGAAAACCTCGGCTTCGCGCGCGTCGATCACCATCGCGCGCTGCGCGGCGGCGCGCCCGAGGCGATCTTCTGCCCGGGCAAGACGCCGGCGCAGGTTGTCGCCATCGCGCAGCGGCTGGCGGAGCATCATCCCAACGTCCTCGCGACGCGCGCGAGCGACGAGGTCGTCGCGGCGGTCGCGGCCTCCGGGCTTCCGCATCACCACCACCCGGACGCGCGGCTGATCGTCGTCCGGCCCGAGCCGATCGACGCCGTGGGCTCGATCGTCGTCGCGGCGGCGGGGACCGCCGATCTTCCCGTCGCGGAGGAGGCGGCGCTCGTGGCCGAGGCGCTCGGCAATCGGGTCGAGCGCGTCTACGATTGCGGCGTCGCCGGCCTGCATCGGCTCCTCGATCATCTGCCGCTGCTCGCGGAAGCGAGCGTGATCGTGGCGGTGGCGGGGATGGAAGGCGCCTTGCCCAGCGTCGTCGCCGGGCTCGTGGACCGTCCCGTCATCGCGGTACCGACGAGCGTCGGGTACGGCACCTCGCTGAACGGCCTCGCCGCGCTGCTCGCGATGCTGAACTCGTGCGCGGCGGGCGTGTCCGTCGTCAACATCGACAACGGCTTCGGCGCCGCGCACCAGGCGTCGCAGATCAACCGGCTCGTCGCGAAGATCCGGTGAGCGGCGTCGTCTACTTCGACTGCCCGAGCGGCGCCTCGGGCGACATGATCCTCGGCGCGCTGGTCGACGCGGGCGTGCCGCTCGACGCCATCCGCGAGCAGCTCACGACGCTGCCGCTGCACGGGTGGACGATCGCCGCGCGCGAAGTGAAGCGCGGCCCCTTTCGCGCGACCAAGGTCGACGTCCACGTCGACCACGCGCATCACCACCACCATCCGCATCGCACGCTCGGAGAGGTGCTGGCCATCCTCCGCGCGGGCGCGCTCGATCCCGCGGCGCGCGCCGCCGCGGAGCGCGTGTTCACGCGCCTCGCCGACGCCGAGGCGCGCGCGCACGGCGAGAGCCGCGAGTCCGTCCACTTTCACGACGTCGGCGCCGTCGACGCGATCGTGGACGTCGCCGGGGCCGCGGTCGGATTGCGGCTGCTCGGCGCGGGGTCGGTGGGCGCGTCGCCCCTTCCGGTCGGCGGTGGCTTCGTGGACGGCCCGCACGGCCGGATTCCGGTGCCGGCCCCGGGGACCGCGGAGCTCTTGCGCGGGTGGCCGGTCGTCGACACCGGCGTGCGCAGCGAGCTCGTGACGCCGACCGGCGCGGCGATCCTGACGACGCTTGCCACCTCCGGCCCGATGCCGGCGATGACCGTCACGGCGATCGGCTACGGGGCAGGGACCCGCGATCCGGCCGACCGGGCGAACATCCTCCGCTGCTTCGTCGGCGAGGAGCCGGATGAGCACTCGCGGAGGGCGCGGATTCACTCCGCGCCCGAAGCGCAGGGGGGCTTGGTGGGTGCGCCTCGCACCCCCCACGACGACGAGGTCGAGGTGATCGTGCAGGCCGAGACCACGATCGACGACATGTCGCCGCAGCTCTACGAGCCGTTGATGGAGCGGCTGCTCGCCGCGGGCGCGCTCGACGTGTTCCTGACCCCGGTCATCATGAAGCGGAGCCGGCCGGGCGTGGTCGTCACCGTGCTGTGCCCTCCGTCCCGGGTGGACGATCTCGCGTCGGCGCTGTTCCAGGAGACGAGCACCATCGGGGTGCGGTGGTCGACGCGCCAGCGCCGCCGCCTCGCACGCGAGATCGTGACGCTCGCGACGGCCTACGGGCCGATTCCGTTCAAGGTGTCCCGGCTGGACGGCCGCGTGGTGACGGTGACTCCCGAGTTCGCCGACGTCGTGCGAGTGGCCCGCGAAAAGGGCCTCCCGGTGAAGGACGTCCTCGAGCGGGTCCGCGCCGACGGACGGTCAATTTTCTAACCGGTCAGCGTCAGCGTTTGTCCACAGAGCGGACGCCGTTGTCCTCTCACGGACGCAAAACCCGCGGTTTCCGCGGCCTTCGTGGCGCCGGACGATTGGAACGACAGTTGTCTTCCATCAAGCCACCATGGCGGAGCCCAAGGCCTCCCAGAGCGGTCTCGCGTCGGCGCTCCCGGCCCACCGGGAAACGAGCATCGCCGCCCTTGCCGCTCTGACCGCGCTCGCGTCCTTCGCCCTCGCCGCGTAGTCGGGTTCAAGTCGCGCGGCCCGGAGGAGGCCGGGCTCCACGCCTGGGCGGGCCTGCCCCTGCTCGCGCGGCCGCAGCTTCGGCATCGTCGCCTTCCTCTTCAAGGAGGCGCGCGAGTTCACCGCCGAGGAGAAGGAGCTCATGCTCCTGCTCAGCGACAGCGTCGCGATCGCGATCGAGCGCTCGACCGCTGAGCTCGCGGGCTCCCAGGCCGTCATCTGACCTCGCGGGCTCCCCGGCGCTAGACCGTCTTTGGAACTCGCGGGCGCCCGGCGCCTCTGGCAGCCGCCCGCTCGGTTGCCTCGCTCCGCTCGACCTCGCACGACCGGTCGCTCGACGGTCGGTTGACACCCGGAGGGTGGGCGCTTACCCTCGGGTCCGCTGAACAACCGGCCGGACGTCAACGCCCGCTGCCATTCGGAGGACGCCCCGTGAAACTGCCAGTCAAGATGACCATCAATGGCCAGAGCGTCAGCCACGAGGTCGAGCCCCGCTTCCTGCTCGTCCACTACATCAGAGAGACCGTCGGGCTCACGGGCACGCACGTCGGCTGCGACACGAGCCAGTGCGGCGCCTGCACGATCACCCTGAACGGCCAGGCCGTGAAGTCCTGCACGCTGTTCACGGTGCAGGCGGACGGCGCGAACATCATGACCATCGAGGGCCTGGCCAAGGACGGCGAGCTCCACCCGATCCAGCAGGGCTTCTGGGAGAAGCACGGGCTGCAGTGCGGCTTCTGCACGCCGGGCATGATCATGCTGGCCGTCCAGATGCTCGAGCGCTATCCGAAGCCGTCCGAGGAGGTCATCCGCCACCAGCTCGAGGGCAACCTCTGCCGGTGCACGGGCTATCACAACATCGTCAAGGCGATCGAGTGGGCCGCGGACAAGATGGCCGCGGCGAAGTAGGAGAGTGAGCCATGGCCGTCACTGAGGACCGCCTCTTCGGCAAATCGATCAAGCGCCGCGAAGATCCCCGCTTCATCACGGGGCAGGGCCGCTATGTCGACGATCTGAAACTTCCCGGGATGACCTACGCGGCGTTCGTGCGGAGCCCGCACGCGCACGCGCGCATCAAGGGTATCGACACCACCGCGGCGAAGGCGCACCCGGGTGTGGTCGCGGTGTTCACCGGCAAGGACATGACCGGCGTGAACTCGCTGCCGTGCGGCTGGGACCTTCGCAAGGAGAAGGGCATTCCCGGCGTCGTGCAGGACCTGGCGATGGTGCCGCACATGCCGCTGACGTCGGACGTCGCGCGGCACGTGGGCGATCCCGTCGCGGTCGTGATCGCGGACAGCCAGTCCGCCGCGACCGATGCCGCGGAGAAGGTGAACGTGACGTGGGAGCCGCTGCCCGCCGTCACCGCGACCGACAAGGCCGAGAAGGGGCCGAAGATCCACGACGTGCCGACGGGCAACGTCGCGTTCAAGTGGGCGCTCGGCGATGCCGCCGCCACCGACGCGGCGTTCAAGACCGGGGGCGCGGTCACGGTCAAGAAGCGCATCGTCAACCAGCGCCTCGTCGCCAACGCCATGGAGCCGCGCGCGTGCGTCGCGCGCTACGAGGACGCGACCGGCGAGCTGACGCTGTGGGTGACGTCGCAGAACCCGCACGTGCACCGGCTCCTGATGTGCGCGTTCGTGCTCGGCATCCCGGAGCACAAGGTGCGCGTGATCGCGCCGGACGTCGGCGGCGGCTTCGGCTCGAAGATCTTCCTCTACAACGAAGAGGTCGTGTGCTCGTGGGCGTCGCGCAAGATCAAGCGGCCGATCCGGTGGACGGCCAGTCGCCGGGAAGCCTATATGACCGACGCGCACGGCCGCGACCACGTCACGGACGCCGAGATCGCGCTCTCGAAGGAGGGCAAGATCCTCGGGCTGCGCGTGAAGACCACGGCGAACCTCGGCGCGTATCTCTCGACGTTCGCGCCGGCGGTGCCGACCTTCCTCTACGGCACGCTGCTCAACGGCGTGTATGCGATCGGCGCCATCCACGTGGACGTCACGGGCGTCTTCACCAACACGACCGCGGTCGACGCGTATCGCGGCGCGGGACGTCCGGAAGCGTGCTACGTGCTCGAGCGCATGGTGGACGCGGGCGCGGCCGCGCTGAAGATGGATCCCGCGGAGCTCCGCCGCAAGAACTTCATCCCGAAGTTCTCGGGCGCGTTCAACACGCTGGTCGCGGTCACCTACGACAGCGGTGACTACGCGGGCGCGCTCGACAAGCTGATGCAGGTGTTCGACTACAAGAAGTTCCGCGCCGAGCAGGCCGAGGCGCGCACGCAGGGCCGGCTCCTCGGCGTCGGGTTCTCGACCTACATCGAAGCGTGCTCGATCGCGCCGTCGAAGGTCGTGGGCGCGCTCGGCGCGGGCGCGGGCCTCTACGAATCGGGCACGGTGCGCGTGCATCCGACCGGCATGGTCACGGTCTATACCGGCTCGCACTCCCACGGCCAGGGGCACGAGACGACGTTCGCGCAGCTCGTCGCCGACGACCTCGGCATTCCGATGGAGCAGGTCGAGGTCATCCACGGCGACACCGGCCAGATCGCGTTCGGGATGGGCACCTACGGCAGCCGCTCGGCGTCGGTCGGCGGCACCGCGATCAAGATGTCGCTGAACAAGATCAAGGAGAAGGGCAAGCTGATCGCGGCGCACCTGCTCGAGGCCTCGCCGAAGGACATCGAGTACGTGAAGGGCCAGTTCCAGGTGAAGGGCGTCCCGGCGAAGGCCGTGCCGTTCGGCGCGGTCTCGCTCACCGCGTACGTGCCGCACAACTATCCCGAGGGCCTCGAGCCCGGGCTCGACGAGACGAGCTTCTACGATCCCTCGAACTTCTGCTTCCCGTTCGGCGCGCACGCGTGCGTCGTCGAGGTGGAGCCGGAGACGGGGAAGGTCAACGTGGTCAAGTACGTCGCGGTGGACGACGTCGGCAATGTCATCAACCCGATGATCGTCGACGGCATGGTCCACGGCGGGATCGCCCAGGGCGTCGGTCAGGCGCTGTGGGAAGGGGCGGTCTACGACAACGATTCCGGCCAGCTGATGACGGGCAGCATGATGGACTACGCGATGCCGAAGGCGGACATGCTGCCGGCGTACGTGACCGACCGCACCGTGACGCCGACGCCCGTCAACCCGCTCGGGGTCAAGGGCGCGGGGGAAACGGGGACGATCGCGTCGACGCCGGCCGTCGTCAACGCCGTCGTCGACGCGCTGGCGGGCCTCGGCGTCGATCACATCGACGCGATGCCGCTGACCGCCGAGCGCGTGTGGAAGACCATTCAGGCCGCCAAGGCCGGGAAATAGGAGCGACCATGTATC
The DNA here is from genome assembly GCA_016866775.1 of Candidatus Rokuibacteriota bacterium. Taxonomy (GTDB): domain Bacteria; phylum Methylomirabilota; class Methylomirabilia; order Rokubacteriales; family CSP1-6; genus VGLJ01. The sequence goes on along the minus strand of VGLJ01000057.1, from coordinate 13,831 downwards.
CAGCCTCCTTCGAGTACCACAGCCCCACGACGGTGAAGGACGCGCTCGGCCTGATGGGCAAGCTCGGCGACGACGCCAAGCTGCTGGCGGGCGGCCACAGCCTGATCCCGATGATGAAGCTCAGGCTCGCGCAGCCGAAGCACCTGATCGACCTCCGCAACGTCCCCGGGCTCAAGGGCGTGAAGGAGGACGGCGGGACGATCGTCATCGGCGCGATGACGACGTGGTACGAGCTCGAGACGAACGCGATCGTGAAGGCGAAGTGCCCGATCGTCAGCGAGACCGCGTCGATCGTCGGCGATCCCGCCGTCCGCAACCTCGGAACGATCGGTGGCGGCCTCGCGCACGCGGACCCGGCCGCCGACATGCCGGCCACCGCGATCGCGTGCAACTTCGAGATGGTCTGCGAGGGCCCGAAGGGCCGGCGCACGGTGAAGGTCGACGAGTGGTTCCAGGGCCTCATGTCCACGGCGCTGAAGGAGGACGAGATCCTCGTCGAGGTCCGCGTGCCCGCGCTGGCGAAGGGCACGGGCGCCGCCTACCTGAAGTTCCCGCATCCGGCGTCGCGCTTCGCGATCGTCGGCGTGGCCGCGGTGATCAGCACGGACGGCAAGGGCACCTGCAGCAAGGCGAGCATCGGCGTGACCGGCGCGGGCACGAAGGCCGTCCGCGCGAAGGGGGTCGAGGCCGGGCTCTCGGGCAAGAACCTCGCGGGCGCCGGCGCGATCGAGGCCGCCGCGCAGAAGGGCGCGGAAGGCGTCGACGTGCAGGCCGACCTGCAGGGCTCCGTCGAGTACAAGGCGCACCTCTGCCGCGTGTTCGCGAAGCGCGCGGTCGAAGCGGCGGCGAAGCGCGCCGGATAACGCGCGTCACGGACGAGAACGGCGGGCGCGGTCCGCGAGGGCCGCGCCCGTTGTTCTGTGGTCCGCGGTAGTCTCTCGGCGTGATCGCCGGGCTCGTGCTCGCCGCCGGCCTCTCGCGCCGGATGGGGACGTCGAAGCTGGTGCTGCCGCTCGACGGCAAGCCGCTCGTCAGGTGGAGCGTCGAGCGATTGCTCCCGCACGTGGACGCGTTGATCGTCGTGACGCCGCCCGACGACGCGGCGTTACGCGCCGCGCTCGACGGCTTGCCGGTGCGGTTCGCGGTGAATCCCCATCCGGACGCGGGGCAGGGCGCGTCCATCGCCGCGGGCGCGACCGCGCTGCCCGCGGATGCCGAGGCCGTCATCGTGGCGCTTGGCGATCAACCGCGCGTGCCCGAGGGCGTGCTGGCCACACTGCTCGACGTCTTCAGGCGCGAGCGAAAGCCGATCGCGGCGCCGGTGTATCAGGGAACGCAAGGGACGCCGGTGATCTTCGCGGCCAGCGTCTTCGATGAGCTCCGCGCCGTCACCGGCGATGCCGGCGCGCGCGCGGTCGTGCGCAGGGATCCCGGCCGTGTGGCCACGGTGCGTGTGGATGCGCCCATGCCGCCGGACGTCGACACGCCGGAGGACTACGCCCGACTGTCCGGGTCGTAGCGTAGAATCGGGCGATATGCGCGAAGAGATCCGGAAGATCCAGGAGCTGATGGAGTCCGCGCAGTACATCACCGACGCGCCGGTCGCGACATCGGTGCACCTCGCGATGACCTTGAAGAAACCGCTACTCGTCGAGGGGCATGCCGGCGTCGGAAAGACCGAGATCGCCAAGGTCATGTCGCAGGTTCTGAAGACCGACCTGATCCGGCTCCAGTGCTACGAGGGACTCGACGCTGCCGCCGCGTTGTACGAGTGGAACTACCAGAAGCAGCTTCTGCACATCAAGCTGGCAGAAGGCGCGCATCGCGGCGTGAACGAGCAGGAGCACGAGATCTTTTCGGAGCCCTTCCTGCTCCGTCGGCCCTTGCTCAAGGCGATTTCCCATCCGGCGCACTCGCCGGTCCTCCTGGTGGACGAGATCGATCGCTGCGTGACCGGCGACACGCTGATCGAGACGACCTCGGGCGTGCGTCGCGCTTCCGAGATTCGGCGGGGCGACCTCCTGGTGAGCTTCGATCCGGGCCGATATGCGCTGACGCGCTCGACGGTCAAGAAGGTCGTTCCGCATCAGGCCGCGTCGATCGTCCGGATCATGCTCGGAGGGCGTCTCGTCGACGTCACCCCGGAGCATCGTTTCGTCCGCTACAGCGACCTGGGCTGCGAAATCGTCGAAGCGAAGGATCTTCGTGTCGGCGATCGTGTGCCGCTTCACAAGTCTCCGACCGCCACGCCGGCGACGGAGCCGGAGGTCGAATTCTCGGACAGCATCATCAAGCTCACCGAACGAGGGCGGCGCCTGCTGTACGCCGCCTACCGTCGGTCAGGCCTCACGTACGAGCAGCTCGGCGCAACCAGCGGCGTCTCGAGGAATCATCTCAGTAACGTGCTACGGCCCCGTCCGTGGCGGCGTTCCCTGCGTGAGGGCATCCTGCGCCGCCTTGCGACGGCGCTGGGCGTCTCCGCCGAAGAGCTCGCATCGGCGGGTGCGACCCGAGGCCTCCGTCCACGGTCGAACGTGGCGTTCTACGAGCTGCTCGGCTACATGGTGGCCGACGGCTGCTTTACGAGCGACCGGTTGTGCATCTCCGACAGGGACCGGCGGAACCTCGAGATCTATGCCGCGAAATTCGCGGAAGCCTTCGGCGTCCGGCCACGGATCGTCCGGGGGCCGCACAAGAACTACGAGCTGACATATCACTCGCTTCCCCTCGGCCGCTTCCTGCAGCGGACGCTCGGGCGCGGTTTCGTGCGGAGCCGCAATCGCCTGGTTCCGGATTTCGTCTTCTCGGCGCCGGAAGACAAGCGGGCGGCGTTCATCCGGGGCTATTTCGACGGCGAAGGCTGGGTCGGTGATCATCAGATCAGCGCAGCGTCCGCGTCGCCGTACCTCCTCGTCGGCATTCAGCGCCTGCTGTCCTCGCTTGGGGTCGATAGTCACGTCTCGCGCGTCAAGGCGCATCCCGGGAGTTTCGGGCGGGGTCCCTCCTTCGCACTCGTCATCGGGGACCTCACGGCGTTCGCGACTCGCGTCGGGTTCTGTTCCGACGCGAAGGCCCGTCTGCTCGATGAGAGATCGCAGAGCGCGCGCCGCTTCACCCGCACCGAGACGTTGCCGCCTGATTACATCGATCCCATCCTGAAGCGAATCACGATCGAGCACGTGCTCGGTGCGCGCCCCGCGCATCAGACGATCTGGGACATTCTGTCGGGGCGGGTGCGACCCAATCTCAGCTCGCTGCGGAAGATCGCCGCGGAATTCCCGTCACCGGAGCTGGACGAGCTCCTCGGATCCGGAATCGTTCTCGGTGAAGTGCGGTCGATCGATCGCGTCGAGGGTGAGCAGACCGTCTACGACTTCGTGATGGCCGACGATCCCTATTTCGTTGCCAACGAGGTGATCACGCACAATTGCGACGAAGAGTTCGAGGCCTTCATGCTCGAAATCTTCGCCGAGTGGCAAGTGACGATTCCCGAGATCGGCACCGTGAAGGCGCAGCATCCGCCGCACGTGATCCTGACCTCGAACCGGACGCGCGAGCTCTCCGACGCGCTCCGGCGCCGCTGCCTCTACATCTGGATCGATTACCCGTCGTACGAGAAGGAAGTGCGGATCATCGAGCGCAAGGTGCCGGGGGTCGACGCGCGGCTCGCGCGCGAGGTGGCGCGCTTCATGGAGTCGCTCAGGCGCGTGCGGCTCGCCAAGGTGCCCGGTGTCGCCGAGACGCTCGACTGGGCGCAGGCGCTCGCCGCCCTGCACGCCGACCATCTCGACGAGACCGTCGTCACCGAGACGCTCGGCTGCATCCTCAAGGACGCGGACGACATCAAGAAGTTCCGTGCCGAGGCCGCCAAGTCCGGCCTCGCGCCGTTCATCGCCGCCGCCGAGCGCTAGTGGCGGAGCGCGCGCTCGGCGCCGCCGTCGCCCGCTTCGCGGCGCTGCTGCGCGCGAACGCGGTGCCCGCGACGCTCATCCAGGTGCTCGACGCCGTCCGCGCGCTCGACCATCTGGACATCGGTGACCGGAGCGAGCTCTATCTCGGGCTGCGCACGGTCTTCGTCTCGCGCCCGGAGGAGCAGCCCGCCTTCGACCGGTGCTTCGACACGTTCTGGCGCGTCGGCGGACAGCCGGAGCCGGAGATTCCGGGCCTCGCGGTGCCGAGCGCTTCGGCGGAGCCCGAAGCCGACGCGCCCGCGGGCGCCGGTCAGAAGCGCGAGACGCTCGCGCTCGACACGTGGGGAGACGAGGACGAAGGCGACGGCGACGGCGAGCCGCTCGGCGTGCCGGCGGTCTCCGATCGCGAGAGTCTCGTCGGCCAGGACTTCGCCACGTTCGCGCCGGATCAGCTCGACGAAGTGTTGCGGCTGACGGTGCTGATCGCGCGGCGGCTCGCGCGCCGGATCAGTCGCCGCCGCCGGCCCGTGCGGCGGCGCGGCCGCGTCGACCTTCGCCGCACGCTGCGGGCGAACCTCACGCGCGCCGACCTGATCGAGCTGCGTTTCCGCGCCCGGAAGCCGAAGAAGACCAAGCTCGTGCTGCTGTGCGACGTCTCCGGCTCCATGGATCTCTACAGCCGCTTCCTGCTGCAGTTCCTGTTCGCGGTGCAGAGCGTGTTCCGGCGCGTCGAGACCTTCACGTTCTCCACGCGGCTGACGCGGATCACCGAGCACCTGCGCTCGCGCTCGTACCGTCAGGTGCTGCGCCGGCTCGGCGAGGTGAGCGACTGGTCGGGCGGCACGCGCATCGGCGAGTCGCTCGCCGAGTTCAATCGCGAGTACGGACGCATCGTCGACCGCCGCACGATCGTGATCGTCCTCTCGGACGGCTGGGACACCGGCGACCCGGACGTGCTGGCGACCGAGATGCTGCGGATCAAGCGCCGGGCCGCCCGGGTGATCTGGCTGAACCCGCTGCTCGGCAACCCGTCCTACGAGCCGCTGACGCGCGGGATGGCGGCGGCGCTGCCGCTCGTGGACCACTTCGCGCCGGCCCACAATCTCGCGTCGCTCCGCGTCCTCGCGCAGCGCCTGACCCTCTAAAGAGAGGCAGGGGGTAGAATCGACACGTGGCTGAGCTCTTCGATCACCTCGACCATCTGAAGCAGTCGCCGGGCAAGGTCGCCGTCGCCACGCTCGTCAACACCCGGGGGACCACGCCGCGCAAGGAAGGCGCGAAGATGGTCGTCGGCGAGCACGGCGACATCCTCGGGTCGGTCACCATCGGCGGCTGCGTCGACGCGCAGGTGCTCGAGGAGTCCGCCGCCGTGCTCGCGACCATGCGCCCGCGGCTGCTCGAGCTGAACCTCGGCGACGAAGAGGCGTGGGAGATCGGTCTCACGTGCGGCGGCACGATCGAGGTCTTCGTCGAGCCGCTCGCCGTCGGCACCGCCGACGCGGGCGGCGCGGACGCCGCCGGGAACACCACGCTCTACGAGCGGGTCCGCGCGCACGCCGCGCGCGGCGGCCGGGGCGCCGTCGTGACGCGGCTCGAGGGGGCTCCGGCCAAGCTCGTCGTCCTCGACGACGGCGAGACCGTCGGCACCTTCGGCGACCGCTTCCTCGACGACCGCTTCGTCGCGGAAGCGCGGACCGCGCTGGCCGACGGAGTGTCGAAGACGTTGTTCCTCGAGAACGTGCGCGCGTTCGTCGAGATCTTTGCGCCGCCCGCGCTGCTGCTGGTCGTCGGCGGCAGCCACGTGGCGATGCCGCTCACCGCGCTCGCGAAGGTCCTCGGCTACCGCAGCGTGGTGCTCGACGGACGCCCGCGCTTCGCGACGCCCGAGCGCTTCCCCGACGCGGACGACGTGCGAGTCGGGATCCCGTCGGAGATGGTGCGCGAGTATCCGCTGATCCCGTCCGCCGCCCTGGTCCTCGTCGCGCACGACTACAAGTACGACCTGCCGGTGCTGCGGCACGCGCTGGCCACCGACGTCGGCTACATCGGGATGCTCGGCTCGCGGCGGCGCGGGGAGGCGATCCTCAAGCTCCTGAGCGAGGACGGCGTCGACGACACGGCCCTCAAGCGTGTGCGCGTCCCGATCGGCCTCGACCTCGGCGCGAAGAGCGCCCCGGAGATCGCGCTCGCGGTGCTCGCGGAGATCCAGGCGGTGCGAGGCGGTGGCACCGGCGTCCCGATGAGCGCGAAAGGCCGCGCATGAAAGCGGTGGCGGTCCGCCGACAGGGCGCGACGGCTGATGCGCTCGTCGGCCGCGTGCTCTGCTACGACGTGCGCGACGCCAGCGGCAAGACCGTCGGCGACAAGGGGGCCGTCCTGGATCGCGCGAAGGCAGACGCGCTCCTGGCCGCGCCGTGGGACGAGGTGCACGTCATCGAGGTCGAGCCCGGCGATCTCCATGAAGAGGAAGCGGGGAGCCGGCTGGCCGCGGCCGTGGTCGGCGACGGGGTCGAGGTACGCGGGTACACCGGGGGGCAGTGGACGCTGGCGGCCTCGCGACGCGGGCTGCTGCGCGTGCGCGACGAGGCGCTCGCGCGCGTCAACGTTCAGGAGGGCATCGCGGTCTTCACGCTCTTCGACCGGCAGCCGGTCAATGCGGGCGAGACCGTCGCGAAGGCGAAGGTCACGCCGCTCGTGATCGCGGGCGAGACGCTCGTCTCGGTCGAGGCGATCGCACGCGCCGCGCGCGGCGTGGTGACGGTCGACGTGTTCCGCCCGACGGTCGTCGGCGCCGTGGCGCCGGAGCGGCTCGAGGCGAAGCAGCGCGACCGGTTCGAGGCCGCGCTACGGCAGAAGATGGAGTGGTTCGGCGGCCGCCTGCTGCCGCTACGCTTCGGCGGCGACAAGGCGCGCACGGTGGCCGATCAGCTCGCGGCACTGCGCAGCGAAGGCGCCGAGCTCCTGATCGTGGCCGGCGCGAGCGCGCTCGATCCGCTCGATCCGGTGTTCGGGGGGCTGACGCTCCTCGGCGCGCGCATGGAGCGGCACGGCGCGCCGGCGCATCCCGGGAGCCTGCTGTGGCTCGCACGGTGGGAAGGCCGCGCGATCCTCGGGATGCCGACGTGCGGCATGTTCTCGCAGGCGACGACGTTCGACCTCGTGCTGCCGCGGCTCCTCGCCGGCGAAGCGGTCGGCAACCGCGAGCTCGCGGAGCTCGGCCACGGCGGCCTGCTCTCGCGCGAGATGGCGTACCGCTTCCCGCCGTATCGCGCCGGTGTGCAGCGCGGAGAGCTGGAATGACGGCCGTCCTGTACAGCGACGCCATCCGCGAGCGCTGGCGGCGCCCGCGCCACCGCGGCGATCTGCCCGGCGCGACCGGTACCGCCGAGGACGTCAACCCGCTATGCGGCGACCGCGTGCGCTTCGCGGTGCAGGTGAACGACGGGACGGTGGCCGCGGCGCGCTTCACCGGCGATTCGTGCGCGATCTGCACCGCCTCCGCCGACGTGACCGCGGAGCTCGCGACCGGCCGCCCGGCGGCCGAGGCGGCGAAGCTCGGCACCGAGGACGTCCTCGAGGTCCTGCGCGCCGACGTGCGGCCGACGCGGATGCGCTGCGTGACGCTGCCGCTCAGCGTGCTCGGGATGGCGCTCGCCCGATGAGACTCGACGAGACGACGCGCGGCGACTTCCCGATCCTCGAGCGCGTGGTCAACGGGCGCCGGCTCGTCTACCTCGACTCCGCGGCGTCGAGCCAGCGGCCGCGCACGGTGATCGAGGCGATGACGCGCTACTACGAGCGCAGCCACGCCAACGTGCACCGGTCGATCCACACGCTGGGCGAAGAGGCGACCGAGCTCTACGAGCTGGCGCGCGACCGGGTGCAGCGGTTCATCGGCGCCGCCGCGCGCGAGGAAGTCGTGTTCACGCGCGGCACGACCGACGGCCTCGGGCTCGTCGCGGAGACGATCGGGCGCACGCTCCGCGCGGGCGACGAGATCATCGTCACCGAGGTCGAGCACCACTCGAACCTGATTCCGTGGCAGCTCGTCGCGCGCGACCGCGGCGCGCAGCTCAAGGCCGTTCCCGTTCTCGCCGACGGCAGCCTCGATCTCCAGGCGCTCGACCGGCTTCTCTCCCCGCGCACGCGCGTGGTCGCCTTCGCGCACGTTTCCAACGTGCTCGGGACGATCATTCCCGTCGCCGAGATCGTGCGCCGGGCACGGACCGCCGGCGCGCTGACCGTCGTCGACGGCGCTCAGGCCGCGCCTCACCTCAGGCTCGATATGTCCGCGCTTGGATGCGACTTTTACGTTTTCTCCTCGCACAAGATGCTCGGGCCGACGGGCATCGGCGTCCTGTACGGTCGGCGTGCGGTGCTCGACAGCCTCGAGCCGGGGCGCGGCGGCAGCGAGATGATCAAGGAAGTGTGGATCGACCACGCACAGTGGAACGATCTGCCGTGGCGGTTCGAGCCGGGCACGCCGCCGATCGCCGAAGCTGTCGGGCTGACGGCGGCGATCGAGTACCTCGAGAAGCTCGGCATGGACCGCGTGGCGGAGCACGAAGGCGCGCTCGCCGCGCGCGCGGTGAAGGGCCTGGGAGCCTTGCCGGGCGTGCGCGTGTTCGGGCCTCCGGTCGGCGTGCCGCGCGGGGCGGTCGTGGCCTTCGCCATCGAAGGGCTGCACCCGCACGACGTCGCGGCGCTCCTCGATGCCGAGGGCATCGCGGTCCGGGCCGGCCACCACTGCGCGATGCCGCTCATGCGCTGCCTCGGCGTCGTCGGCACGAGCCGTGCGAGCTTTTCGGTCTACAGCGGACCCGACGAGGTCGACGTCCTCGTCGACGCCGTCGCGGGGCTTCGCAGCAAGCTGTAGAGCGCGCCATGCAGCCGCGCAACCCGTTCGTGTCTCCGCGGTTCGGCCAGGTCGCCACGTTCATGCTGCTGCCCTGGGCGGAATCGCCGGCGGGCCTCGACGTGGCGCTGCTCGGGATCCCGTACGACGGGGGCACCTCGTACCGCACCGGCGCGCGGTTCGGTCCGCGGGCCGTGCGCGAGCAGTCGTCGATCATCCGCGCGTGGCATCCGGTGCTGAAGGTGCATCCGTTCGAGGTGCTGCGCGTGGCCGACTGCGGCGACGTGGACGTCGTGCCGATCTCCATCGAGCGGACGTTCGACGCGGTCGAGCTGCGGCTGAGCGCGGTGTTCGAGGCGGGGGCCACGCCGATCTGCGTGGGCGGCGACCATTCGATCTCGCTCCCGCTGCTCCGCGCGGCCGCGCGCAAGCACGGCCCCGTCGGCGTGATCCACTTCGACGCGCATCCCGACACCTGGGACGAATACTTCGGCTCGAAGTTCTTCCACGGCACGCCGTTTCGCCGCGCGGTCGAGGAAGGCGTGATCGATCCGCGGCGCATGATCCAGGTCGGCATCCGCGGCCCGCTCTACGGCCCCGAGGACTTCGCGTTCCAGGACCGGCACGGGATGGAAGTGATCCGCATCGAGACCGTGAAGGAGCAGGGCGTGCGGTGGGTGGTCGAGCGTCTCGCGCGGCTGCGCGGCGGCCCGGTGTATCTCTCCTTCGACATCGATGCGTTCGATCCGGCGTACGCGCCGGCGACCGGCACGCCGGAGGTCGGCGGGCTCTCGTCGTACGAGGGTCTCGCGCTGCTCCGCGGCCTCGCCGGGTTCGACCTCGTGGGCGCCGACATCGTCGAGGTGTGCCCGCCGTACGACGGGCCCGGGCAGGTGACGTCGCTGCTCGCCGCGAACGTCATGTTCGAGATCGTCTCCCTGCTCGCCCTCCGCACGTTGGGCGGCCGCGGACGCTCGGGGCCTCCGGTCGTCAAATGACGGCCGGCCGGCTCGCGGCGGTCGTCACGCTCGTCCTCGTGCTCGCCGCCGCGCCCAGCCGCGCCGCGGAAGTCGCGACCATCACGCTCGACGGGGTGATCAGCCCGGTCACGGTGCGGCTCGTCGAGACCGCCATCGAGCGCGCCCAGTCGTCGCGGGCCAGCGCGCTCGTCATCCAGCTCGACACGCCGGGCGGGCTCGAGCGCTCGATGCGGGTGATCTGCCAGCGGCTCTTGAACGCGCCGCTGCCGGTCATCGTCTACGTCGGGCCGACGGGCGCGCGCGCCGCCTCGGCCGGCGTGTTCATCACCATGGCCGCGCACGTCGCGGCGATGGCGCCGGCCACGAACATCGGGGCCGCGCACCCGGTGGCGGTCGGCGGGGGGGGCGCGGGGGCGGACAAGGAGAGCATGAAGAAAATCGCGAACGACGCGGCGGCCTTCGCGCGCTCGATCGCGGTCGAGCGCGGGCGCAACGCCGAGTGGGCCGAGAAGGCGGTGCGCGAGTCGGTCTCGATCACCGAGCGCGACGCGGTCCGGCTGAAGGTCGTCGACCTCGTGGCGGACTCGCTGACCGATCTGCTCGCGAAGGTCGACGGGCGGACCGTCAAGACGACGAAGGGCACGGTGACGCTCGCCACGAAGGACGCGCGGGTCAGCGAGATCGAGATCGGCTTCCGCGACCGCTTCCTCAACGTCATCACCGACCCGAACGTCGCGTACGTCCTGATGATGCTCGGCATGCTCGGGCTCTTCTTCGAGCTCTCGAACCCCGGGGTGATCCTCCCGGGCGTCGTCGGCGGGATCTCGCTGATCCTGGCGTTCTTCGCGTTCCAGAGCCTGCCGATCAACTACGCGGGGCTGCTCCTGATCCTCTTCGGCATCGTCCTGCTGATCGCGGAGATCAACGTCATCAGCCACGGCATCCTGGCGATCGGCGGCATCATCTCGATGGCGCTCGGATCGCTGATGCTGTTCGACGCTGCCGAGATCGGCTTCCGGATCTCGTGGTCGGTGATCCTGCCGACGGTCGGCCTCACCGCGGCGCTGTTCCTCTTCGTCCTCGGGGCGGGGATCCGCGCGCTCGCGCGGCGGCCGATGCTCGGCGCGCCCGGCCTGATCGGTGAGACGGGGGTCGCGCGCGAACCGCTCGCGCCGGAGGGGCAGGTCGCGATCCATGGCGAGATCTGGCGCGCGGTCGTCGAGGGCGAGGCGGTCGACGCGGGCGCGCGGGTGCGCGTGATCGCCGTCGACGGGCTCACGCTGAAGGTCGTCAAGAACGGTGACGCGGGAGGCGCGGGATGATCGGCATCGAATCGCTGCTCGGTGTGGTGGTGCTGTTCGCCCTCATCTTCTTCATCGGCTCGTTCGTCCGCGTGCTCCGCGAGTACGAGCGCGGCGTGATCTTCCGGTTCGGGCGCACGGCCCGCGCGCTCGTCAATCCCGGCGGCGGGGGCAACGGCCCCGGCCTCGTGCTCCTGGCGCCCTTCATCGACAAGATGGTGAAGGTGAGCCTGCAGACGGTCGCGCTCGACGTGCCGCCGCAGGACGTGATCACGCGCGACAACGTCTCGATCAAGGTCAGTGCGGTGATCTACTTCCGCGTCGTCGACCCCGAGCCCGCGGTGATCGCGGTGCAGGATTACCTCTACGCGACCTCCCAGATCGCACAAACCACGCTGCGGAGCGTGCTCGGCCAGGTGGAGCTCGACGATCTGCTCTCGGCGCGCGACAAGATCAACCAGCAGCTCCAGCGGATCATCGACGAGCACACGGAGCCGTGGGGCATCAAGGTCGGCACCGTGGAGGTCAAGCAGATCGACCTCCCTCAAGATATGCAGCGCGCGATGGCGAAGCAGGCAGAGGCCGAGCGCGAGCGCCGCGCGAAGGTCATCAACGCGGACGGCGAGTTCCAGGCGGCCGCGAAGCTCGCGGAAGCGGCCGATCTTCTCGCGCGCTCGCCGATCTCGGTCCAGCTCCGCTTCCTGCAGACCATGCGCGAGATCGCCTCGGAGCGGAACACGACCACGTTCTTCCCGCTGCCGATCGATCTCATCGGGCCGATGCTTGGCCGGGCGATCGGTGAGACGAAGTGAAGGTTGGCGCGGCTCGTCGGCCCATGTAAAATGGCGCGGTCAGGCTGTCCTGTCCGCCACGCGGACGGGCTGTCTCGTCCGCCTCGGGTGTACGGGGGGTTAGCTCAGTTGGGAGAGCGCGGCGTTCGCAACGCCGAGGTCGAGGGTTCGAATCCCTTACCCTCCACCACTACATTTCTCGCGCAGTTACATCGCACAGTCTCGAATCCGTTGCGCCCCGTTGCGGATTGGTGCGCGATCGGCGCCCGCACCGTCCGATCCTCCGCGAGCGTGGGCGCGGTCACCGTCACGCCTTGAGGTAGCCGTCCAGCACGTTCACGGCGGCCTCGTGGCGGTCGGGGACCACGTGGCCGTAGGTGTCGGCCGTCTGCGCGATCGTCGCGTGGCCGAGCTGACTCTGGACCCACCGGAGGTCCGTGCCGGCCTCCAGAAGCCACGTGGCGAACGTGTGGCGCGTGGCGTGGTACTTCCGGTAGGGCAGGCCGGCTTTCGCCAGGAGCGGCTGCCAGACGTCCTCGACGAACGTTGAGTACTGCATCACGCGCCCGGCCTTGTTCGGAAACACGAGCGCCCGCTGCTCCGGCGTCCACTCGTTCACCTGGCCCTCGAGCGCCATCGCCTCCAGGTGCTCGCGGAGCGCGGCCAGGAGCGCGGGTGACGCCTTCACGGTGCGGTCCTTCCCGTTCTTCGGCGCCTCGATTCTCCCGGCCTTGTCCGACCACGTGCGCTGGACGTGAATCCGACCGCGGCGGAAGTCGACGTCACCGCGCTGGAGCGCCGCCGACTCACCCCACCGGAGGCCGGCGAGCAGGCCCGTGAGAACGAACGCATGCCAGCGCGGGAACAGCGCCCGTGCCGTGGCCGTGAGTTGGGGCGCCTCTTCCTGGCCGAAGAACGCGCGCGCCGTCGAGGCCACCGGCCGATGCGCCCGCTTGCCGATGAAAAACTTGAGATCGCCGGCCGGGTTCGGCCCCAACAGCACCTTGGTCTCGATCAGCTCCGTGTAGAACCCCCTCAGCGGCCAGCGAATGCCGTCCACGATCGCCATGGAGCGCCCGGCCTCGCGCACGCGTCGGATGACGGCGCCGAGCTGCTCGCGGGTCACGAGGTTCACCGGCAGATCGCCGAGCAGGTGCCCGTCCGCGAGCACGTGCGGGTAGACCCACGTCGCCAGCCGCGAGCGGTAGGCGGCCGGCGTGCCGCCGCGGATCTCGCCTGCGCGCTCCTGGCGGTCGATCCAGTCGGGCACGGCCTCGCGGAGCGTCGGGAACGTCACGGTTGGCGCGGATGGCTCGACGACGGCCCGCGCCTGCCGAATCCCGTCGATGACGTTGACGCCGGCCAGCTCGCGCGTGCGGATCTCGCGCACGAGCGCCTTGGCATCCTGCTCGGTCGCCACGGACACCAGCTCGCGCTGGCCCTGCGAGCGCACGACCACCACGAACGGCTTGCGGCTGCGGCGGGTCGAGTCCTTCCGGCGGTAGTAGGTGGCGCTCACGACGCGCGCCCTCCGCCCTTCGCGAGCAGCCCGCGGAGCGCCGTCTCCACGAGGTCCTGAAGATCCACGTCCAGGTCGATCGCGCGTTTCTTGGCGTCCTTCACCAGCTCCGTCGGCAGGTTCAGCGTGACCTTGGATTTCTCGGTTGGCGGCTTCGCGCCCTTCGCCATGACGGCCCCCTTTCCCGGACGACTCCGGTACAGGGGTTATACGTCTGTACGTGTAGTATGTCAAGCCGACCCCTCCGAAGCCCGGCCGAGCGCGCGCAGAGCGGCCAGGAGGCTCGGCCGGCCCACGGTGCGGCGCTCGGCGAGCCAGCGGTCCAGCTCGGAGCGGCGCAGGATGAGTGTTGGCGGACATGAGGAAACGCGGAATTTTGAACCGGCCGCCGACACGTCAGCTCGACGAAGCCGTTCGCGCCGACTTCTGCTTCGCCTCGGCCACGCGCCGCCGATAGCTCTCGCCCTCGATGGT
>VGLJ01000056.1 GCA_016866775.1 Candidatus Rokuibacteriota bacterium | reverse complement strand
GCTCCGCGCGCGCGGATGAGCGCCGCCAGGTAGAGCTCTCGCGCGCGGCTCGCCGCCGCGCGCCGGTGGCCGGCGGCCTCGCCGATCTTCAGCGCCGCGTCGCCGACGGCGACGAGCGGGCGCCACGTGCGCGTGCGCAGGGCGGCGGTGTGCGCGTCGTGCCACGCGCGCTCCGCTCCACTGAAATCGCGCCGGCCGATCGCCGCGTCGACGGCCTCGAGCCGGAGCACCCACCGCGCGGGAGGCTCCGCGACGGCCGCCGACCCCGAGGCGTGACCGGATCCCTGAACTTCGCGTTCCCACGTCATCGCGTGGGCGCGCGCCTTGTCGAGAGACTCGCCGAGCTGCCGCACGATCGCCGTGCGCACGCGGTCGAACCTGAGCGGCTCGCTCGCGACGCCGGCGAGCAGGCCGAGTCCGACGAGATATATGGCCACATCAGACACGAATCAAATCACTGGCTTAGACGTTGGTCACTCGATCAAGGGCTGCGCACTGCTCAGCGTTTGACCTGCGCAGCGCACCGGGCCGGGGACGCCCGTCCCCGACCGGTACCACGGAGAGGTGGGTGTGACTACTGCTCCTTCACGAGGAACGCGGCGCGGCGATTCTGCGCCCAGCAGCTTTCCGTCTTCTCGCTGCAGATCGGGCGCTCTTCACTGTAGCTGATGATGCTGATGCGGCTGGCCTGCACGCCCTGGCCGACGAGGTAGTTCATCGTCGCGCGCGCGCGGCGCTCGCCGAGGCCGAGGTTGCGCTCGGAGGGGCTGTGGGAACGACGCCCGCGGCTAAAGTGAGTAACCGCGGAAATACTTCGGTGGGGACGCTACTCTCTCAGCGGCCGGGTGTCGCCAAGAGCGCCTGGACGAACTCGCGGGCCTGGGGCGAGTCCCACCCGCGCGGCCCGACGACCCGTCCGACCAGGAGGCCTTCGCGATCCACGAAGTACATGGTGGGCGGGCCCCAGACGCCGTCGACGCGTCCGGTGACGTCGCCGCTGCGGTCGATCAGGACCGGCGCCTTGTAGCCGCGCTCCGCCACCGTCTTGCGGACGAGCTCCGGCTCCTCGCGGAAATCGATGAGCCGGACTTCGAAGCCACGATCGCGGAATCTCTCGTACAGCGCGTCGACGGAAGGTAACTCCTTCCGACAGTCAGGTCACCATGTCGCCCAGAACACGAGCATGACGACCTTGCCGCGCAGCTCCGCCAGCCGGTGTGTCTTGCCGGCGAGGTCCGGCAGCTCGAACGCGGGCGCCGGCTTCGAAGGCTCGATGCGCTCCACGCGCATCGCCGCATAGTCCGGCGCGGCCACCGCCGTCGTGACCGCGAGCACCACGGTCGCGACGACGGCGATCAGCGAGCCTCGCATCACACGCCGGCGGCTTTGACGGCCGCGAGCACTTCGGCGGGCTCGAGCAGGTTGAGCGGGTTGTCCATGACCTTGATGAACTTCACGACGCCCTTCTTGTCGATGACGAAGTACGCGCGCTTCGCGTAGCGGAAGATCGGACTCTTGTCGTCCGTCACCATCGCGTCGTATTTCGGCACGATCTGCCGGCGGAAGTCCGAGATGAGGACGTGCTTGAGCTGCATGTCCTTCGCCCACGCGGTCAGCGCGGCCTGGTGGTCGGTGCTCATGCCCACGACCTGGGCACCCGCGGCTTCGAACTGCGGCAGCGCCGCGTCGAAGTCGCGCACTTCCTTCGTTCAGGTGTTCGTGAACGCCGCGATGAAGGTGTGGATGACGACCGGGCCCTTCTCCGTGAGCTGGGACAGCGTCACGGGCTTGCCCTGCGAGCCCGGCAGCTCGAAGTCCGGAGCCTTTTCGCCGACCTGCAGCGCCTGCGCGGGCAGCGCGAGCGCGACGGCGAAGAGGGCGCCGGCCAGGAGCCCGGCGAGACGGAGACGTGAGTGACGCATGGGTCCTCCTCGTGAGACTCGGTTCACGGCACCCGGCAACCCGCCAGGCCTCTCCGGGGTTCCGCGGAGTCTACCGCTTCCCGGTCAGCTCCGCGCGGACCAGCTTCGCCCCGGCCGCCAGCGACGCCAGCTTGTGATTGCACAGGTAGCGCGGCGACCACCCGAAGCCGCAGTCCGGGTTCAGCGTGACCTTCTCGACCGGGCAGTGCTGGAGCACCTTGCGGATGCGGCGCGCGACGTCCTCCGCGGTGTCCTGGTTGAAGCCCTTGACGTCGATCACGCCGGCGCCGAGCCCGCGGCCGTCGCCGTACTTCTGCCAGAGCTCGGCCTCCGCCATCTCGCGCCCGGCGAACTCGAGCACGAACTCGTCGGCGCGCGCCTTGAGCAGGCCGGGAAAATACGGCTCGTACGACCGGAGGAAGCGCGACCGGCCGAAGCGGTTGCCGAAGCAGATGTGGAAGCCGAGACGTGCCGTCACTCCTTCGGTAGCCAGGTTGAAGAGACGCGCCATCTCTTCGCCCGAGACGCTCCCGCGGGCGGGCTCGTCGAGCTGGATCCAGTCCGCGCCGGCGGCGACCAGTCCTTTCAGCTCCTGGTTGATCACCTCGGCGAAGCGCTCGGCGACGTCGACGACGCCCTTGTACGCCTTGCCCGGATGGATGCGTGAGCCGAAGGTGAGCGGGCCGGCGCACGTCGCCTTCACGCGGCGGCTCGTGCGCGCTTTCAGATACTCGTAGTCGTGCACCAGCCCGAAGCCCGCGGGCGGCGTCTCGATGCGCCCGACGGCTTCGTAGCGCTGCTGCATGTCGTAGCCCCACGGGCCGGCTTTCCGCGCGACGGGCAGCGGCGCGATGTTCTTGATGATCTTGTAGTAGGTGTCGACGTAGCCGTCGGTGCGGCGCGCCTCGCCGTCGGTGATGACGTCGATGCCGGCCGCTTCCATGTCCCGGATCGCGGTATCGACCGCGTCGTCGAACATCTCATCCAGGTCGCCGGGCCCGAAGTCGCCGGCCTCGAACGCTTTCACCGACGCGAACCACCAGCCGGGCTTGCCGTGCGAGCCGATGACCGATGTGGGCAGCAGGGGCAGGGAATCCGTCACGTCTGGCCTCCGATCACTCGTACCACGCCCGGATCCTTCCAGGCCTCGTGGGGTTGGCCGGCGAAGATGACCTCGCCGCGCTCGATGACGTAGAGCCGGTCGGCGTACTCCGGCACGTGGTGGATGTTGGACTCCGCGAGCAGGATCGAGTGGCCGAGCCTGGTGACCGTCGCGATCGACGCGCTGATGACGGGCACGATCGCGGGCGACAGCCCCTCGAACGGCTCGTCGAGAATCAGCATCTCCGGGTCGAGCGCCAGCGCGCGCGCGATCGAGAGCATCTTCCGCTCGCCGCCGCTCATCTCGGGTCCTTTGCGCGCGGCGTACGTCTTCAGCACCGGGAAGACCTCGTAGGCGCGCGCGAGCCGCTCCGCCGCCGGGCTCCCGCCGGGCCGCGTCCACGTGGCGATCTCGATGTTCTCCGCGACCGTGAGGTCGGGAAAGATGCCGGAGTCCTCGGGCGCCCAGCCGACGCCGAGCCTCGCGATCTCGTGCGTGCGGCGGCCGTCGACCCGGACACCCTTGAACGTGATCGTCCCCGCGCGCGGGCGCAGGTAGCCCATGACCGTCCGGAGCGTCGTGGTCTTGCCCGCGCCGTTGCGGCCGACGAGGCAGACGACCTCGCGCGCGCCGACGTCGAGCGAGACCGATCGGAGGATGTGGCTGGCCTGGATGTAGACGTCGACGTTCTTCACGGCGAGCATCAGGCGCTCGCGCCCCGTCGCCGGCCGACGACCATGTCGACGAGCCGCTGGTCGGCCTGCACCTCGCGCGGCGTCGCGTCGGCGAGCACGGCGCCCTGGTGGAGCGCCACGATGCGGTCGGAGAAGCCGAACACGATGTCCATGTCGTGCTCGACCTGGATGATCGCCTGCAGCCCGATGGTCTTGGCCGCGCGCACGAGGATCTCCATGATCCGCGTCTTGTCGGCGGTGCTCACGCCGCTCGTGGGCTCGTCGAGCAGGATGATCTCGGGACGCAGCGCGAACGCCGAGGCGACGTCGAGCAGCTTCTTGTCGCCCTGCGGCAGCTCGCGCGCGAGCGCGCGGCGCTTCGCGTCGAGGCCGAAGAGCGCGGCGACTTCCTCGGCGCCGTCGCGGATGTCCCGGTCGCCCCGCAGCGACGCGAAGATCCGGCGGCCGCGGCGCAGGCGCGCGGCGACGGCGGCCTGCAGCGTCTCCCGCACGGTGAGGTCGGGGAAGATCTGCACGAGCTGGAAGCTCCGCGCCATGCCGAGCTTGGCGAGCTTCACGGGCCCGATGCCGGTGATGTCGCGATCCTTGAAGCGCACCGTCCCGCTCGACGGCCGCGCGAGCCCCGTCAGGAGGTTGAGGAGCGTCGACTTGCCCGCGCCGTTCGGTCCGATGATCGACACGAACTCGCCCGCGCTCACGCCGAGCGTCACGTCGTGCAGCGCGCGGAACTCGCCGTAGTACTTCGTGACGTTCTCGGCCTGGAGGATCACGCGGCTTCGATCACGCGGCGGCGCGGGAAGAGTCCGAGCAGGCCGCCGGGAGCGAAGATCACCAGCGCGGCGAGGATCGCGCCGAAGACCAGCCGCCAGTACGGCACCACGGACATCACGAAGTCCTGGAGGTAGATGAAGACGAAGGCGCCGACGAGCGGGCCGAAGAAGCTCGCGAAGCCGCCGAGCAGCGTCATGAAGACGAGGTTGCCCGAGTGCGTCCAGTACGCGAGCGTCGGGTCCACGTTGCCCGTCGGCGTCGCGAGCAGCGCGCCGCCCACGCCCGCGTAGACCGCGGAGATCACGAACGCCGTCCAGCGATAGTGCGGGACGCTGATGCCGAGCGTTTCCGCCTTCGCGGGGTTGTCGCGGATCGTCTTCAGGCAGAGCCCGAACGGCGAGTGCACGATCCGCCACATGACCGCGATCGCGACGATCAGCACGACCAGCGAATAGTAGTAGTACGGGCCCGCGAGATACTCGATCTTCGGCATGTCGCCCAGGTCGCGGCCGAGGAGGAAGGGGCGCGCGACGGGCATGCCCTCGTCGCCGCCGGTGAGACGGTAGAACTTCAGCAGGAACGTGTAGAAGACCATCCCGAACGCGAGCGTCAGCATCCCGAAGTAGATCTTCACGTAACGGACGCAGAACGCGGCGACGGGCATCGCCACGACCGCCGCCACGACGGCGGCGGTCAGCAGGATGACTTCGAGCGCGCGCACCTTGAAGAGGCCCGTCAGGAACGCCGCGGTGTAGGCGCCGAGCCCGATGAAGAGCGCGTGGCCGAACGATACGAGGCCGGTGTAGCCGAACAGCAGGTTCAATCCCAGCAGGACCACGCCGTACGCCATGAACGGCAGCATCAGCAGCACGTGATAGATCGGCGCGATCCACGGGACCGCGACCACCGCCGCGAGCGCCACCGCGAGCACGAGCGCCTGCCTCACGCGGCGGCGCCTCCGAACAGTCCGCGCGGGCGGAAGACCAGCACGGTGATGACGATGAGGTAGATGATCAGCATCTCGAGCTCGGGATACACCGAGATGGCCACGGCGCGGAGAATGCCGACGACGAGCGCGCCCACGAATGCCCCGCGCATCGAGCCGAGGCCGCCGATCACGACGACCGCGAAGGCTTCCACGATCAGCTCGACGCCCATCTCGCTCATCGCCGCGGTCGCGGGGATCACGAGCGCGCCGCCGAGCGTGCCGAGCGCGGTGCCGAGCGTGAAGACCTTCGCGTACACCCGGCGCATGTCCACCCCGAGCGCCTCCGCCATCTCGCGGTTGTCGGCGGTGGCGCGAATGATGCGCCCGAACGCCGTCCGCGTGAGCAGCCAGCCGATGCCGAGCGCGATCACGAGGCTCGCCGCGATGACGATGAGGTTGTAGACGGGCACGGCGGCGCCCGCGAGCCGCGCCTGCCCGTAGACGAGGTAGAGCCCGGAGGTCGAGACGGGCGCGGTGCCCCACGTCAGGCGGATCGCGTCCTCCATCATCAGCACGACGGCGAACGTGAGCAGGAGCTGGAACGTCTCGTCGCGCTCGTAGACGAAGCTCAGGAGGCCGCGCTCGACGATGACCCCGGTGACACCGATCAGCGCGCCCGCCGCGATGAGCGGGACGATGAAGAACGCCGGCGGCCCGCCCGCGGCGACGTACCACTGGACGGCGCTCACGCCGAAGTACGCGCCCAGCGCGTAGAACGACCCGCACGCGAGGTTGAAGACTTTCTGGACGCCGAAGACCACCTGGAGGCCGGCGGCGACGAGAAAGAGGATGGAGGCGTGGAACACGCCGCCCATGAGGATGCTGACGAGGGCGGACATGTCAAACACGGGGGGCCCGTCTCGGGCCCCCCCGGACGAGGGCCGTCACATCTTCCAGCCGGCGATCCACTCCAGGAGCTTCGTGCCCGCGGGCTTCATCGCCTGCTTCGTGGAGATCACCTCGATGGGATCGATCGTCACGAAGTCGTAGCTGTTCTTGTGCGTCGTGATGCCCTGATAGAAGTTGCACATCATCACGTGGTCCTCGCGCCACGAGCGCTTGCCCGAGAGCGACTCGACTTCGAGCCCCTCCAGCGCCTTGACGACGTCGGCCTTCCCCGGCCACTGGCCGCCCTTGGCCGCCTTCTCCACCGCCGTCTTCCACGACTCGGCGCAGAAGTACGCGTGATCGCACTCGTACGGCGGGTACTCGTTGTACTTCGTCTTGTACTCGCGGACGAACTGCTTCAGCAGCGCCGAGCCCTTCGGGTCGTCGAAGTACATCGTGTTGTAGCCGAGCAGCAGGCCCTCGGGCGTGAACTCCTTCTTCAGCGAGTCGTGCACGCCGCCCGCGGTGGTGAACACGCCCTTCATCGACTTGAAGAGCCCGACGCCCGCCGCCTGCTTCATGAGGATCGTCGCGTCGCCCGACCAGAACGACGTCATCAGGAGGTCGGGCTTCGCCTGCTGGATCGTGGCGATGTGCGAGGTGAAGTCCGTCACGCCGAGCTTCGGGAACAGCTCGACCACCGGCCTCACGTCCATGCCGAGCTTCTTCAGCACCGCCTGGTAGGACTGCCAGCAGTCGTGGCCGTACGAGTAGTCGTTGTTGATGCCGGCGATGGTTCTGACACCCTTGAAGTACTTCGCGGTGAGGAGGCCGCCGGCGATCGCCTCGACCTCGTTGTCGACGGAGCGGAACGACCACTTCGTCTTCGGCATCGTCTCCTCGACGCCCTTCTGCGTGGTGCCGTCCCACGAGAGCCACGGCGTGCCGAGGTCTTCGGCGACGGGCGCGAGCGCGAGCGTGACGCCGGTCGAGATGCCGCCGAGCACGACTTCGACCTTCTCCTGGAGGATGAGCTTGCGATAGCGCTCGACGGTGTCCTTCGGGTTCGATTCCTCCTCGACCACGAGCTGCACGGGACGGCCGAGGATGCCGCCGGCCTTGTTCACGCGCTCGGCCCACCACTCGGTGCCGCGCAGGCCCGCCGTGCCGACCGGCGCCGCGATGCCCGCGCGGATCGCGACCACGCCGACCTTGACCGGGGTCTTCGCCTGCGCGCGCGCGACGCGCGGGAATCCCGCGATCGCGCTCGCCGCCGTTGCACCTCTCAGGAACGTCCGCCTGCTCGTGCCCATGCGGCCTCCTTTATCTCTTTCCGGTCAGCTCCGCGCGTACCCGCGTTGCGCCCGCCACCAGCCGCTTCAGCTTCTCGGCCGCGACCCAGCGCGGCACCGGGAAGAACCCGCAGTCCGGAATCGCCGAGAGCCTGTCGGCGGGGATGAACTCGAGGCAGCGGCGCAGACGCTCCGCGACGTCCTCGGGAGTCTCCATGTAGAAGGACTTCACGTCAACCACCCCGCACGCGACGTCGCGGTCGACGCCGACCTCCCTCCACATCTCGATCTCCGCCATCTCGCGGTTGGCGTACTCGAAGACGAACTGGTGGCACCTGCACTCGAGCAGCTTGGGGAAGAGCCAGCGATAGCTGCGCTTGCCGCGCGGACGCGAGAGCAGGTTGCCGAAGCAGACGTGGTAGCCGATCTTCGCCGAGACACCCTCGACGCACGCGTTGAACATCTTCACGTACTCGTCGAGCTGCCCCGGCACGATCGCGGCCGACGGCTCGTCCACCTGGATCCAGTCGGCGCCGGCGGCGGCGAGCGCCTTCAGCTCCGCGTTCACCGCGGGCACCATGTCCCAGCAGAGCGCGAGACGGTCGTTGTTGTAGACGCCATCGCCTGGGCGTGTCTGGATGTGGATCGACAGCGTGATGGGGCCGGGCACCGTCGCTTTCACCGGCTTGTCCGTCTGGGTCTTGAGGTATCTGAACTCGTCGACGGTGCCGAGGCCCTTCGGCACGGTGACGCGCGTCGTCGCGCGATAGCGCGGCACCGAGTCGTACGCGTAGAGCCCGGTCTTGCGCAGCGGCTCGAGGTGCTCGAGCCCCTCCATGCGCGCGTAGAACGTCTGCACGAAGAAGAAGCGCCGCATCTCGCCGTCGCAGATGACGTCGATGCCGGCGCGCTCCTGGTCGCGGATGGCGAGCTGCGTGGCGTCGTCGAACATCTCGCGCTCGTCGGTCGCGCCGTACTCGCCGGCCTTCACCTTGTCGAGCGCCGTCCAGAACCATCCGGGGAAGCCGTGGCTCCCCATGACGTGGGTGTAGATCAGCGGAAGGCTCATCCTCCGACCTCGCGTCGCGGCGTGAGACCGTCGAGCGGGATCTCGGTCTGTCGTCCGGCGACGACGTCGCTCACGAGGCGCGCGGTGCCGCACGCCATCGTCCACCCCATGTGGCCGTGGCCGGCGTTGTAGACGAGGTTCTCGTAGCGGCCGCGGCCGATGACCGGGCGCCCGTCCGGCGTCATCGGTCTGAGGCAGGCACGATAGTCGCCGCGGTCCCAGTCCACCGCGTCCGGGAAGACCTCGCGCCCGAAGCGCAGGATGTTGTTGAAGTCGCGCGGCGTCCACCCGCGATCGTAGCCCGCGAACTCGGCGGTCGAGGTGAGGCGCAGGCGATCGCCGAGACGCGACCATCCGACGAGCCACTGCTCGTCGACGCCGGGCACCGAGGGCGCGAGGCCGCCGGGCTTGATCGGGAACGTCGAGGAATAGCCTTTCGCCGGATACACGGCGATCCGGATGCCGAGCGTGCGCGCGACGATCGGCGCGTCCACGCCGAGCGCGAGCACGTAGAGATCGGCGGACCGCTCGCCGTGATCGGTCACGACGGCGCGGACGCGATCACGCTCGGCACGGAGCGCCCGCACGCGCACGCCGGTCTCGAACGCGGCGCCGAACTTCTCGCGGCACACGCGCGCGAGCGCCTCCCCGAAGATCCGCGAGTCGCCGCTCGAATCGCCGACGTCGCGGACCGCGCCGGCGATGCGCGCCTTGACCGGCTCGAACGCGGGCTCGAGCCGCGCCACGCCCGCGGCATCCAGGATCTCCTGCTTCTGGCCGTGATCGGCGAGGAGCTTCATCTTGGCGATGCCGGCCTGGAACTGGACGGGATCGCGGTAGAGGTAGAGCGCGCCGCGGCGGATCTCCTGATAGGCGATCCGTTCGTCACGGGCGACCTCGTCGAGCAACCGCTGGCTGTACTGGCAGAGGCGAAGCTTGATGAGCGTGTTGTGCCGCGCGCGCGCCGCCGTGCACTCGCGCAGGAACTTCAGGCCCCAGAGATAGAGCTGGAGATCGGGCTTGAGACGCATCCGGATCGCCGTCTCGTGCCCGAGCAACGATCGCCACAGCATGCCCGGCGCTTTCGGCGATCCCCACGCGAACGAGTGCCCCGGCGCGATGATCCCCGCGTTGCCGCTCGTGGCTTCGAGGCCGAGCTCCGGATTCGCTTCGAGCAGCGTGACGTCGTGACCGTCCTTGCCGAGGTAGTACGCGGTGGTGACGCCCGCGATCCCTCCGCCGAGGATGAGGACCTTCACGGCCGCAGCCCTTCGCGCAGCGGGTCGTCGGGATCGAAGAAGAACTGGCTCGTGCCGGTGATGTAGGCGGTGCCCGTGATCTCCGGGAGCACCGCCGGCCGGCCGTCGACCGTCGTCTCCGCGGCGACGCGGCCGGTGAACGCGAGGTCCGACAGCCCCTCGCTCGTGTAGGACTCGCCCGTGCGCAGGAGCCCGCGATGGTGGAACAGCGCCAAGCGCGCGCACGTGCCGGACCCGCACGGCGCCATGTCGACCTGTCCCGGTCCCCACACGAGCGCGTTGCGCGACACGCCGCGCGTGAGCGGCTCGTGAAGCAGCACGTTCTCGACCGGTACGACCCCGCCGGGCATCTCGACCCGCACCTGCTCGTTCACCGCCGCGCGGAGCTCCATCCCGCGACGCGCGATCGCGTCGACGGCGTCGCGGCTCAGCGTGACGCCGGCGTCCGCCGCGTCCGCGATGGCGAACAGGTTGCCCGCGCCGACCGCGAGGTCGATCGGCACGTCGCCGAGGTCGGCGACCTTGACGCTCTCGGCCGGCCGCAGGACGTAGGCCGGCGTCCACTTGATCGTCACCGCGCGCACGCGGTCGCCGTCGCCGTGGGCGATCGTCTCGATCGGTCCGGCCTCGGTGTCGATGACCACGCGCGTGGCGTCGCCGGTCGACGCAACCATGCCCGTCGCGACCGCGATCGTGGCCGCGCCGATCGTCGCCTCGCCGCAGGAGACGTAGTAGCCGCCGGCATACATGAACAGCGCGCCGAAGTGCGCTCCGGGCGTCACGGGCTCCACGAGCACCGCGATGAGCAGGCTCTTGTGCCCGCGGGGCTCGAGACAGAGCCCCGTGCGCAGATGATCCAGGTGACCCGCGACCCAGCGACGCTTCTCCGCGATCGTCGCGCCCGGCACGCGCGGCACGCCGGCGGTGAGCAGCCGCATGCCGATGCCGGCGGTGTGAAAGTCGATCGACGTGATCAGCCGCTCGGAGCGCATCACCGCTTCTTCCAGTAGTAGTTCGCGGCGTAGTCGTAGGACGGGAACATCGTCTGCCGCCCGTTGACGACGAGCGGCGCGTAGGCCTTCTGCGAGTCCATCACCTTCTTGAAGAACGGGTCCTTCGCCGCGTTCTCCTCGCGGATCTTGTCCCACGTCTCGAGCTGCTTCTTGAGCACGTCGTCCGGCGTGCGCGAGAGGTTCACCTTCTCGGTCTTGAGGTCCTGCAGCCCCGCCGAGTTGTTCTTCACGTGCTGGAGCCACCAGCGGAGGTACGTCTCGGTCGCCGCGCTCTTGATGATCTCCTGGAACTCGGGGGTCAGCTTCTGCCACACCGCCTTGCCGATCACGAGGTCGCCGGCCTCGGTCATCTCGTGCATGCTCGGGCCGTAGTAGTACTTCCAGATCTTGTGGAAGCCGAGCTTCATGTCCTCCGTCGGGCAGCACCACTCGGCGGCGTCGATCGCGCCACGCTCCGCGGCCGGGATGATGTCGCCGCCCGGCATCGAGACGACCGCGGCGCCGGCTTCCTTCAGGAGCTGCGCGTTCATGCCGACGGCGCGGAAGCGGCGGCCCTTCAGGTCCGCCCAGCCCTTGAAGGGCTGCTTGAACCAGCCGAGCATCTGCGGCGTGAACGGGCAGATCGGAAACGCGACGACGTCGCGCCCGATGATCTTCTCGTACCACTCCTGGAACAGCTCCTGCCCGCCGCCCTCGTAGAACCAGCCGAGATGATCGAAGAGGTCCATGCCGAAGGGGCCGCCGGGTCCGCCCGTGAAGAGCACCGCGGCCGGATGCTTGCCGATGAGATAGCCGGACCACGTGTGCGCGCCGTCGATCACGTTGCGGTGCGTGGCATCGACGACCTCGAACGCCGGCACGACCGCGCCCGCGGGCAGTGTCTCGATCTCGAGCCGGCCGCCCGACATCTTCTTCACGCGGTCGGCGAACATCCTGAAGTTGTCCATGAACGTGCTCGCGGGCGGCCAGCTCGCCTGCATCTTGAGCTTCACCGGCGCTTGCGCGGTGGCGCGCTCGGGCTGGCGCAGCTCGGCGAGGAACATCCCGGCGAGGACCGCGAGGAGGAGGACGGCGATCCGCAGAGCGATCCGTCTCGGTATTGAGAGCCTCCTTGAAACCCCTTGGTCAGTCGTGGGGAGCTTACCCGAGCGGGCCCCGCGGGGAAAGGCACGGTAAGGTGTGGGCCATGCGCGCCATCCTGCTCGCGGCGGCGGTCGTCCTCCTCGCCGGCTGCGGGGGCCCGCCGCGCGCCGACGCGCCCGTCACCGTCGTCTTCAAGCACGCGCGCATGTTCGGGGACGATCCGGTGCCGCGGCTGGTCGCGGCGTTCGAGCGGCGCCATCCCGGGGTGCGCGTGAAGACCGAGGCCCTCGGCTCCTCGAGCGACGAGCAGCACCAGTTCTTCGTCATCAACCTCGAGGGGAGCGCGGCCGCTCGCGGCCCCGGCTTCGACGTCATGATGCTCGACGTCATCTGGGTGCCGGAGTTCGCGCGCGCGGGATGGCTCCTCGATCTCACGCCGTCGCTGGCGCCGGGCGAGCTCGACGCGCACTTCCCGGCGGCCGCCGAAGCCGCGCGATGGAACGGCCGCGTGTGGGCGCTGCCGTGGAACTTCAACGTCGGCGTCCTCTACTACCGCGCGGATCTGCTCGCCCGCCACGGTCTGGGACCGCCGCGCAGCGACGCGGAGCTCGCGCGCGCGGTGCAGCGCATTCGCGCGGCCGAGCGCGATCCGAAGCTCGAGGGCTTCGTCTGGCAGGGCAAGCAGTACGAAGGGCTCACGTGCAACGCGCTCGAAGCGCTGTGGGCGAGCGGCACCGCGCTGCTCGGCCCCGACGGCGAGGTCCTGCCCGACACCACGCGCGCGGCGCACGCGCTGGCGCGCTTGCGCGGATGGATCACCGACGGCATCAGCCCGCCCTGGGTGTCGGCGGCCGACGAGGAGCTCACGCGCCGCGCGTTCGGCGACGGGCGCGCGATCTTCCTGCGCAACTGGTTCTACGCGATGGATCTCTTCGACGCGCCGGGCGCCCCGGGGCGCGGCAAGGTCGGCATCGCGGCGCTTCCGGGCCGCGGCGCCGCCGGCCCGTCGCCGGGCTCGACCGGCGGCTCGCTGCTCGGCGTGAGCCGCACCACGCGCCATCCGGCCGCCGCGGTCGCGCTCGCGCGCTTCCTCGCGAGCGAGGAGGCGCAGCGCGTCCTGGCCGGCGGCTCCGTCCTGCCGACGCGCATGGCGCTCTATCACGATCCCGCGCTCGTGGCGAAGCGCCCGCACATGCCGCGGTTCCACGACCTCGCGCTCGCCGCGCGCCCGCGGCCGGTGACGCCCGCGTACCTGATGCTCTCGACGAGCCTCCAGCCGGAGCTGTCGGCGGTCGTGGTCGGTGTGAAGACGCCGGAGCGCGCGGTCGCCGATGCGCGCCGCCAGCTCGCCTACGCGCTTCAAGGCCTCCGGTGACGGCGCGGGAGCGCGCGGAGCGGCGCGCGGCGATCGGCTTCGTCGCGCCCGCGGTCGTCACGCTCGCGGCGCTGACGGCGGGACCCGCGCTCTGGGTCTTCTGGCTCTCGCTGCGGCAGCGGGTGCCGGTGTTCGGCATCGATCACTTCGCGGGGATCGCGCACTACGCGTTCCTGGCGACCGATCCGAGGTTCTGGAGCGCGTTCCGCGTCACCGCGGTGTTCACAGTCGCCTCGGTCGCGCTGGAGCTGCTGCTCGGTCTCGGACTCGCGCTGGCGTTGCGCGGGCAGCGTGTGGGCCGGCGCGCCGCGCTCGCGCTGCTGCTCCTCGCGTGGGCCTTGCCCGGCGTGGTCACCGCGCGGCTGTTCGAATGGCTCTACCACCCCGCGGCCGGGCTCGTGAACGTGGCGCTCGGCGTCGCGCTGAACTGGCTCGGCGATCCCGCGCTCGCGCTCCCGGCGCTCGTCCTCGCCGACGTGTGGCGGACGATGCCGTTCGTCGCGCTGTTCTGCTACGCGCGGCTCCTCACGATCCCCGCGGCGGTCTACGAGGCCGCGGCCGTGGACGGCGCGGGCCGCGCGGCGACGTTCCGCTTCGTCACGCTGCCGCTCCTCGCGCCGGTGTTGCTCGTCACGCTGCTGTTCCGGACGCTCGACGCGCTCCGCGCGTTCGACCTGATGTTCGTGCTCACCGGAGGCGGGCCCGCGGGACTGACCGAGACGCTGACCGTCTATGCCTATCGCAGTCTCTTCCAGACCCTGCGTCTCGGGTTCGGGTCGGCGATCGGCGTGATCGTCTTCGTGCTGGTGATGGCCGTCGCCGCCGCGTATCTGAGCGTGCTGCGCCGCCGCGAGGCCGCGGCGTGACGAGCCGTCGCGCGCTGGTCGCCGACGTCGCGGTGCTCGTGTTCCTCGCGCTCTACGCGGTGCCGTTCCTCTGGCAGGTGCTGACGTCGTTCAAGCCCGAGGCCGAGCTGCTGCGCGTGCCGCCGCTCTGGCCGACCACGCTGACGCTGTCGCACTACGAGGTCGTTTTCACGCAGAGCGCGATGCCGCGCGCGCTGCTCAACAGCCTGGGCGTCGGCGTGCTGACGACGGCGCTCGCGTGCGCGCTCGGCGTCCCCGCGGCGTTCGCGCTGGCGACGCTGCGCGTGCCGGCGGCGGGCCCCCTGATGCTCGGCGTCGTCGCGAGCACGGCGTTCCCGCAGATCGCCACCGTGAGCCCGCTGTACCTCGTGATGCGCGCGCTCGGGCTGCGCGACACGTGGGCGGCGCTCGTGCTCGCGGACGCGTCGTTCGCGCTCCCGTTCGTGATCTGGCTGATGACGCGCTTCATGCGCGAGATCCCACGCGAGCTGTCCGAGGCTGCCGCGCTCGACGGCGCGGGCCGCTGGCGGACGCTGCTGTCGGTGCACCTGCCCCTGACGGCCCCCGGTCTGGCGTCGGTCGCGCTCCTGACGTTCCTCTTCGCCTGGAACGAGTTCCTGTTCGCGTTCACGTTCACCGCGACGGAGGCGAGCCGCACCGTCCCCGTCGCGCTCGCGCTGTTCCCCGGGGTCTTCGAGGTGCCGTGGGGCGACATCGCGGCGGCGTCGATCCTGGCGTCGATCCCGCCGGTGCTGATCGTGGTGGGCTTGCAGCGATGGCTGGTGCGCGGGCTGCTCGCCGGCGCGCTGACGGAGTGACGAGAGGCGGGGTTGGGGTCCTTCAGCGGCGGGGCCCTATGTCAAAAGGCGCTTCGCGATGATCTCGCGCATCACCTCGGACGTGCCCGACGCGATCGTCCAGAGGCGCACGTCGCGGAAGAAGCCCTCGACCGGAAACTCGCGCATGTAGCCGTAGCCGCCGTGGAGCTGGACCGCCTGGTACGCGACGCGGTTCGCGGCCTCCGTGGCGAAGAGCTTCGCCATCGAGACCTCGGTCACGCACTCCTCGGCGGCGGCGTAGAGCGACGCCGCGCGATACACGAGCTGGCGCGCGGCCTCGAGCTCCGTCGCCATGTCGGCCACGCGGTGACGCAGGACCTGGCGCGCGGCGAGCGGCTCGCCGAACGCCGTCCGCTGGTGGAGATAGCTCACGGTGTCGTCGACGGCCTGCTGCGCGCCCGAGAGCGCGAGCACGGCGGCCATCAGCCGCTCGCGCTGAAGTCCCGCGGCGAGCTGCTGGAAGCCGCGCCCCTCGACGCCGAGCAGGTTCTCCGCGGGAACGGGACAATCCTCGAAGGCGAGCTCGGCGGTGTCGGACGCGCGCATGCCCATCTTGTCGAGCTTCCGGCTGACCGTGAAGCCGGGGAGGCCGCGCTCCACGAGGAACATCGAGATGCCGTCGTGGCGGCGCGTCGCCGTGCCCGCGCCCGTGCGCGCGGCGACGAAGTAGAGATCGCCGTAGACGCCGTTGGTGATGAAGATCTTCCCGCCGGTGATCCGGTAGACGTGGCCGTCGCGCACCGCGCGCGTGGCGAGCGCCGCCATGTCGGATCCGGTGCCGGGCTCCGTGATGCCGAGCGCGCAGACCGTCTCGCCGCGGATGATCCCGGGCAGGTACTTCGCCTTCTGCGCGTCGGTGCCGAAGCGCGTGAGCCACGGCGACGACATGTCGGTGTGCACCAGCACGCTGAACGCGACGCCGCCCGAGCGGCACCGCGCCATCTCTTCGCCGAGCACGACGCTGGCGAGGAAGTCCGCGCCGCCACCGCCGTACTCGGTGGGGAACTCGAGGCCGAGGAACCCGAGCTCGCCGAGCCGCCGCCACACCTCGAGCGGGATACGCCCCTCGTCTTCCCACGCGGCGACGTGCGGCGTGATCTCCTTCTCGACGAAGCTGCGGATCGACCGCCGCAGCATCTCGTGCTCGGCGGTGAAGAGCGGATGCGGCATGGGCTACTTGAGCGCCTTCACGTACGTGTTCAGCTCGTCCCGCGCGGCGTTCAGCTCCTGGATGAGCCGCCCATAGCGCATCGCCGCGTCGCGCACGACGTCCAGCTCGGCCGGCGTCGCCGGCGGGTCGATCGCCATGAGCTTCTGGAGCAGCGTGGAGCGTGCCTCGAGCGCCTCGCGCAGCTTCACGTACGCGGGCTCGGCCACGAAGTCGGTGTCGTTTTGCTCGCGGGGCTTCTCCAGCAGTGTCTTGACGCGCTCGAGCACCGGCTGCGTGCGCCCGCCGACGGTGCGCCACGTGCTCCTCCGCTCGGCGTCCGTGAGCTCGTGCGCCCGGCCCGCGTACGCGCCGAGCGTCTCGGGCAGCGTCGACTGGACGATGATGAGCGACGTCGCGAGCTCGCTGACCTCGATGAGTCGCGCATGCAGCGCACGCGCCTTGGTCGCGTCGTAGGCCTGCACCGCGGCGACCACGAGGTGCTTGAAGCCGTCCGTGATCTTCTTCATCGCGTCGCCGGTGGCGCCGACGAGATCCACGAGTTGCTTGAGGATCGCGATCTTCTCCGTCGCACCCATCGGGTCATTTCGCCCAAAGTCTAGCACCTCACCGGAGAGGCTTCGCGCGCCGCTTCGCGTACCCCTCGGCTTTCAGGATGCGCGCCACGCTGCGGCCGCCGACGTAGACGTCGACGAGTGTCCGGCCGTAGACGTCTTCGCCGCGCGGGACGAGGATCACCGGCCCCCCATGCAGGAGCGCACGCAGGCGCTCGCGAGCTGGCCCGGCGCGTGGCTGGCCGAGCTCCGGTGTGTCGATGCCGCGCAGCCTGAACGCTTCCGCGCCGACGTAGAACGTGTCGCCGTCGTGCACATGAATCGAGGCAGCGGTCAGCGTCTGACGCCGGGTTTCGCGGGCAACAGCGGCGTGGGCGCCGCACGCAAGCAGCACGAGCGCGACGAAGAGGAGCACGCGCATCGACATCGCCTCCTTCGCCCGTGTGAGACGAGCGGAGGCGCGAGCGCGTGTATGTCTGATCTTTGATACGGGCTACCCGCTCCGGCGGCGCTCCATGTCGCGGAGCTCCGTGCGGCGGATCTTGCCGCTGATCGTCTTCGGCAGGTCGGTCACGAACTCGATCTCTCGCGGATACTTGTACGGCGCGGTGACCGTCTTCACGTGCTCCTGCAGCTCGGCGACGAGCGTGGCCGACCCCGCGTGGCCGGGCGCCAGCACGACGAACGCCTTCACGATCTCGCCGCGCAGCGGATCCGCCTTGCCGATCACCGCCGCCTCGGCCACCGCCGCGTGCTCGACCAGCGCGGACTCCACCTCGAACGGCCCGATCCGATACGACGCGCTGTTGATGACGTCGTCCGCGCGGCCGATGAACCAGAGATAGCCGTCGTCGTCCATCGTGGCGCGATCACCCGTCGCGTACCAGTCGCCGCGATGACACCGCTCCGTCGCCTCGGGATTGCGCCAGTACTCGCGGAACAATCCGACCGGGCGCTCGGGCCGCACGCGCACGGCGATCTCGCCTTCGGTGCCGCGCGGCAGCTCGTGGCCGTCATCGTCGATGATGCCGAGCGTGTGGCCGGGCGCGGTGAGCCCCATCGAGCCCGGCTTCCAGCGGATCACGGGATACGTCGCCGCCAGGAGCACGGTCTCGGTCTGTCCGTACGCTTCGTAGATGTGATGCCCCGTGCCCTCGCGCCACGCGTCGATCACCTCGGGATTGACGGCTTCGCCGGCGCCCATGCAGTGCCGCAGCGTGCGGAAGGCGTATCGCTTCAACGGCTCCTGCACGAACATCCGGTACGCGGTCGGCGGCGCGAAGAACGTGGTGATCGGAAACCGCTCGAGCATCTCGAGGGTCTGCGCGGGCTCGAACTTCTTGCCGCGCGCGTCCCAGACGAAGATCGCGGCGCCCATGTTCCACGGCCCGAAGAAGTGCGTCCACGCGACCTGCGCCCAGCCGGTGTCGGAGATCGTCCAGTGGAGGTCGGCGGGCGTGTTGGTGAGCCAGAAGCTGCCGGTGATGACGTGGCCGATCGGGTACGACGCGTGCGTGTGGAGCACCATCTTCGGGTAGCCGGTCGTGCCCGACGTGAAGTAGATCATCATCGGATCGCTGCTCGCGTTGCCGGGATGCGCGAGCGACGCCGACGCGCGCGCCATGAGACGTTCGTATGCCAACCACCCGCCGCCCGCGCGTCCAAGGACGATGCGATGCTTCACGCTCGGACACTCGGCGAGCACGTGGTCGATCTTCGGCGCGTTCTCCTCGTCGGTGATCACGACCGACGCGTCGCTGACCGTCAGCCGGTACTGGATGTCCTTCGTCGTCAGCAGCGTCGTGCCCGGCATCGAGACCGCGCGCGCCCGGATGCTGCCCAGCACCATTTCCCAGAACTGCCACACGCGCGGCAGCATGATGAAGACGCGCTCGCCCGGCGCCACGCCGAGGCCGGCGAGCACGTTCGCGAAGCGCCGCGAGCGCTCGCCCATCTCGGCGAACGTGAAGTGCCGTGGCTGCCCGTCCGGCGAGACCCAGAGCAGCGCCAGCTTCGCCGGGTCGCGCGCCCACGCGTCGAACGTGTCGTACGCCCAGTTGAAGCGCGGCGGCACCGCGAGGCGGAACTCGCGCATCGTCGTCGCGTAGTCGCGCATCTGCGCCATGCTCAGCCGCCGCGCTTGCGAGTGATGAAGGCGTCGATGCGCGCGCGGGCTTCCGGGCTCGTCCGCAGCGCGGCGCCGTACGCCTCGGGCTCGCGGCCCTTGAGCCCGGCGCGGATGTCCGCGACGATCGCCTTCGTCGCGGCCAGCCCCGCGCGCGGCGACTTCGCGATCTCCTCCGCCCACGTGAGCGCGCTCGCCTCGAGCGTGGGCGGCGCGACGACACGGGTCACGAGCCCCATGCGAAGCGCGTCGGTGGCGCGCACGGTCCGGCCGGTCAGCAGGAGATCGCGCGCCGCGCCGCCGCCGAGCACGTCGAGCGCCCGCGCGATGCCGTAGGCCGGGTTGAACCCGAGCGTCACCTCCGGCAGCGCGAAGCGCGCGCGGTCGGACGCGATGCGCAGGTCCTGCGCGATCGCGAGCATGAAGCCACCGCCGAGCGCGTGCCCGTCGACCGCGGCGAGCGTGACCTGCGGCAGCCGCGAGAACGCGTCCATCAGCTTCGCCTGGCGCAGCGCGAGCGCTTCGGCCTCGTCGGGCACGAGCGTCGACATCTCGGTGATGTCGTTCCCCGCGCAGAACGCGCGGCCTTGACCGAAGAGCACGAGCACGCGCAGGTCGGCGCGCGCGCCCACCTTCGCGACCGCGTCCTCCAGCGCGCCGGTGAGGTCGCGGTTCAGCGCGTTGAGCGCCTGCGGGCGACAGAGTGTGAGGCGCGCGACGCCATCGGCGACGTCGGTGAGATCAACCAGGTGCTCGGCCATCGGCTCGCATGATATACGGGGCATGGGGGTCCTGTGCCATGGGGCCCCCATGTTCAAAGAAGCCGTCCATGCCACGCCTCACGCTGGTCTTCGTGGTCGACGGGCTCCGGCCCGACAGCATCACCGCCGGGGACACGCCGACGCTGCACCGCCTTCGCGCGGAGGGCGTGAGCTTCGCGGCCGGTCACGCGGCGTTTCCGACCGTGACGCGCGTCAACGCGGCGACGATCGCGACCGGCGCGCATCCTCGCCGGCACGGGATCCTGGGCAACACGCTGTACGTCCCGTCCGTCGATCCGCGCGGCGCATTCAGCAACGACGACTGGCGCAAGCTCGTCGCCCTCCGTCGCGCGCACCCGACGGCCCGGGCGCACACACTTGCGCAGCGGCTCGCGTCCCGGGGCCGCACGCTCGCCGCAGTGAGCTCGGGCTCGACGGGCAGCGCGTTCCTGCTGAATCCGGACGCGCCAGAAGGTGTCGGCGTGCTCGTCAACGGCTATTTCGGCGCCGGGCACGTCGCGTTCCCTCCGGACGTCAACGCCGCGATCCTGAGGCGCTTCGGTGCCGCGCCGGTGAAGGGCGGGCTCGCCGAGCGCTTCGACGCCGCGGTCGACTGGACCCAGACCGTGCTGAAAGACTACGTGCTGCCCGAGCTGCGTCCCGACGTGGTGATCAACTGGATCACCGAGCCCGACCACACCCAGCACACGGCCGGCGCCGGATCGCCGGAGGCACGGGCGTCCATCCACAACGCGGACCGGCACATCGGGCTGATCCTGGACGGCGTCGACGCGGACGTGCTCGTCGCCTCCGATCACGGCTTCGGCGTGAACGTGGGCACGGTCCACGTGGCGCGCGAGCTCATCGAGGCGGGGTTGAAGTCGGGGCCGGACTCCGACGACCTCGTCGTCGCGAGCAGCGGTCAGGCGATGGCGCTCTACGTGAAGGACCGGGCGCTCGAGCGCGTGCAGAAGATCGTCGCGTTCCTTCAGTCACGCCCGTGGATCGGCGTGATCTTCACGGCGGGCGGCAGCGCCGAAGGCAGCGCCGGAGGCGCCGCCGAGGGCACGTTTCCGCTCGAGCTGGTCCACGTCGATCATCCCGCGTGGGCGCCCGACATCCTGTTCACGTTCCCGTGGACGTCGGCGCGCAACGCGTTCGGTGTGGCCGGCACGGACGTCGGCGACGCCGGCTCGAAGGTGACGAGCGACCACGGCAGCTTGAGCCCGTGGACGATCCGGAGCACGCTGCTCGCGTGGGGTCCGGCGTTCAAGCGCGGCGCGGTCGTCGGCACACCCGCGGGGAACGTCGACGTGACGCCGACGATCCTCGCGCTGCACGGGCTGGACGGAGACGGCGTCGACGGTCGCGTGCTGCGTGAGGCGCTCGTGGACGGTCCCGACGAAGAGCAGGTGCCGGTGCAGACGCGGCTCCACACGGCCGAAGCGGGCGCGGGCCGTTACCGCGCGGTCGTGCAGATCTCGGAAGTCGACGGTGTGCGCTACGTCGACAAGGGCTGGCGGATCTAGCGAGCCGTCACGTCGCCTTCCCTCTGCCCCGCTTGAATCCGGCGTACCACGCGGCGCCCGCCGCGACGGCGACACCCGCGGCCGCGGCGGCGCGCCAGAAGTTCGTGCGAAAGACCGGGAGCGCGAAGAACGGCGAGCGTCGATCCGCGGGCGTGAGCCGGCCGTCGAGCAGGCCCTCGATCATCTCCATCGCCTCGGTCATCAGGACCTCGACGGTCGCCTTCGCGAACGTGGGATCCGCGAGCGCGGGATGGCCGACGTAGCCCTGCCCGCCGTCGCGCAGCGGATAGTTCGGCAGCACGCGCTCGGGCAGTGAATAGTGCGCGGGCGGCAGATCGCGACACGAGCCGTCGACGAGCTCGGGCCGCAGCATCAGCATGAGCGACGTCTCCCGCCAGCCGCCGTGCGCGTCCTCGGCGAACGCGCGGCGCTCCTCGTCGCTGAGCGCGCGGCCGAGCGCGGCCTCGATCTCGGGCAGGTAGCGGCCGCGGAAGAACTCCCACGCGAGGTAGCCGGTGAGCGACGCCATCGTGATCTCGTAGCGCCGCGAGACGATCGCGGACGCTTCCTCGAGCGCCGTGAGGTGGCCGGGCCCGCCGTGGCCGTTCGCGATGAAGATCCAGCGAAAGCGCGCGCGCGCCAGCGAGCGCCCGTAGTCGATCAGCGTGTCGCGCACGACACGCTGCCGGACGTTCACCGTGCCGACGGTCTCGAACGTGAACGAGCCGAGGTGGAGCGTCGGCGCGAGCACGACCGACCAGTCGGGCCGGCGCGCCGTCAGCCGCTCGGCCACCGCGCGCGCGAAGTGCCGCGCCGCGAACGCGTCGACGCCGACGGGCAGGTGCGGGCCGTGCTCCTCGAGCGGGCTCACGGTGAGGATCACCGCGGTGCGCGCGCGATCGAGCGCGTCGAGCGCGGGCGTCGACATCTCCTCCAGGCGATGGATGCTCAAAAGCTGCTTCCTTTCGTCGCGGTCAGGTAGTCGCGCTTCGCGCGCTCGCGCTCGTCGATGATCGCCGATCGCTCCGCGATGAGGCGGCTGCGGACGGGGCCGTGCAGGATCCCGAGCCGGGCCAGCCGGAGGCTCGACCGGAAGTGCTTCGCCCCAACCAGATAACGGTACGCGATCAGGCCCGAAACCGGCAGCGAAACCGCGAACGCCGCCGTCGCGCGCAGGGTCGCCCACCACGACACCACCCACGTCTCGAGCCCCCAGAAGAGCGGGAACGCGACGATGCCGGAGAGGAGGCGAATCGTCATGTAGTCGGTCTCGTGATGCGCGAAGCGGCGCGCGAGCCAGCGGGGGAGGTAGTACGGCAGCGCGTTCACGACCGCGCCGTACACGAAGATCGGGAAGCCGACGAGCGCGGCCCAGCCGCGCGTCAGATGCTCGCGCCGCGGACGGCGCGTGAGCCACCCGCGGACGGCGTCGTCGCGCACGCGGTACTCGGCGAGCAGCGCGCGATAGGACTGGATCTGCTGCCACA
This sequence comes from Candidatus Rokuibacteriota bacterium, assembly GCA_016866775.1. Taxonomy (GTDB): domain Bacteria; phylum Methylomirabilota; class Methylomirabilia; order Rokubacteriales; family CSP1-6; genus VGLJ01. The sequence continues at coordinate 9,385 of VGLJ01000056.1, read as the reverse complement.
GCGACTCGACGCGTCCCGGGTCGTTGGCCTTGAACCAGTCGACCGCGTCCACGATGCCACGGGAGAGCCGGATCAGATCGACCTCGTGCGGCGCGATGCCGCGCGACTCGCGCACCTCGCGCGCGAGGTCGTCGCGGTAGAGCGCTTCGACCGCGCTCACGAGCCGCGCGTCGTCGACGCGCTCGACGTTCACGACCTCGGCTTCCATCGCCCACTGGAGCGCGTCGGTGAGCGCGTCGACCGCCTTCACGGGATCCCTGCGGTACGCCTCGAGATAGGGCGAGACCGGCACATGCTCACCGAACGACGCGAGCACGTGGCCGCGGAACGCGTGCCGCGCCTCGAAGGTGAGGCCGACCGGGATCATCGTGAGCCGCCCCGGGTGCTTGTCCTCGAAGTCGAGCGCGATCCGCGCCGCGCCGGTCCTGATGCGCTGCACGCGCGCCTCGGCGTGCGTGGTTCCTTCCGGGTAGATCGCGACGAGGTGCCCGGCGGCGAGCGCGTCGAAGCACGCGGCGAACCGTCTGGACGTTCTTGTCCATCTTCGCGGGATCGTCCTGCCGGCGGTAGACCGGAATGACGCCCATCGAGCGCAGGAAGCTTCCGAGCGGCGGATTGCGGAAGAGCGTGGCCGTCGCGAGGTAGTGCACCTTGCGCGGCACCGCGGCGCCGCCGACCAGCGAATCGATGAGGTTGTTCGGATGGTTGATGCAGAGCAGGACGGAGCCCGTGCGCGGCACGCGCTCGGGATGACGCACGCGCGCGCTTGAAGAAGAACCAGAGCCAGAAGCGCGCGAAGCCCCGCACGAGCGCGTAGCCGCGGTCCATGCCCGCCGTGCTCATCGGCTATGATGGCGCTCGTGTTCGAGCGCCTGCCCGAGCTGGTCAACGCGAACGCCGCCCTCGTCCGGCGCGGCCGATTCCTCACCGCCACGTTCCTCGTGGAGAGCGGCGCCACGCAGTACCTCGTGCGCGTGGTCGAGGGACGCGTGGAGCGCGTCGAGCGCGGCCCCTTCCTGATGCGCGACTGGCGCGTCGCGATCCGCGCCTCCGACGACGCGTGGCGCAAGCTCTGGGAGCCCGTCCCCGCCGCCGGCTACCAGGACGTGTTCGCGATGGCGAAGTTCGGCCACGCGCTGATCGAGGGCGATCTCGTGCTCGTGATGCAGCACTTGCGCTACGTGCAGGAGCTCCTGGCGGCGCCCCGCGCGCGCGGCGCCGCCGACGGCGACGCGGCCTCGAAGCCCGTCGGCCACCTCGAGCCCATCACGGGACGCTACGTCTGGCTCGACGTCTCCGGACGTCGACACCGCGTGTATTTCGAGGAGGCCGGGCCGGCGGCCGGGATTCCGCTCGTGTGCCTGCACACCGCCGGCGCGGACACCAAGCAGTGGCGGCACGTGCTCAACGACGTCGACATCACGAAGGACTTCCGCGTGCTGGCGTTCGACCTGCCGCGCCATGGCAAGTCGCTGCCGCCGGCGGGATGGCAGGACGAGGAGTACCGCCTCACCACCGACGCGTACGTCGAGACCATCCTCGCGTTCTGCGACGCGCTCGCGCTCGATCGTCCCGTCGTCGCCGGCTGCTCGATCGGCGGCAAGATCGTGCTCCACCTCGCGCTGCGCCACCCGGACAGGTTCCGCGCGCTCATCGGCCTCGAGGCCGCCGACTACCAGGCGCCCTGGTACGACGACACGTCGTGGCTGCATCGTCCCGACATCCACGGCGGCGAGGTGTGCAGCGCCCTGATGTCCGGGCTCATCGCGCCGCAGAGTCCGCGCGAGTCCCGATGGGAGACGCTGTGGGGCTACGCGCAGGGCGGGCCCGGCGTGTTCCGCGGCGACCTGTACTTCTACCGGGCGGAAGGGGATCTGCGCGGCAAGCTCGACGGGATCGACACGACGCGGTGCCCGCTCTACCTGCTCACGGGCGAGTACGACTTCTCCTGCACGCCCGACGACACCCGCCGTACCGCCGACGCGATCAAGGGCGCGCGGCTGACCGTGATGCCCGGGCTCGGCCACTTCCCGATGAGCGAACACCCCGCGCAGTTCCGCCGCTATCTGCTGCCGGTGCTCGAGGACATTCGCAGCGCTCACGCGCGCCGCCCGTAGCGCTTCACCAGGTCGTCGAACGTCTCGACCGGCAGCGCCTTCGCCCAGCCGACGCCCTCGGAGTCCGCACCGTAGGCTTCGCTCAGGTACGTGACGGCCTCGCCGCGCGTCCGGAACGCGCGCCAGACGTGCGAGGCGCCGCCGCCGACGCGGCGCAGGTAGAAGACCGGATCGTCCATCGATGCCGGCTGGTACGTCGTGCGCTCGCCGAAGCGGTCCAGCGTGATCCACGCGACGGCCATCGCGCGCGCGGACAGCGCGCGGGTACGCACGGACTCCTCGCGCGGCAGCGATTCGATGTCGCAGAGCTGCGGGCCGTAGAAGATCGGCACGCTCTCGTCGGGAAGCGTGAGCGCGGAGGGCAGGGAGGCGCCCGTCGCATCGAGGAGGCGCTTCGATTCCTCGCCGAGCCAGAACGCACCGGCGACCTGGTGATCCGCCCACGCCTCCACCACCTGACCGGCCGGCACGAGCGCGCGCCGGCGAAGGACCTCGTCCTTGCCTTCGACGAGGTACAGGCTCACGGAACCCGGACGAATCCTTCCATGAGCCGCCGCGCGGTCCGGTAGACGGTGACCTTCTCGGCCCACGGCGCGCCGTCCTTCGTCGTCACGGTCGCGTCGATGGGCAGGATCCCCGAGGGATGGCCGAGTCGCACGTCAGTACTATGGCCCCTTACTTGGGGCGTACCGTGGGTGGGCCCGATGCCTGGGGCCGTGGCTCCGCCTAGCGCCTCGTGGACGACGCTGCCGGTGATCCGCGCGGCGACCGCGAGGCACATCGAGACCGTCAGCGGGATCGCGCGGTGGCAGTTGCCCATCGACATCGCGCGCGCGACCACGTCGACGGCGTCGGACTCGTACGCGGCCCCGTCGAGCGCCGTGAAGGACGTCGGCGTCGCCACGAGCGCGATCTTCGGCTGGGCGGCGCTGTCCACGATGCCCATGCGCCTGCCCGCCTCGACGCGGATCCGCTCGAGGCGGCGGATGAGCGCGGTGTCGGCGTCGATCGCCATCGGCGTCTCCGTGCCGCTGATGCCGAGGTCCTTGGCCCGCACGAAGACCGTGGGATTGGTCGCGTCGACGAGCGAGGCCTCGACGCCGTCGATGACCTCGCGCGCCTGCCCGGTCGGCAGGAGCCGGCCGGTGCCCGCGCCGCCCGGGTCGAGGAAATCGAGCGCGATGCGCGCGCCACGGCCGGCGACGCCGGCGAGCTCGAAATCGCCCTCGACGGCCGCCTCGCCGTCCTTCACCGGGACGTGCGCGACGATCACCTTCTTCGTGTTGGTGTTGTGGAAGCGCACCTTCGTGAGGCTGCTCGTGACCTCGACCAGGCCTTCGTCGATCGCGAACGGGCCGACGGCGGAGGAGCAGTTGCCGCAGTTGCCCGTGTAGTCCACCTTCGGGCTCTTCACCTCGATCTGCGCGAACGTGTAGTCGATCTGCGCGTCGGGATGCGTCGACGGGCCGATGATGCACGCCTTCGACAGCGACGAGATCCCGCCGCCGATGCCGTTGAGCTGACGGCCGAACGGATCGGGGCTGCCGAGCGCCGAGAGCAGGATGCGGTCGCGCGCGGGCCCCGAATGCGGCAGATCCTTGTCGTGGAAGACGAGGCAGCGGCTGGTGCCGCCGCGCATGTAGACCGCGGGAATCCTTCGTTGAGTCATTGGAGTCGCGGGCTCCCGGGCGCTCGAGCGCCCGCCATTGAAGTCGCGGGCTCCCGGGCTTCGCCCGCCCGCTCCGGTGTCGTCATCATGGGGTTGCCCCTTTCGTGTGCGCGAGCACCCCGCCCGCGAGCAGGATCTCACGCTCGCGCGGCGTGAGCACGCACGTGGTCGCGAACGTCGCGCCCGTCCGGGTGTTCGTCACCGCGATCGGCGTGCCGGCGACGAGCGCCGCGCGCAGGCCGTCGATGCGCAGCACGTCGTCGCGCTCGATCGTGTCGTACGCCGCGGGATCCGCGAAGGTCAGCGGCGCCACGCCCCAGTTGATCAGGTTCGCGCGATGGATCCGCGCGAACGACTTCACGATCACCGCGCGCACGCCGAGGAACATCGGGCCGATGGCGGCGACCTCGCGCGACGAGCCCTGGCCGTAGATCTCGCCGCCGACGAGGATGCTGCGGCCCGCGGCCTTCGCGCGCGGCACGAACTCCGGGTCGACGTATTTGAAGCAGTACTCCGAGATCGCCGGGACGTTCGCGCGGAACATCAGCGCGGCCGAGCCGGCCGGCGAGATGTCGTCGGTCGAGACCTTGTCACCGAGCTTCAGCAGCACCGGCGCTTCGAGGCTCGCAGCGACCGGCTCCCCGAGCGGGACGGGCTTGATGTTCGTCCCGCGCACGACGTCGCCGCCGCCGTCGGGCTGGACGAAGCCGACGTCGGACGCGGCGAAGCGCTCGGGCAAACGGACCGGCGCCTCCGCGCCGAGCGTGCGCGGGTCCGTGATGACGCCGGTGAGGGCCGAGGCCGCGGCGACGAGCGACGAGCAGAGATACACCGCGTCGTCCTTCACGCCGCTCCGTCCCGAGAAGTTGCGGTTGAACGCGCGCAGGCTCTTCGTGCCGGCCGCCGGCACGTGGCCGATGCCCGCGCACGAGCCGCAGCTCGGCTCGGACACGAGCACGCCCGCGGCGATGAGCTCCGTCAGCAGCTGCTCGCGCGCCATCGTCGCGAGGATCCGGTGACTGCCGGGGAAGAGCACGAACGACACCGACGGATGCACGCGGCGGCCGCGCACCACGTTGGTGACCTGCGCCATGTCGTGCCACGAGCCGTTGGTGCACGAGCCGACCGTGACCTGCTGGATCTCCGTGCCCGCCACCTCTTCCACCGGCACGACCTTGTCCGGCGATCCGGGCAAGGCGACGAGCGGCGTGATCGACGACAGGTCGAGCTCGATCTGGTCGTCGTACTCCGCGTCGTCGTCGGCCTGCATCGGCCGCCAGTCGTCGGCACGTCCGAGTCGCGCGAGGAACGAGCGCGTGATCTCGTCGCTGGGGAACACGCTCGTGGTGAGCGTGAGCTCCGCGCCCATGTTCGCGATCGTCATGCGCTGCGTGGCGAGGAGGCTCTGCACGCCCGGCCCCGCGTACTCGAAGATCTTGCCGCTGCCGCCGCGCACCGTGTACCGGCGCAGGAGCTCGAGGATCACGTCCTTCGCGGTCACCCAGGGCCGGAGCGCGCCCGTGAGCCACACGCGCACGACGGCGGGCATCGTGAGGCAGTACGGCCCGCCGCCCATGGCGACGGCGACGTCGAGGCCGCCCGCGCCGATCGCGAGCATCCCGGCCGCGCCGCACAGCGGCGTGTGGCTGTCGCTGCCGAGGAGGAACTCGCCGGGCCGCGAGAACGTCTCCATGTGGACCTGGTGGCAGATCCCGTTGCCGGGCTTCGAGAACACCGCGCCGTACTTCCGCGCGGCCGTCTGCATGTACCGGTGGTCGTCGGAGTTGCGCGAGTCCGGCGCGAAGACCTGATGGTCGATGTAGCTCACGACCCGCTTCGGGACGACGCGCGGGAACCCCATGGCCTCGAACTGCAGCCACGACTGGATGCCGTTGGTATCGGTCAGGAGGAGCTGGTCGGCCGCGAGCCCGATCTCCTCGCCCGCCACGGCCTTGCCCGCGACGAGGTGACTCTCGATCAGCGTCTTGGCGAGACTCCGCCCCATGGACGGAATCTTACGACGGGAGGGGTCCTTTACGGCCGCGGGGCGTCGGGCGGCTCGCCGCCGTTATCGCGGCGGCGGATGAGCGCGTCGATGCGTCGGATCAGAGCTCGGATATCCGAGGAGAGTCCGCGATTCTCCTCCGACAGGCGGTCGAGCGACACCTGGAGCTTGATATCGGCCTCGCGTTTCTGACGATCGAGCTCCGCGCCACCGGCGACCTGCGCCACGCGCGTGTCGACCTGCGTGAGGCGCGCCTCCTGGATGCGATGGCTCTCGCGGAGGACGCGAATCATCTCGTCCCCCTGCTCGCGCGTGAACATGCGGGCGAACCCGCTGATCATGGTCGCCTTCAGGTCGGCGAAGCCGGTGCGCATCTCGCCCTTCACGTCGGCGAAGCCGGCGCGCATCTCGCCCCTCAGGTCGGCGATCTCGCCCTTCACGTCGGTGATCGCGCCCCTGACCTCGGTGAGATCGCCGTGGAGCGTGTTGAGCGTGACCTCGGGATCGCCTTCCGCCATCAGACGGACCGTATCACCGGCGCTCGTGGATGAAAATGTCCACAGAATCAGACATCAACGCCTGGCGAGGCCGCCCATCGTCAGCGGCGCGTGTCCACGTGGCCGGTCTGGCCCCGGTCGGCCATCGGCGTGAACGCGCGGCGCTTGGGCCCGGTGTAGTCGCCGCGCGGCCGGATCAGCCGATTGTCCGCGTGCTGCTCGATGATGTTCGCGGTCCACCCCGCGATGCGCGACATGGCGATCACCGGCGTGAACTGCTCGACCGGGATGCCGAGCGAGTAGAAGAGCGGCGCGGAGTAGAAGTCGACGTTCGGGATCAGCTTCTTCGCCGCGTGGATGCGCTCGTTGAGCTTCACCGCCATCTCGTACCACTTGAACTGGCCGGACTGGCGGCACGCCTCTTCGGCCATGCCCTTCAGGATCGCGGCGCGCGGATCGCCCGCCGTGTAGACGCGGTGACCGAAGCCCATGAGGCGGCGCTTCTCGGCGAGCGCCTTCTCGGCGAACGCGTCCACGGTCGCGACCTCGCCGATCTCCATCAGCGTGCGCATGACGGCCTCGCCGGCGCCGCCGTGCAGCGGCCCCTTCAGCGCGCCGTGCCCGCCCGCGACCGCCGAGTGCATGTCGGAATTCGTCGACGTGATGACACGCGTGGTGAACGTCGAGGCGTTGAGCTCGTGCTCCGCGTAGAGCGTGAGGCTGGCGTCGAACGCCTTCACCGCCGCGCCGCCCGCGCGCGTGCCCGTCAGCATGTAGAGGAAGTTGGCCGCGTGCGAGAGGTCCAGCGCGGGCGCCAGCGGCTCGGCGCCGTTCCTGATGCGATGGGTCGCGGCCACCAGCGTCGCGAGCTGCGCGGTGAGGCGGACGGCCTTGCGATGGTTCGCGGCCGGCGAGTTGTCGTCGGCGTCCGGATCGAACGCGCCGAGCAGCGCGATCGCCGCCTGGAACGTGCGGTTGGGATCCGCCGCCTTCGGCGCGAGACGGAGGGCGTCGACGACGGGCTTCGGCAGCTCGCGCGCGGCGACGAGCGACATCACGAGCTGGTCGTACTGCCCGCGCGTCGGCAGCTCGCCGCGCCAGAGCAGGTAGCACACTTCCTCGAACGTCGCCTGCTTCGCGAGGTCCGCGATGTCGTAGCCGCCGTACGCGAGGCGGCCGTGCGCGCCGTCGAGGTCGCACAGCTTCGTCTGGGCGGCGACGACGCCTTCGAGCCCGCGGATCAGCTGGGTCCCTTCCGTCATGACGCGGCCCCGTCGACGATGACGAAGGTGCCGCGACTCGCCTTGAGCCGCATCGCGAGCGGCTCACGGTAGTCCTCGGAGTGGTACCACTTCTTCAGCTGGTCCATCGAGGGGAACTCGAGCACGACGAGCCGGTTCGGCTTCCAGTCGCCCTCGAGCACCTCGTGGTTCCCGCCGCGGACCAGGAAGCGGCCTCCGTATTTCGTCACCGTGGCGGCGACGACCTTGCGGTACTCCTCCATGAGCGGCCGATCGGTGACGGCGATGATGTCGACGATGGCGTAGGCAGGCATCGAGGCGACCTCCTGGGCTGCGGCTTCGAGCGTCTGACGGTAACGCGCGTCTCAGGGACGCACAAGAGGCCGGGGACTGTTCGCGAGCCATCCCTCCGTCACGCCGAGCGCGATCGCCCAGGCCAGGTTGTCGTCGACCGCGCCCGGCGCGAGCCGCTCGAGACGCTGGGCGTCGACGCGCGCGAGGAACTCGCGGAACCCCTTCAGCTGCTGCTGTGCCTCGCGGCCCTGGGCGCTGAGCGAGCTCGCGGTGGCCACCCCCGAGATCACCCACAGCAGCGCTCCCGTGGCGATGCCCGCCAGGATGGTCGAGACGTGCGCGCCCGCGTTCCACGCGACCTGGAGCCAGATCGCCGTCGTGACGACCGCGATCCAGCAGCCGGCCCGACGGAGCGCGGCCGGCGGCGCCGCGAAGAAGCCCCGCTGCGTGAGGTCGGCGGACAGCGCGTCGCTGATCGAGGAGTCGCCGGGCGCGGTGATCGCCCTGAGGGGCGCGGTCGCTATCCCCGGCGTGGAGAAGACGTGCACGAGGAGAACGGCTTCCCACTCGCGCCCGTCCGGATCGTTGATCCACGGGCGCTGAACGCTGACGACGACGTCGCCGACCGTGGGGGGACGAGCGAGAGAATGCCGCGCGCCGCGAGATCGACGACCGCCGCGCGGATGTCCCTGGTGTCGACCCTCCCGTCGATGATGACGCCGGCCTCGCCCGGACGCAGACCGGCCGGCGGCGCGTAGATCGGGACGATCGCGCGACGTCCGGCGTAACGGCCCGTCATCCACGCGAGAGCCGTGAACAGCACCAGCCCGGCCGGCACGAGCCACGCGCGATGCCACCGCATCCACGCCGGCCACGGTGGGGCAGGCTCGGCGGCGGTGAAGTCCACGTGGTCGGGCGCCCACTCGACGAGGAGGCGGACGTGGTCTCGAGGCATGATGGCCTGCGGCGTGTCGAGGCGGACCATGCGATGGCCCCGCACCAGCTTGGCGGTGACGGGTGTCCCGTCGGCGCGCGTCATCGTCACGCGCACCGGCGCTTCGCGCGGCAGCGACGGCGGAAGGTGGATCTCCACACGCACGCTCTTCACCACGGCCTTCCACTCGTTCGGCACGACGAGCCAGTCGAGCCGGTCACCGTCCGCGCCTTCTCGCAGCGCGCGGTAGACCGTGTACCGGAGGCGGAGATGGAGATCGCCCTCGTTGCTGAGCTGCATCGCGGTGCGTGGATGGACCTCGAGCGCGTGTTCGTGCTCGGTGATTCCCACCGCGAGCGCCGCGCCGGTGGCGCCGTCCGACGCCGCGAGGTCGCGCACGCGCACGAGGCCGCCGTCCGGGGCGCGGAGCGGAATGATCCGGTAGGCGTGGCTGGCGAGGTGCTGGTAGGCGAACGCGATCGACTCGTCCACGGACAGCGTCGCGTCGCGGCGGATCTCGACGCGCACGGTCATCGCCTCGACGAGGACGGGCTGGGCGTGCCCGGGCGACGGCGTGGCGAGCGCCGTCAGGGCGAAGCACGCGAGGGCGGCGCCGTGCCGCGCTCGC
>VGLJ01000055.1 GCA_016866775.1 Candidatus Rokuibacteriota bacterium | reverse complement strand
GCGGCGGCGCCGCCCAGCTGTCCGAGATAGAACGCGCGATGGCGCGGGCTCGCCGAGAGCAGCACGACGATGCCGACGACGGCCGCCGCCAGCACCAGCGTGACGGCGAGCCGGATCCGGCGGCGGCGCGCCCGGCGGCGCCTCAGCGCTCGACCCTCCGCGCGCGCGGCCCGGTCGCCTTGCGCAGCGACAGGCGCACGGGCGATCCGGTGAAGTCGAAGACGCGCCGCAGCGACTTCACGAGATAGCGCTCGTACGAGAAGTGCACCTCGTCGGGGCGGTTCACGCGCAGCGCGAACGTCGGGGGCTCCACGCTCACCTGCGCCGCCGCCTGCAGCGTGAGCGGCGCGCCACCCACCGAGATCGGCCGCCGGTCGATCGCCTCGCGCACGACGCGCGTGACGTCCATGGCCGGCACGCGGCGGCGCGCCGCGCGCGCGACCTCGTCGATGGTCGTGAAGAGATCGTCGAGCCCCTCGCCGCGCAGCGCCGACGTGAAGCAGATCGGCGCGTAGTCGAGGAACGACAGGCGCTCGCGGATCTGCTCGATCACCTCGGCCTTGCGCACCATGCCCGGCGGGACGAGGTCCCATTTGTTGACGACGATCACGCTCGCGCGCCCGGCCTCGTGCGCGTACCCCGCGATGTGCGCGTCCTGCGCGGCGAGCCCTTCGCTGGCGTCGACGACGATCAGCGCGACCTGGCAGCGCTCGAGGCTCTTCAGCGCCATGACGACGGACAGCTTCTCCAGCGCCTCGCTCACGCGGCCCTTGCGCCGGATCCCCGCCGTGTCGACGAGCACGTACGGGCGGCCGTCGACCTCGATCGCCGTGTCGACGGCATCGCGCGTCGTGCCGGGCGCCTCGTGCACGAGCACCCGCTCGCCGCCGACCATCGCGTTGACGAGCGACGACTTGCCGGCGTTCGGCCGTCCGATGATCGCGACATGAGGGATTGGGGTCCTCGAGAGGGGTTTGGGGTCCTTCAGGTGTGGGGCCCCATGTTCAGAGGCGGGCCCCATGTCCAAAGGGCCTTGCTCCGGCTTCCGTAGCGGGGCGCGCGGCGCGCGGTCGCGCGCGATCTCGAGCAGCTCGCCGACGCCGCGGCCGTGCTCGGCGGACACCGGCACCGGCTCGCCGAGGCCGAGCGTGAAGAGCTCCGCGAGCGCGGCCGTCTGCGCGTCGCTCTCGACCTTGTTCGCGACGAGGATCACGGGACGCCCGCAGCGCCGGAGCAGGCCGGCGATCTCGAGATCGAGCGCGGTGACCCCGGCACGCGCGTCGACGACGAACAGCACGAGGTCCGCCTCCGCGATCGCGGCGTCGACCTGGCGCCGCACGGCCTCGATCAGCGGCTCGGTGGACAAGGGGTCGAAGCCGCCGGTGTCGATCGCCGTCGCCTGCCATCGCTCGAACGTCACCTGCCCGTAGAGGCGATCGCGCGTGACACCGGGCACGTCGCGCACGAGCGACTGGCGCCGCCCGACCAGGCGGTTGAAGAGCGTGGACTTGCCCACGTTCGGGCGCCCGACGATGGCGATGACGGGACGAACGAGCGTGCGGCCGCCGGCACTCACCGGCACAGCGCGTCGAGCAGCGCCCCCGGCGCCGGCGCGACGAGCGTGACGGCGGCGCCGAGGTCGCGCGCGAGGTCGGCGGGCGTGACGTCGTCGAGGAACACCCCGTCGCCGTCCCGCACGGTGACCGCGGGGATGAGCACCGCCTCGCCGAGGTCGCCACCCGCCGCGAGATGGCGCTGGATGTCGACGCCGGTGAGCAGGCCGGCGACGCCGATCCCACGCCCGAAGAAGTCGTTCGGCACGGCGGCGACGCGCGCCCGACCGCCGTCCTCCAGCGTGCCGACGAGTGCTCCGAGTCGCGGCGCGAACATCTCGCCGGTCACCACCGTCACGTCGCGGACGACGCGTCGCGTCCGGCGGCGCGCCAGCGAGCGCAGCCAGCCGTCCTCGAACCGGCGCACGAGCCCGATCCCGTCCTCGATCACCGGGAATCCTTCGTACGCGCCGGCGGGCGGCAGCGGACGATCGGCGAGCAGATACACCTCGTCGGCGAGGAACACGAAGCGGCTGCCGAGCGTGGCGGCGTAGTCGCGCTGCCAGGCGTCCACCGTGTCGACGAGCGCGCGCGCCTCGCGGGCGGTCAGCACGCGAAGCTCCGGCAGCCGCTGGCGATGACGCGTCAGCCCGACCGGCACGATCGCCGCCGTCGCGACGTGCGGATGGAGCGGCGCCAGCTCGCCGATCGTGCGCGCGAGGTGCGGCCCGTCGTTGAGGTCGGGACACAGCACGATCTGCGCGTGCACGCGGATGCGCGCCTTCGCCAGCCGCTCGAGCCGCGGCAGGATCTCGGCCGCGCGGCGCGGAGTACCGAGCAGCCGATGGCGGAGTGCCGGCTCGGTCGCGTGGACCGAGACGTAGAGCGGCGACAACCGCTGCTCGACGATGCGGTCGAACGCGGCGTCGTCGAGGTCGGTGAGCGTGATGTAGTTGCCGTGCAGGAACGACAGCCGGTAGTCGTCGTCCTTGACGTAGAGGCTGCGCCGCATGCCCTTCGGCAGCTGGTGGATGAAGCAGAAGACGCACGTGTTGGCGCAGGTCGCGATGTCGCCGGGACGCGGCGGCACCAGCTCCACGCCGAGATCGCCGCGCGCGCGGACGACCGTCAGCGGCCGGCGTCGTCCCTCGCGCTCGACGTCGAGCCGGAGCACGCCGTCCGACGCGTGGAACTGGAAGTCGATGGCGTCGCGCAGCGGCGTCCCGTTGACGGCGAGCACGCGATCCTGCGCGCGCAGACCGGCCGCGGCAGCGTCGCTCCCCGCACGAACCGCCGCGACCACGACGCCTTCGGCGCTACTGCAGGTAGAGGCGTTCATGCGACTCCTCGCGCTCGGCGTCCTGGGCGGCGTTGAGGAATCGCATGCCCTGCACGAGGTACTGCAGCCCCGAGATCAGCGTGAAGGCGGCCGTGAGCCAGAGCAGCGGCTCCGTCACGCGCCGGACACCCCAGTAGTAGCCGACGAGGCCGACGAGCACGGTGAGGACCTGGACGAACGTCGTGATCTTGCCGGCGCGCGTGGGCCGCGGGAAGACGCGCGCGCCGACCATGTGGATGAGCAGCGTGCCGAGCGCGAGAATCGCGTCGCGGCTCAGGACGACGACGGTGATCCAGAACGGGATCACCTTGAGGACGGTCAGCATGATGAACGACGCGGTGAGGAGGATCTTGTCGGCGAGCGGATCGAGGAACGCGCCGAGCCGGCTCTGCAGCCCGTGCCGCCGCGCCCACCACCCGTCGAGGAGATCCGTGAACGCCGCGGCCGCGAACACCAGGATGGCGGGCCCGGGCTTGCGGTAGGCGAGCAGAGTCACGAAGACCGGGACGAGCAGGATCCGGAGCACCGTGAGCCAGTTCGCGAGTCCCATGGGAGTCCTTCGAGTCTACTCCGCTTTGGCCACCGCGACGGTCGCCGAGCGACGCAGCGCGGTCTCGATCGCCGCGAGCAGGCTCTCGATCCCCTTGCCCGTCGCCGCCGAGATCGGCACGACGCGCGGGCGTGACACCATGAGGCGCTCGACGCTCTTGTCCGACTCCACGCGGTCCATCTTGTTCAGCACGAGGATGGTCGGCCGGTCGCGCACCTGGAGCTCGTCGAGCAGGCTCTCCACGGCCGCGAGGTGCTCCTCGAGTGCCCCCTGGCTCGCGTCGACCACGTGCAGGAGCACGTCCGCCTCGGCGAGCTCTTCGAGCGTCGCGCGGAACGCCGCCACCAGCTCGTGCGGCAGCTTGCGGATGAAGCCGACCGTGTCGGTGAGGATGAACGGCGTGTGGAACCCGGTCTCCACCAGCCGCGCCGCGGGGTCGAGCGTGACGAAGAGCTGATCGGCGGCGTGCAGCGACGCGCCGGTGAGCCGGTTCATCAGCGTGGTCTTGCCCGCGTTCGTGTAGCCGACGATCGCGACGACGGGGACGCCGTTACGGCGGCGGCCCTTGCGCTGCAGCCGCCGGTGGATCGAGACGCCTTCGAGGTCGCGCCGGATCTTCATCACGCGGCGCTGGATGATCCGGCGGTCGGATTCGAGCTGCGTCTCACCCGGTCCGCGGGTGCCGATGCCGCCGCCGAGACGCTCGAGGTGCTTCCACTGGCCCACCAGCCGCGGCATCAGGTACGTGAGCTGGGCGAGCTCCACCTGGAGCTTGCCTTCGGCGGTACGCGCGCGCTGCGCGAAGATGTCGAGGATGAGCGCGGTCCGGTCGATGACCTTCAGGCCGGTCGCCTCCGAGATGTTGCGCTCCTGCACGGGCGAGAGCGCGTCGTCGGACACGAACAGGTTGGCGCCCTTCGCTTTCGCGAGCTCGCCGATCTCCTCGATCTTGCCCCGGCCGAAGTAGAGCGCCGGTGTCGGGGCCGGGCGCTCCTGGACGACCTGCGCCACCACGTCGGCGCCGGCCGCGCCCGCGAGCGCCGCCAGCTCCGAGAGAGATTCCTCGACCTCGAACCGCCGCTGCTTCGGCAGCCGCACCGCGCCGATCACCGCCCGCTCTCGTCCGCGCCGCCCCGTCTCGTGCCCGTTCCGCCCGTTCTTCAGATGAGTCCTCCCTGGACATGGGGGCCACACAACTGAGGACCCCCAAACCCCCTCTGGTTCAAGACGCTCATGATGCGTGTCGCGCTCGTCTCCACGTCCTCGTCACCCGTCACGTCCAGCCACGCGACCTCCGGCTCGCGCGCGAACCACGTGTGCTGGCGCTTCGCGTAGCGCACGGTGTCGCGCTGCATGAGCCGGATCGCTTCGGCTTCCGCGAGCTCGCCGCGCACCACGCGGACGAACTCCCGATAGCCGATGCCCTGGAGCGCCGACAGTCGCGCGTCGTAGCCGCGCGCCAGCAGCGCCCGCACCTCGTCCATCAACCCGCCGCGCGCCATCGCCGCCGCGCGCGCTTCGAGCCGCGCGTTGAGCGCGCCCCGCTCCATCGTGAGCCCGACGAACGCGACGTCGTAGCCGTCCGCGCGCGTGTCACGCGCCGGACTCCACGCGCGCGCTTCCACGCCATGGCCCGCGCGCAGCTTTTCCAGCGCGCGAATCACCCGCACGTCGTCGTGCGGATGCAGCCGGCGCGCCACCGTCGGCGCCGTCCGCGCGAGACGCGCGTGCAGCGCTCCCCGTCCCTCGCGCGCGGCCACGGCGGTCAGCTCGTGACGGAACGCGAGGTCCGCCGGCGGCGCGGGGTCGAGCCCCCGCAGCAGCGCGCGAATGTAGAGCCCGGTGCCGCCCACCACCGCGGGGAGCTTGCCGCGCCGGTGGATGTCCGCGATCGCGGCGGCAGCGTCCTCGCGGAAGCGGGCGGCCTGATACCGGTCGTCCGGGTCGACCACGTCGATCAGGTGATGCCGGACCGCCGCGCGCTGCTCGGGCGACGGCTTGCCGGTGGCGACGTCCATGAACCGGTAGACCTGGCGCGAATCGGCGCTGACGACCTCGAGCGGCACGCGACGGCCCAGGGCGACGGCGGTGGCGGTCTTCCCGACGCCGGTGGGTCCCGCGATCACGAGCAGCGGCAGCGTCATCCGGTCCTTGGATCGTACCAACCGTTCACCAGGTGCGTTTGAGTTCCTTCCGCACGTCCGCGAGGGAAATCCGGCTCACCACGGGCCGGCCGTGCGGGCAGAAGAACGGCGTCGCGGTCGCGCCCAGGTCGGCGACGAGCCGCTCCATCTCCTCGCGCGCGAGCTCCGTGTTGGCCTTGATCGCCGCGCGGCAGGCGACGAACGCCAGCGCGCGATCCACCGTGGGCTCGCCGACCTTCGGGCCGGCGAGCTCGTCGAGCGCGGCTTCGATCACCCGGCGCGGCTCGTCCCCCTTCAGCAGGACGGGCACCGCCCGGAGGAGCACGGCCTCGCCGCCGAAGCCCTCCAGCGCGAATCCGAGGCGCTCGAGCGGCGGGCGCCACCGCTCGAGGAGCGCGCGCGCCGCGGGCGCCAGCTCGAGCGGCTGGGGGAACAAGAGCGTCTGCGAGGTCAGCGGGCCCGACGCGAGCTCCGCCTGCAGGCGCTCGAACAGCACGCGCTCGTGCGCGACGTGCTGGTCGAGGAAGAACACCTCCTCGTCGTTCGCCGCCACGATGAACGTGTCCTGCACCTGGCCGAGCACGCGGCCGAAGCGCGCGGGCGTGTACGGCGTCGGCGTCTCCGCGAAGAGCGCGGGCTGCGGCGCGCCGGTCTCGAAGGCGGTCGCCGGCGCGGATGCGGCCGCGGCGGGACTCTCGGGCGCGCGCAGCGACGGCATGACCGCGTCGCGCCGCAGCGCCGCGCCGACGGCCGCGACGAGCATCTCCTGCACCAGACGCGGGTGACGGAAGCGCACCCACGCTTTCGTCGGGTGCACGTTCGCGTCGACGTCGGCGGCCGGGAGCGCGATCGACACCGCGACGAACGGGAAACGGTCGCGCGGCAGCAGCGGACGATACGCGGCGAGCACCGCCTGGAAGAGCGTGGGATCGCGCACGGGGCGGCCGTTCACCGCGAGCATGACCTCCTCACGCCCGCCGCGCGTGAGATCCGGCGGGCTGACCCAGCCGTGCACGGTGATGCCGTGCTCGTCGCGCTGCACCTGGAGCAGCCGGCCGGCGACGTCGTAGCCCCAGATCGCGCCGAGCCGTTCGCGCAGGTCGGCCGCGCGCGGGGCCGTCAATGCCGCGCGTCCGTTGCTGATCGCGCGGAACTGGACCTCGGGCTGGGCGACCGCGAGCTGCGTGATCACGCGCAGCGACGCCGCCACCTCCGTCGGCCCCGCCTTCAGGAACTTCAGGCGCGCCGGCGTATTGAAGAAGAGGTCGCGTACCTCGACCGCGGTGCCGGCGTCGCACGCGACGCCGAGGCGCTGCGTGATCGCGCCGCCCTCCCCCGCCACGCGTGTGCCGTCCTGGCCACCGCCGCGTGCGCGCGTCGTCACCGTGAAGCGCGACACCGCGCAGATCGCGGGCACGGCTTCGCCGCGGAAGCCGAGGGTGGCGATCGCGTCCAGGTCCTCGTCCGTGGCGAGCTTCGAGGTCGCATGGCGCTCGAGCGCCAGCGCGAGCTCCTCGGCGCTCATGCCGAAGCCGTCGTCGGTGACGCGCACGAGCGTCGCGCCGCCGTCACGCAGCTCCACGGTGATCGCGCGCGCGTCGGCGTCGAGCGCGTTCTCGACCAGCTCCTTGACGACGGACGCCGGCCGCTCGACGACCTCGCCGGCAGCGATCTTGTTGATCAGCGCCTCCGGCAGCCTCCGAATGCGGCCGATCGTCATGTCTGTCGCGCCTGCCACTTCGCGAGCAGGTTCAACGCCTCGATCGGCGTGACGTGCGCGAGGTCGAGGTGCGCGAGCTCGGTCACGATCGGGTCGCGCGGCGCGACGAACAGCCCGAGCTGCTCGGCGTCGGCGACGTCGGCGCGCTGGTTGCCGGTGGCTTCCAGCTCCGCGAGGAGCGCCTTCGCGCGGGCGATGACCGGCGCCGGCAGCCCGGCGAGGCGCGCCACCTGGATTCCGTAGCTCCGATCGGTAGATCCGGCGCGGACCTTGTGGAGGAAGATGATCTCGTCGTTCCACTCCCGGACGGCGACGTGGAAGTTACGGACGCCGGCGAGCCGATCCGCGAGCTGCGTCAGCTCGTGGAAGTGCGTCGCGAAGAGGACCTTTGGACTCGCGGGCCCGGGGCGGTCCATGAACTCGCGGGCTCCCGGCGGCTCTGCCGCCGCCCGCTCGCGTGGCCCACCACCGCACGCATCGTGGAGCGCCTCCACCACCGCCCACGCGATCGCGAGCCCGTCGAAGGTCGAGGTGCCCCGGCCGACCTCGTCGAGCAGCACGAGGCTGCGCGGCGTGACGTTGTTGAGGATCGTCGCGGTCTCCACCATCTCCACGAGGAAGGTCGACTGCCCCCGGCTCAGGTTGTCCTGCGCCCCGACGCGCGTGAAGAGCCGATCGACCACGCCGATGCGCGCCTCGCGCGCGGGGACGAAGGCGCCCATCTGCGCCATGAGCACGATGTGGCCGGTCTGACGGAGGTAGACGGACTTGCCGGCCATGTTCGGGCCCGTGAGGATGACGATCCGCGCGGCGTCGTCCAGCGCCAGGTCGTTCGCGGTCACCGGCGCCTCGGCGCGCGCCTCCAGTACGGGATGGCGCCCCTCGGTGATGACCAGGGCGTCGCCGCGATCGACCACCGGCCGCACGTGGCCGCGCACGTGGGCGACCTCCGCGAGCGCCGCGAACACGTCGAGGCGCGCGAGCGCGCGCGCGGTGGCGAGCAGCGCGACCGCGTGCCCGGCCACGCGGCGGCGCACGTCGTCGAAGAGGTCGTACTCGAGCCTGCGGCGGCGCTCGTCCGCCCCGAGCACCTTCGCTTCGTACTCCTTCAGCTCGGTGGTCACGTAGCGCTCGGCGCCCGCGAGCGTCTGCCGCCGCACGTAGTCGTCGGGGACGCGCGCCGCCTGCGCGTGCGTGACCTCGATGCCGTAGCCGAAGACGCGGTTGAACCGGACGCGGAGGCTGCCGATGCCGGTCCGCGCGCGCTCGCGCTCCTCGAGGCCGGCGATCCACTCGCGCGCCTCGCGCGCCTCGGTGACGATCGCGCCGAGGCGCTCGTCCCATCCCTCGCGGATCAAGCCGCCGTCGTGGAGCGTCAGCGGCGGCTCGTCCTCCAGGGCGTCGTTCAGCAGGGCGCGCACGTCGGCCAGCGGTGCGATCTCTTCGCGTGCCGTCTCGAGTAGCGCGGTGGCGGGGACGGCGGATCGGGAGGGCGTATCGGCTCCTGTCCTCGCAGAGCCTGCGGTTGTCGCCGACCCGCCCTCCCGATCCGCCGCCCCCGCTACCGCCCCGCCCGGGGCGTTACCGATGGGACCGCTCAGCGCAGCGCACGCCCTTCGGATGTCGTCCAGAGGGTCAAGGCACGTCCGGAGGCCTACCAGGTCGCGCGCGTGTGCCAAGCCCAGGATCGCGCGGCTCGTGAGACGCTCGAGATCGCCGACGCGGCGGAGGAGGCGGCGAAGCTGGTCGCGCACCGCGGGCGCCTCGACCAGCGCGGCGATCGCGTCCTGTCGCGCGCGGATGGCATCCGGATCGAGGAGCGGCCGCAGCATCCACTGGCGGAGGAGGCGCGCGCCCATCGGCGTCACGGTCTCGTCCAGCACGCCGAAGAGCGAGCCGCGCGCACCGCCGGCGCTCGCCTCGATCAGCTCCAGGGTCACCACCGCCGTCGCATCCAGCGCGAGCGCGTCACCGGTGTGCAGGCGCTGCAGCCGCGTGAGGTGCCCGAGCGCGTCGCCCTGGGTCGCTCGGAGATAGCCGAGCGCCCCCGCGGCCGCCTGCAGCCCGACGGTGAGCCCGCCGACGCCGAACGGCTCGAGACTGCTCACGCCGAAGTGTGCGCACAGCTCGGCACCGGCGCGGCGGCCGCCGAAGCTCGCGGCGTCCGTGAAGCTCAGCGTCGCGCCGGTCGCCGTGAGCCGCGCGAGCAGGTCGGTCGCCTCGCGCAGCGACTCCGGCAGCACGATCTCGGACGGCCGGCGCAGCAGCGCGGCGGCGAGCACGCCGTCGTCCGCGGCCGTGTCCTCGCCCGCCCAGAACTCGCCGGTCGAGACGTCGACGAGCGCGACGCCCGTCCCTTCACGCGCGCGAACGACCGCGAGCAGGAAGTTGTTCGTGCCGCCCGCGAGGTACGCGGTGTCGGTCACCGTGCCCGGCGTGACCACGCGAACCACTTGCCGGCGCAGGAGCTTCTTGCCCTTGCCCGGCGCCTCCATCTGCTCGCAGATCGCGACCTTCTGCCCCGCCTGGATCAAGCGCGCGATGTAGCTCTCCGCCGCGTGGTGCGGGATGCCCGCCATCGGCGCGCCTTGCCGCGAGGTCAGCGTGATCGACAGGATCCTGGCACCCCGCTCGGCATCCTCGAGGAACAGCTCGTAGAAGTCGCCGAGCCGGAACAGCAGCATGAAGTCGGGATACCGCTGCTTGAGCTCGCGGTACTGCGTCATCATCGGCGTGAGCGCGGGATCAGGCATGGAGGCGGCTCCGCAGACGCTCCCACGTCCGGTCGATGGTCTCCGGCAGCACGCGCGTCTCGCCGACGCTCGTCATGAAGTTCGCGTCGCCGGCCCAGCGAGGGACGACGTGGATGTGCAGGTGCTCGGCGATGCCCGCGCCGGCCACCGCACCCTGGTTGATCCCGATGTTGTAGCCCTGCGGCCGGTACTCGGCGTCGATCGCGGCGACGGCGCGCTGCACGAGCGTCATCGCGTCGGCGAGCTCTTCAACGCGCGCGTCGGTCACGGCGCCCACGTGCCGCGTCAGCGCGACCATGAGGTGCGCGGAGGCGTAGGGGTACGCGTTCAGCAGGACGAAGGCGTGCGCGCCGCGGCTCAGGACGATGTGCGCGCGGTCGTCGGTGGTCGTGGACGCGTCGCAGAAGACGCAGCCGGCGGGGGCCTTGCTGGCGCCGACCCAGGCCATGCGCCACGGCGCCCAGAGGCGTCTCACGCCGTCGCGCCGGAGGCGCGCCCGTGAGACTCAGCCCTCAAGCGTTCACGAGCTCGCGCAGGCGCTTGCCGACCTTGAAGAAGGGAACGCGCTTCTGCGGAACGTCGACGCTCGAGCCGGTCTTCGGATTGCGGCCCTTGCGCGAGTTCCGGTGGCGGATGCGGAAGCTGCCGAAGCCGCGCAACTCCACCTTGTCGCCCTTGGCCAGGGCGTCGGTGATGTTGTCGAAGATCGTGTTGAGGATGGTCTCCGTCTCCTTCTTCGTCAGATTGGAGAGCTTGGAGACCTCGTCGATCAGATCCGCTTTCGTCATCGTCGGCTCCGTGGCCCGAGGCGGGCAACCGAGGGGCACGCTAGCACGCCGCCGTCGAGAATGTCAACCGGAGCAAGGAGTTACAAGCCACCGGGTCGGCTCAATCCATCAGGTACAAGAGCGTGCGGAAGGTCGGGAGGCCGGGCGCCGCCCCTAGACCGGGCAGATGGAAGCCGATCTGGCTCCGCACGAGGTCGAAGATCGAAAACCGCTTCGTCGGGCGGATCACCGCGGGCGGCAGCGGCAGCCCCGCGAGCTTCGCCGCCTCGTTCACCGCGTCCTCGAGGCTCCCGAGCGTGTCGACCATCCTGAGGTCCTTCGCCTGCACGCCCGAGAACACGCGGCCGTCGGAGAACTTCACCACGTCGGCGCGGTCGAGCTTGCGCCCCTGCGCGACGGCGTCGATGAACTGCGCGTGGACGTCGTCGAGCAGCGTCTGCAGCACGCGCCGCTCTTCCGCCGTCATCGCGCGCGAGAAGCTGCCGAGGTCCTTGTAGCTCCCCGCCTTCACGACGACGTACTCGACGCCGACCTTCTTGAAGAGATTCTCGACGTTCGCCATCTGCATGATCACGCCGATGGAGCCGGTGAGCGTGCCGGGGTTCGCGAAGATCCGGTCCGCGGCGACCGCGGTGTAGTAGCCGCCGGAGGCCGCGACCGAGCCGAGCGACGCGACCACGGGCTTGCCCGCCTCGCGCACGCGCATGAGCGCCTGGTGGATCTCCTGCGTGGGGCCGACGACGCCACCGGGGCTGTTGATCCGGATCACGACGGCCTTGATCTGAGGATTCTCGCGGTGCGCGCGCAGCTCGCGGACCAGGTCGTCGACCTCGAGGATCATTCCTTCGACTTCGACGATCGCCACTCGCGGCCCGAAGAGCGCCTGCCCGCCCGCGTCCCCGCGTCGGGCCGAACCGAGCATGAGGAAGAGCGCGGCCACGCCGACGTAGATGACGACGGTGGCCGCGAGGACCCTGGCGGCCCTACTCTTCATCGTCGTAGTCGTACTCCCGGCTCTTGCCGCGCTTGCCGCGCCCGCGTCCGCCGGCGCCGCCGAAGTCCGCGGGCGGCTCCATCGCCGCCGCGTGCGCGAGCTCCTTCAGGCTGAGCCCGATGCGGCGCTCGTTCGGATCCACGCGGATGACCAGGAGCGTGAGCTCGTCGCCCACGTTCACCAGGTCTTCCGGCCGGTTCACCGGGCGGTGCGACATCTGCGAGATGTGGAGCAGCCCGTCGACGCCCGGCTCGAGCTCGACGAAGGCGCCGAAGTCGGTGAGGCGCACGACCTTGCCCGTCACGCGCGAGCCCATGGGAAAGCGCTGCGAGACGGTCGACCACGGGTCGGGCTGGAGCTGCTTGAGCCCGAGCGAGATGCGCTTGTTCTCGCGGTCGATCGACAGGATCACCGTGTCGAGGTCCTGGCCCTTCTTGAGGATCTCCGAGGGATGCGCGACGTTGCGCGTCCACGACATGTCGGAGATGTGCAGCAGGCCGTCGACGCCGGCCTCGAGCTCGATGAACGCGCCGAAGTCGGTGAGGTTGCGCACGCGCCCGGCCACCTGCGTGTTGGGACGGTACTTCTCCTCGATCGTCGTCCACGGGTCGGGCTCGACCTGCTTCATGCCGAGCGAGATGCGCTTGGCCCGCTTGTTGACGTCGAGCACGATCACGCCGACCTCGTCGCCCACGTTGACGATCTTCGAGGGATGGCGCACGCGCCGGCTCCACGACATCTCGGAGACGTGCACGAGCCCTTCCACGCCGGGCTCGAGCTCCACGAACGCGCCGTAGTTGGTGAGGCTCACCACGCGCCCGGTCGTCTTCGTGCCCGGGGCGTAGGTCTGCTCCACGCGCTCCCACGGGTCGGACGACTTCTGCTTGTAGCCGAGCGAGACGCGGCCGCTCTCGCGGTCGAAGTGGAGCACCACGACCTCGACCTGGTCGCCGACGTTGAAGATCTCCGAGGGATGGCCGACGCGGCCCCAGCTCATGTCGGTCACGTGCAGCAGGCCGTCGATGCCGCCGAGGTCGATGAAGGCGCCGTAGTCCGTGATGTTCTTCACGGTGCCGCTGAGGGTCATGTTCTCCGCGAGGACCTCCATCGTGTGCTTCTTCTTCTCCTCGCGCTCTTCCTCGAGCACGGTGCGGCGCGAGAGCACGACGTTGCCGCGGCGGCGGTTGAGCTTGATGACCTTGGCGCGGATGCTCTGGCCGACCATCGAGGTGAGGTTCTTCACCGGGCGCAGGTCGACCTGCGAGCCCGGGAGAAACGCCTTGACGCCGACGTCCACCGCGAGGCCGCCCTTGACGACCTCGATCACGCGACCTTCCACGGGGGCGCCCTTCTCGTACGCGCGCGTGATGGCGTCCCAGACCTTGATCTTGTCGGCCTTGTCCTTCGAGAGGACGATCAGGCCTTCGCTGTCTTCCTTAGCCTCGAGGTAGACCTCGATCTCCTCGCCGACCTTCGGCAGGTTCCCGCGGAACTCGTCCACGGGGATCGTGCCCTCGCTCTTGTAGCCGACGTCGACGAGCACCTCGCCGGTGCCCACGTGCACGACACGGCCGCGGACGACCTCGCCTTCCTCGAACTCGTTGGTGGCGGTGCCTTCCCTGAACCAGTCTTCCATGCGTTCCTCGGCCTGCTCGTGGCCACCCTCCTTTCGCAGGTTGCCGAGGGGTTTCCGTTCATCCTTCTCCGCCATGCCGCGCGTTCCTCCAGACAGTATTTTGCTACCGAACGTGCATCACGTGCTGCTGTTGACCCATCAAGCGGCCGATGGCCGCCATCATCTCGCGGCTGACCGCCTCATAGTCCGTCTCACGCCCTTCCGCGTCCCTGCGCTCGAAAACCATCGGCGGCCCGAACGTCACCACGACCTTCGTCGGGCGCGGGAAGCGCCGGCCGCGCGGCCACGCGCGGCCGGCGCCCCGGATCAGGACCGGCACCACGGGGGCGCCGCTCAGGACCGCCAGCATGCCCGCGCCGGGCTTCGGCTCGCGCAGCGAGCCCTCGGGCCCGCGCGTGCCTTCCGGGAACATCAGCAGCACGCCGCCCTCCTGGAGGATGCGCAGTGCCGTCCGGAGCGCGCTCGCGTCCGCGCCCTCGCGCCGCACCGGACGCGCGTTGAGGCGCCGGATCAGCGGGCCGAGCAGCGGCACGCGGAACAGCTCCTCCTTCGCCATGAACGAGAGCGGCCTCGGCGACATCCCGCCCACGAGCGGCGGGTCGAGGAAGCTCGAATGGTTCGCGACCATCAGCACCGGCCCGCGCGCGGGGATGTGCGGGGCACCCCGGCCTTCGAGGCCGAAGAGCAGGCGCAACAGCGCCACGACGAGCGGCTTCAGGATCGCGTACAGCACCGGATCCGCTCCACGGCTTCGAGCATCGTCGCCACCACGTCGTCCGTCGACCGCTCGGACGTGTCCACTTCGATCGCGTCGTCCGCCTTCTTCAGCGGCGCCAGCGTGCGTGTGCGGTCCTGCGCGTCGCGCACCATGATCTCGGCGCGCACCGCGTCCAGGGGCACCGTGCGGCCCGCCGCCGCCAGCTCCATCTGGCGCCGCCGCGCGCGCGTCTCGATCGACGCGTCGAGGAAGAACTTCACCTCGGCGTCCGGACACACGACGGTGCCGGTGTCCCGGCCCTCGAGCACCACGCCGCCCGCCGACGCGAGCCGCCGCTGCAAGGGCGTGATCGCCTCGCGCACCGGCGCGAGCGCCGTGATGCGCGACGTCAACGCGCCGATCTCGGGGCTGCGGATCTCCGACGTCACGTCGCGCCCGTCGACGAGGAACCGGTCGTCGTCGACCGTGACCGTGACCGACTTCAGGTGGCGGGCGATCGCCGCCGCGTCGTCGGCGTCGATCCCGGCCTGCGCGACGCTCCACGCGACCGCGCGATACATCCCGCCCGTGTCGAGCAGCCGATAGCCGAGCCGCGCCGCGAGCAGGCGGGCCACCGTGCTCTTGCCCGCGCCCGCGGGCCCGTCGATCGTCACCACGGGCTCCCGTCCCGACTTTTCGATCATGACGGCAGCGTCTCGCGCGCGGTCTTGATCCGGGCCAGCGCCGCCTCGACCTTCGCCGGGTCGCCGTCCTCGATGACACGCTCGAGGTCGTCGAGCGCGCGGCGGAAAGCCGCGACCGCCTCGAGCAGCGGCGCGCGGTTCGTCAGGAAGATCTCCTGCCACATCACGGGGTCGCCCGCGGCGATGCGCGTGGTGTCCCGGAATCCGCGCGCGGCGACGGCAAGCGCGCCCGCCGCCTCGCGCGCGACGGCGTCCATGAGCGCGCACGCGACGAGATGCGGCAGATGGCTCACCGCAGCCACGGCGGCGTCGTGCGCGTCGGGCGGGAGCTCCATCACGCGCGCGCCGCAGCGCTCCCAGAACGCGGTCACGGTCTTCACCGCGCCATGCCCGCTCGCCTCGCCCGGCGTCACGACGACCAGCGCCCCCTGGAAGAGGTCGGCGCGCGCGACCGCGTAGCCGCTCTTCTCCGAGCCCGCCATCGGATGGCTCCCCACGAACGTGCGCGGCGCGCGCCGCGCGAGCTCGTCGGCGGCCCGCACGATCGCGCCCTTCGAGGAGCCCACGTCGGTGACGATCGCGTCGCGGGGAACGTCGTCCCAGATCCGCTCGAGCAGCGTCTCGATGGCGCGCACGGGCGCGCCGAGGATGATGAAGTCGGCGTCGCGCAGCCCGTCGGCGAGGTCGGTCGTCGCGCGATCGAGCGCGCCGTCGTCGACCGCCGCCCGCATGCGCCCCATGTCCCGTCCGATCCCGATCACCTCGCGCGCGACTCCGCGCGCCCGCGCCGCCTTGGCCACGGAGCCGCCGAGCAGACCGACGCCGACGATGGCGAGGCGCCGGATCACGCGCGCTTGCCTCCGAGCACGGCGCGCAGGCCCTTGATGAGCCGGCGGTTCTCGTCGGGCGTGCCGATCGTGATGCGGAGCGCGGTCTCCATCCCGAACGGGGTCAGCGGGCGCACGATGACGCCCTCGTGCAAGAGCCTCTGGTAGATGTCGGCGGCGCTGCGGCCGACGTCGACGAGGATGAAGTTCGCGCGCGACGGGACGTACTTCACGCCCAGCGTCTTGAACTCCTCGTAGAGGTAGGCCTTCCCCGCCTCGATCATCCGCACGCACTCGACCACGTGGTTGTCGTCGTCGAGCGCCGCGAGCGCCGCCGCCTGGCCCAGCGCGTTCACGTTGAAGGGCTGGCGGATGCGATTCATCAGCGCCATCGCGTCGGCGTCGGCGATCCCGTAGCCGATGCGCAGCCCCGCGAGGCTCGCCGCCTTCGAGAACGTCCGCAGCACGATGACCTTGCGGCCCTGCCGCACCTGGTTGAGCGTGTCCGGGAAGTCGCGGCCCTGCGCGAACTCGATGTACGCCTCGTCGAAGACGACGATGGTGCGCTCGGGTACGCGGGCCATGAAGTGGTCGACCTCGTCCGCGGTCACGATCGTCGCCGTCGGGTTGTTCGGGTTGGCGATGAAGACGATCTTCGTCTGCGGCGTGATCGCGCGCGCCATCGCTTCCAGGTCGATTCGCGAGTCGCGCAGCATCACCATCACGCGGATGCCGCCGACGGCCTGCACGATCATCGGGTAGACGACGAACGACGGGTGCGGCACCACGGCCTCGTCGCCGGGGCGCATGAACGCGCGCACCACCAGCTCGATCAGGTCGTTCGAGCCGTTGCCGAGCATGACCTGGTCGGGCGTGAAGCCGTGCTTCTTGGCCACCGCCTGGCGGAGGTAGAACGCGCTGCCGTCCGGATAGCGGTTGAGCTGCGAGAGCGCCGCGATGATCGCCTGCTGCACGCGATCGGAGGGGGGCAGCGGGTTCTCGTTGGACGCGAGCTTGATGGCGTCGTGGATGCCGAGCTCCCGCTCGAGCTCCTCGACGGGCTTCCCGGGCTCGTAGGGCGCGATCCCGAGGATGTGATCGTTCGCGAGCGCCTCCCACTGCGTGTGCATGCCCTCTCCTTACGCCGCGGGGTACGACCCGAGCACCTTCAGGAACAGCGTCCGCCCGCGCACGTCGGCGAGGGCGGACTCCACGGCGGGGGTGTCCCGGTGTCCTTCGAAGTCGACGAACATCACGTAGTCCCACGGCCGCTGGCGCGCCGGCCGCGATTCGATCTTGGTCAGGTTGATGCCCCGCTGCGCGAACGGATCGAGGATCGCGTGCAGGGCGCCGGGCGTGTTCGGCATCGCGAAGAGGATCGACGTCTTGTCGCGACCCGTCGGGCCGACAGGCCGGCGGCCGATCACGAGGAAGCGCGTGGCGTTGGACCGGTTGTCCTCGATGCGCGCGCGCAGCACCGGCACGCCGTACATCTTCCCGGCCAGGTCCGAGGCGATCCCCGCCACCGACGGGTCGCCCGCCGCGATCTCCACCGCCGCCGCCGTCGACGTCGTCTCCTCGGTCGACACGTCGGGCAGGTGCTCCGCCAGCCACCGCCGGCACTGCGCGAGCCCCTGCGGATGCGACAGCACGCGCTTGATCTCGCCGAGGTCCCTCGCGCGCGAGTGTAGGTGCTGCGCGATGTCGAGGTAGCACTCGCCGCAGATCACGACGTCGGAGTCGACGAGCCGGTCGAGCGTGACGTTCACCGCGCCCTCGGTGCTGTTCTCCACCGCCACGACGCCGTACTCGGCGTGGCCGCGCTCGACGTCGTCGAACACCTCGTTGAACGAGCGGCACGGCCGGTACACCGCGGACTCGCCGAAGCGCTGCAGGGCAGCCTGGTGGGTAAACGTGGCGAGCGGGGCGAGGAACGCGACGGTGAGCGGGGCCTCGAGCGCGCGGCACGCCGAGAGGATCTCGCGCCAGATCGCGCGGGCCATCTCCTCGGTCAGGGGCCCGGCATTGCCCTCCGCGACCCGCCGGAGCACTTCGGCCTCACGCTGCGGCGAGTAGACAGGCGCTCCCGAGTGCCGTTTGAGGTCTCCGATCTTGAGAGCGGCCTCGGCGCGTTGGTTGAGGAGGTGGAGGATCTGGTTGTCGAGGTTATTGATCCTGGAACGCCATTCGTCCAGGTCCATGAGGACTCCTGCCGGCCTGTCGCTTGGGAATGGGGCATTATACAACCCCCGTCCGCAGCTGCGCCACCTCGCGGGGGGTCAAGACCCGCCACTCCCCGGGGCGCAGGCGGCCCAGCGCGATCGGGCCGAAAGCGACGCGCCGCAGTCGTACCACCCGATGCCCGAGCGCCTCGCAGAACCGCTTCACCTCGTGCTTGCGCCCCTCGGTGAACGTCAGCGAGAGCCGCGTGGTCCCGCGCTCTCCGCGCCCCAGCGGCTCGACGGCCAGCGGTGACGCCGGCCCGTCGTCGAGCGTGACCCCACGGCGCCACCGCGGGAGATCGCCCGGACGCACGATGCCCTCCACCTCCGCCTCGTAGACGCGCGGCACGGCGTAGCGCGGGTGGATCAGCCGATGCGTGAGCGCTCCGTCGTTCGTGAGCAGCAGCACGCCTTCGACGTCGGCGTCGAGACGGCCGACGGGATAGAGCCGCACGTCGCCGGGCACGAGGTCGGTGACGACGGGACGCCCCTGCGGATCGCGCACGGTGGTGACGTAGCCGCGCGGCTTGTGGAGGAGCAGATACCGGAGCGCCTCGGAGCGAGGGAGCGGGCGACCGTCGACGGTGACGACGTCGACGTCCGGATCGGCCAGCGTCGCCAGCTCACGGGTCACGACCCCGTTGATGGCGACGCGGCCCTCGGTGATGAGGCGCTCAGCCCCCCGCCGTGACGTCAGCCCCGCTTGGGCCAGGACCTTGTTCAGCCGGAGCTTTGCCATCGGCACCGCCCTCGAGCGCGGGAATGAGGAGCTCGCCCTCGACCTTCGGCAGGTCGCCGAGGTCGCGCAGCCCGAACGCGACCAGGAACTCGCGCGTCGTCTCGTAGAGGAAGGGGCGGCCCGGCGCCTCCTTGCGTCCGCCGATGCGGACGAGGCGCCGCTCCATGAGGCTCTCGAGCACACCCTCGGAGTTCACGCCGCGGACCGCGTCGATCTCCGGGCGCGAGACCGGCTGCTTGTACGCGACGATCGCGAGCGCCTCGAGCGAGGCGCGCGAGAGGCGCACGCGCGTGCGGGCGCGCGCGAGGCGGACGAGCCACGGCGCCAGCTCCGCGCGCGTGACCATGCGGTAGCCGCCGCCGACCTCCTGGATGCTCAGCGCGCGGTTCTGCTCCTCGTAGCGGGTCTTGAGCTCGTCGACGAGCGCGCGCGCCGCCGCCACGTGCTCGAGGTCGAGGACCTCGCGAATGCGCTCGGCCTCGAGCGGCGCGTCCGACGCGAACAAGAGAGCCTCGACCACGTCGATTTGTTCCGCCATTCTGGCTCCTATGGGGGGTCCGAGACGGACCCCCCAAGCCCCCCACGCTCCGGGTCCGGAGTGAATCCGGACCCTCCGCGACTGCCAAGGGTCTCGAGGTTTTCGATCGGGAAGGACATCTCCGTCTGCTGGCGTTCCAGCACGATTTCTCCGAAGAGCTCCGTCTGCTGCGCGCGGATCCGGCCCTGACGCACGAGCTCGAGCACCGCGAGGAGCGTCGTCACCACGTCGGCGCGCCGGCGCTCGCCGCCCGCGAGGGTGGAGAACAGCATCGACCACGTGTCGCGCAGCAGCGTGAGGATCTCGGTCATCCGCTCGAGGACCGAGGGTGGGTTGGGCTCGATCTCGCGCGGCTTGCGGCGTGCCTGTTCCTCGATGAGACGCGCGAGCGAGCGCTCCAGCAGGTGCACGCTCAGGTCTTCGAGCGGGATGTCGTCCGCCGACGGCAGCTGGCTGCCCGGCCGGCCCCACGAGAGCGCCTGCGCGGCCTCGCGCTCGGCGAGCAGCCCGCCCAGCGCCTTCACGCGCGCGTACTCGCGCAGCCGCTCTTCCAGCTCCTGCTTGAGCGCGAGCGCGTCGTCGTCGAGCTCCTCGACCGCGTTCTCGTCCGGCGGCACCAGCAGCTTGGACTTCAGGTAGATGAGCGTGGCCGCCATCACGAGATAGGCGCCCGCGGTCTCGAGGTCGCGGAACTCGACCGCCTCGAGGTGCGCGAGGTACTGGTCGGTGATCGTCCGCACCGGCAGCGCGGCCAGATCGATCTCGTTGGTGCGGCAGAGATGCAGGAGGAGGTCGAGCGGGCCTTCGAAGTCACCGACCCGGAGCGTGAGATCATCCGACGCCGGAGTGATGCCCGTCACGGCGCGAGCCGCACTTTCGATCGCACCTCGTCCATCGTGCGCTGGGCCTCCACTCGCGCGCGGCGCGAGCCGTCATGGATGATGTCGACGATGCGGTCGGGCTTCTCGACGAACGCCTGGCGGCGCTCGCGGATCGGCGCGAGCGCGGGGAGCATGTGCTTCAGGAGCACGTCCTTGCAATCGAGACAGCCGATGCCCGCCGTGCGGCAGCCGGTCGCACACGCCTCGCGGTCGCCGTCGGTCGTGAAGATCTTGTGCAGGTCGAACACGGGGCAGACGTCCGGGTTGCCGGGATCCGCACGGCGCTTGCGCGCCGGGTCCGTCATCATCGGCTTGACCTTCTTCACCACGTCGCCGGCCGTGTCGGAGAGATAGATCGCGTTGCCGTACGACTTCGACATCTTGCGGCCGTCGGTGCCCGGCACCTTCGGGATCTCGGTCAGCTTCGCGTCGGGCTCGGGGAAGACCTGGCCGAACGTGTTGTTGAACCGCCGCGCGACCTCACGCGTGAGCTCGACGTGCGGCACCTGGTCGATGCCGACCGGCACCCACCTCGCCTTGTAGATGAGGATGTCGGCCGACTGGAGGAGCGGATAGCCGAGCAGCCCGTAGGACGGCGAGGCGATCTCCTGCTGCTCGATCCGCTCCTTGTACGTCGGCACGCGCTCCAGCCAGCCCACGGGCGTCACCATCGAGAACAGCAGGTGCAGCTCCGCGTGCTCGGGCACGAGCGACTGCGCGAACAGCGTGCAGCGCTGCGGATCGAGGCCCGCGCCGAGCCAGTCGGCGAACATCTCGATCGTCTGCGCGGGGACGTCGCCGCGGTCCTCGGCGTGGTCGGTGAGCACGTGCCAGTCCGCGGAGAAGTAGAAGCACTCGTAGGCGTCCTGCATCCGCACCCAGTTCGCGAGCGCGCCGAGGTAGTTGCCGAGGTGCAGGTTTCCCGTCGGACGCATGCCCGACAGCACGCGGTCTTTCATCGGTGGCTCTTCTCCCAGATTTTCGCGGAGCGAACGAAGACATAGTACGCGTAGAGCACCGCCAGCAGGAAGCCTCGCCACCCGTCGAGGAAGCCCCGGTGGAGGACGTACATCGACAGGAAGCGGCCGAGCGGTGCCGACACGAGCTCGCTCGCGTGGAAGGTCCGGCCGCTGCGCGCCCACTCCTCGGCCGCGAGCGTCGAGTAGCGGTCCGCGCGCCGGAGGAAGTCGCTCACGTCACGGTAGCTGTGATGGAGGAGCGGCGTGCCCAGCCGTCCCACCGGCCCATCGACCGTGACCGACTCGTGCACGGCACGCTCCGCGAAGCGTCCGCGGCCGCGCCGGAACAGCCGGAGCTGCCAGTCCGGATAGAGACGCCCGTGACGGATGAAGCGCCCCCACATCATGTTCCGCCGCGCGAGCCGGAAGCCCGCGAATCCTCCGGGATTGGCGAGCACCGCGGCGATCTCCGCGCGAAGCTCGGGCTCGACCTGCTCGTCGGCGTCGAGGGACAGGATCCACTCGCCGGTCGCGCGGTCGATCCCGTAGTTCTTCTGCGCCGCGAAGCCGGACCACGGCCGCACGACCACGTGATCGGTGTACTCGCGCGCGAGCGCCACGGTCTTGTCGTCCGACCCCGCGTCGACGACGACGATCTCGTCGGCCCACGCCACGCTCGCGAGACACTCGCGGATCCGATCCTCCTCGTTGAGCGTGATCACGACGACCGAGACGCTCACGCGGTCGCCTCCAGCGCCGCCGTCACGGCGGCGAGCACGTTCGCGACCGGGATGGACGCGAGCCGCCCGTCCGGGCTCTGGATCACCCGGTTGGCCTCCCCGTACGGGCCGTTGCGCGCGCCCGAGGTGGGGCCGTAGAGGCCGATGCACGGCGTGCCGACGGCCGCCGCCAGGTGCAAGGGGCCGGTGTCGCAGGCGACCATGAGGTGCGCGCGCCGCGCCAGCGCGATGGCGTCCCGCAGGCTCGTCGGGAGCGCGACCACCGCGCCTCCGGGGCCTTCCGCGATCGTGCGCGCATCCGTCTCCTCGCCGGGCCCCCACAGGACGACGACCCGCACGCCCGGCTCGTCGGCGAGCCGCCGCGCCACCGCGCGGAAGTTCTCCGTCGGCCAGCGCTTGGCCGCGTGCGCGGCGCCGGGATTGAGCAGGACCAGGCGATCGTGCGGCTTGATGCCGTGCGCGGAGAGGAACTCCTCCACGCGCAGGTCGGCGGGCACGTCGTGCGGCACGGCGAACTCGACGCGGGGATTCTCGAGGCCGAGGGGCCGGAGAATCGTGAGGTATTGCTCGACCACGTGCCGCGCGCCGGCGGGCGGCCGCACACGCTCGTTGACGAAGATCCCGCTCATCCATTCGCGGCGAAAGCCGCTGGCGAAGCCGACGCGCCGGCGCGCGCGCGTCAACGCCGTCAGGACTCCGCTCTTGAGCAGGCCCTGCAGGTCAAGCGCGATCGCGAAGCTGCCGGCGCGCAGCGCACGCGCGACGGCCATCGCTTCGCGCATCGCGGTGCGCCCCGCCCGCTCGCGGCGCCAGCCGCGGGTGTCGGCGACGATGACCTCGTCGATCGCCGGGTGGCCGTAGAGCAGCGTCGCCTCCCGCGCTTCCGCGACCCACGTCACGCGCACCGCCGGCCACCGCTCCTTGAGCGCGCTCGCGACGGGCAGCGCGTGCACGACGTCGCCGATCGACGAGAGCTTGACGATGGCGACTCTCATTCGGGCGACCTCACCGCCGGAAACGCTCCACGATCGTCGCGATCAGGTCGCGCGTGGCGTGCCGCTTCGGGTCGCCGGTGATCGCGGTGGCGCTGCCGATGGCGCGCGCGGTGGCGCGCTCGGGGACGGACTCGACCGTGTAGTCCGTGCCCTTGGCGTGGACGTCGGGCTTCAGCGCGCGGAGCAGCGCGTCGGCCGTGTCGTCGTCGAACACGACCACGTGGTCGACCGCGCGCAGTGCTGCGAGGATCTCGAGCCGCTCCTGCGCCGGCATCAGCGGGCGCCCCGGCCCCTTCAGCCGCGCGACCGCCGCGTCCGAGTTGAGGCCGACGAACAGCACGTCGCCGAGCCGGCGCGCTTCCTCGAGGTAGCGGATGTGGCCGACGTGGAGGAGGTCGAAGCAGCCGTTGGCGAGGACGATGCGTCGCCCCGCGGCGCGAAGCCGCCCGGCGAGCGCGACCGCCTCCGGCACCGTCAAGACACCAGGGCCTGCGCGAGCTCCGCCACGGCGACCGTGGCCGTGCCGCGCTTCATGACGACGAGACCGCCGGCGACGTTCGCGAGCGTCGCGGCTTCGAGCGGCGTCGCCCCGGCGGCGAGCGCCACGGTGAACGCGCTGATGACCGTGTCGCCGGCGCCGGTCACGTCCGCGATCTCGTCGGTGCCGTGGATCGGAATGAACGCGCTGCCGCCGCCGGACCTTGACGGCCCATGGCCGTCAAATGTTTCGCGCTCGAGGAGCGCCATGCCGCGGCTGCCGCGCGTGACAAGGAGCAGCCGCGCGTCGAGGCGCTCGAGCAGGTGGCGTCCGGCTTTCTCGACGCTCCGCTCGTCGTCGACCGGCATCCCGGCCAGCGCTTCCAGCTCCGCCTCGTTCGGCGTGGCGGCGGTGAGGCCGGTGAAGCGCAGCAGCTCGTAGCGGCTGTCGACGGTGACGATCGCGCCGGCGCGCCGCGCGACGTCGCGCACACGCTCGAGGACGCGCGCGGTCACGGTCCCGTAGCCGTAGTCGGAGATGATCACCGCGTCGGCGCGGGTCGCGAGCGCGCTCACCCGCTCCACGAGCGCGTCCTCGGTCGCGGGATGCGGCTCGGTCACCGGCTCGCGGTCGATCCGGACGACCTGCTGGCGCGTCGCCTGGTAGCCGCCGGCCATCACGCGCGTCTTCACCGGCGTGCGCCGGCGATCCTCGACGACGATCCCGTCGCTCTCGATCCCCGTGGCCCGGAGCAATTCCAACAGCTCCGTGCCGGCGGGATCGCCGCCGGCGATGCCGACCGGAATCACGCGCGCGCCGAGCGCGTGGACGTTGTTCACCGCGTTCGCGGCACCGCCGAGGCTGATCTCGCGCTCCGTGAAGCGGAGGATGAGCACCGGCGCCTCGCGCGAGATCCGCGCGGGCCGCCCGAAGAGGTATTCGTCGACGATCAGGTCGCCCACGACGACGACGGTACGCCCGGCGAAGTGCCGGACGACGTCCCGCAGCCGCGCGCTCACGCGGCCTGCGCCTTCAGCGCCCACTCGACGGCATCGAGGAGGTCGGTGGCGACGTGATCGGGCGTCACGGGAAGCAGATCGCGCCGGTACTCCCACTCGCCGAGCCCGTACCCGGTGAGCACGAGCACGCTCCGTCCGCCGACGGCCGGCGCCACCTCGAGGTCCGAGCCCTTGTCGCCGATCATCACCGAGCGCCGGAGGTCGAGATCGAGGTCCGCGGCGGCCTTCAGGAGGAGGCCCGGCTTCGGCTTGCGGCAGTCACAGGCCATCCGGAACGGCGGCTCCCCCGCGGTCGGATGGTGCGGGCAGAAGTACAGGCCGTCGAGATGGGCGCGCTCCGCCCGCAGCAGGGCGTGCAGCTCGGCGTTGGTGGCGTGCAGGATGTCCTCGGTGAAGTAGCCCCGCGCGATGCCGGCCTGGTTCGTCACGACGACGGCGGGGACACCGGCGGCGTTGAGACGACGGATCGCCTCCCCCGAGCGCGCCAGCAGACGCAGGCGCTTCGGATGGTTGACGTACCCCACTTCCTCCGTGAGCGTCCCGTCACGATCGATGAAGACCGCGGGCCGCGAACCCACCGGCCAAGTGTACGTGCCGTTGGGGCCTTTTCTCAAGGAAAATCACCCGCTTGCACCGCGATAGAGCGCGTGGAAGGCGGCGGCCTGAGCGGCGTGGGTGTACGGCGCGGCGGCGGCGCGGCAGGCGCCCGCGAGCCCCGCGCGGTCCTGTGCGCGCAGACGTTCCACGGCGGCGGCGACGGCGCCCGCATCGCCGGGCTCGACGATCGCGCCGCACTGGTCGGTGACGATCTCGGCGCCGCCCGCGCGCGAGGTCGTGACGATCGGGACGCCGGACGCGAGGGCTTCGAGGTGCACGTTACCGAACGGCTCGTACGTCGTGGGCAACACGACGGCGTCGGCCGCCGCATACCATCGCTCGACGTCGGGCCGGGCACCGAGCCACACCACGCGCTTCGCCACGCCGAGACGCTCCGCGCGCGCGTGGTACGGCGCGATGTCGCCTTTGCCGATCACGATGAGGCGCGCGTCGTCCGGGAGCCGCGCCAGCGCCTCGATCGCCGTCGCCAGGCCCTTCCGCTCGAATCCGCTGCCGACGAAGAGGAGCGCGGTCCTGTCCTCCGCGATCTCGGCGGCGGCGCGGGCGGCTCGCCGCTCGCGGGCCGCGCGCTCGAAGCGGCCGTGATCGACACCGTTGTAGATGACGCGGACACGCGCCGGCTCGACGCCGTACAGCCGCTCGATCTCGGTCTTGCCGAGGCGCGCGATGGCGACGATGCGCGGGGTCCGCGCGAACACTTGCCGCTCGAGCGCGAGCACGACCGCGTTGTAGACGCCGCGCCCGCGCCGGCCGCGGGCGGCGAGCCAGGCGCGGTGACACCCCTCGCCCGCACGGTAGACGTCCTGCCCGAGGGTGCGCTCGTGGCTCTGCACGACGTCCCACGAGCGGCCGCGCGCGAGGCGAACGGCCGAGGCGAACACCAGCGGCCGCAACGGTGGCGGGGCCGGAGGAACGGCGAGCGAGTGGTGGGTCACGCCCGGCAGGCGCGGATCGGGACCCGGACTGAGGAGATGGACCGCATCGCCGCGCTCGACGAGGCCGCCGAGGAGTCCGGCGGTCGCCCGCTCGACGCCGCCGTGGAACGTGATCGGGCGCGCGATGACGAGGAGTTTCACCGCCGCCCTTTCGCGACGCGCTCGAAAAGCGGAAAGAGGCGCGCGCGGGCGGCGCGGAAGCTGTACTCGCCCTCGCAGCGGGCGCGCGCGCGACGGCCGAGCGCGGACGCCTCCGCGGGGTCGTCGAGCAGCCGGCGCAGCGCGGCCGCCAGCGCGGGGACGTCGCCCGGCGGGACGACGACGCCGCAGTCCTCCAGGATCTCGGGGATCATCGAGACCCGCGTCGACACGATCGGGCGCGCGAGCGCCATGGCGTCGAAGATCTTCGCGGGCACCTGGCCCACGGTGTCGGCGGTCTCCCGCTGCGGGATCGCGACGATGTCGGCGCCGATCAGCCACCGCGGGATGTCGTCGAACGCGATCTCCCCGAACACACGCACCGCGGGCACGCTCGCCCAGCCGCGCGCGGCGCCGCCGGACGGGTCCGCGCCCACGATCGCGAGCATGACGTCGGCGCCGAGCGTCGCGACCGCGGCCACGAGGTCGTCGACACCCTTGTGACCGCGCGGCGTCCCGAGGAACATCACCACGCGCCGGTTCCCGGCGCCGAGCATGGCGCGCGTCGCCTCGCGGTCGTAGTGCGCGGGATCCCATGCCTCGGTGTCGCGCACGTGCGGCAGCAACGTGCCGCCGAAACGGTGCTCGAGGAAGCGCGAGCCGACCGTGAGCGCATCGGCGCGCCGCACGAGCCGCTCCATCAGCCACGTCCAGGGCAGGCCGTTCGGGTTGGAGACGTTCACGGCGCGGCCGGCCGTGCCCCACGCGCCGGACCGGAGGAAGAAGCCGAGCTCCCAATCGTCGATGTCGAGCACGAGCGGCCGCCGCCGCTGCCGGCGCGCCAGGAGCCCGACGCCGAAGCTGGTCGCGCGCGGCTTCGAGGCGTAGAGGATGTCGCCGTCGGCGAGGCGCGCGAGCGCGCCGAGCCGGCCGGCGAAGCGCGGATAGCGCGCGCCCTCGACCTCGCGGCGCTCGATCTTCGCGGCGCGCGCGGGGCCCCACAACGCCGGACCGAAGCGCGGGCCGACGACGTGCACGTCGTAGCGCGGCGCGAGCAGCCGCGCGAGGAGGTCGGCGCGGCCGGTGGCGTTGTCGGAAAAATCAAAGGTGAGCACACTTACCCGGAGGGGGGCTTCGCGGTTCACTCTGAGGGGGGCTCTGCCTTCTCAGTGATCGAGTAGTTCCGCATAGCGCTCTTCCAAGCGTTCGGCAAGCCGCGCGCCAGAATACTCCGACTCGACCAGCTGCCGCCCCGCCGCGCCGAGACGGTTGCGCAATGCCGCATCGGCGACGAGGCGCCCGAGCGCATGCTCCAGCGCGGCCGCGTCGCCCGCGGGAACCAGCAGCGCGTGCGCGCCGTCCTGCAGGATCTCCGGGACGACGCCGGTGCGCGCCGCGACCAGCGCGCGGCCGGCGGCGAGATACTCGAAGACCACGCGCGACATGCCGTCGGATTCCAGCGGCACGTAGAGCGCGACGTCGAGCGCCGCCATCGCCGCCGGGACGTCGGGGACGAAGCCGGCGAGCGTCACCCGCTCGTCGAGGCCGCGCTCCTTCACCATGCGGCGAACGCGCTCCTCCCAGCGTCCCTGCCCGATGAAGACGATGTGCGCGTCGACCCCGCGCGCCTTCAACGTCGCCGCGGCATCCACGGTGACGGCGTGCCCCTTCATCACGCGGAGACCGGCGACCATGCCGATGAGCGGCGTGCCGTCGTTGACCCCGAGACGCGCGCGCAGCGCCGGGTCCGCCGCATGCGGCCGGAACGCTTCGGCGTCCGCGCCGCCGAGCAGCGCGATCACCCGGCCCGGCGCCACGAGCCGCGAGGCGACGTACTGACGGCGGATCGCTTCGCTCACCGTCACCACGAGGTCGGTGGCGTGCCGGTAGAGCCAGCGGTTGCCGGCGTGCGGGCGTACCGCCTGCACGATGTGCCGCGTGCGCACCAGCGGGCGGCGCGCGCGGCCGATGCGGTTGGCGACGGCGGCGAGCCAGTGCTCCTTGCCTCGATGCACGTGGACGACGTCGGTCGCGGCCAGCGCGCGGGCCAGGTGGCGCACGTCCGCGGCATCGCGGCGGGGCGTGAGTCCGCCGGCGAAATCGAACGTGGCCAGGCGCGTGACGCCTTCACGTCGCGCGCGCGCGGCGACGCGCTCCTCGGTGCCCGCGCGGCAGCCGAGCGTCACCTCGTGACCGCGCCGCTCGAGCTCGCGCGTCACGCGGGCCGCCCAGTATGCGTCCGACGACCAGCCGCGACACGAGACGAGCTGGAGGATCTTCACGCGATCGCCCGGTAGACGTCCTCGACGATCGACACCGCGCGTGCCGCGCTGAACGTCTGCTCCGCGCGTCGCCGCCCCGCGGCCCCCATCGCGCGCGCCTTCGCTCGATCACCGAGGACATGCGCGAGCGCGCCGGCGATCGCCTCCGCCCCGTCGTCCGCGAGGAGGAGTCCGGTCTCTCCATCGACGATCGTCTCGGGCAGCGCGCCCACGCGGCGCGCGACGACGGGGCGCGCCGCCGCCATCGCCTCGAGCGCCGCGCGACACGACTCGTCCGAACCGGCGCCCATGAGCACGAAGCAGTCCGCCGCGGCGAGCACGGCCGGCAGGTCACGATCGCGATAGCCGGTGAAGATCGCGGCGCCCGCGAGCCCGAGATCGTCGACGAGATGCTCGAGGTGCCGCCGCGTCTCCCCCTTGCCCACGAGGAGCAGGCGGGCCTGCGGGAGGCGCCCGAGCAGGGCCTTGAAGCCGGTGAGGAGCGCCTCGTGGCCGCGGTTGGCGGCAAGCCGCGACACGGTGACGACGACGGGCGCGTCCCCGAGCGCGAACTCGTCACGGATCGCGCGGCCGTCGCCGTTCGGGCCGAAGCTCACCGTGTCGGCGACGCCGGGCGTCCACACCACGCGATCG
Organism: Candidatus Rokuibacteriota bacterium; assembly: GCA_016866775.1. Lineage (GTDB taxonomy): Bacteria > Methylomirabilota > Methylomirabilia > Rokubacteriales > CSP1-6 > VGLJ01. The sequence goes on along the minus strand of VGLJ01000055.1, from coordinate 4,220 downwards.
GCGGGAAACCCGACCTCGCGACATCGCGCCTCGACGGCATGCGAGACCGCGAAGACCGCCGCGGTGCCGCCGTACAGCCAGCGCGCCGCGGCGCCGCTCTTGACCGCGCGGGCGTTGTGGAACGTGCGGACGAGGGGCACGCGGCGCCGCTGGCCCAGGGTCGCGAGCCGCGCGAGCCAGTGGTCGTGCGAGTGATGCGCGTGGACGACGTCGACGCGCTCCCGCGCGACGAGCGCGCGCAGGCGGGCGAGATCGCGCACGATCGGGACGGGCCACCCGCGCGGCTGGAGATCCAGTCCCGCGAGCGGCTCGATGCCCGCCTCGCGCGCCTTCGCCTCGAAGCGATCGCCGCGCACGACGCCGAGCAGCACGCGATGGCCGCGCGCCGAGAGGCCCGTCACGAGGTGGATCACGGGATCGGCGCTGCCGGTCCACCAGCGGTTCGCGGCGAGCTGGAGGACGGTCATTTGAAGTCGGGGGGCTCCGGGCGCCCCCCGAGCCCCCCAATCGCGCCGCCCGCACCACCGCGCCCCCCGAGCCCCCCAATCACGGATTTCGTCACTTCGTCGGCGGTGATGCGGTCGAGGCACGGGTGCTCGATCGGACACGTGCGATAGAAACACGGCGCGCACAGCACCGGGTGCGTCAGCACCGACGCCGGGCCTCGTGGCGCGGTGAGCGCGGGATCCGTCGGACCGAAGAGCGCGACGACCGGCGTGCCGAGCGCGGCCGCGAGGTGGGCGACACCCGTATCCCCCGCGACGATCACGTCGAGCTCGACCAGCAGCGCGGGCAGGAGCGCGGGCTCGTCGCGCCCGGCGAGGCTCGGCGCGCCCGTCGCGCCGGCGATCACGTCGGCGACGGCGACTTCGCGCGGCGTGCCGAGCAGCACCGGCGAGAGGCCGGCCGCTTCGAGCGCTCGGCATCCCTCGATCACTCGGCGGACCGGCCACCGCTTCGCGGGCCCGTAGTCGGCGCCGAGATGGATGCCCACTCGAGGTCCACCGGCCGGAGCAGCGGCGCCGTCGAGCAGCGCACGCGCGCGCGTCCGTGCCTCGCCGTCCGCCGGCAGCGGCCCGAGCGACGGCGTGCGCGTCGCGACCGCGAGCCCGAGATGCTCGACGAGGCGCGCGTACGCGTCGACCTGATGAAGACGCGCCGGAGGCGCGACACGGTCGGTGAGCAGCAGCGATCGGCCGCCGACCGCGAAGCCGACGCGGCGCCGCGCGCCCCAGTACCGCGCGGTCAGCGCGGCCTCGAACGAGTTCGGCAGGAGGAGCGCGAGCTCGCCACGAAACGCGCGCCCGGCGTCGGCCGTCGCGAGCCGTCCGCGCCACGCGCGCGGATAGCTCACCAGCGTGTCGCCGAGCCCCTGGCCCGCAAGCACGCCGGCCCACGGCCCCGCGAGCAGCACGCTCGCGTCGGGCCATCCTCCGCGCAGCGCCTGGAGCGCGGGCACCGCCATCACGGTGTCGCCGAGCCAGTTCGGGAGGCGGACGATCACGCGGCCCGAGGGTTTCACCGACATCGCTCGAACGCGCGCCGCCAGGTTTCCGCGCCCTCGAGGAGCCGCAGCGCGACGCTGACGACGTACAGCGGGAGTCCGGGACGAAGGTGCCGCAGCCGGACCCAGTCCTTCTCCGTCGTCACCAGCGCGTCCGCGCCGGCCGCGCGGCGCTCGAGCGCGTGAAGGTCGTCCGCGGTGTACCAGTGGTGATCGGGAAACGCGACCACGTCGCCGACGACGTCGAGCTCGCGCAGCGTCTCGGCGAAGGACGCCGGCGCCGCGATCCCGGCGAACGCCACCACGCGCGCGCCGGAGAGCCGTGTCAACGGGACGGCCTCCATGCGCCGCGCCTCCCAGCACGCGACCGGCTCGAGCGTCGCGGTGACGATCGGCGCGTGCGGCGCCCATCGCGCCACCGCCGGGCCGACTTCATCCGTGGTCGCGGCGCCGACGGCGACCACGAGGTCCGCGCGCGCGAGCGCGCGCAGCGGCTCGCGCAGCGGGCCGGCAGGCAGCAGGCGGCCGTTGCCCCACGGCCGGCGCGCGCGCGCGGTCACCACGTCGAGCGTCGTCGCGAGCGTGCGCTGCTGGAAGCCGTCGTCGAGCACGATCGCCGTCGCGCCGCACGTGTCGATCGCGCTGCGCGCGGCCGCCCAGCGGTCGACGCCCACGACGACGGGCACGCCCGGGAGCCGCCGCGCGAGGAGAAACGGCTCGTCCCCGGCGTCCTCCGGCTTGAGACGGATCGACGCGAGGTCGGCGACGATGTGAACGCCGCGACTCTTGCGGCCGTAGCCGCGGCTCACGACCGCGGGCCGGTGCCCCTGCTCCGCGAGCGTGCGCACGGCCAGCTCGACCGCGGGCGTCTTCCCCGTCCCGCCGACGGTGACGTTGCCGAGCGACACGACGGGGCACGGCAGCTCGCGCGGACGGAAGACCCCGCGGCCGTAGAGCCAGCCGCGCGCGTGCACGAGACCGCGATACGCGACCGCGGCCGCCCCGAGCGCGACTCCAGTGGCGCCCCCGAAGCCCTCGTCCCAGCCGGCCACGAGACGGTCGGCGGCACCGCGCGTGCTCATGCGCGCTCGGGAAACGCGAGGAACCTCGCCGCGAGGTCGAGCGTCTCGCGGACGGCGCCGTGACGCGAGGCCACCGCGGCGCGGCCCGACGTGCCCAGACGCTCGCGCAGGTCGCGATCGGCGAGGAGTGCCGTGAGCTCGCCGCCGAGCTCGAGCGCATTGCGCACGTTCGTCGCGGCGCCGCACGCCAGCAGGAGCTCCGCCGACTCGCGGAAGTTCTCGTTGTGCGGCCCGAGCAGCACCGGCTTGCCGCGCGCCGCGGGCTCCAGCATGTTGTGGCCGCCGGACTCCACGAGCGAGCCGCCCACGAAGACGACGTCGGCGACGGTGTAGAGCTGCGCGAGCTCGCCGACCGTGTCGAGGAGGATGACGGCGTCCGACCGCTTGGGCCGCGGCAGCTCGCTGCGCCGGACGGCGATCTCGCCGCGCGCGGTGAGCAGCTCCACGATCTCGGGCACGCGCTCGGGGTGGCGCGGGGCCAGCACGAGCGTCAGGTCCGGGAAGCGGCGACGCGCGGCGGTGTGCGCGTCGAGCACCGCTTCCTCTTCGCCCCGGTGCGTGCTGCCCGCGATCCACACCGGCCGCCCGTCGGGCACACCGAGCAGGCGGCGCCAGAGATCCGCGGCGCCGGCGGGATCGTCGCCCGCCTCGTGCTTCACGTTCCCGGTGACGAAGACGCGCTCGGGGCGCGCGCCGAGCGCGATGATGCGTCGCGCGTCCTCGGCGGAGCGCATCGCGCACACCGTCACGTCGTTGAGCACGTCCTTCATGAAGCCGCGCACGAGCTGGTAGCGGCGGAACGAGCGGTCGGAGATCCGCCCGTTGGCGATCATCACCGGAATCTGCCGGCGCGCGAGCGTCCGGAAGAGATTCGGCCAGAGCTCGGTCTCCATGCAGATGAGGAAGGCGGGATCGATCGCGGCGACCGCGCGCCGCGCGGGGCGCGGCAGGTCGAGCGGGAAGAAGCGGTGCGTCGCGTGCTCCTGGAACCGGTCGCGCACGACCGTCGCGCCCGTCTCGGTCACCGTCGTCATGACGAGCGGCAGCGACGGGTACCGCCGCCGCAGCCCTTCGACCAGCGGCGTCGCCGCGATGGCTTCGCCGACCGAGACCGCGTGCAGCCAGGCGCGCGGCCCCTGGCCCGGCAGCGGCCCGACGTGCCCCAGACGCGCACGCAGGTGCATGGGGACGCGCCGCGTGAGCTTGCGCACGGCCGCGGCGGGCGCGTAGACCGTCGCGAGCGCGACCAGAGCGGCGCCGGTGTAGATCGGACGCAGGATCATTTCACATGGGGGGTGCGAGACGCACCCCCCATGCCCCCCTCGCTGCGGGCCGGGAGTGAATCCCCGCCCTCCGCGACTGCCGTATCGGCTCGCGTGGTCACGCTCTCGAGCGCGCGCTCCAGCCGTTCAGTCGCCGCCGCGCGGTCCTCGTCGCGGCGGACGCAGACCGCCTCGCCGAACACGACCGCGCATCGCGCGAACGGCGCCGGGATCAGGAACGCGTCCCACGTGTGGAGTCGTCGCGCGGGGCGCGCGGCGAACGCGAGCGGCACGACGGGCGCGCCGGTCAGCGCCGCGAGCGCTGCCAGCCCGGGCTGTACGCGCTGGCGTGGCCCTCGCGGTCCGTCCGGC
>VGLJ01000054.1 GCA_016866775.1 Candidatus Rokuibacteriota bacterium | reverse complement strand
GCTCTACGCCATCCACGACGCCGTCGTCAAACCGATGCCCGGGAACCTCAGCATGCCGAGCCTCGCCGAGTCGTGGACGCTCTCGCCGGATCAGCTCGTCTACGAGTTCAAGCTCCGCCAGGGCGTCCGCTTCCACAACGGCGACCCGTTCACCGCGGAGGACGTCAAGTTCAGCTTCCAGCGCGCGAAGGGCGCGAAGCTCCTGCACGAGAAGGTCCGCGACGTCACCGTCGTCGATCCGCACCGGATCCGCTTCCAGCTCTACGAGCCGTGGCCCGACTTCATGGCGTTCTACGGCACGCTGGCGACGGGCGCGGCATGGATCGCGCCGAAGAAGTACATCGAGCAGGTCGGTGTCGACGGCTTTCGCAAGCACCCGATCGGGCTCGGGCCCTACAAGTTCGTGAGCAACACGCCGGGCATCGAGCTCGTCATGGAGGCGTACGAGGGTTACTGGCGCAAGGGGCCGAGCGTGAAGCGCCTCGTCTTCAAGAGCGTCCCCGAGGCCACGACGCGCGCGGCGAGCTCAAGCGCGGCGAGGTCGACGTCGCCTACCTGCTCGATCCACCGCAGGCGCTGGAAGTGAAGAAGGATCCCAGCCTGCGGCTCGCGTTCTCGGGCGGGATCGGCACGTTCTTCCTCGACTTCTTCGACCAGTGGGACCCGAAGTCGCCGTGGGCCGACCGCCGTGTCCGGCTGGCGACGAACCTCGCCATCGACAAGCAAGGCATCAACGAGGCCGAGCGCATGGGCCGCTCGCGGTTGACCGGCAACATCATCCCCGGCGCCATGGAGTTCGCGCTGCGCATCGAGCCCTATCCGTACGACCCCACGCACGCGAAGCGCCTCCTGGCCGACGCCGGCTACCCGAACGGCTTCGACGCGGGCGACCTCACGCCGGTCCCGCCGTTCACGAGCTTCGGCGAGACCGTGGCCAACTCGCTCGCGCAAGTGGGCATCCGGACGCGCGTGCGGAGCATGGAGCGCGCGACCTTCTTCGAGGCGTGGCGATCGAAGAAGCTGACGGGCGTGATCATGGCGGCCTCGGCCGGCCTCGGCAACGCGGCCGCGCGCCTCGAAGCCTTCGTCGTGACGTCCGGAACGTACGCCTACGGCGGGCATCCCGACATCGACGAGATCTTCAAGCAGCAGGCGGAGGAGCGGGACCGCAAGAAGCGCGAGACCCTGCTGCACCAGATCCAGAAGCTGATGCACGAGAGGGTGATGCACGCGCCGATCTACGACCCGGCGACGCTGCACGGCGTGGGCCCGCGCGTGGAGGAGCCGGCAGTCGGCCTGAACCCGCTGCTCTACTTCGCCGCGCCGTACGAGGAGATGCGGCTCAAGAAGCCGTAGTCGTTACGGCTTCAGCATCACCTTGATCGCGCGGTCTTCCTTCTTGTCGAAGATCGCGTAGCCGCGCGGGGCGTCCGCCAGCGGCATCGTGTGCGTGACGATGCGCGCGGGCCGGAGCTTGCCGAGCTTCACCAGCGGCATGAGCGGCGCGATGTAGTTGCGCGCGTTGCAGATGCCCATCTTCAGCGTGAGGTCCTTGAAGAACGCCTCCCGCGCCGGGAAGCCCATCGACGGCTCGACGTACACGCCCACCGACGAGACCGTTCCGGCAGGTCGGACGGATTGGATCGCCTGCGTGAACGGCGTCTCGTGGCCGACGCACTCCAGCACCACGTCGGCGCCGGCGCCACCCGTGCGCGCGCGGATCTGTTCGGCAGGGTCGCCCGCGTCGAGAGTGACCGGCTCCGCGCCGAACTCTTCCGCGAGCTTCAGCCGATAGTCGACGCGATCGACCGCAAAGACGCGCGCGGGTCCGAAGAGCTGCGCCGACTGCATCGCGAGCAGGCCGACCGGCCCCGCGCCGAACACCGCCACCGTGTCGCCGGGACGGATGCCGCCGTTCTCGGCGCAGCAGTACGCGGTGGAGAGGATGTCGCCGAGGAAGAGCGCGTCGGCGTCGGTGAGCGTGGCGTCCACTTTCTCGCACAGGTGATCGGCGAACGGCACGCGCACGCGCTCGGCCTGTCCCCCGCCCCAGATGTGGCCGAAGCGTCCGCCGAAGACCGCGCGCCCGGTGGTGCTGCACTGGGACGGCAGCTTGCGCCGGCACCAGTCGCAGTGGCCGCACGAGACGTTGAACGGGAGCACCACGCGGTCACCGGCGCGGAGGGCGCGCACGGCGGCACCGGTGTCTTCGACCACGCCCATGAACTCGTGGCCCATGATGGCGCCCTTCTGCACGAGCGCTCCGCCGCCGCGCCCATGGTACTGGTGCAGGTCCGAGCCGCACACCGCGCTGGTCGTGATGCGGACGACCACGTCGGTCGGGTCCACGACTTTGGGATCGGCCACGGTCTCGGCGCGCACGTCGCTCACGCCGTGGAAGGTGATCGCTTTCATCGGCTGCTCCTTCGCGTCTCGAGTTCGTACAGCGCGAGCGCCGCGGCGCCGCGCATGCTGAGGCGTTTGTCGCCGGGCACGATGCCGATCTTCGTCGTGGTCAGCGCGCGCTTGAACGCGTACTGCGCCGCGCAGGCGAGCACGCGCTTCTCGAGCGCGACGAGCGATACGGCGACGCCGCCCGTCACCACGATGACCTCGGGATTGAGCCCGTTGACGACGATGCCGAGAATCGCGCCGAGCGCGCGGCACGCGTCGTCGATCACCGCGCTCGCCATCGGCTCGCCGTCCGCCGCCATCTGGAACACCAGGGGGGCGTCGATGCGCATCGGCTCACCGCTCGCGGCGGCGAGCAACGCGCCGCCGCCCGCACCGGTCACGCGTGCGCGCGCCGCCTCCGCGATCCCGCGCCCGCTCGCGTAGAGCGCGAGGCAGCCGCGGCCCCCGCACCAGCACGCCGGCCCGTCGAACTTCACCGGCACGTGGCCGAGCTCGGCGCCGAAGCCGTGCGCGCCGCGGATCAGCCGCCCGTCGACGACGATGCCGGAGCCGAAGCCCGTCCCCGGCGCCAGCACGACGAGCGACCGCGCACCCTTCGCCGCGCCGAAGCGCCACTCCGCCAGCGCGAGCGCGTTGACGTCGTTGTCGATGAAGGCCGGGATGCCGAAGCGCTCCGAGACCAGGCGGGCCAGCGGCACGCCGGCCAGCTCCGGCACGTTGTGCGCTTCCTCACCGACGATCCCGCCCTCGGCGTCGACGACGGCGGGGATCCCGATCCCGATGCCGACGGGCCGCGCCCCCGCGTCGCGCTGGAGGCTCTCGATGAGCGACTCGATCGTTTCGCGCACGGTGCCGGGCCCCTTGGCGTGCGTGCCGAGCTGGCGCTCCGTGACGACGTCGCCCGCATCGGTGACGAGGCCGGCCGCGGTCGTCGTCCCGCCGACGTCGACGGCCAGGACGGTCGTCATGCCGCCCGCACGTTCATCGCACCGCGCGGAAGTCGCAGAGCGTGATGCCGAGCGCGGTCGCCGCCGCGCGCGCGGCCGGCGAGCCGAGGCCGACGAGCTCGACCTCGCGCTGACGGCCGTAGCGGCTGTAACTCAGCTCCGCGTCGCACCACCCGGGATGCGTCATGAACTCCGAGACGCCCGGCGGCAGCGCGCGCAGGTGCGCGAGCGTCCGCGTCAGCGACCAGTAGGCGTCGGGCCCCGACTCGCCGAAGAAGTGATCCGGCGTGCGCAGCCCGGCGCTGCGCGTCCGCGCGCGCGTCGCCTCGTCCTGACTGCGCACCGGGACGCCGAGCCGGCGCGCGGCGTCGACGACGACCTCGCGCACGGGCGCGTGCAGCCCCACGTGGTGATGCGAGTCGAGATGCGTGGGCGACGCGCGTGCCAGCTTCTCGAACCGCTCGATCTGCGCCTCGACCTCGCGCTCGACGTCGCCGGCCTCCGCCCGCGCCGCCGCGCGCCGCGCGTCCCGCACGAAGCTGCCGCCGTCGTCCACGAGCGACGCCCCGCGCGTCAGCGGGCGGCCCAGCGTGAGGTTCACGTGGAGCCCGAGGCCCAGCCCGGCGTCGTGCGCGCGCGCGATGTGCTCGCGCGGGATCTCGCGGTTCACGAGCATCGTGGTGCTCGTGACGATGCCGTGGCGATGCGCGGCGAGGATGCCTTCGCTCACGCCCGGCGTGAGCCCGAAGTCGTCGGCGTTGACGATCAGGCGCCGCGTCACGCGCGCGCGCCCTCGATGATGTAGCGCTCGACCGTCCGCGGCAGCCCGTGCGCCGGCAGCGAGGCTTCGCGATCGATCGCGCGCAGATGATCGAGCCGCTCGTACCCGATGCGCGGAAAGCTCTGCGTCTCGCGCGCGACGACGCGCGGCGCGAGCCCGACCGCCTCCAGCTTCTCGTGCGCGTTCTTGAGCCCGAGGAACTCGAAGATGCTGAAGATCAGCCGTCCGCCGCGCTCGAGATGCTCGGGTGCGCCCTCGATGACCCGGTCGAGCAGCGCCCACCCGTCAGGGCCGCCGTTGTCGGCGGCGGCCTCCGCGTCGTCGCGGTCGCGCCCCGGCGGCGTCGGCATCTGCGGCGGATTCGTGCACACCACGTGGAAGCGCTCGCCCGCGACCGGCGCCCACGCATCGCCGAGCCGCGCGTCGACGGCGACGCCGTTCAAGAGCGCGTTCGCGCGGATCGACTCGACCGCCGCGGGGATCACGTCGGTCGCGGTCACGATCGCGCCCGCGCGCGCCGCGAGCACGGCGGCGAGGCCGAGCCCGGCGCCGATCTCGAGCACCCGCTCGCCCGGGCGCACGGTCAGGTGGCGGCAGAAGAAGAGCGATCCGGCCTTCGGCGGCTGCACGCCGTCGGCGACGCGGAAGACGGAGCCGCGCCAGGTGAAGAGGAGCAGCGGCACGTCGGTCACTTGCCCTGGACCTTCCGGAAGTAGAGGCGGATCGCCTCCTTGAGCTGTGCCCGCGCGCCCGCGGCCGTTTGCGCGTCCTCGAGCTGATCGAGCTCGATCGCGAGCGGCACGCCTTCGCGCTTGATCCCGTCGAGCTCGGCCGTGAGCCCGCACCGCTCGTTCGACTCGGTGAAGACGAGCTTGGCCCGCGAGAAGCCGCCGTCCTCGCGCGCGAGCTGCTCCACGATCTCGGTGAGCAGGCGCTTGATCGCCTCGGCGTCGTCACCCGGGATCGTGGAGAAGGCCGCCGTCAGAGAGACCTCCGCCATTTACTCTTTCCAGACTTTCAGGATGTCCGCGTGCGTCTTCGCCGCGTTCGCGCGGATGGCGAAGCTGATCGCTTCCCGCACCTCGTCCTCGGTCGCGCCCGCCGCCCTGGCACCTGCCAGGTCGCGCGGCGCTCAGTGGGTGTTGCCGGCCGTCAAGTTGGCGACGAGATAACAGAGGCACGCGGTCTTCTGATCGAGCGCGCCCTTCTTGTACTTCCAGCTCGCGATGACTTTCTCTTCGAGGGGCATCGTGTCCTCCCTGGTCTCCGGGACTAGTGCCCGGCGGCCGCGGCCGCGCCGAACGAGTCCAGGCCCGCTTCGAGACCTTTCGCCGTGATCCGCACGCCGACGGGCCGCGCGAAGTTCAGCGACGCGTACGTCTCCGTCTTGCGCGCGACCGTGTGGCCGCGCTGCGCGAGCGCCTGCATCACCTTCTCGCCCACGCGATCGTCGATCTCCAGCCCGTTGCCCTCGTGGTGGAGCCGCGGCGCGTCGATCGCCGCCTGCAGGGAGCCCTTGGCATCGACGAGGTTCGCGATGACTTGAGGGATCGCCGCGATGATCTTCCGCCCACCCGGCGCCCCGAGCGCGAGGTACGGCTTCCCCTTCTTGAACCCGAGGACGGGCACCATATTGACCATGCCGCGCTTCCCGGGCGCGATCGAGTTCGGCTTCCCGGGCTCGGGATCAAACCAAATCATTCCGTTGTTGAGGAGGATCCCGGTTCCGGGGACGACGACGCGGGCGCCCCACAGCGACACGGCGGTGTGCGTGAGCGAGACCATGTTCCTGTTCTTATCGACGACGGAGATGTGCGTGGTGCAGTCCGAGGCGCGCGTCGTGGAGTCTGACGGGGCAGAGGGGGCGGCGCCGCGGGGTGTGCGGCCTCCTGTCCTCGCAGAGCCTGCGGATGTCGGCCGCACACCCCGCGGCGCCGCCCCCTCTGCCCCTCCACGCTTCACGTCGCGGGCGACGGACCGCGCGTGCTCCTTCGTGGTCAAGGATCGAAACGCGTCGCCCACGACCGCCGGGTCGCCGATGTGCGCGAAGCGGTCGGCGAACGCGCGCCGCACGGCCTCCGCGCGGACGTGCAGCCCGGCCGCGGTGGTGTATCCGCACGCGGACGGCGCGAACTGCTCGAGGATGTTCAGGATCTCGAGCGCGGTGGTCCCGCCCGTCGCGCCCGGCGAGAACGCGAGGTCGAGATCGCGATAGCGCCCGCGCAGCGGCTCGACGACGCGCACCTGGTAGGCAGCGAGGTCGTCCTTCGTGAGCCACCCGCCGTTCGCGGCCATGTCGTTGTGGATGGCCTGCGCGATCGCGCCGCGGTAGAACGCGTCGGGCCCCTCGCGGCCGATCAGCTCCATGCTCGCCGCGAGGTCGGGGTTCGTGACGCGATCGCCCGGCTCCATCGACGGCGGCCGGTAGACCGAGCGCCCGTTGCGCAGGTGGATGCGCGCGGTCTCGGGAAAGGCCGACAGCTCCTCGAGGTACTTCGCGGTGCTGAGCGCCTGGTACCAGTCGGCGATGAACCCCTCGCGCGCCAGCTTCACCGCGGGCGCGACCACGTCCTTCAGGCTCATCGTGCCGTAGCGCTCGAGCGCCAGCGCGAGCCCCGCGACGGAGCCCGGCACGGCGACCGAGCGATAGCCGTACACGTTGGCGTCGTCCTCGACGCGCGGCCACGCGAAGAGCGCGTACGTCGCGATGCCGCCGATGAGCTTGTAGATGGACGCGTGCGCGGCCATCGGCGCGTTGGGGTTGAAGTCGAGGCACACCGTCTCGCCCCGCTTGGCCACGTGGATGAGCATCGTGCCGGCACCCGCGATCGTGCTCATGAACGGCTCGACCACCGGCATGGCGAACGCGGTGGCGACGGCCGCGTCGACGGCGTTGCCGCCGCGCTCGAGGATCGCGGCACCGATGTCGGCGCCGGCCGGATGCTCGGCGGCGACGAGCCCGCGCGTGGCGAGCGGCGTGGTCTTGGTGACGCTGAGGCGGGAGCGAATCATGGCGGTGTCAATCCCTTTCCAGGTACTGCGTGATGTCGACGAGGGTTTGTCCGGTGAAGAAGAACGTCCAGCCGAGCGGATACGACCAGGCCTCCGTGACGTTGCCCTGCATGTCCTTCCAGTAGCGCCGCGCGGCCTTCTCCATGGCGCCCTGATCGCTGGTGACGCCTTCGGGCGCCCCGAGCAGGATGAGCACCTGCTCCTTCGCCATTCCGGTGACGACCCGCTTGTCGAAGCGGAACGAGGTGACGTGGAGCGCGTTCGCAGCCTCGGGATGCTGGCGCACGTACTGGTCGATCCGGATCTCGAGCTGATCTTCCCAGTGACGGCGCTCTTCGATGGTGGGCTCGCGGCTGTTGGTCATCGCCTGCCGGAGGATCCAGAACTGTCGCGCCGTGGGGCCGTGCGTGGTGCGCTGCTCGAGCGGCGGGCCCCACTTCGCGCACCCCGCGGCGAGGACGACGACGAGCGCGGCGGCGAAGAGCTTCACGCGCGCCAGTCTAGCAGGAGCAGGTGCTAAATCAGCGCGGACTCGAAGACGACGCCGCGGTCGATCACGCGGGCCGCCTGGCCGAGCAGTCGCGCGGTTTCCGGCGGGACTTCAGAGCTCTCGGCAAGCTGCCGCAGGACGTCGATGAGCCGGCGCATCGCGCGGATCAGGTCGCCTTCGTGGCCGCCGAAATCCTGCTCGACGATGCCCGTCCAGTCGTCGTCGCCCGACGCCCAGCGGAACACCGACGGCATGAAGCCAGGATGGACGCCCACGGGCATCCCGAGATGGCGCGCGCGCTGCGCCTGGAAGACGGCTTCCGCCACCTCCACGAGCTGCTCGAAACGCCGGCGCAGCTTCGGCTTGCGGCGAAGGAACGTGCGCGCGATGTTCGGCTCGCCGGAGCGCGACTCCTCCGAGAGCCCGGAGCACATCGCCGCGGCCTCGGCGAGCGTCAGGTCGTTCAGCACGCCGCGGCTCACCGCCTCCGCGACCAGCAGCTCGTTGTCGTGGCGGAGCCCCGCGACGAGCCGGCCCTTCGCGGTGAGCGCGCGGTCGTGCACGGCGCCGAACTGCTCGAGCACGTCGACCACGTTGAGGAACTCCCGCCAGTACGCGCCGCGGATGGCGTCGAGCGCCGCGCGCCGCCGCTCGAGGTGCTCGGTCGTCCGGTCGCGCTCGCGCCACGCGCGCTCGCACGCCGTCGTCGCGCCCCACGGGCAGCGGTGACACTCGATGCCCGCCAGGATCGCCTCCGGGCCCTGCGCGCGCTCGCGGTCGATGAGCTCGTGCACGTCGATGCGCTCGAGCTCGTCCGAGAGATGGTGCAGCCTCCGGTGATCGCGACCGTCGCGCCGGAGACGCGCCTGTGTGTCACGCGGGACGTGCAGCGGCGGCGTCGCCCAGAAGATGCGCTTGATGACGCCGGCCTTCACGCGCACGACGGCCCCGTGCGGGAGCAAGGCCTCGACCACCGCGCGGTGGCCGCGGATGCCGTGGATGCTGAGGACCATCGCGAGGCTCGGCCCGCCCTTGCGTCGCACGAGCGCGAGGCGCCCGGGCTCCGCCTCGATCACGCTGCGCTCGCCGCGGCGGCCGCCACGCCCGGCGGCGCGCCGTCGCTCCTCCACTTCCTCGCGCGCGCGGCGATAGCGCCCGATGCGCGGGAAGTCGCCGCACGGCGCCGCGTATTCGCTGACGGCCGTCGCCTGCGCCTCGAGCGCGGCGACGTCCCCTTCGAGCTCGCGGATGCGCTTCATGTTCTGGTACTGGCCGAACGACGACTCGACGCGCCGGCGGAGCACCTCCGGCCCGGCACCCGTCGCGACGAGCAGCGTCACCGAGCCGTAGCCCAGCTTGAACTGGCTCTCCACCGGCTCGGGCGGGCTGTCGATGACACGCAGCACGTCCTCGAGCCCGTCGCGCGCGTCGAGCGCGATCACGCACTGGCCTTCGGGATCGATGCCGCGGCGCCCCGCGCGCCCGGCCATCTGCGTCAGCTCGTTGTTGAAGAGGCTGCGGAAGCCGCGCTCGGTGCGCTTCGTCAGCCCCTGCAGCACGACGCTGCGCGCCGGCATGTGGATGCCCAGCGCCATCGTCTCGGTCGCGAAGACCACGCGGCACAGCCCGCGCTCGAACAGCACTTCGATGAGCCGCTTCATCGCGGGAAGCACGCCGGCGTGGTGGACGCCGGCGCCGAGCGCGAGCGCCCGGAAGATCGTCTGGTTCAGGTTCGACTCGCCGATCGACGGCGTCTCCGCGAGGGCCTCGCTGATCGCGAGATCGATCTCCCGCTGCTGCTCGCGGGTGACGAACGCGCGCCCCTCGGCGAGCACGTCGCCCATCGCGCGCTCGCACCCCGCCCGGCTGAAGATGAAGTAGATTGTCGGCAGCCAGCGGCGCGCCTCGAGCGCCTCGATGAGCACGACCGGATCGACGACGCGCCGGGTGTACCACCGTCCGCGGTCGTCCTGCGCGCGTGACTCGTCACCGACGACGCGCGTGCGTCCGCTGCGCACGGCGTCGAGCGCGTGGACCTCGCCGGCGATGTCGGCGATCGCGTACGACAGCGGCACGGGCCGCTCCGGGTGGAAGATCGGCAGGATCGGCCGGTGGACGATCGAGATCCAGTCGGCGATCTCCTTGACGTTCGCCACCGTGGCCGAGAGCGCGACGAGCTGCACGTCCCGCGGCGCGTTGACGATGATCTCCTCCCACACCGTCCCGCGCCCTTCGTCGCCCATGTAGTGGCACTCGTCGAGTACCACGTAGCCCAGGTCGGCGAGGCCGCCCGTGTAGAACATGTTGCGCAGGATCTCGGTCGTCATGACGAGCACGCGCGCGCCGGGATTGACCTTCACGTCGCCGGTGAGGATGCCGACGACGTCGGCGCCGTACGTCCGCGTGAAGTCCGCGAACTTCTGGTTCGAGAGCGCCTTGAGCGGCGTGGTGTACGCGAGGCGCTTGCCTTGCTCGAGCGCCTGCTGGATCGCGAACTCGGCGACCAGCGTCTTGCCCGCGCCCGTCGGCGCCGAGACGATCACCGACTGCCCGGTCTCGATCGCGCGGCACGCTTCGAGCTGGAAGTCGTCGAGCGGGAAAGAGAACCGGGAGCGGAACCGGTCGATGGACCTTGACGGCCCAAGGCCGTCAACTGTTTCCGCGTCCATTCATCCACGGTACCATGGCGGCCGTGATCGTCTTCCACCTCGCCGTCGACACCGTCGACGACTACGTCACGAAGCGCGAGGCGCACCGGCGCGAGCACATCGCGCGGCTGCAGGGTCTGCGCGCGACGTCGATCCTGATCGGCGGCGGGCCGTCGCCGGACGGCACGCGCGCCGACCTCTTCTATCGGTTACAGCAGCCGTGGCAGGTGAAGCCGGCGATGGAGGAGGATCCGTACTGGACCGGCGGTGTCTGGACGAAGTACACGCCCCGCAGCTTCAGCCACTTCGTCGAGCCGTGGGAGCTCGTGCCCGTCGTGCTCGACGGCTCGCGCGTGGTGACGATCGTCGAGGGCCCCGTGGCCGACCTCGACATGGCGCAGATCGCCCTCGTCGAGATGCGCGGCGCCGGCAAGCTCGCGTTCGGCGGCATCGTCGACAACGCCGAGACGCTCACGGTCATGAAGACGACCGATGCCGACGAGGCGAAGAGCTGGCTCGGCGAGCACGGGTTCTGGGACCCGGCGACGCTGACCACCCGCCCGTTCGTCTGGGTCCTCTGACCGTATCGGTTTCGACACGTTGACGCTCCATGAATCGTGGGCGTACGGTCGTCACATGAAACAGACACCTTTCACGCCGCGCCGCTGGACGCGTGCCGAATACGATCTCCTCGTGGAACAGGGCGTCTTCGAGGACGAGCCGCTCGAGCTCCTGGGCGGACAGCTGCTCGTCGCGGAGCCGAAAGGGCCGTATCACGCGACCGGTGTCGGCAAGGTCACTGACGGCATCCGGGCGGCGTTGCCTCCGGGCTGGGTCGTACGCGTCCAGCTCTCGATCGCCCTGGACGACGAGTCGGAGCCCGAACCCGACATCGCGGTCGTCGCAGGAACGCACGACGACTACCTGGACGACCACCCCGCGCGACCCGTCCTGGTCGTCGAGGTCGCGCACTCGAGCCTGCGCTTCGACCGGAGCCGGAAAGGCAGCGCGTACGCGCGGGCGGGACTCTCGGATTACTGGATCGTGAATCTCGTCGATCGTCTCGTCGAGGTGTATCGCGAGCCCGTTCCCGATCCCGCGGCACGGTACGGATGGCGGTATGGGTCGATGCAGACGTTCGGACCCGGCGACGTGGTCGTTCCCCTCGCCCTTCCGTCGGCGAGTGTGGCGGTTTCCGATCTCTTACCCCGCTCCGCTGACAAGGGGGGAACGTAGGCCATGGCACGCATTCCGATCGCCCCGCCCGGCATGAAGGACCAGCGCCCGCGCTACACGCTCGGCTGGCGCGTGGGCACCCACATCTACGTCGCCGGCCAGCTCCCGTACGACAAGGACGGCAACCTCGTCGGCAAGGGCGACATCAAGGCGCAGACGCGCAGGGTCTTCGAGCAGATCAAGATGATCGTCGAGGCCGGGGGTGGAAAGCTGGACGACGTCGTCAAGGTGACCGTGTTCGTGACCGACGTGCGTTACCGCGAGCCCTACGGCGAAGTGCGCTCGGAGTTCTTCGGACCGAACCCGCCCGCGAGCACGCTCGTGCAGATCGCGAACCTCGCGATCCCGGACGCGCTCATCGAAATCGAGGCGGTCGCCGTCGTCGAGTGAGAGCGCAGCTATAATCGGGCCGCCCAGGAGGTGGCCCATGATTCGTCTGCTCGCCGCGCTGCTGCTCGTCGCCTTCGCCTTCACGCTGACCCCGGCGCCGCCGACCGACGCGCAGTCGAAGACGCTCGTCGTCACCGGCTACGGCGGCCGCTGGTCGGAGGTGATGAAGAAGGCGCTCGTCGCGCCGTTCGAGAAGCAGCACGGCGTGAAGGTCGAGATCGTCACCGGCATCACCACCGAGTGGGTGGCGAAGCTCATGGCCGCCGGCCCCGACAACCCGCCGTTCGACGTCGTCATGGGCAACGAGCCGCCGTTCCCCATCCCGCGCGAGCGCGGGTTCTTCGACACGCGCAACGACACGCTGGCGCCGAACATCAAGAACGTCTACCCGAAGGCGCTCATCGGCGACACCAGCGTGGTGCTGTTCTGGTCGCGCATCGGCCTCGCGTACCGGACCGACGCCGTCGCCAAGAAGCCGGCGAGCTGGAAGGACTTCTGGGACGCGGAGTACGCGGGCAAGCGCGGGACGTACGTCATCGGCAACACGCTCGGCATCAACTTCCTCTTCATGGCCGACAAGCTCTACGGCAAGGATTACTTCGACATCGACGCGGGCGTCGCGGCGATCAAGCGGGCGCAGTCGAAGCTCGTGGACTTCACGGGCACGATGGAGAAGAACCTCGAGCAGAAGGAAGTCGTCATCGCGGTGCTGCACGACGGCGCCGCGTACGATCTGCAGAAGCGCGGCCTGCCCATCGACTGGGTGGCGCCGCGCGAGGGCACGCCGATCCTCGACCAGGTCATCCAGGTCACACGCGGCTCGAAGAACAAGGAGCTCGCGTGGAAGCTGATCGACGCCTACCTCTCGCCCGAGGTGCAGCTCGCGTTCGCGAACGAGCTGTTCTTCAGCCCGACCAACCGCACGGTGAAGCTGCCGCCGGATGTCGCGAAGAAGATCATCAGCGGGCCCGCGGACGTGGAGAAGCTCCTCCTCTTCGACTGGGGCCAGGTCGCGAAGCAGCGGCCGCAGTGGACCGAGCGCTGGAACAAGGAGATGCGCTGAGCGACCACACCGTCGAGCTGCACGGCCTCGTCAAGCGCTACGGCGCGACGGTCGCGCTCGACGGCGTCTCGCTCGGCATCCGGCCGGGCGAGTTCTTCACGCTGCTCGGTCCCTCCGGCTGCGGCAAGACGACCACGCTCCGCTCCGTCGCCGGCTTCGTGGTCCCGGACGCCGGCGACGTCCTGATCGACGGCGCGCGCGTGAACGCGGTGCCGCCGCATCGGCGACGGGTCGGCATGGTGTTCCAGCACTACGCGCTGTTCCCGCACCGGACCGTCACGCAGAACGTCGCGTTCGGGCTGCGCATGCAGCGCGTGGCCAAGGACGAGATCACCCGGCGCGTGGCGACGGCGCTCGCGCTCGTGCAGCTCCCCGACCACGGCGGCCGCTATCCGCGCGAGCTCTCGGGCGGCGAGCAGCAGCGCGTGGCGCTCGCGCGCGCGCTCGTCACGCAGCCGTCGGTCCTCCTGCTCGACGAGCCGCTCGGCGCCCTCGACAAGAAGCTGCGCGACCACATGAAGATCGAGCTCAAGCGCCTGCAGCGCGAGGTCGGCATCACGACCATCTACGTGACGCACGACCAGGAGGAGGCGCTGACGATGTCGGACCGCATCGCGGTCATGCATCGCGGGCGCGTGGAGCAGGTGGCGACGCCGCGCGCGCTCTACGAGACGCCCGCGACCACGTTCGTCGCCGGCTTCATCGGCAACATCAACCTGCTCACCGGCCAGGCCACGGGCCACGGCACCGTGGACTGCCACGGCCTGAAGATCGCGACGACGGGCTACGCGGCACCCGGGGCCGCCGTCACGGTCGCGCTGCGCCCCGAGCGCGTACGCCTCGTCGCACGCGAATCGCTCGACAACACGCACGCGATGACCGTGACGCACGTCGTCTATCAGGGCGAGACCGTTCGTTACGTGCTGCGCAGCGACAGCGGGCTCACGCTCCAGGCCGTGGAGCTCGGCGAGGTGCGCTTCGCCGCGGGCGCGCGCGTGCACGCCGGATGGACGGCCGACGACGCCCGCATTCTGGAGGACGCATGACACGCGTTGGACTGATCACCGTTGGACAGGCGCCGCGGACCGACGTCGTTCCCGACATGGCGGCGATCCTCGGAGGCGACGTCGACATCCTCGAAGCGGGTGCGCTCGATGGGCTCACGCGCGCGCAGATCGCGACGCTCGCGCCGGAAGGGGACGACGAGATCCTCGTCACGCGACTCGCCGATGCCTCGTCCGTGTTCGTCGGCAAGACGCACGTCATCCCGCTCGTCGAGGCGCGCATCGCCGCGCTCGAAGACCGCGGCGTCGCCCTCAACGTGCTGCTCTGCACCGGCGCGTTTCCGAAGCTCGCGGCGCGGAAGCCGCTGCTCGAGCCGCAGCAGCTCCTGCTCGGCCTCCTGCGCGCGATGACGTTCCCGGGTCGGCTCGGCGTCCTGACGCCGTCGGAGCGTCACATTCCCCAGACCGGCGACCGCTGGCGGAAGGCGGGCTTCGATCCGGTCGTCGCCGCGCTGTCGCCGTACCAGGAGGATGATCCGGCTGCGGTGCGCGCGTCCTCCGACGCGCTGCGCGCCGGTGGCGCCGGGCTCGTGGTGATGGACTGCATCGGCTTCCGGCGCAAGACGCGCGACGAGGTCGCGCACCTGACGGGCGCGCCGACCCTGGTCGCGAATCTGCTCGTGGCGCGTGTCGCCGCGGAGCTGCTCGGACGGTGAGGCTCGGCGCCGGGCTCGTCCTCCTCGGGCCCTACATCCTCCTGCTCGCCCTGTTCTTCACGGCGCCGCTGGCGCTGATGCTGGCGATCAGCGTCTCGCGCCAGTCGTTCGGCCAGATGGAATGGACCGTGACCTTCCATCACTACGCGCGCTTCCTCTCGGACGGCTTCTACCTGGGCGTGCTGTGGGACACGCTCGTCCTCGGCGTGATCGTGACCGCGATCGCGCTGCTGCTCGGCTATCCCCTCGCCTACCACCTCGCGCGCACGCGCTCGCGCTGGAAGCCGCTCTTGATCGTGTGCATCCTCTCGCCGCTGCTCGTCGGCATCGTCATCCGGTGCTACGGCTGGATGATCCTGCTGGCGGATCGCGGGCTGATCAACGCCACGCTCGTGGAGCGCGGGTGGATCGCGAAGCCGCTGCCGCTCATGTACAACACGTTCGGCGTGGCCATCGCCCTCGTCCACGTCTTCCTGCCGTTCATGATCCTGTCGCTCACGGGCGTGCTGAAGCGCATCGATCCGGCGCTGCTCGAAGCCTCGCAGACGCTGGGGGCCTCGCGAGTGCGGACCTTCGTCGAGGTCACGCTCCCGCTGTCCCTGCCCGGCATCCTCGCGGGCTCGCTCCTCACCTTCTCGCTCGCGATCAGCTCGTTCGTCGTCCCGATCCTCCTGGGCGGGTTCAAGGTGCAGGTGCTGCCGATGATCGTCTACGAGCAGGTGCTCTCGGTGTTCGACTGGCCCTTCGGGGCGGCCAACGCGTTCGTGCTGCTGGTGATCTCGGTGGCGCTGATCGCCGTGTACATCAAGGTCACCGAGCGCGCGCTGCGGGGGATCGTGTGATCCTCGGCACCGTGGTGGCGCTCGTCTACGCGTTCCTGCTCGTGCCGATGGTGATCGTCGTGCTCGCGGCGTTCAACGCGGGCAACTACTTCACGTTCCCGCCCCAGGGCTTCTCGCTGAAGTGGTTCGCGAACTTCTTCCAGCGCCGGGAGTTCATGCAGGCGCTGTGGCTCTCGACCGAGCTCGCGTTCTGGACCGCCGTCGCCTCCACGCTCATCGGCACGGCCGCCGCCGTCGCGCTGGTGCGCGGGCGCTTCCGCGGCCGCGATCTGCTCAACGCCTTCGTGACCTCGCCGCTCCTCCTGCCGCAGATCCTCACGGGCGTCGCGCTGCTGCAGTTCTACACGCTGTTCAAGATGCAGGCGACCTACAGCGCGCTGCTGATCGGCCACGTCGTGGTGACGACGCCGTACGTGATCCGCACGGTCACGGCCACGCTCACCCACTTCGACATCGCGCTCGAAGAGGCGGCGCAGAACCTCGGCGCCCACCCCGTCCGCGCGTTCTTCGAGGTGACGCTCGGGGTGATCAAGCCCGGGGTGGTCGCGGGCGCGATCTTCGCGTTCGCGATCTCCTTCGACAACTTCACGCTCTCGCTCTTCCTGACGAGCGCGCGGCTGACGCCGCTGCCCATCGAGCTCTTCGCCTATCTGAAGTACTCGTTCGATCCCACCGCGGCCGCGGTCTCGGCGTTCGCGATCGGCGTGGCGCTCGTCCTGGTCGTCGGCATCGCGCGGTTCATGGGCCTGGAAGAGTTCACGGGGTTTTGATGCGCGTCCTTCTCATCTCCAACTCCGGACGGCCCTATCTCGAGCATTGTCGAGGTGCCCTCGGCGAGTTTTACGGACCCGCCGTGCGGAAGCTCGGATTCGTCTCGGCGGCGACGCTCGCCGATCCCGAGTTCTACTTCACGCACGCGAAGACGGGGCTCGAGCCGCTCGGCGTCGAGCTCGAGCACGTCCACTGGGAACGTCAGCCGCTGAAGACGCTGGAGCGCGTCGACGCCCTGTTCGTCGGCGGCGGCAACACGTACGCGCTGCTCGACCGCGTGCGCTCGTCGGGATTGCAGGACGCGATCAAGGAGCGCGCCCGCACAGGCATGCCGTACGCCGGCGCCAGCGCCGGGGCCAACCTCGCGGGCCCGACGATCCTCACCACGAACGACTGGAACATCGTCGCGCTGACGCACTTCGCGGCACTCCACCTCGTGCCGTTCAACATCAATCCTCACTTCAAGGACACCGACCCCGCGATGGCGCCCGGCAGCGAGACGCGCGAGGACCGCATCCGGGAGTACCACGTGCGCAACAAGAACGCGGTCGTGGGCATCGAGGAACAGACGATGGTCCGGGTCGACGACGGCATTGCCACGGTCCTGGGCCAACAGCGCGTGAAGCTCTTCCGCGTCGGCCAGGCGCCGCGGTGGTTCACCGCGGGGGAGCGCCTCCCGCTGTGAGACCGGTCAGCGCGGACGAGATCGAGAGCCTCGCGATCGGCGCGTGGATCCTCGGCACCGGCGGAGGCGGCAGTCCCTACCTCGCGCTGCTCAACATGCGGCAGCTCTATCGCACGGGCACCGTGTGTCACCTGATGGACGCCTCCGAGCTCGACGACGACGACCTGGTCGCGGTCGTCTCGAACATGGGCGCGCCGCTCGTCGGCCAGGAGCGGCTCACCGACCCGAAGACGATGGCGCTCGCGGTCACGATGATGGAGGAGTACCTCGGGCGGAAGTTCCGCGCGGTGATGTCGCTCGAGATCGGCGGCGGCAACTCGATCCAGCCGTTCATGGCCGCCGCGATGCTCGACCTCCCGGTCGTCGACGCCGACTGCATGGGCCGCGCGTTCCCCGAAGCGCAGATGACGAGCTTCGCCATCCACGACCTCCGCATGTACCCGCTCACGCTCGCCGACGTCAGGGACAACGCGGTCGTCGTCGCGCGGGCCGCGAGCTGGAAGTGGATGGAGCGCATCAGCCGCAAGGCGTGCGTCGAGGTCGGCTCGATCGCCTCGACGTGCAAGGCGCCGCGCACGGGCAAAGAAGTGAAGGAGTGCGCGATCCTCGGCTCGACCACGAAGGCCATCGGCATCGGCCGCGCGGTCCAGGCCGCGCGCCGCGCGCACCGGGACCCGATCGACGCCGTCCTCGAGGCCGAGCACGGCGTGAAGCTCTTCACCGGCAAGGTCCACGACATCGCGCGCCGGACGACGGAAGGCTTCCTCCGCGGCACCGCGACCATCGAGGGTCTCGACGCGTTCCGCGGGCACCGCTTCTCGCTCGGGTTCCAGAACGAGTGGGCGGTCGGCTGGCTCGACGGCGAGCCGCGCGTGATGACGCCCGACCTCATCTGCGTCGTCGACACCGTGTCGGGCGAAGCGATCGGCACGGAGACGCTGCGCTACGGCCAGCGCGTGACGGTCATCGCCCTGCCCGCGCCGCCGGTCCTGCTCACGCCGAAGGGCCTCGAGCACGTCGGTCCGCGCGCGTTCGGCTACGACCTCGAGTTTCGGTCGGTGTTCGGCGGTCGATAGCCGGCGCGGTACTTGACGAGGATCCCGCGCGTCCCGCGCGCCCGGGCCACGTCCGGCGCGAGCGAGTCGACCAGTGCGCGCGCCAGGAACAGCCCCATGCCCTGCTCGGGTCGCGCGTCGAGGTCAGGAGGCACGTAGCGTGCGCCGTCGAACGGTCGGCCGAAATCCTCGACCTCCACGACGATCCGATCCTCGAAGGCGGTGACGCTCAGGTTGATGGGGCGACCGCCTTCGCCGTCGTATCCGTGCTTGATCGAGTTCGCGCACAGCTCGCTCGGGTGCGTCGGCTTTACCGTGATCGAATCCGCGTCGACGTGCGTCAGCAGACTGTTCGCCGCGCCGAAGTGGACGTCCGACATGCAGACGTACCGGATTTCGCTCACGGCCGCGACTCTACGAGGGCCGCTCCCGGGTGTCCAACAACCGACGGGTGGCGCCCGTCAGCGCACGACGGGACGCGGCTGGATGCTAAGCTGCCGCCGCCAGCGTTGGAGTGGGGCGGCGCGACATGAGTGACCCGACCGATCCCGACCAGAAGGCGAACAGCGGCCCGCCGGTCACCGGCGCGACGGCGCGCGCACGGCGCTGGCCGGACTGGGCCGCCCTCCTCGAGACCGTCAAGCGCGTCGCATTCAACGTCGTCATCCTCGCCGCGATCATCGTCGGCGTGCGGTCTTCGTGAAGGTCGTGACCACGCAGAGCGTGGTGATCAGCGAGATCACGGTGCCGGCGGCGGCTTCCGACCGCGGCCTGACCGGCGATGCGGTCGCGCGGCGCGTCCTCGACCATCTGAAAGAAATCACGATCGACGCCCGGGCGAAGAAGGAGCAGGAAGCCGTCAACGGCACCACCCTCGAGTCGCAGCTGCCGGACATCCAGCTCCCGGTCGGCGGGATCAACCTCAGCAGCGCGATCTCGCAGATCCGCCACTTCCTCGGGTACGCGGACACCAAGATCTCGGGCGAGGTCATCACCGAGTCGGCCGGCGACGACAAAGGCAACGCGCCGACCTACACCTTGCGGTTGCGCACGCCGGGCACGGTGTCGTCTATCACTCGGCCAGGCCGTCGGCGAGCATCGACAGCCTGATAGCGAGCGTGCTGGCGCACTGGGCCGATGCGTTGGAGGCGCAGGGCAAGCGCCCTCAAGCTCTGGACGAGCGGCGCCAGGCCATCGCGATCGGGCCGGAGCAGGCGAATCTCGGTGGGCCGCGGGCGGGCGCTCTCGAGGCGCAGATCGACTCCGGCGCGCGCTGCTCCGGGATCCCTCCACCGCGCCGCCCAGCGTCGAAGCCGCCGGGAGTGCCGCCCGCTCGCTGAAGTCGCGTTATCGTACCGCCATGCGGCGCATCGGCATCGACGTCGGCGGCACGAACACCGATGCGGTCCTGCTCGAGGGTGACGCGGTCGTCGGCGCGGTGAAGACGCCGACCACCGCGGACGTGACGGCCGGCATCACGCGCGCCCTCGCCGATCTGGTGAGGCAGGCGCCGCACGCGCGCGACGCCTCGGCCGCGATGATCGGCACCACGCACTTCACCAACGCGGTCGTGCAGCGGCGCGACCTCGATCACGTCGCCGCCATTCGCATCGGGCTGCCGTCTGGCGCGTCGCTCCCGCCGTTCGTCGACTGGCCGGACGATCTCGCCGCGCTGGTGCGCGGCGAAGTCATCATGCTCGAGGGCGGCCACGAGTTCGATGGCCGGCCGCTCGTGCCGTTCGATACCAAGGGCATGCGCGAGGCGGCCCGCCGGATCCGTGCGGCAGGCGTCACGTCGGTCGCGGTCGCGTCGGTCTTCTCGCCGCTCAACGCCTCGTGCGAGGAGGACGCCGCGGCGATCCTGCGCGAGGAATGCCCGGGCGTCGCCGTGACGCTGTCGCACCGGCTCGGGCGCATCGGTCTGCTCGAGCGCGAGAACGCAGCCCTGTTGAACGCCTGCCTCATCGCGCTCGCCCGGAAGACCACGCGCGCGTTCACCGAGGCGCTGCGCGCGAGCGGCATCGCCGCCCCGCTCTATCTCACGCAGAACGACGGCACGGTGATGCTGGCGGAGGTCGCGGAAGCGTATCCCGTGTACAGCTTCGCGTCGGGCCCGACGAACTCCATGCGCGGCGCCGCGTTCCTCTCGAAGCGCGACGAGGCGCTCGTCATCGACGTGGGCGGCACGACGACCGACATCGGCAGCCTGCGGCACGGCTTCCCGCGCGAGGCGAACAACGTGGTCGAGATCGGCGGCGTCCGCACGCTGTTCCGCATGCCGGACCTGCTCTCGCTCGGGCTCGGCGGCGGCACGCTCGTGGCGCGCGCCCCGCTGTCGGTCGGGCCGGCGAGCGTCGGCTATCGGCTGACCGAGCAGGCGCTCGTCTTCGGCGGCGACGTGCTCACGGTCACCGACGTCGCCGTCGCCGCCGGCCTCATCGACCTCGGCGATCGCGCGCGCGTCGCGGACCTGCCGGCCTCGCTCGTCGAGAACGCGCTCGCGCGGATCCGGGGGATGATCGAAGAGGGCGTCGACCGCATGAAGACCGACGCGAGCGATGCGCCGCTGATCGCGGTCGGCGGCGGCTCGTTCCTCGTGCCGCCACGGCTGGCGGGCGTGTCCGAGGTCATCAACGTGCCGCACCAGGCGGTGGCGAACGCGGTCGGCGCGGCCATCGCGCAGGTGAGCGGCGAGGTCGACCAGATCTTCCAGGACCTCAGCCGGGACGAAGCGATCGCCCGCGCCCGGTGGCTCGCCGAGGACAAGGCGGTGGAAGCCGGCGCCGACCGCACGACCCTGAACGTCGTCGAGGTCGAAGACCTGCCGCTCGCCTACCTGCCCGGCAACTCGCTGCGGACGCGCGTGCGCGTCGTCGGGGAGATCGCGCGCTGACCGACGACAGCTTCGCCGAAACGCACCTCCGCTGGAACCTGCTCGCGCTCGGCGCCGACTACGGCCTGTTCATGGTCGGGCTCGCGTTCATGTCGTCCGCCACGGTGCTGCCCGCGTTCGCGGAATCGCTTGGCGCCTCGACGGTCCTCATCGGCGCGATTCCCGCCGTCATGACCGTCGGCTGGTTCCTCCCTCCGCTGTTCGCCGCGGCCCACACCGAGCGCCTGCCGGTGAAGCTGCCGTTCGTGCTCAGGTGGACGGGCTGGGAGCGGGTGCCGTTCCTCGTCCTCACGCTGGTCGCGTTCTTCCTCGCCGACCGCGCGCCCGCGCTGTCCATCTGGGTCATGCTCGCGATGCTGCTCGTGATGACGGCCGTCGGCGGCTTCCTCATGCCGGCGTGGACCGATCTCGTCGCGCGCACGCTGCCCGCGCGTCTGCGCGGACGGTTCTTCGGCCTCGCGAGCCTCGCCGGCACGCTGGGCGGCATCGCCGGCAGCGCGTTGACGGCCTGGGTGCTCGACACGCTGCCGTCGTCGACGGCCTACGGCGTCTGCTTTCTCGCCGCGACCGTCTTCATCGGGCTCTCGTGGATCGCGCTCGTCGTCGTGCGCGAGCCGCCGTCGACGACCGCGCCGGCACAGGCGGATTTCTGGGCGCACCTCGGCAGCGTGCCCGCGCTCCTGCGGCGTGACGTGAACTTCACGTGGTATCTCGGCGCGCGCGCGCTGATGTTCGCGGCGGTCACGGGCAGCGGATTCTTCACGGTCTACGCGCTGCGCGTGTTGCGGGCACCGCAGTCCGACGTGGGCGTCTTCACCGCGCTCCTGCTCGCCGGGCAGATGCTCGGCCAGCTCGCGCTCGGATCGGTGGCGGATCGCGCGGGCCATCGGCTCGTGATGATCGTCGCCGCCTGCGCGGGGCTCTCGATGAACGTCGTCGCGCTCACCGCGAGCTCGTTGACCGTCTTCTCGGCCGTCTTCGCGCTGAATGGGCTCCTCAACGCCGCCATCCAGGTCTCGGCGGTGAACGTGCTGCTCGAGTTCGCGCCGACGCCGCAGCAGAACCCAACCTACGTCGGGATCGAGCGCACGTTCCTGGCACCGTTCGGCTTCGCGCTGCCGCTCGTGGGCGGGCTCATGATCGACGCGGTCGGCTACGCGTTCGTCTTCGGGCTCAGCGCCGCGTTCAGCGTGGCGTGCGCGGCCGCATTGTTCGTCGTGAGAGACCCGCGCCATCGCCGTTCGCTGTCATTTGGAATCGGGGGTGTGAGAGACTCGCCCCCGAACCCCCTCTGAACCGATAGACGGAGGTCGTCCCATGACAGTCACCGCCCGTCGCGTGATCCTCAAGAGCCGGCCCGTCGGCGCGCCGAAACCCGGCGACTTCGCGCTCGTCGAAGCGCCGGTGCCCACCGTCGGCGACGGCGAGATCCTCACGCGCACGATCTACCTCTCGCTCGATCCCTACATGCGCGGGCGCATCAGCGGCGTGAAGTCGTACGCGAAGGGCGTCGATCCCGGGGACCTGATGGTCGGCGGCACCGTCGGCGAGGTCGTCGAGTCGAAGCATCCCGTCTTCAAGGCCGGCGACATCGTGCAGGGATACGACGGCTGGCAGACGCACGCGGTGTCGAAGGGCGCCGGCGTGCGGAAGCTCGACCCGGCGCAGGCGCCGATCTCCACCGCGCTCGGCGTGCTGGGCATGCCGGGCATGACCGCGTACGTCGGCCTGCTCGACATCGGCCGGCCGAAGGCCGGCGACACGGTCGTGGTCTCCGCCGCGTCCGGCGCCGTCGGCGCCGTGGTGGGACAGCTCGCGAAGATCAAAGGGTGCCGCGCCGTCGGCATCGCGGGCGCGAAGGACAAGTGCGACTACGTCGTGAGCGAGCTCGGCTTCGACGCCTGCGTGAACTACAAGACCGACGACCTCGGCGCCGCGCTGCGCGCCGCGTGCCCCAACGGGATCGACGTCTACTTCGAGAACGTGGGCGGCGACATCACCGAGGCCGTGCTCCAGCTCGTCAATCCCTTCGCGCGCATACCGCTGTGCGGGCTCATCTCGCAATACAACGCGACCGGTGCCGTGAGCGGACCGAGCTGGCGCGTGCTCCTGACGAACCGGGTGCTCGTGCAGGGGTTCATCGTGTCGGATCACCTGGACCGCATGCCCGCGTTCCTCGCCGACGTCGGCGCGTGGGTCCGCGAGGGTCGGATCAGGTTCCGCGAGGACATCGTCGACGGCCTCGAGCGCGCGCCCGACGCGTTCATCGGGCTCCTGCAGGGCAAGAACTTCGGCAAGATGCTCGTCCGCGTCGGCGAGGACCGGACGCGGCGATGACCGCCGAGGATCGCTACGGCCTGCCGCTGACGACGGCGAGCATGCGCGCGGTGGACGCATACGTCGAGGGCGTCGACCGTCTGCTCTCGGCACAACCCGGCGCCGACCGCTGCTTCACGATGGCGATCGACGCCGATCCGAGCTTCGCGCTCGGACACATCGCGCTCGCGCGCACGCATCAGCTCCGGATGCAGCCGGTGGAGGCGCGCGCCGTCGCGAGCCGGGCGCGCGCGCTGGTGCGTGGCGTGACCGAGCGCGAGCGCGGGCACGTCGAGACGATCGCCCGCGCGATCGACGGCAACGCCGCCGGCGCGCTCGAGGCGGTGCGTGCGCACTGCGAGGATTTCCCGCGCGACGCGCTCGTCCTCCAGCTCAACTTCGGCGCGTTCGGCCTCATCAGCTTCGCGGGCCGCCGCGAGCACGACGAGGAGATGTACGAGTTCTTCCGCCCCCTCGCCGGCGCGTACGGCGACGACTGGTGGTTCCGGTTCGCGTGGGGCTGGGCGCACACGGAATCCGGGCGCGTGGCCGAGGGGCGCCGCCTCATGGAGCAGGCGTTCGCGCTCAATCCCCGCAACGCCAACGCCGTGCACGGGCTCGCGCACGTCTTCTACGAGCAGGGCGATCCCGCGGGCGGCGTCGGCTTCGTGAGCGGCTGGCTTCCCGGCTACGACCGCGCGGGATCGCTGCACTGTCACCTCACCTGGCACACGGCGCTCTTCGAGCTCCTTCGCGGCGACGTCGGGCGTGCCCGTGCGGCCTTCGAGGCCGGCATCCGCGCGCGCGTCGCGCCGCTCGCGCCCGCGACCAACGTGCTCACCGACGGCGTGTCGCTCCTGTGGCGCCTCCACCTCGACGGCGAGCCCGTGCGTGCGGACGAGTGGAAGGAGATCGCCGCGTTCGCCGAGGAGCGGTTCCCGGCCACGGCACCGCACTTCCACGAGCTGCACTGCCTCATGGCCTGGGCCTCCGCGGGGATGTGGGACGTCTACGAGCGGCGCCTCGCGGTGCTGCGCGAGCGCGCGGCGAAGCGCACGCTGCCGCCGGGCAAGGCGGTGCCCGCGCTCGGCGAGGGGTTCGGCGCGTTCGTGCGCGGCGACTACGCGCGCGCCGCGCGCACGATCGAGCCGTTCGTGGACGACATCGTCCGCTGCGGCGGCAGCCACGCGCAGCAGGACGTGTGGGAGGAGACGCTCGTCGCCGCGTGGATCCGTGCGGGCGAGGCGGACAAGGCGCGACGCCTGCTCGAGCGACGCCTCGCACGCCGCCCGTCGCCGCGCGCCGAATCGTGGTTGTCGCGCACGACCGGCGAATCGTGAGCGCACGCGGCGCGCTCGGCGGCTACCGGGTGCTGGAGCTGGCGCACTTCATCGCCGGCCCGGTGTGCGGGCTCTATCTCGCCGACATGGGCGCCGACGTCGTCAAGGTCGAGGAGCCCGGCGCGGGAGACGCGTCGCGGACGATGTACGACGCCGCCACGGTGCGCGGCGGCGACAGCTCGGTCTATCTCGCCACGAACCGCAACAAGCGAAGCGTCGCCGTCGACCTCACGAAGGCGGACGGACGCGCGGTGTTCCTGCGGCTCGTCGAGCGCGCGGACGTCGTGCTCGAAGCCTATCGCGGCGGTGTCGCCGAGCGGCTCGGCATCGGCTACGACGCGTGCGCCGCGGTGAACCCGCGCATCGTCTACTGCTCGCTCTCCGCCTTCGGTCCCACGGGCCCGATGCGCGCGAAGCCCGGGCTCGACATGCTCGTGCAGGCGCTCGGCGGCATCATGTCGGTCACCGGCGAGCCGGACGGCGGGCCGCTGCTCTGCGGCGCGCCGGTCGTCGACACGATGGGCGCGCTCGCGTGCAGCCAGGCCGTCGTGACCGCGCTCCTGCATCGCGAGCGGACGGGCGAGGGCCAGCGGGTGGACGTCGCGCTCCTCGATCTCGCGCTGCTCGCCAACGCCGCGCGGCTCATCATGGCGCTGGCCACCGGTGAATCGCTCGGCCGGCACGGCAACGCACACCCGTTCATGGCGCCGTTCCAGGCGTTCGAAGCGAAGGACGGGTGGATCTACGTCGCGGTGTGGGCGGAGAAGCTGTGGGCGCCGTTCTGCACGGCGATCGAGCGTCCCGCGCTCGCCGACGACCCGCGCTTCACCGATCGGCTCGCGCGGATGAAGCACCGCGAGGATCTGCGCGCGATCGCCGGCCCGATCTTCCGCGAGCGCACCGTCGTCGAGTGGATGGCGCGCATGGAAGCGGCCGACGTGCTGTGCGCGCCGGTCAACACGTTCGCCGACCTGCCTCACGATCCTCAGGTGCGCGCGGGCGGCATGCTCCGCGAGGAAGACCATCCGCGCGCGGGGCGCTTCACCACCCTCGGCCCCGCGCTGCGCTTCGCGCGGACCCCGGGAACGCTGCGGAGTGGCGCCCCCGCGCTGGGGGAGCACACCGACACGGTGCTCGCCGAGCTCGGGCTCGACGCCGGCGAGGTCCGCCGCCTGCGCGACGCGCGTATCCTCGCCTGACTGCGGCGCCTCGTGCAGTCGCCATACGCAAGTGATGCACGCTGTCAGGCGCGCGCCGCGCCTCGCGGCGCCGCGGACCGCGCACGCGCGCGTCCGCGGGCGCTATAATCCGGCCACTCCATCTCATCGAGGTGTTCGATGCCGAACATCACCGTTCAGTGGTACGCCGGACGTACGGATCAGCAGAAGCGCGACATCACCGCCGCGATCACGAAGGCCATGGTCGAGATCGGCAAGACGACGGCCGATCAGGTCCACATCGTCTTCCAGGACGTCGAGAAGTCCAACTGGGGCGTGAGCGGCAAGCTCGCGTCCGATTAGGTAGGCTCCGAGCGCCCCCCAAAGCCCCCCAACGCTCCGGGCGCGGAATGAACCCACGCCCTCCGCGAATGCTCTGGACGGCGGCACTCGCCGCGGCGGCGCTCCTCCTCTCGGCGTGCGGGCCGATGCTCGGCCTGGACGTCCCGTTCCGCGGCACGCCGCCCGCCGTCGTCGATGCGATGCTGCGACTCGCGGAGGTGACGCCGACCGACGTCGTGTACGACCTCGGCTCGGGGGACGGCCGCATTCCCATCGCCGCCGCGCGCACCTACGGCGCGCGAGGTGTCGGCTACGACATCGATCCGCACATGGTGAGCGTCAGCCGGGAGAACGCCAAGCGCGCCGGCGTCGCCGTCCGGGTGCGCTTCGAAGTGCAGGACATCTTCACCGCGAGCTTCGCGGACGCGACCGTGGTCGCGCTCCACCTGTCGCCGGAGTTCAACCTGCGGCTCCGCCCGCGGCTGCAGCGTGAGCTCAAGCCCGGGAGCCGCATCGTCTCGCAGCGGCACGACATGGCGGACTGGCGGCCCGTGCGTCAGATCGACCTCACGGTCGACGGGGTCGTGCACCCCGTCTACCTGTGGATCGTGGGGCGCTAAGCCACCCCGGCCAGCGCCATCACGTGGCGCATGCGGGCCGCGGCCCGGTCCGGATCGCGGAACAGATGCGCCTCGTCCGCGAGCTCGAACAGGCGCGCGAGATGGACGGCGGAGCGCGCGCTCTCGAGCCCGCCCACCATCCGGAAGTGGTCCTGGTGCCCGTTCAGATACGCCATGAACACCACGCCCGTCTTGTAGAACCGCGTCGGGTCGCCGAAGAGGTGGCGCGAGAGCGGCAGCGTCGGCTGGAGGATCCGGTCGAACTCCGCGCGGTCCCCGCGATCGAGCGCGCGCAGGCCGGCCGCCGCCGCGGGCGCGATGACGTCGAAGATGCCGAGCAGCGCGTCCGAGTACCCGTGCGCGTCGCCACCGACGGTCGTCGGGTAGTCGAAGTCGTCGCCGGTGTACATGCGGACGCCCTTCGGGAAGCGGCGTCGCATCGCGATCTCGCGGTGCTGGGCGAGCAGCGAGATCTTCACGCCGTCGATCTTCGCCGCGTGCTCGTGGACGATCGCGAGCAGCGTCTCCGTGGCGCGGTCGAGATCGGGCGAGCCCCAGTACCCGGCGAGCGCGGGATCGAACATGTCGCCGAGCCAGTGGATGATCACCGGCTCCTTCGCCTGCGTGAGGATCCGCCCGTAGACCTTCGCGTAGTCTTCGGGGCCCTTCGCGCACGCCGCGAGCGCGCGGCTCGCCATGAGGATGATACGGCCGCCCACGGATTCGATGTAGCTGCCGTGCGCCTCATACTCCGCCTCGACCTGCGCGAGCGTCACGCCCGGTGACGGCAGGAGGTCGTCGGTGCCCGCGCCGCTGAAGACCCGCGCACCCGGCATCGTCCGCGCTTCGGCCACGCTGCGCCTGATCAGCTCCTTCGCCGCGCTCCACGGGAATCCCATCCCGCGCTGCGACGTGTCCATCGCCTCCGCGACCGCGAGCCCGAGCGACCAGACGTAGCGTCGATACGCGAGCGTCGTGTCCCAGTCGACCGCGACGTCGAGCGTGGGATTGACGTCCGCGCGCGGATCGGCGACGACGTGCACGGCCGCGAAGCCGATGCGGCTCGTGATCGGTCCCGGCGCGGACGCAAAATCGGCGGCGGGTCCGAGACGATAGTCGACGATCGAGCCGTCGGGCCGGGGCAGGCGAATGGTTGTCATGGCCTTATCGTAATCCAGGTCGTGCCGGGGAGCGGCCGGTCAGCGGAGGCGAGGCATCGCGGCGCCGGCGCCGTGCGCCTGCAGCACACCGTCGTTCCCGACGTGACAGGGATCGTCGATGAGCTGGAGCGACGCCACGACGTGACACAGCTCGTGCGCGTCGATCTCGAACGTCGCCGCGGACGGCAGCCGTTCGGTGTAGCGGACGATCTTGACCGCGCGCAGCGGCAGCACGCCGCTCGGATGGCGGACCTGCTGCGACGACTGGCAGCCGAGAACGCGGCCGAAGACGCCGACCTCGGCGCACTCCTGGCGCACGACGTCGACGTGCTCGCTCACGACGAGCGTCACGAGCGTGGCGCCGCCGGGGAGCGGACCGAACTTCGCGACCAGCGTGCCGGACGCGCATCCGCTCAGGCCGATAGCGGCGAGGCCGACCGCGGCGAAGGTGCGGAGTGTGCGCGGGAGCATGTGGATGTCTCATAGAGCAATCGGCCGGCCAGGCCCGGGGCTTGAGTGACTTCATGAAACCATGCGCGCGCGTGCAGGAGCCCTGCAACGAGGTGCGGTCGCTGCGCAGCGTGTTGACAGCGTCGCGCGCGCCGCCCTGGCGTGGGCCACCGTGGTGGTCCTGGTGACCGGTCTCAGCGGATTGATCGGCGGCGCGCTGCGCCGGCATCTCGATCCCGCGCGCTACGCGCTCCGCTCGCTGAGCCGGCGGCGCGTCGACGGCGTGCCGGGCCACCAGGCCGACATCGCCGATCTCGACGCGATCCAGCCCGCGTTCGCCGGCGTGGACGCCGTCGCGCACCTCGCGGCCGCGGTCGGCAACCCGCCCGCGGACGTCGTGCTCCGCGTGAACGTCGTGGGGACGTACAACGTCTTCGAAGCGGCGCGCCGCGCGGGCGTCAAGCGGGTGATCTTCGCGAGCAGCGGCGCGACCGTCAGCGCCTGGGAGCAGGAAGAGCCGTACCGGTCACTCGTCGAAGGACGCTACGACGGCATGCGGGACTGGCCGATGATCACGCACGAGACGGCGCTGCGGCCGGCGGGACTCTACGGGGCGAGCAAGGTCTGGGGCGAAGCGCTCGGGCGTCGGTACGCGACCGCGCACGGGATGTCGGTCATCTGCGTCCGCGTCGGACGCGTGCGCGCGGAGGACCGGCCGAGGGAGCCGCGCGAATTCGCCGTGTACTGCAGCCAGCGCGACGTCGCGCGCATGATCGAACGATGCCTCGCGGCGCCGCCGACCGTGCGCTTCGACGTCTTCTTCGTCACGTCGCGCAACCGCTGGGGCTACCGCGACCTCGACCACGCGCGGGCCGTGATCGGCTTCGAGCCGGTGGACGCCGCGGAAGACCACCGCGCGTAGAACGACCGCATCCAGTCGATCGCGCGCCGCACCGCGGGGCCGACGACCGGCGGCGGCGGGCCGAGCAGCGCTCGTCGCGCCGCCGCCGCGCGCGCTTCCCGCAGCAGCTGATCCGCCTGCACCTGCATGTAATACACGTTGAAGTCCATCGTCACCCTCCTTTGCACATGGGGTCCGCACCCAAGGACCCCAAACCCCTCTGCGCCTTACGCCGCGAGCGGACGCCTGAACACGATCTGCACGTCGTGGAGCTGGTTGCCGAGCACGCGGTCGGTGATCTCGAGCAGCCGGCCGACGTCGCGCCTTCGCGGCTCGGACACCGCGAACACGACGCGCCAGGGCTGAAACGCGCGCTTCTCCACCACGGGCGCCACGACGGCGCCGAGCTCGGCGTGGATGGCGTCGGTCAGCTGGATCTGGCGCGCGGCGGCGGCGTCACGCGCGCGCTGGCGCGCTTCGAGCGCCATCATCAGGGCGACGAGTCCGGCGACTGGAGCCAGCAGGACGGCGAGAGCGGCCAGAGCGCTCAGCATGGCCGCCTCCCTACGCCGCGCGCCGGCGATCGGCCGGCGCGGGCAGGGCGGTCGCGCCGCGGACGGCCCCGTCCTTGCGATGCCGCGCGATGCCCTGGAGATGCGCGACGGCGAGCGCCGCGACGAGCGCGAGCGCCCCGATGACCAGCAGTCCGACCACCGCGATGAGGCGTATTTCGTAGACCGTCATGCCTTCCTCCTGTCGATCTTGAGATGCCGTCCGGGACCGGGAAGATCCGTTCGGCTCTCATGCGGTCTGACACCGCCGGAAGGCGGGTGTGACGCGGAGAGCGGAGGCTACGCGGAGAGCGGGTGCAGATCCGGGCGGCAGCTCGTGCAGGGCGCCAGGCCCGCCGACTCCGCGCGATCGCGTGTCGCGAACAGCGTGAGGCGCCACAGCGGCAGCGTCGAGAGCGAGCCGCACGTGGGCACGCAGTACTCGCGATCGTGGTCCGCGACGACGTACATCGCGTCCCGCGAGATGCGCCGATCGCGGCGCGCGCGCACCACCGGCACGCCCTCGAGCGAGAGCAGCCGCTCCTTCAGCGCGAGCTTGTCGCCGGCGTAGCCGGTCAGCGCGCCCGTGCCGCCGATCACGCGATGACACGGCACCACGATCGGCAGCGGATTGTGACGCAGCGCCTGCGCGACGGCGCGCGTCGCCGTCGGGCGGCCGATCTCTCGCGCGAGCCGCGCGTACGAGACGACCGCGCCGTATGGGAGCGTCGCCGTCGCCTGCAGCACTTCGCGGTGGAAGTCGCTGGCCGCGAGACGGTAGTCGAGCGGCCACGCCAGCCGCGTCCGCTCGCCCGCGAGGTATTCGAGGATCTGCTGGTAGAACGCTTCGGTCTCGTTGCCGTCCTCCAGCACTTCGACGCCGGCACGGCGCAGCGCGCGCGAGGCCTCGAGGCCGCGCGCCGAGTCCAGATACTCCACGAGCACGACGCCCTGCTCGGAGCGCGCGATGAGGATCGGGCCGAGCGGCGAGCTCCACACGCGCGCGGTCACGGCGCGGCGCCGGAGCTCCGCGAGCCGCCACTCGAGGTCGCCGCGCACGATGTCGGCGTGATCGCCCCCGACGGGCGCACGCCGGATGTCGCCGACGATCCGGTCGATCGAGCGATACCGCTCGAGCTCCTGCCGGCACGGCGCGCAGGCGGCGACGTGCGCGCGCACGCGGGCCTCCGCGCCCGGCACGGCGTCGCCCGTCGCCGTGGCGACGAGGTCGGGCTGGATCGCGCGACAGGACGACATGGTCGGGCTCATGCGGATCCCTCCGCGGCCGGAAGCTGGGCATCCTCGAGCGAGTGGCGGATCTTGCGGAAGGCCTGGAACACGTGCGCGCGCGCGGCGTCGACGGAACAGTGGAGGCTCTTCGCGATCTCGTCGTAGGGCAGCTCGTGCACCTTGCGCATCACGAACGCCGCGCGCTGCTTCGTGGGGAGCGCGTCGATGACCGCTTCGACCGCGACCCGCGCCTCGTTGAACCGCGCCACGCCGTCGGGCCCGTCGCCGTCATCCTCGCGTCCCCTCCCCTTCGCGCCGTCGTAGGCCGCGCGCCGGCGCTTCGCCGCGCGCAGGCTGTTGCGAAAGAGGTTGGTCGCGATCGCGAACAGCCACGCCCGCACGTTCGCGTCGGGCGGCAGCGCCCGGTACGCGCGGAAGGCGCGCAGGAACGTCTCCTGCGAGAGGTCCTCGGCCTCGGCCGACCGGAACGTCAGCCGGCGCAGATAGCGATAGATCTCCGCATGATGCGCCGCCATCACGGCCTCGAATGGCTCCCGGCCCATGCGCCTGCAGCGGGGTGTCCCTTCCCACGGGAGCGTCCGCGCTCCCCCTTCGCCCTATCTGACACCGGTCGGGAGGGGCTGTGAAAGGGGACTAGGCCGCGAACCAGGGCACGCGGGGCTGGAGGCGCTCGTCGAGGACCTCGACGGCGGAGATCAAGGCCTCCTCGTCGAGATGGAGACCACCGCCCGACGGCTCCGGATCGAGCCACGCCTCGTGGAAGGTCAGCAGCATCGTCTCGAACGGCGAATCCGCCCAGCGCGGGAACCAGCGATACGGCTTCGCGGGCGCAGCACAGCCGCCCGCGTCGATGAAGCGCTGGGCCGCCTCGGGGCTCGTGAAGATCGCGCCGCCCGTCCGGTCGCGCGGGCACAGAAGCCCGGGATTGGCGTCGCCGTCGCCGCGCAAGACCGTCAAGTCCGGCCACTCGGCGGCGATGCGTCCGGCGAGCCGGGCGGGGAGCTTGCCGAGCGCTCGCACGCTCGCCAGCGCCTTCACGCCCTCCGCGCCGCGCGGCTGTGATCCCGCGGTCCTGAGGCCGAGGACGAGCAGATCCGCATGCGTGAGCGCGAGCGGTGCCGGACCGGCGGGATCGAGCACCACGCCGTCGACGTCGACCGCCATCGTCAACCACTCCGCGAACGGATTGCCCGAAGCGGGTCGCGCGGGCTTCGCACTGCTCTTCTCGCGCGCCGTGAACGCGAAGAACTGATCGGCATCGGAGAACGCCGGCAGATAGCGTCCGCCCGCGTGCGCGACGGGCGTCGGCGGCGCGCCGCCTTGAGCCGCGAGCGTCATGAGCGTGCGCGCGCCCTGGACGAGCGCACGCGCGGCTTCGGGCTTCAATCCACGCGCGCCGGGCAGCGCGCCCACTTTGGCGAGCCCCACGCGAGGGACGACGGCGAGATCCGGCAGGTCGATCACCCACGGGAAGAACACGAGCAGCGCGTCGGCGGCCTCGGCGATCCCGACGTCCTTGCCGTCGACCTTGAGGTCGATGACGAAGCGGCCCGGGCGCCGCGGCCGGGCGGACCAGAGCCACCGCAGCGCTTCGATGCCGGCCATGTGCTCGACGCGGCGCGCGTCCGGCGCGTTCGTCGACACCATGAACGCCGCGAGCTCCGCGCTCGTGAACATCGGAGCGGATGGGTTCTCCTTGTCCCAGATCTGCGGCCACGAGAGCCCGTCGTACCGTTGCGGATGCACGGGGACGTGGACGTCGAACTCGAACGCGACCGTCTCGAGGTACTGCCATCCCCGTCGCTCACCCGACCGCACGCTCGCGCGCACCGCCTGAAACGCGGCGCGTCCGTCCACGTCGGGCCGGCCCCGCGGCGGAACCATCGGCCGGGTCGCGTGCAGCCCGGCGCGGATCACCGCTCCGGTCGCGTCGTCGGCGACGGTCACCCGCGTCGCCGCGACCATCTGCTCGAGGTCCGTGCGATCGTACGTCCGCTGCAATGGGAGCTTCGGATCGACCACGAGCCGGGTGACGCCGGCGGCGAGGAACTCTTCGAGCAGCGCACCGGTGGGCCGCGGGGCCGCGGTGACCCCGGCCGGCTGCTGCGCGATGCCGGCCGCCGCGGTCTCCGCCGCCTCGTAGACGAAGGCGTACCGGGACTCTCCTTCGGACTGAACGAGCGGGCGCCCCTGATGAAGGACGACGTGGAGCTCCGGCCGGCGCGCGAACGCCTCGCGGGTCATGCTCGCGTGGAGCCGCTTCACGGACGACAGCTCGAGGCTCACGGCGTGGTCGGTCCCGGCGTCCAGCACGCGACCGTCC
>VGLJ01000053.1 GCA_016866775.1 Candidatus Rokuibacteriota bacterium | reverse complement strand
CCGGTGGCGTCGCGGCGGCGGGCGCCGCGGGACGTTCGACGGCGGGACGCTCGACGACGGGACGCGGCGGCGGCGCCGGACGCGGCGGCCCGACCGTCACGCGCGGCGGAGCGAACGGCCCGCTGGGCTGACGCGACGGCCGCGACGGCGGCGGCGGAGGCGTCGGACGCTCGAGCGGACGGAACGGAACGATCTTCGGCTCCGGCTTCTTCGGCGCGGCCGGAGCGGGCGGCGCGGTCACGGCGGCCGGCCGCACCGGCTCGAGGGGCGGCGCCGGCGGCGCGAGCGGAGACTCCACCACCGGCTCGACGGGCTTGATCGGCGGCGGCGCAGGGGCCGCCCCGGCCGCCACCGGCTCGACGACGGGCTCCGCCGGCTTCGGCTTCACGATCGTCGCGGTCGGCTTCAGCTCGACCGGCGTCTCTTCGAGCGGCTCGGCGGTCGTCTTCGGCTTGCGGACGCGCGGCACGGCCGGCTTCTTCGCGGTCGCGGCGGCGCCGTCCTCGCCTTCCGCGGCCGTCTTCTTCGGACGCGGCGCGCGCTTGGGCTTCACTTCCTCGGGGAGCTCGCGCCCCTTGCCGAGCTTCGTGCGGAGCGCGTTGGCGAGGGTCGTGTCCAGCGGGGTCGAGACTCGCACGCCCTTGTGACCCATTTCCTCGGCGGCGAGCATGAGGTCCTTGCTCGTGACCCCGAGGTCCTTCGCGAGTTCCATGACCTTTATCTTCGGTGCTGGCACAGCTCCCTCACCTCCTGCTCGACAACCCGGCCATTATCTCCGCACCCAGCCCTGTCGTCACCCGGCACGGCTTTCGGAACACGTGCGCGAGACGCTCGCGCTTGAGCCCTCGCTCCACGCACGCGTCGTCGGCACACATCCACGCGCCCCGTCCCGCCATCCTTCGCCGCGCATCGACGACCACCACGCCGTCCGCCATGCGCACCAACCTCACCATCGCCTCGCGCGGCCGCGACCGCCGGCAGCCGACGCACGTGCGGACCGGACACTGCTTCGCGCGTCCCGTCGCCGCCTACTCGGACGCCGACGCGGTGCGTGCGTCGGGTCCCTCCGCTGCCGGCGTGTCATCCGTGCGCGCCGCGTCGTCCGTGCGCGCCGCGTCCTCCGACTCACCCGGCGCCGCGTCGGGCGCCGGCGCATGGGCAGTGACCCACGCCGCCGCCGCCTCGTGGAGCGCGTCGGCACGATCACCGACCGCTTCGATCGTGCGCAGCTTCTCCACGCCGGCTTCCGCCACCGCCGCGGGCGAGGAGAGTCCGGCCTCGCGGAGCGCGCCGAGCACCTCCGCGTCGACCCCGGGCAGGCCCGCGAGCGCCTGCCGTCCCTGCTCTTCCGCCTCGGCCTGCGCGCGCTCGGCCTCGATCTCGCCCTCGCTGCGGATGTCGATGCGCATCCCGGTCAGCTTCGCCGCGAGCCGCGCGTTCTGGCCCTTCTTGCCGATCGCGAGCGAGAGCTGGTTGTCGGGCACGATCACCAGCGCCGACGGCTGCTCCTCGCCCTCTTCCTGCTCGCGGATGGTGACCGACGACACCTTGGCCGGCGACAGCGCGCGCGCCACGAACGTCGACGGATCGTGCGACCACTCGATGATGTCGATCTTCTCGCCGCGCAGCTCGCGGCTGATCACCTGGATGCGCGTCCCGCGCAGGCCGACGCACGCGCCGATCGGGTCGACGTCGCGCTTCGTCGAGGCCACCGCCACCTTGGCGCGCTCGCCCGCCTCGCGCGCGGTCGCCTTCACGATCACGATGCCTTCCTGGATCTCCGGGATCTCGGTCTCGAAGAGCCGCGCGAGGTAGCCCGGATGCGTGCGCGACAGCGCGATTTGCGGGCCCTTGATCGTGCGGCGCACCTCGAGCACGTACGCGCGTATCCGGTCGCCCGGGTTGTAGCGCTCGCCCGGGATCTGCTCGCGCTCCGGCAGGATCGCCTCGGCCTTGCCGATCTCGAGGATCACGTTGCGCTTCTCGATGCGGTGCACGACGCCGCGCAGGATCTGGCCTTCCTTGCCGATGAACTCCGAGTAGATTCCCTCGCGCTCCGCGTCGCGGACGCGCTGCAGGATGACCTGCTTGACCGCCTGCGCGCCGATGCGGCCGAGCTCGGGCGGC
The DNA here is from genome assembly GCA_016866775.1 of Candidatus Rokuibacteriota bacterium. Lineage (GTDB taxonomy): Bacteria > Methylomirabilota > Methylomirabilia > Rokubacteriales > CSP1-6 > VGLJ01. The sequence goes on along the minus strand of VGLJ01000053.1, from coordinate 31,568 downwards.
TTCTCGGGCAGCTCGAGCTCGTCGTCGAGCTCGGCGCCGGGGTTGAGGCCCTTGGCCTCGTCGAGCGCGATCTCCAGGTGCGCGTCGGTGACCTCGGCGACGACCTTCTTGCGCGTGTAGGCGCGGACGACGCCGGTCTTGCGGTCGATCTCGATGCGGCTGTTATCGGCGGCGGCGTGCGTCTTCTTCGAGCCCGAGAGGAGGGCGGACTCCACCGCTTCGAAGAGGATCTCCGAGTCGATGCCCTTCTCGCGTGCGAGCTGCTCGATGACGATGATCAATTCTCGGTTCATGTCGCCGACTCACGCCCGGGGCCAGGGCACGCTCGCGTCGAGCTGTGCCTTCGTGACGATCTCGCGGGGAAGCTCCACACGCTCGCCGTCGCGGTCGAGAACCAGCCGCTCGGGCGCGACCTCCGTCAACCTCCCGTGATGCTCCGCTCCGCCGGTCAGCCAGCAGCGAACGGGTTTGCCGAGGGCCCACTGGAACTCGCGATCCTTGCGCAGCTGGCGATCGAGGCCGGGGGAAGAGACTTCGAGGTCGTAGGCATGATCGATCACGCCTTCCGCGTCGAGAAGATCGCCGATCTCCCGACTCAGTCGCCCGCAGTCGTCGATGCCCACGCCCCCCGCCTTGTCGACGAAGACTCTCAGAATCCCGCGCCGCCGGTCCCCACGCCACTCGACATCGACGAGCGTGAGGCCGTGCTGGCGCACCACGGGCGCGATCACGTCCTCGATGCGAGTCCCCTGCTCGTCGTCCATCCCCGCCTGCTGCCAAAGGAAAAAGCGGGCTAAGCCCACCTTTTCAGGACTTTAGCACGTGAGCCCCCGCACAGCAAGAAACCGGCCCCCTTGCCGGAGCGGGCTACAGCGACGGGCGGAGTGACGTGACGGTCTCGACGACCTTGTCCGGCGGGATCTTGCGGTCCTCGCGCGTGCGGCGCACGCGCAGCTCGACGACGCCTTCCTTCGCGAGGAGGTTGCCGACGGTCACGCGCACCGGGATGCCGAGCAGGTCGGCGTCCTTGAACTTTACGCCGGGCCGCTCGTCGCGGTCGTCGAGGAGCGCTTCGAGCCCCGCCTTCCAGCACGCGGCGTAGATCGATTCCGCCGCCTGCTTCGAGGCGTCGTCGCGGCCCACGGAGACGACGTGCACGTGGAAGGGCGCGATCGCCCACGGCCACACGATGCCGTCGGCGTCCGCGAGCTGCTCGATCGCGGCCGAGGCGATGCGCGCGGGCCCGATGCCGTAGCTGCCCATCACGACCGGGCGCTCCTTGCCGGCCTCGTCGAGGTACTTCGCGCCGAGCGCCTCCGCGTACTTGGTGCCGAGCTTGAAGATGTTGCCGATCTCGATCACGCGCTCGACGGCGAGCGGCCCGCCGCACTTGACGCACGCCTCGCCGGCGAGCGCCACGTGCAGGTCGGCGAAGGTGCCGGAGAAGTCGCGTCCCGCCGCGACGCCGCGCACGTGGAACCCTTCGCGGTTCGCGCCCACGACGTAGGTGCCCTCGCGCAGCGTCTCGTCGATGAGGAGCGGCACGCGCGCCGCGAGCGGCCCCACGGAACCCACCGACACGCCGAGGTGCTGGCGCACCTCGTCGGGGTGCGCCGTCCGGCATTCCTCGCCGACCGCGCGCATGAGCTTGCGCTCGTGCAAGGTGTGGTCGCCACGGACGAGCGCGAGCACGGGGCCCTTCGTCGGGCCGACGTAGAGCAGCGACTTGATGGTGAGCCGCGGATCGATCTTCAGGAACGCGGCGACCTCCACGATGGTCTTCGCGTCGGGCGTCGCCACGTCCTCGCGCGTCCACGCCGGGAAGTCCGGCTTCGCGGGTACCGACCGCGCGAGCTCGACGTTCGCGGCGTAGCCGCACTGCGCGCACATCGCGATGTCGTCCTCGCCCGCCGCGCTCGGCGCCATGAACTCGTGGGCGCCGAGGCCGCCCATCATCCCGGTGTCCGACTCGACGACGTGATAGCGGAGCCCGCACCGGTCGAAGATCCGCCGGTAGGCGCCCTCGTGCGCCGCGTACGACCGATCGAGCGCGGCCTCGTCGGGATCGAGCGTGTACGAGTCCTTCATCACGAACTCGCGCGTGCGCAGGACGCCGGAGCGCGGGCGTGCCTCGTCGCGCTCCTTCGTCTGGATCTGGTACCAGGTCTGCGGCAGGTCGCGGTACGAGCGGATCTCGCGCGCGGCGAGCCACGCGATGACCTCCTCGTGCGTCATGCCGAGCACGAGGTCGCGGCCGTGCCGGTCCTTCAGCTTGAACTGCTCGGGGATGGTGTCGTAGCGGCCGGTCTGCCTCCACAGCTCCGCGGGATGGATCACGGGCATCGTGATCTCCTGCCCGCCGATCGCGTTCATCTCCTCGCGGAGGATCGCGCCGACCTTGTCCATCACGCGCTGGCCGAGCGGCAGCCAGACGAAGATCCCGGCGGCGAGCTGCCGGACGAGCCCGGCGCGCAGCATCAGCTTGTGGCTGATCGCCTCCGCGTCCGCCGGATCGTCGCGGAGCGTGGGCAGGAGCGACCGCGTGACCCGCATGCCGCTAGTGGGCGTCGGGAGTCTTGTTCGCGCCCTTGACGCCGGGGTCGTAGACGAGACGCTGCACGGGCTTGCCGTTCTTGATGTGCGACTCGAAGATCTCCGGGAGGTCGCTTTCCTTCACGCCCGCGTACCAGACGTTTTCCGGATACACGACGAGCATCGGGCCGTGGCCGCACTGCGAGAAGCAGCCCGCCTTGTTGACGCGCAGGCTTTCCTTCATGCCGGCCTTCACGCCCTCGCCGCGGAGGTACTTCACGATCGCCTCGACGTCGCCCCGCGTGGGGCAGTCCTCGCCGCTCGTGCAGACGAACACGTGCTTCTCGTACTGACCCATCAGACGGCTCCCATCTCGGCCTTGCGTTCGGCCAGGAATTTATCGACTTCCTCGCGCATCGCCGCGCGAATCTCCGTCTCCTTCACCTTCCGGATCACTTCGCCGCGCTTGAAGATCAACCCGATCCCGCGTCCTCCGGCCACACCGATGTCCGCGACGCGCGCTTCCCCGGGCCCGTTGACTTCACATCCCATTACGGCGATGTGGATCTCCTCGCTCAGGCCCCTGAACTCGTCCTCGATCTCCTTCGCGAGCTTCACGAGGTCGACGTCCGCGCGGCCGCACGACGGGCAGGAGACGAACGTGAGCCCGCCCTTGCGCAGTCCGAGCGACTTCAGGATGTCGATGCCGACGCGAACCTCCTCGGCCGGATCGGCGGACAGCGACACGCGGATCGTGTCGCCGATGCCCTCCGAGAGCAGCGCGCCCAGCCCCACCGCCGACTTGATCGTGCCGACACCGGGCGTGCCGGCCTCGGTCACGCCGAGGTGCAGCGGGTAGTCGACCTTGTCCGCGAGCATCCGGTACGCCTCGATCATCATCAGCGGGTCGGACGCCTTGAGCGACACCTTCATCTCGGGATAGTTGCAGTCCTCGAGGATGCGGATGTGGCGGAGCGCCGACTCCACCATCCCGTCGGACGTCGGCCCCCCGTACTTCGCGAGCAGGTCCTTCTCGAGCGAGCCCGCGTTGACGCCGATGCGGATGGGGATCTTCCGCTCCTTGGCGAGGTTGACGACGTCCATCACGAACTGCTTGCCGCCGATGTTGCCGGGGTTGAGCCGGAGACCGTCGACGCCCTGCTCGAGCGCGATGAGGGCGAGCTTGTAGTTGAAGTGGATGTCGGCCACGAGCGGGATGCGGATCTGCCGCTTGATCTCGCCGAGCTTCTCCGCGGCCTCGCGCACGGGCACGGCGCAGCGCACGATGTCGCACCCTGCCGCTTCGAGCGACCAGATCTCGAGCAGCGTGGCCTGGACGTCGCGCGTGTCGGTCTTGGTCATCGACTGCACCGTGATCGGTGCGTCGCCGCCGACCTTCACGTTGCCGACCTGGATCTGCCGACTCTTCCGCCGTGTGATCATGTCGCCCCTACTTGAGGAATTTGAACGCGTCGATCCGCACGAGGTCGTTGTAGAGCGCGTAGACCATGAGCAGCATCAGCAGCACGAAGCCGAGCTGCTGCGCGGCCTCGCGCTTGCGCAGCGAGAGCGGGCGGCCGAGGACGGCCTCGATGATGAAGAAGAAGAGGTGGCCGCCGTCGAGCATGGGCACGGGCAAGAGGTTCAGCACGGCGAGGTTCACGCTGATGATGGCCGTGAACATCGCGAGCGGCCCGAACCCTTCCCTGGCCTGCTGGCCCGCCATCGAGGCGATCTGGATCGGCCCGCCGATGTTCGAGCGATCGATCGTGCCGACGATCAGCTTCCAGAACCCCTTCACGGTGATGACGGTCATGTCCTTCGTCCAGACGCTGCCGTGCCAGATCGCGCGGATCGGATCGTAGGCGACGAAGCTCACCGCCTTGCTGCCGATGCCGGCCTGGATGCGTCCGACCTGCACGGTCTCGCCGCTCGGCTGCTTCTCTTCCTCCGCATTCGGCGTGACCGTCAGCGTGAGCTTCTTGGCTTCGCGCTCGATCTCGATCGGCACCGTCTGCCCCGGACGCGAGCGGATGGCCTGCACCAGATCTTCGGCCGTGAAGACGCGCTTGCCGCCGATGGCCAGCACGACGTCGCCCGGCTGCAGCCCCGCCTTCTCCGCGGGCGAGCCGGGATTCACCGAGCTGATCTGGGGCACGCTCTGCGGCCCGGCGCCGATGTCGAGCGTCTCCTTCGACTCGCGCAGGATCGGGTCCTGCACGGTCGTGCGCTGCGGCGCGACCGTGATCGTCTGCGAGGTCTCGCCGCGCTTCACGACCATCTCGAGCGGCCGGCCATCGGACGCGGCCACCGCGCGGTCCACGTCCTCCCAGTACTTCACCGGGCGCCCGTCGATGGACAGCACGACGTCGCCCGACCGGAGCCCCGCCTTCGCGGCCGGACCGTTCTCGACGACGCGTCCGGAGATCGCGGGCCACACGGGGCGCCCGACGGTCGCGAGCACGGCTGCGACGATGACGGCGGCGAGCACGAAGTTCATCCCCGGTCCCGCGAAGACGATGAGGAAGCGCGCCCAGAGCGGCTTCAGCGCGAACGCCTTCTTCGGGTCGTAGGGAAGCTCCGTGCCGCCCTCGAGCGGGTTCTCCTCGCCGAGCATCTTCACGTAACCGCCCATCGGGATGGCGGACAGGCAGTACTCCGTCTCCTTGCCGCGCCAGCGCAGCAGCACCGGACCGAAGCCGATGGAGAACCGCTCGACGCCCACGCCCGTCCACCGGGCGACGAAGAAATGGCCGAGCTCGTGGATCAGGATCAGGATCCCGATGACGATCACGAACGAGATGATGGTCGTCACAGCTCTCTACCTTCTTCCGATACCGGCGTCGACGAACGCCTCGACGCGGCGGCGCGCCTCGGCGTCGACGGCGACGCACTGCTCGATCGAGGTGAGCGCGGCGGGCGGCATGGCCGCGAGCGCGCGCTCGATGAGTTCGGCGATCGCCGTGAAACGGATGCGCTTGTCCAGGAACGCCGCCACGGCGATTTCGTTGGCGGCATTGAGCACCACCGGCGCGACGCCGCCCGCATCCAGGACGGCGCGCGCGAGCCTGAGGCACGCGAACTTGTCGGGATCCGGCTCGAAGAACGTGAGTGCCCCGACCTTGGTGAGGTCGAGACGCGAGCCGGGCACGGGCCGGCGCTCGGGATACGTGAGCGCGTAGAGGATCGGAATCCCCATGTCGGCGACGCCGAGCTGGGCGATCACCGCGCCGTCGACGTACTCGACCATCGAGTGCACGATCGACTGCGGGTGCACCACGACCTGCACCTGCTCGGGGTCCACGTCGAAGAGCCAGCGCGCCTCGATGATCTCGAGGCCCTTGTTCATCATCGTGGCGGAGTCGATGGTGATCTTCGGCCCCATCTTCCACGTGGGGTGGCGGAGCGCGTCGTCGACCGTGACCGTGGCGAGCGCGGCCTTCGGCGTCTCGCGGAACGGACCGCCCGAGCCGGTGAGGAGGATGCGCTGCACGTCACGGCCGTTGTGACCGGCGAGGCACTGGAAGATCGCGCTGTGCTCGGAGTCGACGGGAAGCAGCGGCACGCGGCCGTCGCGCGCGGCCGCGGTCATCAGGCTGCCCGCCATCACGAGCGTTTCCTTGTTGGCGAGCGCCATCGCGCGCCCCGCCTGGATGCCCGCCATCGTCGGCAGCAAGCCCGCCGCGCCGACGAGCGCCGAGAGCACGATGTCCGCGTCGACCTCGCGCGCGAGCGTCACCAGCCCCTGGGGACCCCGCAGGAGCTCGGGCCGCGGCGACGGCAGCGCCTTCGCCAGACGGTCGACGGCGTCCGGGTCGATGAGCGCGACGGCGGCGGGCGAATGGCGGCGGCACAGATCGGCGATCAGCTCGACGTTCGAGCCGCGCGCCGCGAGCCCCGCCACCGCGAGCTCGTCCGGGTAGCTCTGCACCACCTCGAGGGCCCGCAGCCCGATCGATCCGGTGGCGCCGAGGAGCGTGACGCGCTTCATCGGCATCCCGCCGCGAGCGTGAAGTAGTAGAAGGCGGGCAGGTTGAAGAGCAGGCTGTCGATGCGATCGAGGACGCCGCCGTGGCCGGGAATGATCCCTCCCGTGTCTTTGGTGCCGACGCTGCGCTTGATGACGGACTCCGCGAGATCGCCGACCTGGCCGACGACGCCGACGAGCGCGCCGCCGGCGATCGCCACCGCGGTCCCGCACTGCGGAAGCAGCCATGCGCCGAGGGCGGCGCCGCTGACCACCGACATCACGACCTGCGCCGCCGCGCCCTCCACGGTCTTCTTGGGGCTGATGACCGGCGCGAGCTTGTGGCGGCCGACCGCGGAGCCGACGAGGTACGCGGCGGTCTCGCCGATCCAGGTGACGCCGACGAGGAACAGCACGAGCTCGTCGCCGATCGGCGACGTGTGGTGGAGGAGGATGCCGTAGCCGAGCAGCCACCCGACGTAGAGGATCGCGAGCAGCGTGTTCGCCGCGGGCTCCGTCGCGGGCGCCTTCGCCCAGAGCGGCGCCGACAGCACGGCGCCGACCGCGAGCGCCAGGACGAGCGCCGGCAGCGTCATCGGCTCGAGGAGGCGCGACGCGCCGAACGCGGCGGTGACCGCCGTGCCCGCCACGACGCCGAGCGTGCGATACGCCGGGCGTCCGCCCTGCTCGAAGAGCCGCATCAGCTCCCACAACGCGAGCGCGCTCGCGATGACGACGAGCGCGTTGAACAGGAACGCCGGCGCCTTGACGACGATCAGCAGGAACACCGGCAGCAGGACGACGGCGCTCGCCAGCCGCTTCAGCAACGCCGGCTTCCCCGCCGAGCCGACGGCCACGCCCGCCCCGGCCACCAGGTCCATGTCACACGCCGCCGAAGCGCCGCGTCCGGCCCTGGAAGTCGGCGATGGCGCGATAGAGCGCGCGCCCGTCGAAGTCCGGCCAGAGATCGCGCGTAATCCAGAGCTCGGTGTAGGCGATCTGCCACAGGAGGAAGTTCGACAGGCGCATCTCGCCGCTCGTGCGGATGAGCAGGTCGGGATCGGGGATGTCGGCGGTGTAGAGCGCGCGGCTCACGTCCTTCTCGCTGATGGCCTCGGGCTCGAGGCGGCCGTCGCGCACCTCGACCGCGAGGCGGCGGAACGCGTCGAGCAGCTCGTCCCGCCCGCCGTAGTTGAAGGCCATCATGAGCTGCATGCCGGTGTTGGCCCGCGTGCCGTCGACGACCTTGGCGATGCCGCGCCGCACGCCGGACGGCACGCCGTCGGTGCGGCCGATCACGCGCAGGCGCACGTTGCGCTCCATCAGCTCCGGCAGCTCGGACTGCACGGTGTGCTCGAGGAGCGTCATGAGCATCGAGACTTCGTCTTCGGGCCGCGTCCAGTTCTCCGTCGAGAACGCGTAGAGCGTGAGGTAGCGGACGCCGACGGCGTCGGCGGCGCGGACGATCTTCCGCGCGGTCTTCACGCCTTCGCGATGGCCCGCGATGCGCGGGTACCCGCGCTGGGTCGCCCAGCGGCCGTTGCCGTCCATGATGATGGCGACGTGGGCCGGCACGGGCTGGCTGCGCACGAGCTCCGCGAGCTCGCGCTCGCCCAGCGCGTCGAGGCGCTCCGCGGTGCGCTCGTCGCGCTCGCTCTCCGCCGCCTTGGTGGAGCCGCGCCGCCACCGCATCAGAAGGACAGGATCTCCTGCTCCTTCTTCTTGAGGAGCTCGTCGACCTTCGCGATGTACTGGTCCGTCATCTTCTGGATCTGGTCGTGACCGCGGCGCTCCTCGTCCTCGGTGATCGGCGCCTTCTTGTCCTTCGCCATCGCCTTGAGCTTGTCGTTGGCCTCACGGCGGATGTTCCGGACCGAGACGCGCCCCTCCTCGGCCACCTTGCCCACCGACTTCGCGAGCTGCTTGCGGCGCTCTTCCGTGAGCGTGGGCAGCACGAGCCGGATGATCTTGCCGTCGTTCTGCGGGTTCAGCCCCAGGTCGGCGATCTGGATGGCCTTCTCGATGGCCTTGAGCTGTCCCTGCTCCCACGGCTGGATCACGATCGTGCGCGCGTCGGGGACGGAGACCGACGCCATCTGGTTCACCGGCGTCGCGTTGCCGTAGTAGTCGACGCGCACGGTATCGAGCAGGTTCGCTGACGCGCGGCCGGTGCGGATGGCGGCGAATTCTCGTCCGAGCGCCTCCAGCGCGGCCTTCATCCGGGTGTCGATGTCCTTGAGGACGCCCTGCATGGCGTTCTGCCCCATGGCCGTCAACCTCCTTCTGCGGACACGATCGAGCCGACCGGCTCGCCCAGCACGATGCGCTTGATGTTGCCCGCGCGTGTGAGGTCGAAGATGACGATCGGCAGCTTGTTGTCCATGCACAGCGAGACGGCCGTGGCGTCCATCACCTCGAGGCCCTTGGCGAGGACCTCGCGGTAGGTGACGTGCGACAGCCGCTTCGCGGTCGGATCGCGCTTGGGATCCGCCGAGTAGATGCCGTCGACCTTCGTGGCCTTCATGATCGCGTCGGCGCCGATCTCGACGGCACGGAGCGCGCCCGCGGTGTCGGTGGTGAAGAACGGGTTGCCGGTGCCCGCCGCGAAGATCACCACCCGCCCCTTCTCGAGGTGGCGCATCGCGCGGCGGCGGATGTACGGCTCGGCGACCGCGCGCATCTCGATGGCCGACAGCACGCGCGTGTGCACGCCCTCGCGTTCGAGGGCGTCCTGGAGCGCGAGCGCGTTCATCACGGTCGCGAGCATGCCCATGTAGTCGGCGGTGCCGCGGTCCATTCCCTGCTGCTCCGCCTTCATGCCGCGGAAGATGTTCCCGCCGCCGATGACGACCGCGACCTGCACGTGGCCGTCCTCCGTCCGGATGGAGATGACCTCGCGCAGCTCGGCGGCAATGCGTTTGAGGACGTCCGGATCGATGCCGTACTCGCCGGCGCCGGCCAGCGCCTCGCCCGAGAGCTTCAAGACGACGCGTTTGTAGGCCGGACGTCCGACGCTTCCGCCGGCGGTCACGCGCCTAGCTCGCCTCGCCGACCTGGAAGCGCGCGAAGCGCTTGACCACCACCCGCTCGCCCGTCTTGGCGGTGGCGGTGGCGACGAGATCCTTCACCTTGGTCTTGCCCGTCGAATCCTTGATGAAGGGCTGCTCGAGCAGACAGGCCTCGGTGAAGAACTTCTCGAGCTTGCCTTCGACGATCTTGTCGAGGACCTGCTGCGGCTTCTTCTGGTCCGCCATCTGCGCGCGGGTGATCTCGCGCTCCTTCTCGAGCACGTCGCCCGGGATGTCTTCGCGCGCGACGTACGTCGGGTTGGCCGCCGCCACCTGCATCGCGAGGTCCTTCACGAGCCCCTGGAACGCGTCGGTGCGGGCCACGAAGTCGCTCTCGCAATTGACCTCGACGATCACGCCGAGCTTCGCCCCCGCGTGGATGTAGGAGCCGACCACGCCTTCCTTCGCCTCGCGGTGGGCCTTCTTCGCGGCGGACGCGATGCCCTTCTTGCGCAGGTACTCGACCGCCGTCTCGAGGTCGTCGTTCGAGGCGTTGAGCGCCTCCTTGCAGTCCATCACACCGGCCCCGGTGCGGTCCCGGAGCTCCTTCACGAGCTGTGCGCTGGCCGCCATCCTCCTACGCCTCCGCCTGCGCGGCCGCCATCTCGGGCTCCGCCTCCTCGCCGGTAGGCTCGGCCTCGTCCTTCGACAGCGTCCCGCGCCCCTCGTTGATCGCGTCGACGATGCGCGCGGTGATCAGACGGACGGCGCGGATCGCGTCGTCGTTGCCCGGGATGGGGTAGTCGATGCCGGTGGGGTCACAGTTGGTGTCGACGATCGCCACGATCGGGATGCCGAGCCGCTGGGCCTCCATCACCGCGATCTTCTCCTTGCGGGGATCGATGATGAAGACCGACGACGGCAGCGAGTCCATGGTCTTGATGCCCTGGAGCGCCTTCTCGAGCTTCTCGCGCTCGCGCTCGAGCTCGAGCACTTCCTTCTTCGGCAGGCGGTCGAACTCGCCCGTCTCCTTCATCTCCTCGAGCTTCTTGAGCCGGGCGATGGACTTGCGGATCGTCGCGAAGTTCGTGAGCGTGCCGCCCAGCCAGCGCTGGTTCACGTAGTACATCCCGCAGCGGCCCGCCTCCTCGAACACCGTCTCCTGCGCCTGCTTCTTCGTGCCGATGAACAGCATCGTCCCGCCCTGCGCGGAGAGATCGCGGACGAAGGCGTAGGCGTCGCGGAACTTCTTGAGGGTCTTCTGCAGGTCGATGATGTAGATGCCGTTGCGCTCGCCGAAGATGTACTTCTGCATCTTCGGGTTCCAGCGCTTGGTCTGATGGCCGAAGTGCACTCCGGCCTCGAGCAGTTCCTTCATCGTCAGCGCGGCCATGTCTCCTCCTCGGTTAGCCTCCGCCGCGCTCCCGGCGCTCTGCGCCGGACCGATGCGTGCGCGGCGTGCGTAGTGGTGACAACCGACCCGTTTATGTCGTGTACTTCGAGTTGAGCCGGACGTACTCCTCGCTGAGGTCGCACGTCCAGACGGTCTCCTCGCCCCGGCCCAGTCCCAGGTCGATGGCGATCGTGTACTCCGTCCCTCCCATGATCTCGCGAACGCGCTCGAGGCGCACGCCGTCGCGCAGCATCCCCCGCTCGGCCAGGGTCTCGTCGTTGAAGCTGATCGCGACCTTGTCCTGGTCGATGCGCGCCGGCGACTTGCCGAGCGCCATCATGATGCGGCCCCAGTTGGGGTCCATGCCGTTGATCGCGGTCTTCACCAGCGGCGAGTTGGCCACGCTCCGGGCCGCGGCCAGCGCGTCGCGCCGGCTGGCCGCGCCGCGCACGGTGACGGCGATGAGCTTCGTGGCGCCCTCCCCGTCCGCGACGAGCATCCGCGCGAGCTTGCCCGCCAGCGCGTCGAGCGCGCGCACGAACGGCCGCATCCCCCGCCCGCCGGTCTCGAGCGGAGCGTTGTCGGCGAGGCCGTTGGCCAGGACCGCGACGGTGTCGCTCGTCGACTGATCGCCGTCCACGGTCACGCGGTTGAACGACCGCCCCACCACCTGACGCGTGACCGCGCCGAGCGTGTCACGCGCGATGACCGCGTCGGTGACGATGAAGCAGAACATCGTCGCCAGGTGCGGCTCGAGCATCGCGACGCCCTTGGCGATCCCGCCGATCGTGACCGGGCGCCCGTTGACCTCGCAGCGGAGCGCCGCTTCCTTGGGACGCGTATCGGTCGTCATGATGGCTTCGGCCGCCGCGCGTCCGCCCTTCGGCGAGAGCGACTTCACGAGCTTCGGCAGCGCCGCGCGGATCTTGTCCATCGGCAGCGTCACGCCGATCACGCCGGTCGCCGCGATGAGCACGTGCTTGGGCGGGATCTTCAAGAGCTCGCCGGTCAGCCGCGTCATCTCGCGCGCGTCCTTCAGGCCCTGCTCGCCGGTGCAGACGTTCGCGCAGCCGGCGTTCGCCACGATCGCCTGCGCGATGCCGCCGCGCACGTGATCCATCGACACGAGCACGGGCGCGCCCTTCACCTGGTTCGACGTGAAGACCGCGGCCGCTCGCGCGGGCGTGGTCGAGTAGATGAGCGAGAGGTCCTTGCGCCCGCTGGGCTTGATGCCTGCCGCCACGCCGCCGGCGAGGACGCCGGGCACCGCGGTGACGCCGCCGTCGAGCCAGGTTATGTCAGACATGGGGGGCTCCGGGCGCCCCCCAAGCCCCCCGGCGCTCCGCGTCCCGGCAAAGCCGTGCCGCTCCGCGGGTGCCGATGGTCATGGGTATACCGGCGGGGCCTCGAGGCCGGTGCGCTCGTTCCAGCCGAGCATCACGTTCAGGCACTGGATCCCGTTGGCGGATCCGCCCTTGCCCAGGTTGTCGATGGCCGACACGCAGACCGCGCGACTCGTGCGCGCGTCGACGACGACGGTGAGGTCGCAGTAGTTGGAGCCGACGACGGCGCGCGTGGCCGGCCGCTGCCCCTCGCCGAGCACGCGCACGAACGGCTCGCCGGCGTAGAACTCGCGATAGACCTGCACCAGGTCCGGGGTCGCGAGCTTCGTCGCGAGCGGCACCGACGCGGTGGTGAAGAGACCGCGATTGAGCGGGATCAGGTGCGGCGTGAACGACACGCGAACGGTCTCGCCGGCGAGGAGCGACAGCTCCTGCTCCATCTCCGCCGTGTGACGGTGGAACGCGAGGCCGTACGCCTGCACGTTCTCGTTCGACTCGGTGTAGAGGTACATCGGGTCGACCTTGCGCCCCTGCGCGCCCGCGCCGGTCACGCCGGACTTGCCGTCGACGACGATGCCGTCGAGCCGCGCGAGCCCGTTCTTCACGAGCGGCGCGATCGCGAGGATCGCTCCGACGGGATAGCATCCCGGCGACGCGACGAGCGACGCGCCGACGATCGACTTCCGGTGCAGCTCCGGCAGGCCGTACACCGCGCAGGCGAGGCCGTCGGGATCGAGGTGCGCCGCCTTGTACCACTCGACGTAGTCGTCGGCGCTGCGCAGCCGATAGTCCGCGGACAGGTCGACGACCTTCGTCCCCGCCGCGCGCAGCGCCGGCACCGCGCGCTGTGACTCGAGGTGCGGCAGCGCGAGGAACACGACGTCCGCGACCTCCGCGAGCCAGCGCGGGTCGAGCTCGTGGAACGTGAGATCGGTGAGCCCGCGCAGATGCGGATACGCGGCGTCCAGACGCTCGCCGGAGAGGCGATCGGACGTCACACCCGTGAGCGTGACCTGCGGGTGCACGTGGAGCAGGCGGAGAAGCTCCGCCCCCATGTACCCGCTGGCGCCGGCGACCGCGACGCGGATCATCGCCGCCCCTACCGCTTCGAGTACTGGAACTTCTGTCGGGCGCCCGGCTGGCCGTACTTCTTGCGCTCGCGCATGCGCGGGTCGCGCGTGAGGAGCCCGGCCTTCTTGAGCGGCGACCTGAGCTTCTCGTCGAAGCGCGCGAGCGCCCGCGAGAGGCCGTGGCGCACGGCGCCGGCCTGGCCCGTCGGGCCGCCGCCGGCGACGGTCGCGAGCACGTCGAACTGACCGAACGTGTTGGTGATCTGCAGCGGCTGGGCGATGATCATCCGCAGCGTCTCGCGCGGGAAGTAGTCCTCGAACGAGCGGCGGTTGACGACGATGCGGCCGGAGCCCGGCCGGATCCAGACGCGTGCCACCGAGGTCTTGCGGCGGCCGGTGCCGTAGAAGCGATCGAGGACCGCCATTACCTGACCTCCAGGGGCTGCGGCTGCTGCGCGCCGTGCGGGTGCTCGCCACCGCGGTACACCTTGAGCTTCTTGGCCATCGCGCGGCCGAGCCGATTCTTCGGCAGCATGCCTTCCACGGCCCATTCGATCACGCGGTCCGGATGCGTGCGCAGCATGGTCTCCGCGCTCACTTCCTTGAGGCCGCCGATGTAGCCGGTGTGCCAGCGGTACTGCTTGTTCTTGAGCTTGCGCCCCGTGAGCTGGACCTTTTCGGCGTTGATCACGACGACGTGGTCACCGACATCGAGGTGCGGGCTGAAGGTGGGCTTGTGTTTGCCGCGGAGGATGGTCGCGACGCGCGTGGCGAGGCGCCCGAGCACCTGGCCGTCCGCGTCGACGACGAACCACTTCCGCTGGATGTCGCTCTCCCTGGGCATCGACGTCGGCATGATTTCCCTTTCGAGCCGGTAAGTACGCCTGAAGACTTACAAAAATCGCAACGCCACACCTTAACTGAAAAGCACGGTTCTGTCAATTTCAGGCCGTCCAGGGCCGGGTCTTGTGGGGCCACGGGCACCACGTCCGCGCCGGACAGACCGGGCAGGCCGGCTTGCGCGCCGTGCACGTCCGCCGCCCGTGGGCCTGGATCAGGTGACAGAACCGGGTCCAGCGTGGCTTCGGGATCACTTGGGTGAGCTGATCGTGGATCTTGTCGGGGTCCTCGGCCTTGGTGAGGCCGAGCCGCTGGGTCACCCGGAAGACGTGGGTGTCGACGGCGATCGCGGGCTCGTCGAAGGCGTTGCCGAGCACCACGTTGGCGGTCTTGAGGCCCACGCCGGGCAGCGCCACCAGCTCGTCGCGCGTCTGCGGCACGCCGCCCCGGTGCCGCTCGATCAGCGCCTTCGCCATCCCGAGGACCGACCTGGTCTTCGCGCGGAAGAACCCGGTCGACTGGATCTCGCGCTCGAACGTCGCGGGTGACGCCGCCGCGTAGTCGGCCGCCTTTCGGTACGTCTTGAACAGCGACGACGTGACGATGTTGACGCGCTCGTCGGTGCACTGCGCGGCGAGGATCGTCGCCACGAGGAGCTCGAGCGGCGTCGTGAAGTTCAGGGCGCACTTCGCGTCGGGATACGCCTTCTCGAGCGCCGTGATGATGCTGCGCGCGCGCTTCCGCCTGGCTTCCGGGCTTTCACGCATGGCTAGCGGCCGATGTAGATCGCGTCGGCGGCGACGCGCACGGGCGCGAGCTCGACCGCCACCGGCAGGCGATCGCCGAGTCGTGCCGAAGGATCGAGGTTGCGGAAGACCCAGCTCACGAGCGGCCCCGGAACCGACACGCCGCCGACGCGCACGCCGTCGGGAACGAGCGCGAACGGGCGACCGGGTGCTCGCACCACGCGGACGCGTCCGCTCACGTCCGGGCCCGGAAGCTCGACAGCGAAGCGCATCCCGTCGGCCTCGAGACGCACGGACGTCCGGGCGAGCCCCTTCAGCGCCGCGAGGAAAGCTCGCAGCTCGGCCGCGCGGATCGTCCCCCGCGTGAGACGGACACGCCCGGCGTCCAGCGGCTCGAACCGTCCCGCGTGGACCAGGCTCCACGGGTTGACGAGGAGGTCGTCGACGGCCAGCTCGAGGTCGTGGACCGTCAGGCGCGCGGCATTGCGCTTGCGCAGCTCGCCGACCGTCGCGCGCTCCGCGACGATGACCAGCCGGCGGACGTGACCGCGGGTGATGTCCCCGTCATGCTCGACGCGCACGTCGAGGCGCGCCACGTCCTCCACGAAGTCGCCGAGCGCCGCGCGAGTCGCGCGCGCGAGCGTCGCGGCGATCGCCGCGGCAGGCGCGTCGACGCCGGCGGCGACGTCGCGCGCGCGGACCGTCGCACGCGAGCCGTCCGGCAGCGGCAGCTCGGCGATGACGGGAAACGCGCGGCGGAAATCCGCGTCCTCGTCCAGCCGCGCCATCGCCCGCCGCGATTTCGGCTCCGTCCACGGCGGTCCGACGTCGCCCGTCTTCAGGACCATGTAGCGCACGCCGATCGGCACGTCGTCCCACGCGCGGACGATCCGCAGCGCGCGTTCGTCGCGGACCGCGTAGTAGCGGAAGTTCGACGTTGAGAAGTGCGCGTGGTTCGGCACGATGCTGACCGCGGCGGCGACGTCGCGGCCCCCGGCGTGGCGCGCGATCGCCTCGAGGATCTCGGCGTGATGCCAGTCGTCCCGGCTGGGCGGCGCGGGGACGGCGGCGGCGAGCCGCGTCCCCGGCACGTGCAGCGTCGCCGGCTTCGCGAACGCGGTCGCGCTCACCTGCGTCGCGGCGACGAGCACGGTCGCGGCCGTCGCGATCGCCCGCCACCGCGGACGGAGCGCCTCGAGCGCCATCGCCGCGACGATCGCCGCCATCGGGAGGATCGGCAGCGTGTAGCGCGCGTTCTTGTTCTGGATCACCAGGAACACGGCGAACGGAACGAGGACCGTGGCGAGCTCGAGCCACGCGCGACGGCGGAGGGCGACGACGAGTCCAGCCGCGAGCAGGACGGTCGCCGCGGCGCCGAAGAACATCGGGAGCGTCGCCGGGTAGATCGCGAGCGCGGTCCACGAGAGTGGATCGGGGTGGCCCGACTCCGCCGCCTGCTTGAACGACCGGTTGGCGATCTGCGCGGGCAGCCCCACCAGTCGCGGGCCATACCACGCGATGCTGACGAGCGCGGCGACCGCCGCCGCGAGCACCGCGTTCGCCGTGCGGCCGCGCCCGCGTCCGGTGACGAGCGCCCACACGAGCGCCGGCGCCACGTACAAGGGAAACGGCGGCTTGACGAGAAGGCCGAGGCCGATCGCCGCGCCGAGCGCAATCGCGAAGCCTCGCCGCGCGAACCCCTCGGTGCGCAGCGTCAGCCACACGGCCAAGGCCACCGTCGACGCGAGCGGGAGATCGAGCTGGAAGCGCAAGGTGTTGAAGACCACGAACGGCGCCGAGCCGAAGATCAGCGCCGCGGTCACTCCCGCGGCGCCGCCGACACGATCGCGGCCGATCGAATAGACCATCGCCATGCCGAGGGCGAGAAATCCGAGCAGCACGACCTGCGCGGCGGCGAGGTCCGACGGCAGCACACGAGCGAGCACGCCCGCGAGGCATGGGACGAGCGGCGGATAGAACGCGGAGCGGGCGATCACCGCGTCGACGTCGCCCGCGGCGAGATCCCGGCCGCACAGGACGGCCCGCTCGAGGTGGTTGGCGTGATCCCATTCCGGCGGGTGGCGATCGATCGCGTGCCATGCGAAGGCGACGCTCGCGAGCACCGCGAAGGTCGCCGTGACCAGGGCCCACTCCCGTCTCACCGGCGCGCCACCGCGAGGATCGACGAGCCGAACGGCAGGCCCGGCCGCAGCGCGACGTGGCGCTCGAGCGCGAACAGCCGCGTGAGCATCTCGTTGACGAACGGCGCCGGACGATGGAGGTCGTGACTCGTGCGCCCGAGGACGCGCTTTGCGAGCCTGCCGCCGGCGATCGCAGGAAAGAGGACCGCGTTGAAGTAGGAGAGGCGTTCGACGCGGAGCCCCGCCGCTTCGATCACCGTGCGCAGCCCGCGCGCGGTGTAGCGCCGCCGATGGCCGAGCGCGACGTCGTGGCCGCTCCACAACCACGCGTACGCCGGCACCGTCACCATCACGATGCCGCCCGGGCGCGCGGCGTCACGCGCGGCCCGCAGTCCCGCCACGTCGTCGTCGAGATGCTCGATGACGTCGAGGAGGAGGACGGCGTCCGCCCAGCCGTCCGGCAGCGGCAGGTCGTCCGGCAACGACCCCGCGCGGATGTCGAGCCCCGCGGCCGCGCCGACGGCGCGCAGCTCGGGATCGCGCTCGACGCCGACGGCCTCGCCGAACCGGCCGAGCGCCTGCAGCACGTTGCCCGTGCCGCAGCCCAGCTCGAGCACCCGGGACGGCGCCGCGGGCAGCGTGCGCTCGAGCGCCGTCAGCAGGACCGCGAGGCGCCCGCGGAAATACCAGTGGTGCCGGTCCTCCTCGATGTGAACGGCGGCGTAGGCGCGCTCCACGTCAGCCCGACGCGAGCTTCGCGCGCACGTGCGCGATCCGCGCGTCGCGCTCCGCCGGGGCGAGCCGGACGGGCGCGTGCGGCACGGCCCAGATCGCGTCGCGCGGAGCGGGATCGTCGGGCAGGCGCGGTGTCACGTGCCAGTGGATGTGCGGGAGCTGGTTGCCGAGGAACGCGTAGTTGATCTTGCGGGGGGAGAAGAGCGCGTACAGCGCCGCGGCGACGCGCGTCACGTCGTCCATCATCTGCCGCCGCTCCTCGGCCTCCAGCTCGAACAGCTCCGTGGCGTGACGCTTGAGGAACAGGACGACCCATCCCGGGAAGTACTGGTCGTCGTTCAGGTACGCGGCCGTGACGCCGAGGTCGGCGATCCGGTGGTCGGCCGCCGGCGCCGCGCCCGCGCAGAACGTGCAGGCCGGCGCGCTCACCGGCGTGCGGCCAGGAAGCGGCCCACGCGTCCGAGGCCCTCCTCGATCCGCTCCACCGACGAGGCGTACGAGAACCGGAGGTAGCCCTCGGCGTTCGGACCGAATGCGGCGCCGGGCGTGACCGCAACGTGCGCGTCCTCGAGCATCGTCTTCGCGAAGTGCGTGGAGTCGTTCGTGTACGCGCGGGCGTTCGCGAGCACGTAGAACGCGCCGGTGGGCTCGAAGCCCACGCCGAGGCCGATGCGCCGCAGCCCGTCGATCATCGCGCGGCGCCGCTCCGCGAAGATCGTGCGGAAGTGCCTCGTCTCCTCCACCGCCTCGCGCAGCGCCGCGACGCCCGCCCACTGCACGAACTCGTTCGTGGAGATGAAGAAGTTCCCGAACAGCGTCTGGAGCGCGCGGATGTCCGCCGCCGGCCCGATCGCGTAGCCGAGGCGCCAGCCCGTCATCGCGAACGCCTTGGAGAACCCGTTCAGCACGAAGGCGCGGTCGGTGAACTCGAGAATCGAGCGCGCGCGGCCCTCGTACACGAGCCCGTGGTAGATCTCGTCGGACACCACGACGGCGCCGCCGCGGCCCGCCACGTCCGCGATCCCGGCCATCGCCTCCGCGCGCATGACCGCGCCGGTCGGGTTCGCCGGGGAGTTGATGAGCACCGCCCGCGTCCGCGGCGTCATTCGCTCGCGGACGGCATCGGGATGCAGCGCGAATCCGTGCGGCTCGTCCGTCGGCACCGTCACCATGCGGCCTTCGGCATAGCGGATGAAGTTCGGATAGCAGGCGTAGTACGGATCGCCGAGCACGACCTCGTCGCCCGCGTCGAGGAGATGCCCGAAGAGCAGCAGCATCGCGGGCGACGTTCCGGGCGTGACGAGCACCTGGTCCGGCGAGAGGCGGACGCCGTAGGTCGCGGCGTAGTGGTCGACGATCGCCTCGCGCAGCGGCAGGATCCCGAGGCTTCCCGTGTACTTCGTGCGTCCGTCCTTGATCGCGCGCATGACCGCGTCGGTGATGACCGGCGGCGCCTCGAAGTCCGGCTCGCCGAACTCGAGGTGGACGACGTCGACGCCGGCGCGCTCGAGCTCGAACGCGCGCTCGGCGATCTCGACGGCGAGGAAGGGCTCGATCTCGAGGGCGCGGCGGACCGTCATCGCCGCGCCATGCGGACCCGGGCGCGCAGGATCTCCCAGAACATCCCCGGGCCCGTCTTGAACACGCCGACCTTGCTGCCGGGCTTGTCCGACCAGTTCACCGCGACCTCGGCGACGCGGAACCCGTAGAAGCGCGCCAGCATCAGGACCTCGACGTCGAAGCCGAAGCCGCGCGTGCGCAGCTTGCCGAAGATCGTCTCGGCCGCGCGCGCGCTGAACGCCTTGAACCCGCACTGGGAGTCGCCCACGTCCGGGAGCCCGACGCGCGCGACGACGCCGTTGAAGAGCCGTCCCGCCAGCACGCGGTGCGGACGCGCGACGACGGCGACCGCGGGATCGCGCACCACCCGCGAGCCGATGGCGACCTCCGCACCGGCTACGAGCGCCGCTTCGAGCCGCTTGAGCTCGCTGATCGGCGTCGCGCCGTCGGCGTCGGCGAACATCCGGAACGCGCCGACCGCCGCGAGCATCCCGTGACGGACCGCGGCGCCCTTGCCCTCGTTGCCCGCGAGCGGGATCACGCGCACCGGCGCGGCGCCGGCCGTCTCGCGCACGCGCTCCGCCGTGCCGTCGCGGCTGCCGTCGTCGACGACGATGACCTCGTACGGCTCCCCGCGGCCGTCGAAGAACGCGATGATCTCCTCGAGATAGGGCGGCAGCCGGCGTGCCTCGTTGAACGCGGGGATGACCACCGACCAGGCGACGCGCGGAGCCGTCACGAAAGGGACGAGGAGTCGAGACGCCGGCGGCGCCGCCGCCGCGCGGCGCCCGTCGCGTGCGCGGCGCGCGCCACTTCCCGCGCGACCGCCGGCGCCACGTTCTTGTTGAACACGCTCGGGATGATGTACTCCTCGCTGAGCTCGCTCCGGCTGGCGCACGCGGCGATCGCGCGCGCGGCCGCGAGCTTCATCTCGTCGTTCACGGTGCGCGCGCGCGAGTCGAGGAGCCCGCGGAAGAAGCCGGGGAAGCACAGCACGTTGTTGATCTGGTTCGCGTAGTCCGAGCGCCCCGTCGCCATGACGCGCGCGTGCGTCCCCGCCTCTTCCGGCTGGATCTCCGGCGTGGGATTCGCCATCGCGAAGACGATCGGGTCGCGCGCCATCTGCCTGAGGTCGCGCACCGTGAGGATGCCGGGCACCGAGAGACCGATGAAGACGTCGGCGCCCTTCACCGCGTCGGCCAGACGCCCGGTGAGCCTGCGCGGGTTGGTCGACGCCGCGACCGAGCGCTTGTTGAAGTCCATTTCCTGTGCGCGCTTCGTGTGGATGATCCCGAACTCGTCGACGCCGACGATGTCCCGCACGCCGCTCGCCTGGAGGATCCGGATCGTCGCGGTGCCCGCGGCGCCGACGCCGGTCACCACCACGCGGATCTTGCGGACCTCCTTCTTGACCAATCTCAGCGCGTTCAGCAGCGCGGCGAGGACGACCACCGCCGTGCCGTGCTGGTCGTCGTGGAAGACCGGGATCTCGAGCTCCTTGCGCAGGCGCTTCTCGATCTCGAAGCAGCGCGGCGCCGCGATGTCCTCGAGATTGACGCCGCCGAAGCCCGGCGCGATCAGCTTCACGGTCTCGACGATCTTGTCGACGTCCCGGGTGGCGAGACAGACGGGAAACGCGTCGACGCCGGCGAACTCCTTGAAGAGCATCGCCTTGCCTTCCATCACGGGCAGCGCCGCCTCCGGGCCGATGTCGCCCAGGCCGAGGACCGCCGTGCCGTCGGTCACGACCGCGACGGTGTTCTGCTTGATGGTGAGCGCGAACGCCCGCTCGCGGTCGTCGCGGATCGCGAGGCACACCCGCGCAACGCCCGGCGTGTAGGCCATCGACAGGTCGTCGCGGGTGCGGACCGGGGCCTTGTTCTGGATCTCGATCTTGCCGCCCAGATGCAGCAGGAAGGTCCGGTCTGAGACGTTGACGACCCGCACGCCCGGCACCCGGCGCAGGCGGTTGACGATCTCCTGGCCGTGCTCGCTGTCGCGCGCCTTGACCGTGAGGTCGCGGAGGATCTGCTCGCGCCCGGGCTCGACCAGGTCGACGGCGCCGATGTCGCCGCCGGCGGCGCCGATCGCGCTGGCGACGCGCCCGAGCATGCCGGGCCGGTTCGTGATCTGGAGCCGGATCGTGAGGCTGTAGGACGCGCTCGGAAGAACCGCCATAACCGCCGTTTCCTCGCTTTTACCCTGCGCCGTCGGAGTCCGTCAAACCGGCGACGATGTCCCACGCGTACGCACTGAATAGAGAACGCCGCTACCCAGTCGTATCAGCCGAAATCCGGCCGTCCACGCGTTGAAAGTAACTCTTACACGACTTTAGCAAGAGGGCCGCTCTGTGGCGTGTTTCGTGTATCTCTCGCGAAGGCGCAATCATCATACAGGGTGAGGCAAGCCCTCCTGGTGACACCATGACATTCAGAGAAACCGAGCACGACGGGGATGCTGTCGCTGTCCCGACCTTGACCGTCGAGGTCGAGGAGCAGGAGGAGCGCACCGTCCTCGAGGAGCCGATCGCGGCCCTCCCCGCGAAGGGTGAGGACCCCGTCCGGCTGTATTTGAAGGAAATCGGCAAGGTCCCGCTCCTCACCGCCCGGCAGGAAGTCGAGATCGGCCGCCGCATCGAAGTCGGTCAGATCGCGCTACGCCGCGCGCTCGCCGGCATTCCCATGGCCGTCGGCACGCTGCTCGACGTGGGCGATCGCCTGCGGCGCGAGGAGATCCCTGCGGACGACGTGATGGTGCTGGCCGAAGGCGGCGAGCTCGATCCGAAGGCCGTGCGGCCGGTCCTGCTCAAGTTCGCGCGCATCCGCCGCCACGCGCGGAAGATCGAGAGCCTGCAGGAAGGCCTGGGCGACAAGCGTCGCTCGGCGGCATCGCGTCAGCGCCAGCTCACGCTGAGCGAGTCGGAGCGCGCGGCGATCCAGAAGGTCGTCGCGGAGATGCCGCTGAAGCCCGCGCTGATCGACGAGATCGTCGGCACCGTGCGGCGGATGTGTCATCGACTGGAGCAGCTCGGCGCCGAGGCGCGGCGCGGGCGCACCGCGGGCGCGGCGCGCGACCTGCGCAAGCTGCAGCAGGAGGTCGGGCTCTCGCGGCGGCAGATCCAGGCGCTCCTGGCGGAGATCGAGACCAGCGACCGTCGGGTGCGCATCGCCAAGCGCGAGCTGATGGAGGCGAACCTCCGGCTGGTGGTATCGGTCGCCAAGCGGTATCTCGGCAGCGATCTGTCCCTCCTCGACCTCGTGCAGGAGGGCAACATCGGCCTGATGAAGGCCGTGGACCGCTTCCAGTACCGCCGCGGCTTCAAGTTCTCGACGTACGCGACGTGGTGGATCCGCCAGGCGATCACCCGGGCGATCGCGGACCACTCGCGGACGATCCGGATCCCGGTACACATGGTCGAGACGCTCAACCGCATCTCGCGGGTGAACCGGAACATGATCAACGAGATGGGCCGCGAGCCGACGCCGGAGGAGCTGGCGCAGCGTACCGGCGTGCCGGCGAAGAAGGTGCGGCTGATCCTCGAGTCCTCGCGCAAGCCGCTGTCGCTCGAGACGCCGATCGGCGAGGACTCGGAGCTGGGCGACTTCCTCGAGGACAAGTCCACGAGCTCGCCGAACGAGTCGCTGATGACGCAGGACCTGACCCATCAGGTCGAGCGGGCGCTGGCCACGCTCAGCCCGAAGGAGAAGGAGATCCTGCGCCTGCGGTTCGGCATCGGCGAGGAGGGCGAGCACACGCTGGAGGAAGTCGGCAAGCGCTTCGCGGTGACGCGTGAGCGGATCAGGCAGATCGAAGCGAAGGCCCTCCGGAAACTGCGCCACCCGCTGCGCGGCCGGAACCTCAAAGCCTTTATCGAGAACTAATTAGCGGACGATCGTCTTCAGGTGGCCGAGCACTTCGTCTTCGAACTGCTCGAGCGTCTGGTGGAAGGCGGTCCGGAACGTGTCGCGCCGGCCTCCGCCCTTCCCAAACGTCTGGAAGTACTGCACCGTGCGATCGAACCCGTCGCGCGTGATGAGGTAGTCCGCCATCAGGAACGCGAGCTGGTAGGTCGGCAGCGAGCCTTCCTTGAGATGGCGCACCGTGAAGCCGCGCGGCGTCCCGAGGGTGTCGAGATCCAGCTTCGCGGCGACGAGCGCGGCGTGGGTGCGGATACCGGCCGCGGCGATCGAGCGGCGATGCTGCACGGTGTCGAGACCGAGGCGCTCGAGCACGCTGAACGCGATCCACTCCGCCATGCCCTCGGCGAGCCATTGCTCGGCGCGGCCCTCGCCCTGCGCGAGCTCGATCTGCGACACGTGCGCCAGCTCGTGGGCGATCAGGCGCAGCCACTCGCGCCCGCGGTGATCGTAGGCCTCGTCGTTGAAGAGGAGCTGGCGGCGACGGCCGACGCCGATGGCGAAGTCGCTGAGCTCGGCGGCGCGCATCGGAGAGACGTGGGCGTCGCGAATGAGACCCTGCTCGAAGACCTGGCGTGAGGAGTACACGTAGACGGTCACGCGCTCGGGCATCGGCAGCTTCAGGTCCTTCGCGAGGATCGCGGCGATGCCCTGCACCGCGCGCTCGTGATTCGTCATCTCACGGCTGTCCGTCGGCACGATCGACACGTTCGGATCGATCGTGACCGGGAGGACGACGCGGCCGCTTCCGCAGCCGGCGACGACGACGAGCGCAACGAGGAGGAGGGATCCGCAGGCCAGACCGTACTGCCGGATGCGAGCCGGAAGCGCGCCGAAAAGCGTCACGCGAATCTCCTTGCCGCAGGCATCGAAGAGGCGAGGTCTTGGGTGATCGGAGCTATGAAACGAATTGCCTACCTCGCCGGGGGATGTTACACGAACGCGCGACCCGTACAGAAAAATATCTTCTATATTATCGTGTATTTATTACAAATACAATGACTTACGGCTCAGGCCAGGGGATCGTAGTTGAAGTACTGGCCGGAGGTCTCCAGGGGCACGAGGTGTTGGTGCAGGGTCCCCGGGAAGATGTCGGCGAGCCGCTCCAGCGTCCAGCCCTCCGCGTGGTGGATCCGCATGACGGGCCGGTGGTGGCCGAACAGCATGATTTCCTTACCCCGAACGCCGAAGACCTGCCCGGTCACGTCCCGGGCGTCGTCCGAGCAGAGGAACGCCGCCAGGGGCGCGATATGCGCCGGCGACATCTTCTTGATCTTCTCGACCCGGGACTTCTGGGCCTCGGTCTGGGTGGGGATGGTCCCGATCATCCGGGTCCAGGCGAACGGGGAGATGCAGTTCGCGGTGACGTTGTAGCGGGCCATGTCGAGAGTTGTCACCGACCAGCCCCGAGGTGGAGGTCATGTTGATGAAGCGTCCCCACTTCTGCTCGCGCATGAGCGGAGCGGCGGCGCGGGTGACGGCGAACGAGCCCTTGAGGTGGGTGTTGATGACCGCGTCCCACTCCTCCTCGGACATGTTGAAGATCATCCGGTCGCGCAGGATGCCGGCGTTGTTCACCACGATGTCGATGCGCCCGAACGCCCGCACCGCCGTGTCGACGATGCTCTTGCCGCCCGCCATCGACGCGACCGAGTCGTAGTTCGCGACGGCCTGCCCGCCCGCCGCTTTGATCTCGCCGACGACCTCATCCGCCGGCGCCGACGCGGTCCCCGCCCCCGCCTCGCTCCCACCGTAGTCGTTGACGACCACGCGCGCGCCGTGCCGCGCGAGCAGCAGGGCGATCTCGCGCCCGATCCCGCGCGCCGCGCCCGTCACGACGGCGACCTTGTCTTTCAGAAGCATCGTCATCCCCCGTACCGGCCGCGACACACTATCACGTGACCTCGCGCGTGCCGAGCGCGGGCGAAGCGCGAGGGGCGTGTGTGTGCGGGGTGGGGCCTCTGACCCCCCGCCCCGCGGCGGCCCGGTCCGGCGTCAGGTATTTCCATCGAACGGCGGCAGCCCGCTTCGCGTAGCCGTTCCGGGGACGGGTCAACCGGCCCCACCCCGCACATACACGCCCCTCGCGCCCGCCTGCGCTCGGCGCCCGCAATGTGGCGTGTCGGTGTCTCGAATCCGCAACGCGGGTGTCGCTTCCATATCAAGCGGCGGGGCGCGCGCTCGTGATCTCCTCGACACCCGGCAACCACGGAACGCGCAACCGCGAACGCGATGCGTCGGTGTTCGATCGATCGATGACCGGATCGCTCAATCGACTGCGCTTACCGGCGAGTCCTCGAAGCCGCCGTCCTCACACGCTGGTGGTCAGGCGACGGCGCGCCGGACCGCGAGGGCTGGGCTCGGTTGGGGGTGGGGCCGGTTGACCCGTCCCCGGAACGGCTACGCGACGCGGGCTGCCGCCGTTCGATGGAAATAACGAGCGTCAGACCGGGCGGTGCGGGTCGGGGGTCAGAGGCCCCACCCCCAACCGAGCCTGGCCCTCGCGGTCCGACGCGCCAGCGTGGGAGGATCAGCGCTGGGGACGCCCGCCGTCGAGCGACGCGGCGTACGCGCCCCCGACCACGAACACGATCGCCGAGTAGTAGACGAACATGACGAACGCGACGAGCACGCCGAGCGTGCCGTAGATCTGGTCGTAGACGCCGAAGTGCCGGATGTAGAGCCGGAAGAGCTGCTTGGCGACCTCCCACAGGAGCGCGGCGACGATCGCGCCGGCGAGCGCGGGGCCGGGACGCATGTGGCGCACCGGCACGTAGCGGTAGCCGAGATAGAACATCAGCATCGAGAGCAGCAGGCTGAAGCCGAGCGTCGCGCCCGCGAGCCAGCCGCGCGGCACGCCGCCCGGCGCGAGCACGAAGACCTGGAACCAGTAGAACGCCCACGTGATCGCGGTCAGCGCGAAGAGCAGGACGCCGAGGAGAAAGACCATCCCGATGTCGACGGCCATGCCGCGGAGGAACCCGCGCCCCACGCGCACGCCCATGAGCCGGTGGAGCACGAGGCGTGAGGCGCTGAAGAGCGGCGTCGAGAAGACGACGAGGATGACAGTCCCCACGACGCCGGAGGTCGTGCGCGTCTGCACGATGCGGTAGATCGCACGCCCGATCTCGTCGCGATAGACGGGGAAGTTGCGCGTGAGCTGGGACACGATCTCCCGCCCCGCCTGCTCCGAGCTCAGCACGAAGCCGACGATCGCCACGCTCAGCAGCACGAGCGGGATCATCGTGACGAGAAAGAAGAAGGCGAGGCCGGCGGCCACGAAGAACCCGTCGGCCGCGAAGAAGCGCGCCCACGCCCCGCGCACGCCCGCGAACATCGTCGCGCGCGGCGCCTACACGTTGCTGCGGATCAGGCCACCGTCCACCTGGAGCGCCACACCCGTCACGTACGACGCGCGCTCGGACGCGAGAAACACCATCACGTTCGCGAACTCCTCGGGGGTGCCGACGCGCCCGAGCGGGACGTCGAGCCCCGCCTTCGCGAGGAACTCTTCGCGCGGCAGGCCGGCCTGCTTCGCGCCGCCGAGCAGGCGGTCGGTCATGATCTTCCCGGGGCACACGACGTTGATCGTGATGTTGTGCTCGCCCAGGTCCTCGGAGAGCGTCTTCACCATGCCGGCGACACCCGGCCGCACCGCGTTCGAGAGCAGGAGTCCCGGCACCGGCTGCTTCACGGAGACGGACTGGATCGTGAGGATGCGCCCCCAGCGCTTCTGCTTCATCGACGGGACGACGCCGCGAATCAGCCGGACGACCGAGAGCGTGGCGACCTCGAACGCGCCGTACCACTGCTCGTCGGTCATCTCCTCGAGGTTGCCGCGCGGCGGACCTCCGCAGTTGGCGACCAGGATGTCCACACCGCCGAACGCGTCCTGCGCGCGCTTGACGAGGCGGTCGACGTCCTCCTTCTTGGTCACGTCCGCGGTGACCTCGACGACCTCGACGCCGGTCTTCGCGCGCACCTCTTCCGCCGCCGCCTTGATGTCCGCCGCGGTCCGCGCGCACATGACGACACGGCACCCTTCGGCCGCGAGCCCGAGGGCCGTCGCCTTGCCCATGCCCTTGCTGGCGGCGGTGACCAAAGCTGCCTTGCCCCGAATCCCCAAGTCCATCTCGCGCCCTCCGATGATTTATCGCTGCTTGAAGAACTCGGCGCGGTCGCCGCCGGTGACCTCGAAGCGCTTCACCTTGTCCTCGCGCATGACTTCGATCGACAGCCGCTCGCCGGGCTCGTGGCTCCAGAGCCGCATGTAGAGGTCGCGGCGCGAGCCGATCTCCTCGGCGTTGAACGATACGATCACGTCGCCCTCTCGGATCCCCGCCACTTCGCCCGGCCCGCCGGGCACCACGCCCGCGACGATGACGCCCTCTTCCAGCGCATGCGCGAACACGCCCAGCCAGGCGCGCTTCGGCCGGCTCACCACGCGACCGTACCGCAGCAGCTCCTGCGCGTGGGTCTGAAACGCGTCCACGGGGATCGAGAGCGAATTACGCGCGACCTCGTTGAGGTTCAGATAGAGGATGCCGATCAGGTTCCCGGCCATGTCGAAGAGCCCGCCGCCGCCGTAGCCCGGATTGCCCGCGCTCGACACGATGCCGCGGTCCAGCAGGTACTCCCAGTAGGCTTCGAACTCGCCGAGGTGCGTGACGAGGCCGCCGGAGACGCGGCGCTCCTGAGTCCCCGTGGACCCGACGCCGATCACCGCCGCGCCGCGCTCGAGGCCCTCCATCGTGCCGAGCGCGGCGCGACGCAGCCCTTGCCGCTTCACGCGCACGAGCGCCAGGCCGGTCTCGAAGTCGAGCGCGACCACTTCGGCCTTGGTCCGCCGTCCCTTCATGAGCGAGACCTGCACCGTCTGCGCGCCCATGACGACGTAGTTGACGGTGAGGATCAGGCCGTCGTCGTCCACGACCACGCCGCTGCCCATGCGCTCGTTGCCGAGGATCGCCGCCGACGGATGGTCGCGGGGCACCGTCGCGTGGAGGTTGACGACGGTCTCGAGGAGAAACTTGACCAGTGGGACGGGTGCGTCCATCTACCTCGCTCGGAGATGATAGCCGAGGAACGCGGCGATCTTGCGGCGCGCGGTCTCCAGCGCGGCGGCGTTGTACTCCACGGTCGCGCCGCAGCAGCCGCCCGGCTTGTTGTCGTTGCCGACGTGTGCGAGCACGGTGCGCTGCTGGCCCACGAAGTCGAAGTAATGGTAGGCGCCGGGCAGCAGCTCGAGCGTGACGTCGGCGCCACGGCTCCGCATCGCCTCCACCATGTGGGCGCACGTCGTGGCGCGCGTCCAGTCGTCCGCGTCACCGATGACCACGAGCAGCGGCTTGACCGCCCGCTCGCGCGCCAGCGAGTCGCAGCCGCCCGGATAGACGCCGACTGCCGCGCCGAAGCCGGGCTCCGGGATCACGACCCCGCGCGCCTTCGCGCGCTCGAGGCTCGGGCCGTTGACCACCGCCATCGAGAACACGCCGCCGTTCGACCAGCCCATCACGCCGATGCGCCGGCGATCGACATCCGGCATCGCGTGGAGGTACCGGAGGGCGCCGATGGCGTCGTCGAAGCGCTCGGTGTTCGGCGGATCCTCCACGGTGAACGAGCACGACTCCTTCAGCCCCCTCGGCGTCCAGCTGTCGACGACGACCGCCACGTAGCCTTCCTCGTTCAGCCAGCGCGCCCAGCGCCGCGAGTTCTCGGAGACGCCCTCGCAGCCGTGGAGCAGGACGACGGCGGGAAACGGCCCCGATCCGCCGGGGCGAAACACCTCCGCGGGAATCGAGCGCGGCGTCGACGGCGTGGCGTTGAGATAGGTCACGCGGGCGTGGCCACAACCGCCGAGCAGCAGGAGCGCGAAGAGGAGCCAACCCACTCGTCGTGCCATGAGGGTGAGCATACAAAGTCTCGCGCTAGAATGGTCGCGTGAGTGAGACGCGCCCGCCCATCGTCTTCGGGTGGGACGCCACGCCGGGCATCCTCGCCTGCCATCTCGACGCCGACGGCCGTCATATCCGTCTGTATCGCCGGGTCGGCGCCGAGACGATCGTCGAGCGCGAGCCCTTCGCGCCGTTCCTCCTCGTGGCCGATCCCGCGCCCGCTCGCGACGCGACGGGCGTGACGTCGCTCGATCGGCTCGACGGCGCCGGCGAGCTGGCGTGGCTGGCCACCTTCGCGTCCTGGTCCGACGCCCTCGCCGCTCGCGACCGGTACCGCGAGGGCGCGGGAGCCGCGGCGCCGCACCTCTTCCCGGGCGACGCGAGCCACACGTACCTGCTGCAGACCGGGCGCACGTCGTTCGGCGGCCTGCGG
Organism: Candidatus Rokuibacteriota bacterium; assembly: GCA_016866775.1. Taxonomy (GTDB): domain Bacteria; phylum Methylomirabilota; class Methylomirabilia; order Rokubacteriales; family CSP1-6; genus VGLJ01. The sequence goes on along the minus strand of VGLJ01000053.1, from coordinate 1,989 downwards.
TTCGGTGATCTCCGGCGGCTCGCGCTCGACATCGAGGTGATCACCACCGAGGGCTTCGAGTTCCCCAACCCGGCGCGCGAGGGCGATCGGATCGTCGCCGTCGCGCTCGCCGACACGACCGGCTTCCGCCACGTAATCCGCGGCGACCGCATGGACGAGCGCGTGCTGCTCGTCGAGTGCGGGCGCATCATCGCCGAGCGCGATCCCGACGTGATCGAGGGCCACAACATCTTCCGCTTCGACCTCGAGTACCTCGAGGCGCGGGCGCGGCGTCACGACGTGCCGCTCACGTGGGGACGCGACGGGAGCCCGCTCCGCGGCCGGCCCTCGCGGCTCTCGATCGCCGAGCGCAGCGTCCCGTACCGGCGCTACGAGCTCGCGGGCCGCCACATCGTCGACACGTGGATGCTCGCGCTGATGCACGACGCGGGCACGCGCGATCTGCCCTCGCTCGGCCTGAAGGACATCGCCCGCCACTTCGGCCTCGCCGCCGCCGATCGCACGTACGTCGACGCGGCGCGGATCTCGCGGGCGTTCGCCGAGTCCCCCGACGAGCTGATGGCCTACGCCGCCGACGACGCCGTCGAGACGCTGGGCATCGGCGCGGTCTTCGCGCCGCCCTACTTCGCGCAGGCGCAGTTCGTGCCGTTCGACTACCAGTCGACGGCGCTGCGCGGCGCGGCGGCGAAGATCGACGCGCTGCTGCTCCGCGAATACCTGCGGCAGCGCCGCGCGGTCCCCGTCCCGCGTCCGCCGCGCGGGGTCGGCGGCGGCTACACCGCGGTGTTCCAGCGCGGCGTCGCGCGGCCCGTCCTGCACGTGGACGTCACGTCGCTCTATCCCTCGCTGATGCTCACGCGGAAGATCGCGCCGGAGAGCGACACGCTCGGCGTCTTCGGGGCGCTGCTCGCGCACCTGCGCGACGTCCGGGTCGAGGCGAAGCGCGCGAGCCGGACCGCGCCGACCGCGGAGGAGCGTACGCACCTCGCGGCGCTGCAGCAGTCGTTCAAGATCCTGATCAACGCCTTCTACGGCTACCTCGCGTTCGGCACGGGGCACTGGAACGACTTCGAGGCGGCCAACCGCGTGACGGAGGAAGGGCGCGCGGTCGTCGGCACCATCCTCGACGCGCTCACCGCCGCGGGCGCGACGCCGGTCGAGGCCGACACCGACGGCGTGTACTTCGTGCCGCCGTCGACCCACGCCCGTGAACACGACGAGGCGCTGCTCGAGACGCTCGCGCGCACCTTGCCGGAAGGCATCGCGCTCGAGCTCGACGGCCGCTACGCGGCGATGCTGAGCTACAAGATGAAGACCTACGCGCTCCTCGACGAGCGCGGCCGCGTCACCATCAAGGGCTCGGGCTTCCGCTCGCGCGGCCTCGAGCCCTTCCAGCGCCAGCTCATCGAGGCGCTGATCCACCTGTTCCTGGTGGATCGCGGCGCCGACGCCCAGGCCGTGATCGAGCGCTGGCTCGACGACTTCGCGCGCCATCGCGTGCCGATCCGTTCGTTCGCGCGCACGGAGACGCTCCAGGAGTCGGTCGAGCACTATCGCGCGCAGGTCGCGAAGGGCCGTCCGCCGTCCGCCGCGTACGAGGTCGCCGCGTCGTCGGGCCGCACGTGGGCGGAGGGCGATCAGATCTCCTGGTACGTGGTGGGCCGCACGGCCGGCGTGACCGTGCACGAGTACGCGCGCCTGGCGTCGGACTGGAACGCCGCGCACCCGGATGAGAACGTGGAGTTCTACCAGTCGAAGGTGCGGGACATCTGGGACCGCTTTCGCATGTTCGCGAACCGCCCCGGGCTCCACCCGTACACGGGCGAGGAGGCGGAGCCCGGAGCGACGCAGCTGGCGCTGTTCTAGACAATATGGAAGGACCGGCCTGCCGTATCGCATAGTCGTGGGTTGTTCCGGGCAGGAACAGAGCCACAGGCGATAGGAGGCCGGTCATGGAGAAGGATACTACCTACGTAGCGCTCGACGACA
>VGLJ01000052.1 GCA_016866775.1 Candidatus Rokuibacteriota bacterium | reverse complement strand
CGAGCCCGTCGCCACCGCACCGGCTCCCGTGGTCGCCGCGCCGCCGATCGTCGCCGCGCCGCCGGTCCGGCTGGCGCAAGCGCAGACGCCGCCTCCCGCGACGCCCGCGCCGCCCGCGGGCACGATCAGCGCGGCGAACGGCCGGCGGCTCATCTCGCTCGACTTCAAGGACGCCGACGTCGTGAACCTGCTCCGCATCCTCGCCGCCGAGAGCGGGCGCAACATCGTGGTCGGCGACGACGTCAAGGGAAAGATGTCGATCTCGCTCCGCAACGTGTCGTGGGAGCAGGCGCTCGACACGGTCCTCGAGACGCGCGGGCTCCAGAAGGTCGAGAAGGGCAATGTCCTCCGCATCGTGACGTCGGAGGCGCTCACGAAGGAGCGTGAGGCGGCGGCGAAGGTCGTCGAGGCCAAGCTCAAGAGCGAGGCCGAGGCGCGCGCGAAGATGGCCGAGGCGCAGCTCAAGGAAGCCGAGGCGCTGCAGCGGAAGTACGCGGCGGAAGCCGCGGTGAAGGAAGCCGAAGCGCGTGGACCGCTGCGCGAGGAGACGATCCGGCTCTCCTACGCGGATCCCGAAGAGGTCGCCGAGACGCTGCAGGGCATCCTCGGCATCCCGAAGGAAGGCAAGAAGATCGAGGGCACGCCGACGACCGGCGGCGCGCCGCCGATCGCGGAGCCGCCGTTCTCGAACCTCTACGGCCAGCAGCAAGGCCAGGCGCAGCCCGCGCCGACGACGGGACCGATCTCCGTGTCGCAGGACGTGGTGGCGAAGGGCCTCACGATCCGCGCGCACAAGGCGACGCACACGATCTTCCTCCGGCTGTACGCGGCCGACCTCGAGCGCATCAAGAAGCTGATCAAGGAGAGCTTCGACATCCCGCTGCCGCAGGTGAAGATCGAGGCGCGGATGGAGATCCTCGACCGCAACGCGCTCGAGCAGATCGGCATCATGTGGGGCGGCGCGGCGGCCGGGAGAGCGGGCTCGCTGGCGCTCGTGGGACAGGGCTTCCAGGGCGCGTCGAACCTCGGCCAGACCGTCGCGGCGGCGCCGGGTGTCGTGCTTCCCGACGGCTCGCTGCTCTCCGACCGGATCGCGATCACGCCCCCGGGGAGCGTCACGGCGGGACCGACCAGCGGCTTGCCGAACCCGAACACCTTGCTGAACGCGTTCCTGCCGGTCAGCGCCTCGACGGGTCTGCCGCTCGGCGGGAACCTGATCAATTTGCCGATCAGCGCGTTGCCGAACGCGGGCCCGCTGCCCGCGGCCGGCCTCGCGTTCGGGATCATCGCCTCGCGGTTCAACGTCAACCTCGCGTTGCAGGCGCTGGCCGAGCAGGGCAAGACGCGCACGCTCGCGCGGCCCGAGATCGTCACCGTCGAGAACGCGAAGGCGACGATCTCGCTGGGTGAAGAGATCCCCTACGCGACCGTGAGCTCGGCGGGCACGCAGATCCAGTTCAAGGAAGCGCTCCTGAAGCTGGAAGTCACGCCCACCGTGATCAGGGAAGGCGACGTCAACAAGATCAAGATGACGGTGATCGTCGAGAACAACTCCCGCGGCACCGTCGTCAACCTCGGAAACTCCGGCAACCCGCCCGCGATCAACAAGCGCAAGGCCGAGACCCAGGTCCTCATCCGCGAGGGCGAGCGGCTCGTCGTCGGCGGCGTCGCCACGTCGACCGACACGAACACCGTCCGCAAGGTGCCCGTGCTCGGCGACCTGCCGGTCATCGGCTGGCTCTTCAAGCAGAAGGAAACCTTCGAGCAGGGTCGCGAGCTCGTCGTGTTCGTGACGCCGTCGGTTCTGCGCAACCCCGCCGCCACCCTGCCCGCGCCGCCCGCGCAGCCGCGATAACACGCCGCCGGCGGGCCGCCATCCCGCCGCGAGCGCGTGCTAAGCTGAACGCCGCCCGTGCTGATCCCCGTTGATCTCGGTCCACGGTCGTACTCCATCGTCGTCGAGCGCGGCGCGCTCGGCACCGTCGGCGCGCGGCTGCGGGCGCTCGGCGTGGGCAGCCGCGCGGCGCTGTTCACCGATGCCGCCATCGGGCGTCTCTACGGCAAGGCCGTCGTCGAGAGCCTCACGTCGGCCGGCTTCACGGTCACGACCGTCGAGCTGCCGGAGGGCGAAGCCGCGAAGACGGTCGCCGTCGCGTCCGACGGCTGGGACGCCTGCGTGGCGGCGCGCCTGGACCGCAGCTCGACGATCGTCGCCCTGGGCGGCGGCGCGGTGGGCGACCTCGCGGGCTTCGTGTCCGCCACGTACATGCGCGGCACCAACTTCGTGCAGTGTCCGACGACGGTGCTCGCGCAAGTCGACGCCTCCAGCGGCGGCAAGACGGCCATCGATCATCCGAAGGGCAAGAACCTCATCGGCGCGTTCCATCAGCCGCGGCTCGTCATCGTCGACACCGCGACCGTCGACAGCCTGCCCGCGCGGGAATACCGCTCGGGCCTCGCGGAAGTCGTGAAGCACGGCATCGTGCTCGAGGCGGCGTACTTCGACGACATCGAGCGGTCGACGGACGGCCTCGGCACGCGCGACCACGCGACCGTCGACCGCATCATCGCCGGCTCGTGCCGGCTCAAGGCGTCCGTCGTCGAGCGCGACGAGCGCGAGTCCGATCTCAGAATGGTGCTCAACTACGGCCACACGATCGGCCACGCGATCGAGGCGGCGGCCGGCTACGGCGAGATGACCCACGGCGAGGCGGTGTCGCTCGGCATCGCCGCCGAGGCCGCGGTCGCCGTCCGGCGCGGCATCGCGTCCGCCGCGACGCGCGCGCGGCAGGAGCACCTGCTCGCGCGGCTGGGGCTGCCGGTCCGCAGCACGGCGATCGACGCGCGGGCCGTGCTCGAGGCGATGACGCACGACAAGAAGGGCCGTGACGGCCGCGTGCCGTTCGTCCTCGCGCCCGAGATCGGCCGCTTCACGATCGTGACGGACATCGGACCCGACGACGTGCGCGCCGCGCTCACGGAGATCGCCGCGGGCCGATGACCGACGAGGCGCTCACCGCCGCGATCCGGCGTCACGAGGAACGGCTCGCGCGCGATCCCGGCTCGCTCGCCTTCGCGCAGCTGGCCGACCTGTACCGGAAAGCCGGCCGGACCCAGGACGCGATCGCGCTCTGCCGCCGGGGCCTCGCCCGCTACCCGCACTACGCCACCGCGCGCCTGATCCTCGCCAAGACGTGGATCGCCGAGGAGCGCCTCGACGAGGCGTCAGCGGAGATCCGCACGATCCTCGAGGGGAGCCCGAAGGACGTACAATGTCTTCGATTGGCGGCGGAAGTCGAGCGCCGCCGGGGCAACGTCGACGGGGCCGCGGATCACCTCGAAAAGGTCGTGAAGCTGGATCCCGGCGACCGGGAATCGAAGGTCCTGCTCGGCTTGCTGCGGGCCGACCCGCAGGCCACGGGCGAGAGCACGGGGCTGGCGCGTGTGCTGCGGGACGACACGTTCGCGACGCTGACGTTCGGGACGGCCTGCCTCGAGCAGGGCTGCCTCGACGAGGCGGCGGCCGTGTTCACGCGGCTCCTGAGGAAAGACGCGAACAACGCGAGCGCGCGCGAGGGTCTCGAGCGGACGCTCGGCGCGCGCTCACGACGGAAAGGGTAGCGATGCAGGTCTCGACCGCGGACTTCAAGAAAGGGCTCCGGATCGTCCTCGACGGCCAGCCCTACCAGATCGTCGACTTCCAGCACGTCAAGCCCGGCAAGGGCGGCGCGTTCGTGCGCACCAAGCTCAAGCACATGAAGCAGGGCCGGGTGATCGACCACACGTATCGCTCGGGCGAGAAGGCGGAGCTCGTCGACTTCGAGGACAAGCACATGCAGTTCCTCTACAAGGACGAGCGCTACCACTTCATGGACATGGAGAGCTACGAGCAGGTCTCGCTCTCCGCCGACGAGGTGGGCGAGGCGCGCGAGTACCTGAAGGAGAACATCGAGGTCGACGTGCTCTACATCGACGGCTCGCCCACCACGGTGGAGCTGCCGAACTTCGTGGAGCTCGCCATCGCGAAGACCGATCCGGGCGTGCGCGGCGACACCGCGCAGGGCGGCAACAAGCCGGCCACGCTCGAGACCGGCGCCGTCGTGCAGGTCCCGCTGTTCCTCAACGAGGGTGACGTCGTGAAGGTCGACACGCGCAGCGGCGAGTACCTCGGCCGCGTGGCCGCGGCGGGCTGATGCCGATCCGCCGCCGCGCGCGGCACGGCAGCGAGGACGCCGCGACGCTCGTGCGCCGGCTCGGAAAGCTGCTCGACGAGCTGCGCCTCACCGAAGCCGAGGTCACGGTGGGCGACATGCGTGTCCGCGTCCAGCGGGCCGCGCCGGCCGTCGCCGCCGCCGCGGCGCCCGCCGCCGCTGGATTGCCCGATCCCGTCGTGATCGTCGAGCGCCCCGGCAACATGGTCACCGTCGAGGCGCCGATGGTCGGCACCTTCTATCGCGCGAGCTCGCCCACCGCCGAGCCGTACGTGCGCGAGGGCGACGTGGTGAAGGAAGGCCAGATCGTCTGCATCATCGAGGCGATGAAGCTCATGAACGAGATCGAGGCGAAGGTGGCCGGCCGCGTCGCGAAGATCCTCGTCGAGAACGGGCAGCCGGTCGAGTACGGCCAGGCCCTCTTCCTGATCGAGCCCTCGAGGTAGTCCCCCTGTTCAACAAGATCCTCATCGCCAACCGCGGTGAGATCGCCGTCCGAATCATCCGCACCTGCCGCGAGATGGGCATCCGCACGGTCGTCGCCCATTCGAAGGTCGACACCCACTCGCTCGCGGTCCGGCTCGCCGACGAGTCGATCTGCATCGGCCCCGACGAGGCGCGCGGCAGCTATCTCAACATCCCCGCCATCATCTCCGCGGCGGAGCTGACGGACAGCGAGGCCATCCACCCGGGCTACGGGTTCCTCGCCGAGAACGCCGCCTTCGCGGAAGTCGTGCGCGCGTGCTCGCTCACGTTCATCGGCCCGTCGCCCGAGGCGATCCGGCTGATGGGGGACAAGGCCCAGGCCCGGCAGCTCGCGAAGCACGCGGGCGTGCCGGTGGTGCCGGGCAGCGAGGAGCCGCTGAAGGATCCCGAAGAAGCCGTGATGCTCGCGGAGGAGATCGGCTATCCGGTGATCTTCAAGGCCGCCGCCGGCGGCGGCGGGCGCGGGATGCGGATCGTGCGCGGCGGCAGCGGCGCCGCGGAAGCGTTCGCGGCGTGCCAGTCGGAGGCGGGCGCGGCCTTCGGGTCGTCCGAGGTCTACTGCGAGAAGTTCATCGAGCGCGCGCGGCACGTCGAGGTCCAGGTCATCGGCGACAAGCACGGCATGCGCGTGCACCTGGGCGAGCGCGACTGCTCGGTGCAGCGCCGCCACCAGAAGCTGATCGAGGAGGCGCCCGCCCCGTCGCTCTCCGCGGAGACGCGCGCCGGCCTGCACAAGGCGGGGCTCGCCGCCGCCGCCGCGGTGAACTACCAGAGCGCGGGCACGGTGGAGTTCCTGGTGGACGACGAGGGCCGCTACTACTTCATCGAGATGAACACGCGCATCCAGGTCGAGCACCCCGTCACCGAGATGATCACGGGGCTCGACCTCATCAGGGAGCAGATCCGCATCGCCGCGGGCGAGCGCCTCGGCTACCGGCAGGACGACGTGCGCTTCAGAGGGCACGCGATCGAGTGCCGGGTGAACGCCGAGAACCCGGTCACCTTCGCGCCGAGCGCGGGCCGCGTGAGCACGTGGCTGCCGCCGGGCGGGCGCGAGGTGCGCGTCGACAGCCACCTGATGGCGGACTACGCGGTGCCGCCCTTCTACGATTCGCTGATCGCCAAGATCATCGTCCGCGGCGACGACCGGGCCGAGGCGCTCACGCGCATGCGCCGCGCGCTCGGCGAGACGGTGGTCGAGGGCGTGAAGACCACCATCCCGTTCCTCCAGCGCGCGCTCGCGACCGACGCGTTCGTCGAAGGCCGGTTCACGAGCGCCGACGCCGCCGACCTCACCAGGTGACGGCCCCGCGCCTCTACGTCGTGCTGGACCGTACCGCCTCGGCGGGACGGGATCTCGACGAGATCCTCGCCGCCGCGCTCGCGGGCGGCGCCGAGATGATCCAGCTCCGCGAGAAGACCGAGCCGTCCGGCACGCTGTTTCCGCTCGCCCAGCGCCTGCTCGCGCGGTGCCGCGCGGCCGGCGTCCCCTTCATCGTGAACGATCGCGTCGACCTCGCGGTGGCGCTGGGCGCCGACGGCGTCCATCTCGGCCAGGAGGATCTTCCGCCCGCCGCCGCCCGTTCCCTGATGAAACCAGGGATGGTCCTCGGCCTTTCGACGCACAGCGAAGCGCAGGCGGCGGCGGCGCAGGCCGCCGGCGCCGACTACGTCGCGGTCGGCTCGATGTTCCCGACGACGACGAAGCCGATCCGGCACCTCGTCGGTCCTGCGCTCGCGCGCCGGGTCCGGCCCCTCGTCCGCGTCCCGCTGGTCGGCATCGGCGGGATCACGCCCGAGAACGCCGGCGAGGTCATCGCGGCCGGCTGCGACGGCGTCGCCGTCATCTCCGCCGTCTGCGCGGCACCCGACCCCGCGGCCGCCGCGCGCCGCTTCGTGACCGCGATCGACGCCGCACGTTTGTTGAAGAGCGAGGGTCGCTCGCTATAATGACGCCACGTTGTCCGGGGGCGCAGACTTCAAGAGGACACCCAGCTTCAGGAGGCCAGCCATGACTCGCACGCTCCGCATCGTCTCCATCCTCTTGCTCGCGGCCGCCGTCGCGGTCGTGACCGTGCCCATGGCCGGCGATGCCCATGGCAAAGGCACGATCAAGGTCGCCACCCAGAGCCCGCTGTCCGGCGGCCAGGCGGCGCTCGGTGAAGGCATCAAGCTCGGCGCGCAGCTCGCCATCGACAAGCTGAAGGGCCCGCTCGAGAAGGCCGGCTGGAAGGTCGAGCTCGTGCCCTTCGACGACCAGGCCAAGCCCGACGTCGGCGTCGCGAACGCGAAGAACATCATCGCCGACAAGGACATCATGGTGGTCATCGGCCACCTGAACTCGGGCGTCGCCATCCCGTCGTCCGAGGTCTACAAGGAGCAGACGCTGGCGATGATCTCGCCGGCCAACACGAACCCCACGGTCACCGACCGCAAGCTGCCGAACGTCAGCCGCGTGTGCGGGCGTGACGACGTGCAGGGCGTGGTCGGCTCCGAGTTCGCGAAGGGCCAGAACGCGAAGTCCGTCTACGTGATCCACGACAAGACCGCGTACGGCCAGGGCATCGCGGACTTCTTCAAGGCCGACGCCGAGAAGAAGGGCCTCAAGGTCATCGGCTTCGAGGGCACGGAGGAGAAGTCGAACTTCGACCCGATCCTCACGCCGATCAAGGCCAAGAACCCCGACCTCATCTACTTCGGCGGCATCTACGACCAGGGCGCGCCGTTCTTCAAGCAGGCGCGCGAGAAGGGCCTGAAGTCGAAGTTCATGGGCCCGGACGGCATGGACTCGTCCGACCTCACGAAGATCGCCGGCAAGGCGGTCGTCGGCATGTACTACACCTCCGCCGCCGGCCCGGCGTCCGCGCTGCCGAAGGCGAAGAGCTTCGTGGACGAGTTCAAGAAGAAGTTCAGCAAGAACCCCGAGCCGTACGCGGCCGAGGCCTACGACGCGACCGCGATCGCGCTGAAGGCGGTCGAGGCGGCGGCGAAGAGCGGCAAGGTCACGCGCGAGGACGTCTCGGCGCAGATCCGCAAGGTCAAGCACAGCGGGATCACCGGCGACATCGAGTTCGACGGCAAGGGCGACCGCAAGAAGGCGCTCTACTTCGTGCTCCAGGTCGCCAACGAAGACCCCACGAAGTGGGGCGACAACAAGATCGTCAAGCAGCTCACGATCGCTCCGCCGGCCGAAAAGAAGTAGGACCGTCCCGCGGGGGCGGCACGCGCGTGCCGTCCCCGCGTTGCTCTCCCGCCCGCGATGGATGTCGAGCTCCTCATCGGGATCCTGCCCCAGGTCGTCATCGACGGGCTCATCCTCGGGTTCATGTACGCGCTCATCGCGCTCGGCTACACGATGGTCTACGGCGTGCTCGAGTTCATCAACTTCGCCCACTCCGAGGTCTTCATCTTCGGCGCGTTCGTGGGCGTGGAGATCATGCTGGGGCTCAAGAGCGCCGGCGTCCTCGAGCGGTTCCCGTGGATCCTCGTGCTCGTCGTCGTGCTGCTGGCGGGCATGCTGGCCAGCGCGCTGCTCGCGTTCACCATCGAGCGCGTCGCCTACCGCCCGCTGCGCCACGCGCCGCGGCTGATCCCGCTGATCTCGGCGATCGGCGTCTCGTTCTTCCTGCAGGACGTGATCCGCCTCACCGAGTCGATCTGGCGGAACGCCTTCAACCTGGTCTATCCGACGATCGAGTCCCTCAACGTGCGGCTCGAGATCACCGAGACGATCGACGTCTCGATCAAGTCGCTCGTCGTGATCGTCGCCGCGCTCTTGATGCTGTGGGCGCTCCACGCGCTCGTGAACCGGACCAAGGTGGGGACGGCGATCCGCGCGGTCGCCGAGGACCAGGCCGCGGCGAGCCTCATGGGCATCAACGTCAACCGGATCATCTCGCTGACGTTCGTCATCGGCGGCGCGATGGGCGGCGCGGCCGGCGTGCTGTTCGGCGTGCAGTACGGGCTCATCAATCCCTACACGGGCTTCATTCCCGGGCTGAAGGCGTTCACCGCGGCCGTGCTCGGCGGCATCGGCAACATCCCCGGCGCGATGCTCGGCGGCCTCGTGCTCGGGCTGCTCGAGGCGTTCGCCGCGTCGTATCTCTCGCTGCTCACCGGCGGCGCGTTCGGCGCCGAGTACAAGGACATCTTCGCGTTCTCGATCCTGATCCTCATCCTCATCTTCCGGCCCAAGGGCCTCCTCGGCGAGGTCGTGCGGGAGCGCGCATGAGATGCGCGGTGCGCGCGTGATCCGCCGGCCGCTCGTGGCGATCCCGCTGTCGGTGCTGCTCCTGATCGTGTCGGGCGCCGCCGTCGCCTCGTTCCCCCGCTCGGTGCTCGCCTTCCTCCTGTTCCAGGGCGCGATCCTGTTCATCTACCTCGCCGCGATGCCCGGCTATCTGCGCGCGGCCCTCCTCGCCGTGGCGCTGCTCGTGATGATGCCGATCATCGGCGCGTACAACGTCTACTACCTGGAGATCGCGACGCAGGTCGGCATCTTCGCCGCGCTGGCCCTCGGCCTCAACATCGTCGTCGGCCTGGCGGGCCTGCTCGACCTCGGCTACGTCGCGTTCTTCGCGGTCGGCGCCTACTCGTGGGCGATCTTCGGCTCGCCGCACGCCAACCAGATCTTCGGCGGCGGCTTCCCGCTCGCGCCGGGCTGGTTCTACCTGTTCATCTTCGTCGGGCTCGCGGTGGCCGCGCTCGCGGGCGTGCTGCTCGGCCTGCCCGTGCTGCGGCTGCACGGCGACTATCTCGCGATCGTCACCCTCGGCTTCGGCGAGGTCATCCGCGTGCTCGCCAACAACCTCGACAAGCCGATCAACTTCACCAACGGGCCGAAGGGCATCACGCCGATCAACCGGCCGCCGGTGCCGTTCGGGCTGCCGTATGCCGAGTACTCCTACTTCCTCGTCTTGCTGATCGTGCTCGTCGTCATCGTCGTGAACCGCCGGCTCGAGGACTCGCACATCGGCCGCGCGTGGGAGGCGATCCGGGAGGACCAGGTCGCGGCGCAGGCGATGGGCGTGCCGCTCGTGCGCGCGAAGCTGCTGGCCTTCGCGTGCGGCGCGTCGTTCGCGGGCGTGATGGGCGTCGTCTTCGCGGCCAAGCAGGTCTTCATCAACCCGGAGTCGTTCACGTTCCTCGAGTCGATCGGCGTGCTCGCGATGGTGATCCTCGGCGGCATGGGCTCGATCCCGGGCGCCGTGCTCGGCGCGACGATCGTGACGGTCCTCAACCTGCAGGTGCTGAAGGGCCTGAGCCTCTGGCTGAACGAGCTGAAGAACGCGGGCGTGGTGATCCTCGGCTATCCCCTCGCCGATCTGCCGACCCAGCTCGAGCCCGCGAAGTACGAGCGGATGATCTTCGGCGTGATCCTGGTCGTGATGATGATCTTCCGGCCGCAGGGCTTCCTGCCCGCGCGCCGCCGCCAGCGCGAGATCGAAGTGACGGCCGAAGAGCACAAGACGGTGACCGTCTAGATGCTCTTCGCGGCGAAAGGGATCACCAAGCGCTTCGGCGGCCTCACCGCGGTGAAGGACGTCGATTTCACGCTCGAGGGCGGCATCGCCGCGATCATCGGCCCGAACGGTGCCGGCAAGACGACGCTGTTCAACGTGTTCACCGGGCTCTACACGCCCGACGGCGGCGAGGTGAAGCTCGACGAGCACTCGCTGATCGGGCTCAGGCCGGACGAGATCACCGCGCTCGGCGTCTGCCGCACGTTCCAGAACATCCGGCTGTTCAAGGCGATGACCGCGATCGAGAACGTGCTCGTCGGCATGCACGCGCGCGTCGAGCTCGGCCTGTGGGACGTGCTCGCGCGCGGCCCGCGCTTCCGCGCGGTCGAGGGCGAGGCGTGGCGGACGGCGCGCACGCTGCTCGAGCGCGTCGGCCTCGGGCGCCAGCTCCACACCGAGGCGCGCCACCTGCCCTACGGCGACCAGCGCAGGCTCGAGCTGGCGCGCGCGCTCGCCTCGAAGCCCCGGTTGCTCCTGCTCGACGAGCCGACGGCGGGGATGACGGGCTCGGAAGCGCGTCAGCTCATGGGCCTGCTGCGGGGGTTCGTCGCCGATTCCGGCCTCGGCATCGTCCTGATCGAGCACAACATGCGCGTGGTCATGGAAGTCTCCGACCGGGTGACGGTCCTCGACCACGGCGAGAAGATCGCCGAGGGCACGCCGCGCGAGGTCCAGACCAACGCGCGCGTGATCGAAGCCTATCTCGGGCGGCGCGGAGCGCACAGTGCTGCGCCTTGACGACGTCCACGTCGCGTACGGCGAGATCCCCGCGCTGAAGGGCGTCGCCCTCGAGGTGCGCGAGGGCGAGATCGTGGCGCTCCTCGGCAACAACGGCGCCGGCAAGACCACCACGCTGCGCACGATCTCCGGCCTGCTCGTGCCGATGCGCGGCGCGCTCACGCTGGACAACCAGCCGCTCGCCGGCGTGCCGCCGCACGAGATCGTGCGCCGCGGCATCGCGCACGTCCCCGAGGGCCGCCGGATCTTCAACCGGCTCACCGTCCGCGAGAACCTGACGATGGGCGCGTACACGCGCAGTGACACCGTGGTGATCGCGGGCGACCTCGAGCGCGTGCTGACGCTCTTCCCGCGCCTGCAGGAGCGCATCACGCAGGTCGCGGGCACGCTGTCGGGCGGCGAGCAGCAGATGCTCGCGATCGGACGCGCGCTGATGGCGCGCCCGCGCTTGCTGCTCCTCGACGAGCCGAGCATGGGCCTGGCGCCCGTGCTCGTGGAGCAGATCTTCGAGACGGTGCGCGACATCAACCGCCAGGGCACGACGATCCTGCTCGTGGAGCAGAACGCGGCCATGGCGCTCGCGGTGGCGCAGCGGGGCTACGTCATCGAGACCGGCGCGATCGTGCTGAGCGGCACCGCGGCCGAGCTCGCGGACAATCCCGAGGTCCGCCGCGCGTATCTCGGCGAGTGAGGCGGGAGGGGTGTCGGGGTCCTTTGCTGTGGGGCCCCGACCTCCAAAGGAGACGTCATGCAGGGGCTGACCTGGGACGACCACAAGATCGGCGCCACGTACCAGACGCTCGGACGCACGGTCTCCGAGACCGACATCGTGAACTTCGTGAACACGGCGGGGCTGATCGAGCCGCTCTTCATGGACATGGAGTACGTGAAGAAGGAATCGGTCTTCGGCGGCCGCGCGGCGCCGGGCACGCTGACGTTCGCGCTTTCCGAGGGCCTCGTCATCCAGACCGGGCTCATCCACGGTGTGGCGATGGCGTGGCTCGGCGGCGAGGTGAAGGTGGTGGCGCCCGTGCTCGCCGGCGACACGATCCGCGTGGAGGTCGAGATCGTCGACAAGCGGGAGACGAAGAAGCCGGACCGCGGCATCGTCACGTACAAGCACCGCGTCTTCAACCAGCGCGGCGAGACCGTGATGGAGCTGAAGCTCCAGCGGATGATCCGGCGCAAGCCGTCCTAGGGTGCTGGTTCTCGGTCGCGCCGACGTCGAGGCGGTCCTCGAGCCGCGCGCGCTGATCGACGCGCTCGCGCGCGCGTTCGCCGAGCACGCGACCGGCGCCTCGCGGGTGCCGCCGCGCGCGACCGTGCCCGTCACCGACGACGGCGTGCTCCTCCTCATGCCGGCGGTCGCCCCCGCCGGTGCGACGCCGAGCGACGGCGTCGCGCTCGGCGTCAAGCTCGTCTCGTTCTACGCGGGCAACCGGGCACGCGGCGTGCCGACGGTCCACGGGACCTACGTCCTCATGGATGGGCGCACGGGCGCGCCGCTCGCGGTCATGGACGCCGGGTATCTCACCGGCCTTCGCACCGGTGCGACGTCCGCGGTGGCGGCGCGCGCTCTCGCGCGTCGCGACGCGAAGACGCTGCTGTGCTTCGGCGCCGGCGTGCAGGCGAGCTTCCAGCTCGTGTGCCTCGCCGCCGAGCCGCCGATCGTGCGCGTCGAGGTCGTCGGCCGCGACCCCGAGCGCGCGCGCCGCTTCGCCGCGACGTGGAGCGAACGACTCGGCCTGCCCGTCACGGTGACGAACGACCGGGACGACGCGGTGGCGCGGGCCGACGTCATCACCTGCGCGACGACCGCGACGACGCCGCTGTTCGACGGCGGCCGGCTCAGGCCCGGCGTGCACGTCGACGGCGTCGGAACCTTTCAGCCGACGGCGCGCGAGCTCGACAGCGAGACGATCCGCCGCGCCCGCGTCGTGATCGATCAGCCGGCGACCGTCGACAACGCCGGCGACATCGCGATCCCGATCATCGAGGGCGTGATTCAGCGGAGCCACGTGGTGGGAACGCTCGCCGACGTGGCGAGCGGCAGGGTCGCAGGCCGCACGCGCGCCGACGAGATCACGGTCTTCAAGTCCGAGGGCTACGCGCTCGAGGACCTCGTCGCCGCGCGCCTGGCGTACACGACGGCGAAGGCGCGCGGCGTCGGGCGCGAGCTCCGCGTCGAGGCCGCTTCCCGGCCGGCGAGCCGCGCGACGACCCGCACGAGGTCCGGCGTGGCGTACACTCGACCCGTCGAACCAGCCGGAGGTCAGCCTGTGGACAAGGGTCGGATCGTCCAGATCAGCGTATCGAACGGCGGCGTGCCGAAGACGGCCGTCCCGAGCGCCCGCATCACCGAACACGGCGTGGACGGCGATCGCCAGCGGGATCTCGAGCACCACGGCGGTCCCGAGCGCGCGGTGTGCCTCTTCTCGATGGAGCGGATCCGCGATCTGCAGGGCGAAGGCCACGCGATCGTTCCCGGCTCGGCCGGCGAGAACCTCACGGTCGAAGGCATCGACTGGGACGCCGTGCAACCGAACGCCCGCATCCTGCTCGGCGACGACGTCGCGCTCGAGGTCACCCGGTACACCTCGCCGTGCGTGAACATCAGGAGCGCGTTCGCCGGGGGCAACTACGCGCGGATCTCGCAGAAGCGTCACGCGGGATGGAGCCGCGTCTACGCGCGCGTGCTCGCGCCGGGCGTGGTGAAGACGGGCGACGCGGTGCGCGTGCTGCCGCCTCCCGCAACGCCATGAACATCGACGAGCTCCTCACGCGGCAGGTCGCGCGCTTCATCGACCGGAAGGCCGACTGGGATGCGTTCGCCGACGCGCGCGTCGACGGCTATCGCCGCGCGCAGCACCGCTTCATCGGCGCGGGCGGGTCGGGCAAGCACGACCGCACCGACTTCATCCCCGCCGAGCACTTCACGCTCAGCATCATGTTCGTGCCGCCCGGCCAGGGGAACGCCGCGCACACGCACGAGGTCGAGGAAGTCTTCTTCATCCTCCAGGGCAAGGTGAAGGTCTTCTTCCAGGATGAGGCGGGCACGCGTGTCGAGGCCGTGCTCGGGCCGTGGGACTGCGTCTCGTGCCCCGCGAACGTCATCCACGGCTACGAGAACGTCGGCCTCGAGCCGGCGTACCTGCAAGTGATGCTCGGCGCCTCGAAGCCCCAGCTCATGGGCTACGTCGACGAGGACCTCGCCCGCCGCCGCGACGAGCACCTGAAGGACATGGGGGGCGCGAGGCGCACCGCCTCCGAACATGGGGCCTCGCCACTGGAGGACCCCAAACCCCTCGCCCCCCGCGCTCCGGGCCGGGAGTGAATCCCGGCCCTCCGCGAGTGCCGACTGGCCCGTTCGCCGGCACATCCGTCAAGCGCAAGGAGGACGCGCGCCTCGTCGCGGGCCGCGGCCGCTATCTCGACGACCTGCGGCTGCCCGATCTGCTGCACGTCGTGATCGTCCGCAGCCCACACGCCCACGCCGACGTCACGCGGATCGATGCGCGCGCGGCGCTCGCGCTCGAGGGCGTCGTCGCCGCGCTCACGCGCCGTGAGCTGCCCGCGCTGGGCGGATCGATTCCGGCGCTCGTCCCCGAGCCGAAGCGGCGTCCGTACGCGCATCCGGTCCTCGCCGCCGACCGTGTGCGGCACGTCGGCGAGGCGGTCGCGGTGGTGGTCGCGACCGATCCGTACCGCGCGGCCGACGGCGCCGCCGCGGTCACGGTGGACTACTCGCCACGGCCCGCGGCCACGCGCGTCGCCACCGCGGTCGGCGGCCCGATCGTGCAGCCGGACTGGCCCGACAACCTCTTCGCGACGACGACCAGTGCCGTCGGCGACGTCGGTCGAGGCTTCGCGAGCGCGGACATCGTCGAGCGCGTGCGCGTCGCGTATCCGCGCGTGTCCGGCACGCCGATCGAGCCGCGCGGCGTCGTGGCGCGGCCCGAGACGGGCGACGGGCTCACCGTGTGGACCTCGACGCAGGTGCCGTTCGGCGTGCGCGCGGCCGTCGCGGGGATTCTGGGCGTGCCGGAAGAGCGCGTGCGGGTGATCGTGCCCGACGTCGGCGGCGGATTCGGGGTGAAGGGCCACGTCTATCCGGAGGACGTGCTGATCCCGGCGGTCGCGCGACATCTCCGCCGCGCGGTGAAGTGGGTGGAGACGCGCACCGAGCACCTCCTCACCGCCGCGGCGGATCGCGATCAGGAGCACGATGCGCGCATCGGCGTCGCCCGCGACGGGACGATCACCGCGATCGAGACCCGGTTCACGCGCGATCACGGCGCGTTCCCGACGCTCGGCGAGGCGATCACGCTCAACACGATCAACCACCTGCCCGGGCCGTACCGCGTGCCCGCCTACAAGGCGACGGCGGACAACGTGGTCACGCACAAGACGTTCCTCGCCGCGTATCGCGGCGCCGGCCGTCCCGAGGCGGCGTTCGTCCTCGATCGCCTGCTCGACCGCGCCGCGCGCGCGAGCGGCGTCGATCCCGTGGAGCTGCGCCGGCGGAATCTCGTCACGGCCGCGGAGATGCCGTACGCATCGGGCTTGAGCTATCGCGACGGCGTGCCGATCAGCTACGACCCGGCGGATTACGTCGCGGCGTTCGACCGGATGATCGAGCGGCTCGACTATTCGGCCTGGCGCAAGGAGCAGCACGCGCGGCGCGGCACCAGCCGGCCCATCGGCATCGGCGTCTCCGCGTACGTCGAGGGCACGGGCCTCGGACCGTTCGAGGGCGCCGACGTGCGCGTCGATCCCAACGGCACGGTGTTCGTGTACCTCGGTGTCTCGCAGCAGGGCCAGGGTCACGAGACGGTCTTCGCGCAGATCTGCGCCGATCGTCTCGGCGTCACGGTCGACGACGTGGTGGTCGCCGGCGGCGACACGCAGCTCGTCGGCTACGGCATGGGCACGATCGCGAGCCGTGTCGCCGCCGTGGCGGGACCGGCGGTGGCGCAGGCCACGAACGAGGTCGCGGACAAGGCGCGCCGCGTGGCGGCGGAGCTCTTCGAGTGCGCCGCCGACGACGTCGTCTTGCGCGCCGGGCACGCGGAGGTCCGCGGCGCGCCCGATCGCCGTCTGCCGCTCGCGCGCGTCGCGCGTGCCGCGCTGCGAAGCCGCGCGTCGGCCGTGGCGGGTGGCACGCCCGGTCTCAGCGCGTGTGCGTTCTTCTATCCGGGCTCGGTGACGTGGGCGTTCGGCGGCCAGGGCGTGGTCGTCGAGGTGGACGTCGAGACCGGCGTCGTGACGCTGCTGCGCTGCGTGGCCGTCCACGATTGCGGCCGGCCGATCAACCCGATGATCGTCGAGGGCCAGCTCCACGGCGGCATCGCGCAGGGCATCGGCAGCGCGCTCTACGAGGAGCTCGTCTACGACGACGCGGGCCAGCTCCTCACCGCGACGTTCATGGACTACTGTCCGCCGCGCGCGGACCAGATCCCTCCGCTCGACGTGACGTCGCTCGACTTTCCGTCGACGGTCAACCCGCTCGGGATCAAGGGGGTGGGCGAGAGCGGCATCATCGCGGGCGCCGCGGCGATCGGCAACGCGGTGGAGGACGCGCTCGCGGACCGCAGCGTCGTGGTCACCCGCGTGCCGCTGACGCCGTCACGCGTGTTCGCGCTGCTGCGGTAGGATCGCGGCCGCGTATGATCCGCGTCGTCGACCTCACCGGCGATGCCGGCGCGTTCTTCGGCCGTCTCATGATCGGGCTGGGTGCGGAGGTCATCGTCGTCGAGCCGCCCGGGGGCGATCCGGCGCGCGCCGGGCTCGCGTTCGCGCACTTCCGCGCAGGCGCACGCTCGGTGACGCTCGATCTCACGGTGGCGCGGGACCGCGAACGTCTCCGCGCTCTCGTCGCCACGGCGGACGTTCTCGTCGAGACGCTCTCTTCGAGCGAGCTCGCGACGCTCGGCCTCGATCCCCCCGCGACGGCGGCGCTCCGGCCGGGGCTCATCCACGTCTCGATCACGCCGTTCGGTCGCACGGGACCGCGGGCCGAGTGGCAGGGGACGAATCTCACCGCGGCGGCGATGGGCGGGATGATGCGGCTCTGCGGCGATGCCGACGGGCCGCCGCTGGCGCCGCCGTGCGAGCAGTCGTATCACGTCGCGTGCGCGCACGCGGCCGTCGGGGCACTCGCCGCGCGGCACGCGCGCCGGCGCACCGGCCGCGGACAGCACATCGACGTCTCGATCCAGGACGCCGTGGCCGCGACGCTCGAGTACGGCGCGATCGCGTACGTCCACGCCGGCGTGATTCCGCGACGGAGCGGCAGCTGGCATCCCTACGTGCCGCACAGCTTCTTCCGCGCGCGTGACGGCCTCGTCGCCGGCGGCCTCGGGGGCAACCCGCGCATGTGGGGCGACCTCGTCAACTGGATGCGCGAGCGCGGCGCGGCCGTCGACCTCGTCGAGCCGCGCTGGCTCGACGAGAAGGTGCGCCTCGCCGAGCGCGCGCACGTCTTCGAGGTCATCGAGGCGTTCACGCGCGGGCTCGCGAAGGCCGACTTCTTCCAGCAGGCGCAGCGCCGGCGTCTGCCGTGGGCGTCCGTCGAGCGGCCGGCCGACGTCGCCGCGAATCCGCACCTCGCGGCGCGCGGCTTCTTCGTCGAGACCGTGCTCGACGGCCGCGTGCTTCGCGACGGCGGCTTCGCCTTCGGATTCCCGAACGGTCACCGGCCCCCTCGGCTCGTCGTGCCGGCCGCCGGCGAAGGCAACACGACGATGCTCGCGGGGCATGACGCCCAGTCGACGGCGCGTGTGACACGGTCCGCGCCGGCCGCGCGCGGCGCGCTCGCCGGAGTTCGGGTCCTCGATCTGACGTGGGTGCTCGCCGGACCGTACGCGGCGCGGCTGCTCGCGGACCACGGCGCGGACGTGATCAAGATCGAGTCGCGTCACCGCCCGGACCCGACGCGCTTCGCGCGCATGCTGTTCCTCTCGCGTGGCGACTTCCACCACGACCGCAACGGCTACTTCAACAATCACAACCGCAACAAGCGCAGCGTCGCGCTCAATCTCAACCTGCCGGCGGGGCGCGACCTTCTCGCGCGGCTCGCCGCGCACTCGGACGTGGTCATCGAGAACTTCAGTCCCCGCGTGATGGCCGGCTGGGGGCTCGACTACGCGGGGCTGCGCGCGATCCGTCGCGACATCATCCTGGTCTCCATGTCGGGCCTCGGCCACACGGGCCCGTGGCGCGACTTCCTGACGTACGCCGACGCGCTCGCGGCGCTCTCGGGGCTCTCGGCGCAGGCCGGCTTCCCCGGACGCGATCCCGTGGGCACCACGTTCGGGCTCGGCGACATGATCGCCGGGCTGCACGCGGCGTTCGGGGCGCTCGCCGCGCTCGAGCATCGCGCGGCCACCGGTGAAGGGCAGCACATCGACCTCTCCCAGGTCGAAGCGGTGGCGGCGCACACCGGCACGAGCCTGCTCGAGGCCGCGGCCGGCGGCGCCCGAGAACCGCGCGGCAATCGCCATCCGACGATGGCGCCTCACGGCGTGTTCCGCTGCCGCGGCGACGACCGATGGATCGCGATCGCCGTGACGGGTGACGACGCGTGGCGCGCGCTGTGCGCCGCGATCGGCCGCGCCGACCTCGCCGCGGACCCGCGGCTCGCCACGGCGGGCGGACGCAAGGCGCACGAGGATGCGATCGACGACGCCGTGGAAGCGTGGACGCGCGAGCGCGACGCGCACGCGCTGATGGAGGCGCTGCAGGCCCGCGGCGTCGCCGCCGGCGCCGTGCAGGACGCGCGCGATCTCGTCGACGGCGATCCGCATCTCCGGGCCCGCGGCTACTGGGAGACCGTCGAGCACCCGGTCATCGGCGCGTTTCCACACGAAGGCGTCGTCGCGCGACTCGCCGGGACGCCCGGCCGCGTGTGGCACCCGGCGCCGACGCTCGGCCAGCACACGCGCGCGATCCTCGGCGAGCTCCTCGGCCTCGACGAGGCCGAGATCACCCGTCACGAGAAGGAAGGAGTGCTCGAGTGAGCCTGCGCCACGTCCGCCTGGAGATCGCCGGGGCCGTCGCGACCGTCACGCTCGACCGTCCGCCGGTGAACGCGGTGAACCTCGAGGTGATCGACGACTTCCTCGCCGTCGTCGCCGCGCTCGGGGCGGACGCGCGCGTGCGCGCGGTCGTCGTCACCGGATCCGGCCGCGCGTTCTGCGCCGGCGCCGACATCGCGATGATGCGCGACGTCTCGCGCGCGAACCACGAGCGCGTGCGGCGCTGGATCGACGTGCAGGCGGGTCTCGAAGCGCTCACGCAGCCGGTGATCGCGGCGATCAACGGCTACGCGTTCGGTGGCGGCGCCGAGCTCGCGCTCGCGTGCGACTTCCGATGGATGGCGGCGGATGCGTCGATCGGCTTCCCCGAGATCGGGCTCGGCATCTTCCCCGGTGCGGGCGGCACCCAGCGCCTCACACGCCTCCTCGGGCCCGCGCGCGCGCTCGACCTGATGGTCTCGGGCCGCCGCATGAGCGCGACAGACGCGCTGGACCTGGGGCTCGTACAGCGCGTGCTGCCCGCTGACACACTCGCCGCTCAGGTCGGCGAATTCGCGCGCGAGCTCGCCGCAAAGCCGACACGGGCGATCGGCTTGCTCAAGCGGTGCATTTACGGCGGATGGGGCCGTCCGCTCGCGGAAGGCCTCGAGGTCGAGCGCCAGGCCGTCTTCGAGGTCATCGCCACGCGCGACGCGGCGGAAGGCCTGGACGCGTTTCTCGAAAAGCGCCCGGCGTGGTTCACTGGAGAGTGACGGCAGCCGGCTGGAGGAACCTGGCCCACGGGTTGCTCGTTACGAACCAGACGACGGGGAGGTCGCCAGGCATGAATTACATCGGGATGCCGCTCGCCGGATTCGTTCTGCTGCTCGCGGGGTGCGCCGGAGCCATTGCGCCGGGCGACAACGTCTATCCCGCCGCGTTCTCGGAGGAGGCGCAGTGCGAGCGCAACGGCGGTGCCTGGCGCGCTGTGCATGGCATGTGCGAGTACCAGTCCCCCGGAGACATGCGCTGATTCCTCGGAGGGGGGCTTCGCCCCTCATCCTCGTCGGAGGGGGCCTCGACGGCCCCCTCCGAAACCTCCCCCAACCGCAGGATTGCGCGGGCGCAGCCCGCGCTCGAACGGCGGCCACTCAGACTCGTTTCGCGAATCAGCGCGGGGCCACATCGCGCGCGAGTAACGTCGCGATGCGGCGCGCAGCCGTGACGCCTGACTCCGCGGCGCCGTGGATCGCGCCGTACGCCTTCGGCGGGACGGCTTCGCCCGCGAAGAAGATGCGATCCGCCACGCTTTCGCCGAGCACGTTGCGACAGCGCGCGAAGCCGGGACGGGCGGCGGAATACGATCCGAGCGCCCACGGATCGGTCGCCCACGCGGTCGCCGTCGTCCGCCGGATCTTCCGTCCGAGGTCGCTGCCGAACACGCCGATCAGCACGTCACGGGCGGTGACGTCCAGCGCGCCCGTCGTCTCCAGCTCCCGCGCGTAGGCGCCGCCGAAGAAGACCAGCATCACGTCCTGACCGGCCGGACGCACGCTCACACTCGCCGTCCGGACCGTCGTGTCGCTCGCGACGAGGTTGACGCTCCCGTCGAAAGGAAGCGCGCCCGGCTCGACCTCGACGAAGACCTTGTTCGCCACGCCGAGCGTGAGCCCGTTGAAGGCCTCCTCGTAGGCGGACGGAAGCGCCGGTGAGAATCGCGGGGTGGCGCGCGCGAGCAGCGTCGTCGGCACCGTGACGATCACGGCACGGCACTCGAGCGTGCCCCGCCCGGTCGTCACGCGCACGTGTGACCCGCCCCAGTCGATGCCGACGACCGGACACTCGAGGACGACATCCAGACCCCGCGCGGCCGTCGCGACGACGGCGCCCAGGCCCTCGCGCACGGCCCAGTTGATCTCGGTGTCCGCGTAGATCACGTAATCCGCCGTCGACAGATCGACGGTGTCGACGCCCATCGCCCAGCTCATCGTGGCGTCGATCAGCGTGCGGAACTCGAGATCGGGCGGCAGCACCTCGGAGGCCGGCACGTCGCGTCCGGCGCGCACCGCGGCTTCGATCGCGCGCTCCGCGCGCTGCCAGTCCGCGTCGCGCCGCGCGCGCCGTTCCGGCGAGAGCGGCGCGCGTCCGACGTAGCGCTGCCAATCGGGCAAGCGCTCGATGACGGTGAACCCCTGCTCGCGCGCGTACGGCGTCCACGGATTGCGGTCCGCGCAATGCAGCCACGCGCATCCGCGATCGATCGGCACGCCGAGCGTCTCGACGTCGGTCCACGCGCGTCCGCCGACGCGTCCGCGCGCCTCCAGCACGCGGGCCGAGAGCCCGGTGCGCGCGAGCTCGCAGGCCGCGGCGAGTCCGGCCGCGCCGGCACCGACGACGCAGGCGTCCAGCATCGCTCTATCGTGCCTGCGTGCGCGACGCCGGGGAAGTCCCTGTACAATCGCCGCCGATGTTCAGGACGCTCGTCGTCGGTGGCGGCATCGGCGGACTCTCGGTGGCGCGCGAGCTCACGCGGCGCGGGCTCCCGGTGACGGTGCTCGAGCGCGCGCCGAAGATCGAGGCCGTCGGCGCCGGGATCATCATGAATCCCAACGCGATGGCCGTGCTCGAAGAAAACGGCCTCGCCGCGTGCGTGCGCGCGGACAGCGCGCCGTACCTCGGGCGCGACACGTGCGACCACCGGGGACGCCTGCTCGCGACGCGCGACTACCGGCCGCTCTACGACTCGGGGCGGCTCGTCCGCGGCGCGCTCGTGCACCGCGCACGGCTGCACGAGTGCCTGGCGGAAGGGCTGCCGCCCGGCACCGTCCATCTCGACGTGCGCATTCGAGCGCTCCATGCCGACGCCGACGGCGTTCGCGCCGAGATGGAGAGCGGCGAGCGCCTCGCGGGCGATCTCTTGGTCGGCGCCGACGGCATTCGCTCCGCGGTGCGCGCGCGATGCTTCGGCGCGACCGAGCCCGCGTATCTCGGCTATCGCTCGCATCGCTTCGTCGTGGAGAACCGCGACGGGCTGGTGCACTTCACGGAGTTCCTCGGGCGCGGCCAGCAGATCGGCCTCGTGCCGATCGGCGACGGCAAGCTCTACGTGTGGACCGTCTTCACCTCGCCGCGCGAGAGCCGCGCGTGGGCGCTCGAAAGCGCCGCGGCCTTCCGCGCGCGCTTCGCGCAGTTCACCGACGGGCGCGTGCTCAACGCCTTCGCTCAGCTCGCCTCGACCGACGGGGTCATCTGCACCGAGCTCGAGGAGATCCACCAGACGCCGTGGGTCGCGGGCCGCGCCGTGCTGCTCGGCGACGCCGCGCACGCGATGTCGCCCGGCATGGGCCAGGGCGCGGGCATGGCGATGGAGGACGCGGCCGTGCTCGCCGAGGAGCTCGCGGCGGCGAGCGGCGCGCCCCGTGCGCTCGAGGCCGCGCTCGCGCGCTACGAGCGGCGGCGCCGCGACCGGGTGCAGGCGATCGGCCGCCTGTCCCGCGCCGTCATCGATCGCGGCCAGATCACGAATCCGCTGGCGTGCTGGCTCCGGAACCGCCGCCTGAAGCGCGAGGGGCGAGACGTCGCGCGCGCGCAGACGACACTGGTCGAGCTCCTCCGCTGGCCGCGATGACCGGTCCAGCCCTGGAGGTCGCCGGGCTCCGCAAGACCTACACGCGCGATCGGCGCACGCTCGCGGTGCTCGATCTCGAGCGCCTCAGCGTGGCGGACGGCGAGTTCATGACGATCGTGGGCCCGAGCGGCTGCGGCAAGAGCACGCTGCTGCACATCCTCGGCGGCTTCGTCGGCGCCGACGCCGGCACGATCCGCGTGCACGGCCGCGACGTCGTGGCGCCCGGGCCCGACCGCGGGATGGTCTTCCAGGAGTTCGCGCTGTTTCCATGGCGTACCGTCGCGGGGAACGTCGGCTGGGGTCTCGAGGTGCAGGGCGTGCCCGCCGCGGAGCGCGCCGCGATCGTCGATCGTCATCTCGAGCTGACCGGGCTCGTCGAGTTCCGGAATCATCTTCCGGGCGAGCTCTCGGGCGGCATGAAGCAGCGGGTCGCGCTGGCGCGCGTCCTCGCGTTCGATCCCGAGGTGCTGCTGATGGACGAGCCGTTCGGCGCGCTCGACGCGCAGACGCGGGAGGCGATGCAGGAAGAGCTCCTCCGCCTGTGGGAGCGGACCGGCAAGACGATCGTGTTCGTCACGCACGACATCGAGGAAGCCGTCTATCTCGGCGCCCGCGTCGTGGTGCTGACCGCGCGCCCGGCGCGCATCCGCGAGGAGATCGCCGTCGATCTCCCGCGGCCGCGCGACCTCGGCGTCCGCAAGTCCATCGCGCTGCTCGACTACCGCAATCGCGTGGGCGACCTGATCCGCAGCGAGGTCATGACATGAAGCCACCGAGCGCTCTCGTTCGCGACGTCGTCGCCGCCAACCACATCCTCGCGCGCTTCGGAATCCTGGACGCCTACGGCCACGTGAGCGTTCGCGACCCGCGGGACGCCGGACGCTACCTGATCAGCCGGTCGCTGGCGCCGGAGAGCGTCGTGGAGCGCGACGTCGTCGGGCTCGACCTCGACAGCGCGCCGAGCCGCACGGAGCGACGGCTGCTCTACGCGGAGCGCTTCATCCACGGCGAGCTCTATCGCGCGCGTCCGGACGTGCAGGCCGTCGTCCATCACCATTCCGTGACGACGGTGGCGTTCGGCGTCACCGGCACGCCGTTGCGCGCCATCTGCCACATGAGCGGGTTCCTCGGTGACGGCCTGCCCGTCTGGGAGATCCGCGACACCGCCGGGACGGCGACCGACATGCTCGTGCGCACCCCCGAGCTCGCGCGTGCGCTGGCGCGGACGGTCGGCGGGGCGCACGCGGCGCTGATGCGCGGCCACGGCGCGGTGGTGGCCGGCAAGTCGCTGGCGCAGGTCGTCGCGCGCTCGATCTACATGGAAGTGAACGCGCGCATCCAGCTCGACGCGATCCGTCTCGGCGGTCCGATCACCTATCTCGATTCGGAAGAGAGCCGGACGACGGTGGAGATGCACGGCGACTATCCGCGCGCGTGGGAGATGTGGACGAAGGCGGTATCGAAAAGGAGAGCACGATGAACGGTCGTCGCGCCGTCATGCTCGTCGTCCTGCTCACGCTCGGAGCGTTCGCCCTTCCGGCCGCCGCGGAGGGTCGTCGAACGACGCGCGCAGCGGCCCGAGGACATCATGGAGCGATGGCCCGCGCGCGGCGAGCGACGCGAAGATGAACCCGCGGTAGCTGTCGACCCGGGGCACGCGCGTGAGCGCGTGCTCGGGCGTCCCGACCACCGGCGGGTCGTATCCATCGGGCAACGGCACGGCGCAGAGCGCTCCGTCGGTCGCGTAGGTCCAGCCGTGATACGGACACACGAGCTGGCGCGCGTGACCGCGTGCGGCGTCGCACACGCGCGCGCCGCGGTGCGCGCAGCGGTTCACGAGCACGTGGATCGCGTCGTCGGTGTGCCGCGCCACGATGACGGACTCGCGCCCCATCCGTGTCGTGACGAAATCCCCCGGGCGCGCGACCTGGCTCGCATGTCCGAGCAGGAGCCACGCGCGCCCGAAGAGACGATCGAGCTCGAGCAGCGCAGGGTCCGTGTACACGCGCCGGTGCACGCGATCGGACTCGACGAGCCGCTTGATCGAGTGGACGTCGAGCGTCATCGGGCGCGGATCATATCATCGGGCCGTCCGCTCGCTTTGTGCACGCACGCGCGCGGTCGCGGCGGCGTCGACGGCCGGCGGCACACCGCGCACCACCACCGCGTAGTCGCGCTCCGCGTCCTCGATGGTGATGTAGCCGCGCACGACGTCGCGCAGCACGAGCGCGGGATCGCGCTCGAGCGGGTTGCCGTAGCCACCGCCGCCCGGCGTGCGGACGGTGATGAGGTCGCCGGCCTTCACGTGGATGTCCTCGTCCTTCGACCAGTGCGGCGAGACGTGCGTGCGGCCGTCCTGCTCCAGGATCACCTCGTTCTTTGCGCCGTCGTGACCGCCGAAGAGGCCGGGAGGACCGACGCGTCCGTGATCCATGAGAAACGACAGCAGGCCTTCGCCGCGGCGGATACGAATCCGGTAGTCGACGCCAAACCCGCCGCGCGTCTTCCCCGCGCCGCCCGAGCGCTCGCGCAGCGCGTACTGCTCGAACAGCACGGGATAGTGCTGCTCCAGCACCTCGGTCGGCTGCGTCTTCGAGATGCCGATCGTCGAGCAGCCGTTCGTGAGGCCGTCGTTCTCGACGTACCCGCCGTACCCGCCGCCGGAGAACACGTACATGATGTAGTGCCGCTCCTTCAGCGGGTCGTACCCGCCCAGCGTCAGGTTGCCGCTCGTGCCGGCGGGCGCCGCGAAGACGTCGTCGGGGATCGCGCGCGCCAGCGTCGTGAACACGCTCTCGGCGATGCGCGCGCTCACCTCGGCCGCGCAGCCGGAGACCGGCCGCGGATACCGTGCGTAGAGGAACGTCCCGTGCGGCTCCGCGATGTGCAGCGGCTCGAAGCACCCGGCGTTGATCGGCACGTCGGGGAAGATGTGCTTGATGGCGAGGTAGACCGCCGCCTTCGTCGTCGCGATGACGCTGTTCAGCGGCCCGCGGCACGGCGGGCTCGACTCCGAGAAGTCGAAGTGGAGGTCGCTCCCTTCCTTCTTCACGCGGAGCCGGATGGCGAGCGGGTCCGGGCCGATGCCGTCGGAGTCGAGGAACGCCTCGCCGGCGTACGCGCCGTCGGGGATCTTCGCGATGTGCGCGCGCATCATCTGCTCGGAGCGGTGGCGCAGTTCCTTCACGCACGCGGTCACGGTCCCCTCGCCGTAGCGGTCGATGAGCGCCGTGAGCCGCTTCTCGCCCACGGTCAGCGCGGCGACCTGCGCCTTGATGTCGCCGATCCGCTCTTCCGGCACGCGGATGTTCGCGAGGACGATCGACAGGATGTCCTCGTCCATCACGCCCTCGCGGAAGAGCTTCACGGGCGGCAGGCGCAGCCCCTCCTGCTGAACCTCGGTTGCGCGCGTCGAGAAGCCGCCGGGCACCGCGCCGCCCGTGTCGGGCCAGTGGCCGGTGTTCGAGAGGTACGCCCACAGCCGGCCCCGGTAGAAGAACGGCTTCACCATCTTGACGTCCATCAGGTGCGTGCCGCCCGCGTACGGATCGTTGACGATGAAGATGTCGCCGGGCCTGAGGCTGTCGCCGCCGCGCCGGCCCACGTGCTCGATCACCGCGCGCGTCGTGAACTGCATGACGCCGACGAAGATCGGCAGCCCGAGCTCGCCCTGCGCGATCACCTCGCCGTTGTCCTTCGAGTAGATCCCGTCGGAGCGGTCGAAGCCCTCGGAGATGACGGGCGAGAAGGCCGCGCGCTCGAAGGTGAGGTCCATCTCGGTCGCGACCTGCTGGAGACCGTTCTGGACGACGACGAGCGTCACCGGATCGATGGGTGTCATACGAGCCCCCGCACGGTGATGATGAGGTTGCCGAGCGTGTCGACCTCGACACGGTCTCCCGGCTCGATCACCGTGGTCGAGTCGAGCTGCTCCACGATCGCCGGGCCGTCGAACCGCACGCCGACGGCGAGGCGCTCGCGACGATAGATCGGCGTGTCGTGCCAGGCGCCGTCGAACCAGGCGCGACGGCTCCCGTCCCGCGCGTCCTCGAGCGCTCCTCGAGACGGCGTGGCCGCGAGTCCGTTCAGCGAGACCGGGGGACGGCGGCCGATGACCGCCGTGCGCAGGCTCATGACGAGCGCGCGCATCTGCTTCAGCTCGACCTCGAAGCGCTCCCAGTACGCGCGCTCGAACGCGAGGAGCAGGTCGTCGCGGCCGAAGTCGGCGCGCGGGATCGTCACGGTCAGCACGTGCGTCTGCCCGGCGAACTGCATGTCCGCCTGGTGGAGCACGCTCACGGTCTCGATGTCGACTTCCTCGGACGCGAGCAGACGCCGGCCCTCCGCCACCTGCGCCGCGAGGATCGCGCGGGCCTCGTCGACGTCCAGGCGCAGCAGATCCTGGTTGATCGTTCGCACGAAGTCGTGGCGGACGTCGGCCACGAGACAGCCGAGCGCGGACGTGATGCCCGGCCGCGCCGGCACCAGCACCTTCGGGATGGCCAGCTCGCGCGCGAGCGCCGCGGCGTGGAGCGGCCCGGCGCCGCCGAACGCGAAGAGGATGAAGTCGCGCGGATCGTACCCGCGCTGCAGCGACACCAGGCGGATCGCGCCCGCCATCTTGTCGTTCGCCACGCGGACGATGGCGGCGGCGACCTCGTCGGGTCCGAGTCCCAGGTGCGCGCCGATCTTCTTGTCGAGGATGCTCCTGACGCGCTCGAGCTCGGCCGCACCGGCCACGCCGAGGAGCCCCTTCGGGTTCAGACGGCCGAGCACGAGGTTCGCGTCGGTCGTCGTCGGCTCGGCGCCGCCACGGCCGTAGCAGATCGGCCCCGGCTCGGCGCCCGCGCTCTGTGGACCGACCTGGAGGATGCCGGCCGAGCTCACGCGCGCGATGGAGCCGCCGCCGGCCCCGATCGTATGGATGTCGATCATCGGCACGCGGACGGGCAGGCCGTAGCCGAGCTCCTTGTCCGCGCTGACCGCCGGCACACCGTCGCGAATGACACCGACGTCGAAGCTGGTCCCGCCCATGTCGCACGAGATCACGTTGCGATACCCCGCGGCGAGCGCGGTGAACGCGGCGGCCTTCACGCCCGCGGCCGGCCCCGACATGAGCGTGTTGACGGCGTGACGGGCCGCGACGTCGACGGACATCGTCCCGCCGTTCCCCTGCATGACGAGGAGCTCGCGCGCGTAGCCGTCGCTTCGGAGCGTGTCGGCGAGCGACCGCAGATACCGATCGATCACGGGCTGGAGGTAGCCGTTGATCGCCGCCGTCGTGCCGCGCTCGTACTCGCGGTACTCGGGTAACAGCTCCGAGCCGACGGTGACGTACGCATTCGGCCACACGCCCGCCGCGATCTCCCGCGCCCGCCGCTCGTGGCGGTCGTTGACGTAGGAATGGACGAAGTGGATCACCAGTGCGTCCACACCGGCCGCGCGCAGCGTCTCGGCCGCGCGCCGCACGGCGTCCTCGTCGAGCGGCACCACGACCTGCCCCTCGGCATCCACGCGCTCCGCCACTTCCACGCGGAGGTCGCGCGGGATGAGCGGCTCGAACGTGCCCTTGAGCCCGTAGGGCGTCGGACGCGTGCGCCGCCCGAGCTCGAGCACGTCCCGGAAGCCGCGCGTGGTGATGAGCCCCGTCTGGGCACCCTTCCGCTCCAGCAGCGCGTTGGTTCCGGTCGTCGTGCCGTGGACCAGCACCTTGATCGCGGCGGCCGTCGCTCCGGCCTCGCGCAGCGCGGCCAGCACGCCCTCGGCCTGGTTGCGGACGGTGGTGGGGACCTTCGCGACGCGCACCTGTCCCGTCGTTTCGTCCAGGAGGATGAGGTCGGTGAAGGTCCCACCGACGTCGACCCCGATCAGGTTCATGGCGCCTCCAGGTCGAGCCCCATGTAGACGCGCTGCAGGAGCTCGTTCGCGAGCAGCGCAGCACTCGTCCCGCTCAGGACGAGGCGGCCGGATTCGAGGATGTAGCCGCGATGCGCGGTGACGAGCGACTGGTGGATGGCCTGCTCGGTGAAGAGCACCGTCATGCCGTCGGCGTTGAGCTGCGCGATCGTCTCCGCCACCTCGGCCACGAGTCGCGGCGCGAGTCCGAGGAACGGCTCGTCGAGCATCAGGAACCGCGGCGCGCTCATGAGCGCCCGCGCGATCGCGACCATCTGCTGCTCCCCGCCCGACAGCGTGTGGGCGAGCTGATCGCGCCGTGCACGCAGCACCGGGAACTTCGCGAAGACCCGCTCCAGCGCCTCGCCGCGCCGCGCGCGCGCGGCGGGCAGATAGCTGCCGAGCAGGAGATTCTCGAGCACGGTCATGTACGGGAAGAGGCGGCGGCGCTCGAGCACGTGGGCGAGGCCGAACCCGAGCCGGCGGTACGTCGGGACGCCGGCGAGCGATCGTCCCTCGAAGCTGACCGAGCCCGCCGCCGGGCGTACGAGGCCAGAGACCGCATTGAGCAGCGAGCTCTTGCCCGAGCCGTTGGCGCCCATGAGGCACACGATCTCGCCCGCGCGCACCTCGAGCGACACGCCGGAGAGCGCGACGTAGCCGCCATAGTCCACGACGAGATTCTCAACCGCGAGCAACCGGACCTCCCACGTAGACGTCCACCACGGCGGGATCGGTCACGACCGCCTGCGGCGCGCCCTCGTGGATCTTCTCGCCGAGGTGCAGCACGAGCAGGCGATCGGCGAGCGCCGTCACCACGCGCAGATTGTGCTCGATGACGAGCAGCGTGAGGCCCTCCGCGCGGATCTGCTGCATCAGGCGGACGAGACCCGGAAGGCTCCGCTGGTCCACGCCGCCGGTCACCTCGTCCAGCAGCAGCAGCCGCGGTCGCGTGGCGAGTGCGCGCGCCAGCTCCAGACGCTTGCGCTCGCCGGTGCTCAGCCCGCTCGCGATCACGTCGGCGCGATACGCGAGGCCGGCGAACGCCAGCCACCGCGCCGCCTCGCGCCGCGCCTCTCCGACGCTCGCGGCGCGCGGGAGCGCGGCGACCATCACGTTCTCGAGCGCCGTCAGGCCGATGAACGGGCGCACGATCTGGAACGTCCGCGCGATCCCGAGCCGGTTGCGCGTTTCGGGGCGCTCACGATCGAGCCGCTGGCCCGCGAACCACACGTCCCCTGCGTCGGCGTCCAGCGCGCCCGTGAGCAGGTTGAACACGGTCGTCTTGCCGGCGCCGTTGGCGCCGATGATGCCCACCACTTCGCCGGGCGCGACGTGGAAGCTGAGATCGCGGACGCCCACGGCGCCGCCGAAGCTGCGCCGCAGTCCCCCGACGCGAAGGAGAGGCTCGCCGCCGCCCGCCGGCGCGCGCGGCGCGACACGCGGACCCTCCGCGACGGCGAGCGGCGCGACCTCGACGGCGGCCGCCGCCCGGCGCCTCCTGACGAATCCGCGGAGCCACGGGTCGATGCCCTGCGGCCACCTGAGGATGACGAGCATGAGGAGCGCACCGTAGATGATCAGATGCACACCCTGCACGCTGCCGCCCCACCGCGCGCGGGTGACCTCGCCGATCGGCACGAGCACGAGAGCGCCCCACAGCGGGCCGAGCACGGTGCCGATGCCGCCCAGTACCGGCATCACCACCATCTGCACCGAGAAGTCGAGGCTCATCGTCCGCGTGGGCGTGATGAAGCCGACCAGCTGCGCGTAGAACGTCCCGCCGATGGCCGTGAAGAAGCTGCTCAGCATCATCGCCACGAGCTTCGCGCGCGCCGGATGGACGCCGAGGGCGGCAGCGGCGTCCTCGTCGTCGCGGATCGCGGCCAGGTAGTAGCCGAGGCGTGAGCGCTTCACCAGCCAGCCGACGGCGAGGATGACGAGCAGGAGCGCGAGCATCACGTAGTAGTAGCCGCGCTTGCCCGAGAACTGGAACTCGGCGGGTCGATGGCCGACGACCGGGAGCAGAAAGCCGCGCACGCCGTTGATCGGCAGGCCGAAGAGCGAGTCGGTGAGCTCGGTGCCCACGCGCAGCATCTCCGCGAACGCGATCGTCACCAGCGAGAAGAACGCGCCACGCAGCCGGAAGCACGGATAACCGATCACGCCCCCGATGACGGCAGCGAGCGCGCCGCCCGCCAGCATGCCCAGCCACGGGCTGACGCCGGCCTGGACGTAGAGGAGCGACGAGGTATAGGCGCCGATGCCGAGCAGCCCGGCATGCCCGATCGAGTACTGGCCGCCGAAACCCCCGATGAGGTTCCAGGCCGCGCTGAGGTAGGCGAAGAACATCACCCAGATCAGCACCTGGAGCCAGTAGTCGTCGTCGCCGATGAGCGCCCGCGTGGCGAACGGAATGAGCGCGGCGCCGGCGATGGCAACGATCGCGAGCCTCATCGGCGCTCGACCCCGAGCAATCCCGCAGGACGGACGAAGAGGATGGCCACGAAGATCCCGAAGAGCACGATCTGCGCGATCGCCGCCTGCACCCAGAGGGCCACCGCGCCCTCGATGACGCCGACGAGCAGTCCCCCGAGGGCCGCGCCGGGCATGCTGCCGAGACCGCCCAGCACCACGATGACGAACGCCTTGAGGAGGAACGACGTGCCGACCCCGGGGTGGATGTAGAAGAACGGCACGAGGACGGCGCCCGCGATGCCCATCATCGCCGCGCTCAGCCCGTACGCGACGCCGTAGATGCGGAAGTCGTTGATCCCCATGAGGCGCGCCACTTCGCGGTCCTGGCCGGTGGCGCGCACCGCACGGCCGAGATCCGTGCGCGTGAGGAACACATAGAGGGCGACGCTCGTGGCGGCCAGCGCCGCCAGGCCCACCAGCCGCGGCACGCTCACGATCAGCCCGGCGGTCTTGACCGTCTGCATCGAGACGTCCGTCGTGACGGTCTTGAAGTCCGCGCTGAAGAAGAGCAGCGCCGCGTTCTCCAGCACGAGGGCCAGGCCGAGCGTGAGGAGGAGCACGCTCATGGGCTCGCGCGCCCGCTCGCGGGCGAGGAGCGGCGAGACGAAGAGATGCTGGATGAGGAACCCGAGCCCGAAGAGGAGCGGCACCGTCACCAGCGGCGAGAGGTAGGGATGAACGCCGCCCAGCTCCCAGAGCCAGTAGGTGACGAACATCCCGACCATCAGCAGCGTCCCCTGCGCGAAGTTGACGACGCGCATGGTGCCGAACACGATGTTCAGCCCCAGCGCGATCAACCCGTAGACGCCGCCGATGAGGAGGCCGCTCGTGACGGCCTGGGCCAGACCTCTCAAGCGACGGCGCGCACGCCTACCGCGTCGTGGCCAGGTACGGCCACAGGACCTTGGCGTCCGGCTCGGCGATGCTCTCCGGATAGAGGAGGCGGAACTTCCCGCCCTGGATCTGCACCACCATGGCCGTGGCCAGCGGATTCTGCCCGGTCTCGTCGAACCGGATGGCCTGGTACGGCAGCAGCATCGCCTTGTGGTTGACGTCGGTGATGTTGGTGGCGGCGATGGCGTCGCGCAGCGGCTTGGCCGACGTCGTCTTCGCGCGCTCCAGCGCGTCCACGATGATCTGGAACGCCTGATAGAACCCGGCCGAGTCCTCCGTGTAGGGCACGCCGAACTTCGCCGCGTGGCGCTCGTTTTCCTTCGCGATCCACGGCACCTTCTTGCCCACGGCCGCGTCCCACATGGTGGCCGCGATGATGCCGTCCGAAAGCTTCGCCATGTTCTTGAGGAAGTCCGGCTGCACGTGGCCGCCGCCGCCCGCCGCGTAGGCGACGGGACGCAGCTCCTGCTCGTGCATCTGGCGCGTGATGAGCAGCGCGTCGCCCAGGTAGGAGTCGGCCACGACGAGATCGGGTCGGACACCCTTGGTCTTGACGATGAGCGACGTGAGGTCGGGCGCCGCGTACGGGTAATTCTCGACGAAATGCACTTTCACGCCGGCCTTCTCGAGGAAGTTGCGCTGCTTGTCGCTGACCGACTTCCCCCACTCGGTGTTCTCGGCGAGGACCACCGCGCTCTTGATGGGAGGCGACGAGCGCTTGCCGAGCGCCACCAGGCCCTCGATGAGCGCGCGTGCCTTGATGGTGTCGTTGGCGTGCGCGCGGAAGACGTACTTGAAGCCGCGCTCGGTGATCTTGTCGAACGTGCCGAACGTGAGCCACGGGATCTGGTGCTTCTCGGCCATC
Organism: Candidatus Rokuibacteriota bacterium; assembly: GCA_016866775.1. Taxonomy (GTDB): domain Bacteria; phylum Methylomirabilota; class Methylomirabilia; order Rokubacteriales; family CSP1-6; genus VGLJ01. The sequence continues at coordinate 2,360 of VGLJ01000052.1, read as the reverse complement.
GCCGACGACGGGAAGCCCACGCCGCTCTGGAAGGCGCCGATGAGCGCGTGGACCTTCTCACGCGTGATGAGCCGCTCGGTCTCGGTGACCCCCGTGTCCGCCTCGCCGCGCGTGTCGCCGAAGATCAGCTTGACCTTGGCGCCGCCGAGCGACTTGATGCCACCCGCCGCATTGATGTCGTCCGCCGCCAACGTGAGCGCGTTCTTCTGCGCCTGGCCGAACTTCGCGGTGGGACCGGTCATCGGCGCCACGACGCCGAGGCGCACGTCGTCCGCCGCGCCTGCGGGCGGGACGCTCGAGGTGGTGGCGACACACGCGAGGGCGAGGACGATGGGGATGCGGAGCGTGTCGTATCGCATGAAGTCCTCCTGCGGACGACGGGTCAGCCTGCGCGGCGAAGCTGCCAGAGTGCGCGGTCGAAGGCCTGCACGATCTCGTCCAGCTCGGCATCGCTCATCGGCGTGCTGAGGCAGGCGAGGCCGTTGGTGTTGACGAGGACGCCGGCGTCGAGCAGGTGCATGAAGAGGCGCCCCATGCGCTCGCTCGCCGCCGGCTCCACGGTGTCGCGATACGTTCGCGGCAGCTTCGACGTCATCACGAAGCGAAACAGCGAGGCGTCTCCGGTGACGTACCCCTCGGCGCCATGGGCACGAAGCCTCTCGTTGAGCCGCGCGCGGAGGTCGGCGCCCATGCGCTCGAGCCGCGCGTAGGTCTCCGCGTCGAGCGCACGCAGCGTGGCGAGACCGGCCACCATCGACACCGGGTTGCCGGTGAACGTGCCGCCGGAGGCGATCGCGTTGGGCGAGTCGGGATCGAAGACTGCCATCACGTCCGCCCGCCCGCCGGTGGCGCCGACGGGGAAGCCACCGCCGATGATCTTGCCGAAGGCCGTGAGGTCGGGATCGCCGCCATAGCGCGACTGGGCGCCACCGGCGGCCACGCGGAAGGAGATGACCTCGTCGAAGATGACGAGGATGCCGAGCGCGCGCGTCACGCGACGGAGATGATCGAGGAAGCCCTCCGCCGGCGGAATGAATCCCATGCGATTGCTCAACGGATCGACGACGACGGCGGCGATCTCCGGCGCGTGACGGGTGAGCAGCCGCTCCACCGCGTCGCGATCGTTCCACGGCAGGACCAGCGTCTCCGCCACGCGGTGCTTCGGCACGCCGCGGCTCGAGGGCACGCTGGCGGGCTCGTGATCGTCGCCCCAATCCGCCGGCCCGGAGTTGAACGACACCTGCACGTCGTCGTAGTAGCCGTGGTAGGCGCCCTCGAACTTGGCGATGCGGTCACGCCCCGTGTAGGCGCGCGCCGCCTTGATCGCCATCATCACGCCCTCGGTCCCCGAGTTGGCGAAGCGGATGCGCTCCACGCCGGGCACGCGATCGACGAGCAGACGGGCCAGCTCGACCTCCTCCCGTGTCGAGGCGGCGAAGGCGCTGCCACGCGCGAGCTGCTCGGTCACCGCCGCCACGACGGGCGGGAACGCGTGGCCGTGGACGAGCGCGGTGAAGTTGTTGATCGCGTCGAGGCGCTCGACGCCGTCGAGGTCGGTGATGCGACAGCCGTGCCCCGAGGCGACGTAGAACGGGTGCGGCTTGACGTGGAAGTTGGCTTTCGAGGAGCCGCCGGGGATCAGGCGCCGCGCGTCGGCGAAGAGGCGCGCGGAGGCGGAGGACGGATCGAGAAAACGGTTCGCGCTCATCTGCGGACGCCTCCTGCGCGCGTGTGGGCGGACTGTATGCGCGCGCCGAGGCGGTGTCAACCGCGCCCGGCGCCCGCTCGATGCTACGATGCCGCCACAACCTACCTCTCCCCTCGAAGAGGGATTGACGATGGCCAAGCAGATCGTGAGCTCTCACGCCGTGGCTCGGCCGCTCGGGCCGTACTCTCTCGCGGTGCGCAGCGGCAACTTCGTCTTCGTGTCGGGGACGGTCGGGTGGAAGCCGGACGGCAGCACCTCGCCGGATATCCGCGCGCAATGTCGCCAGATGTACGAGAACGTCCGCGAGGTCCTGAAGGCCGCCGGCGCGAGCTTCGACGATCTGGTCAGCACGACCACGTATCTCGTGAACGCGTCGGACTATCCGGCGCTCAACGAGGTCCGCAGGGAATACTTCCAGAAGGACCCGCCGGCCAGCGCGGTCGTGGTCGTGAAGGAGCTCGTGCGGCCGGACCTCCTCGTCGAGGTCGAGGCGGTCGCCGAGCTCCGGACGAAGGCGGCGGGAGGCCGCAGCGTGCGCCGCCCGGCGCGGAAGGCCCGGAAAGCGCGCCGCCGCTGACCTGAAACTTCACCCGGTGGCAACGTTCGGCACGAGAGCGTAGCCGAGGGTCTTGGCCGTGTCGGTGAGGGCGGC
>VGLJ01000051.1 GCA_016866775.1 Candidatus Rokuibacteriota bacterium | reverse complement strand
CGTGACGGCGCCGACGCGATCATCCTCACGCACGGCGCGGGCTCGAACGCGAACGCGCCGCTCTTGCGCGCCCTCGCGCGCGCGTTCGCGGACGACGGCATCGCCGTGCTGCGCTGCGATCTGCCGTTCCGGCAGTCGCGAGCCTCCGGGCCGCCGTCACCGGCCGGCGCGGAGCGCGATCGGCGCGGGCTCGCCGCGGCGGTGAGCGCGGTCAGGGCGCCCCGCTGCTTCCTCGGCGGCCATTCCTACGGCGGCCGGCAGGCCTCGATGCTGCTCGCCGAGTCGCCGTCGCTCGCGCGGGGCTTGCTGCTCCTGTCCTATCCGCTGCATCCGCCCGGAAAGCCGGAGCGCCGTCGCATCGAGCATCTGCCGTCGCTGCGCGTGCCGACGCTCTTCGTGCACGGCGACCGGGATCCGTTCGGGGCGCCCGACGAGATCGACGCCGCGCGCGCGCTCGTCGCCGCGCCGGCCGAGCTGCTCGTGCTGCCGCGCGCCGCGCACGCGCTGCACGCGGACGCGACGACCGCACGCACGATCGTCGCCGCGTTCCGGAGGCTGGTGGGCGCCTAGCGGTGAAGGGCGAGCAGGGCAAGCGCGACGGCAAAGGCGGTCGCCATCATCGTGATGCCGCCGGATTCGAGCGTCGCGCGCAGCGCGTGCTCCTCGAGCAGAACGACGTCGATCTCCTCGGTGTCGTCGGGCTGCGGCGCCGCGACGCGCGTCGCGCCGCGCGCGAGGAAGAGATGGCCGCGCCCGGCGCCCGTGCTGCCGTCGATGCGGAACGCGCCGAGCGGCCGCCAGTCCTCGGACGCGTAGCCGGTCTCCTCGAGGAGCTCACGCCGGGCGCCCGCGAGCGGATCCTCGCCGGCGACGATCATGCCCGCGGGCGCGTTGAGACAGATCGCTTCGGCGCCGCTCTTGAACTCGCGGATCATCACGAAGCGCCCGTCGGGCGTCACCGGCACGACGATCGCGTACTCCGGCAGCACGATGTGATGGAAGCCGTCGCGGACGCGGCCGTCGGCCATCTCCCACGTGTCGTCGTAGACCTCGACCCACGGTCGCGCGGCGAACACGAGCTGGCGCCGGCGCAGCGTCCACGGACGGATGGCGATGATCAGCTCCCGCGGGATGGATGATGGTGGACGATACTGGACTTGAACCAGTGACCCCCGGCATGTGAGGCCGGTGCTCTGCCAACTGAGCTAATCGTCCACGGACACGCAACGTTACCGGCTTGCGCGTGCGGCGTCAACTACGCGAATGCCGGCAGGACGTCCTTCGCCAGCCGCTCCATCGAGCGCAGCACGCGCGCGTGGTCGAGGCCGCCGAAGTTCATGATCGCGAGGAAGTGCGTGAGCCCGAGGCGTTCGTACCGGCGCGCGATCCGGATGACGTCCTCCGGCCCGCCGAACGCGATCAGGTCCTTCTCGACCAGCAGCTCGAACGGGCGCTGCCTCGCGTAGAGCCGCGTGCGGACGTAGCGATCCATCGCCTCCTTCGCCTCCGCGCGCGCCCGCGCGACGTCGTCCGCGCAATACGTGTGGAGCCCGAACGGCACCGTCGCGTCCTCCGGGCGTCCGCCGGCGCCGATGAACGCGGTCCGGAATGCCGTCACCGCCGCGCCCAGGTCTTCGAGCCGCTCCACGCCGGCGTACGGGATCATCATCGCGGGAAACCCGCGCGCGCCGACGAGCGCGGCGCCCTCGTTGTGCAGCGTCGCGATCCAGATCGGCGGCCGGGGCCGTTGCAGCGGCGTCACGTTGAGCTGGACGTCGTCCACGCGGTAGTACGTGCCCGCGTAGGAGAAGCGCTCGCCCGTCCACGCGCGCAGCAGGATGTCGAGCGCTTCGTCGAAGCGCGCGCGCTTGTCCGCGGGGTCGACGCCGAAGCCGGCGTATTCGTGACCCAGATATCCGGAGCCCACGCCGAGGTTGAGACGCCCGCGCGAGAGGATGTCGACCATCGCGTAGTCCTCGGCGGAGCGGAGCGGGTTGTCGAACGGCAGCACCACGACCCCGGCGCCGAGCCGGATGCGCCGGGTGCGCTGCGCGGCCGCCGCCATCCACACCGGCGGGCGCGGAATCGCGCCGTATTCGTGAAAGTGATGCTCGGCGACCCAGAACGAATCGAAGCCGAGGCTGTCGGCGGCTTCCACCTGCTCGAGCAGCTCGTCGTAGAAGCGCGCGACCGTGCGCGGCAGCTCGCCGGGATAGTGATCCACGACCGCGAAGACGCCGAACTTCATGCCGGCAGTTTATGATGGGCCGTGCTCGCGCGCCTCGCTCTCGCCGCCGGCGCCGCGTGGGTCGCCTACGCATGGGTCGCCCACCTCGCCACACCGCTCTGCGTGCACCGCGGACCGCGCGCGGCCGGCCGCCGCATCGCGCTCACCTTCGACGACGGGCCCGACCCCGCGTGGACGCCGCGCGTGCTCGACGTGCTCTCCGCGCACGATGTGCGCGCGACGTTCTTCCTCGTCGGCGAGCGCGCCGCGCGCGCGCAGGCAACCGTCGGCGCCATCGCGACGGCGGGCCACGAGGTCGCGAGCCACGGCTGGTCGCACAGGAGCCTCTGGCTCTGTGGGCCGCGCCGTACGGCGGAGGAGATCGATCGCGCCGGCGACACGCTCACGCGGCTCACGGGCAGCGTGCCGCGCTTCTTCCGCCCGCCGTGGGGCATGGTGAACGCTGCGATGTTCCCGATCCTGCGCGCGCGGAACCTGCGCCCGGTGTTCTGGTCGATCCAGCCCGAAGGTCTTCAGCCGGCGCCCGCGGACGCGCAAGTCGCGCACGTCGTGCGCCGCGCGCACCCCGGCGCGATCGTCGATCTGCACGATGCCGAGGGAACCCGAGGGGCGCCGGAGCGGCTGGTCGCGGCGCTGCCGGCGATGATCGAAGGACTCCGCGCGCAGGGCTACACGTTCGCGACGGTCGGCGAGCTGTTAGCTCCGGGACAGTAGTCCGGCGCCCACCACGATCAGCCCCATGCCCGCCCAGCGGACCGGTGTGACGATCTCCCCGAGCATGTACTGCGCGAGCACGGCCACGACGATGTAGTCGATGGCCGTCAGCGGCAGCACGAGGCTCACGTCGGCGCGCGAGAGCAGCGTCAGGTAGATGAAGAAGAAGGACGCCTGGAGCACCACCCCGAAGAGCAGCCACGGGTTCGACACGGCGCGCGCCACCATGTCGCCCAGGCGGTGGCTCGGCGCCTCGGTCAGGTCGCCGACCGGCCGCATGCCCTTGGCGAGAAACACGTGGCCCGTCCCGCCCAGCACGGCGGCAATCAGCACGATGACCATCGTCTTGATCACGTTTCCTCCTGAGAGTGGTGTTCGTGTACGCGTCCGGCACGGAGCTGCAGCACGGCGGTCGCGTCGCGCGCGATGTCCGGACGGTGGGTGACCACGACCACGGCACCCCCCTCGCGCGTCCGCGCGCGGAGCGCGTCGAGGATGACGGCGCCGTTCACGTCGTCGAGATTGCCAGTGGGCTCGTCGGCGAGCAGGAGCGGCGGGTCGTTGAGCAGCGCGCGGCAGAACGCGACGCGCTGTTGCTCGCCGCCCGAGAGCTGCGCGGGATAGTGGCCGGCGCGCCCTGCGAGGCCGAACGCGTCGAGCAGCTCGCGCGCGCGGCGGCGCCGCGCGTCGTCGACGTTCGCGACGTACCGTGCGGCGAGCAGCACGTTGTCGAGCGCGGTCAGCGAGGCGAGCAGCAGAAACGACTGGAAGACGAACCCGACGTGGCGTCCACGCGCCACGCCCTGCGCGCGGCGCGGTCGCAGGCTTACGGGCTCAGCTCCGTACCATACCGCACCGGCGTCGGGGGCTTCGAGCAGGCCCAAGATATTCAGCAGCGTCGTCTTGCCCGAGCCCGATGCGCCGGTGATCGCGACGAAGTCCCCGGCCTTCACATGCAGGTCGATACCGCCGAGTACGGGCACGGCCTCGCCGGATGGCGCGCGGTAGGTCTTCGCGAGACCCTCGGCCCGCAGGAGCACGTCAGGTACCGCGCCGGATCGCCTCGGCGGGCGAAAGACGGACGATGCGCGCGGTCGCGTAGGCCGCCGCTGCGGCACCGAGAAGGACGGAGAATACGAGTGCGCCACCGAGGAGGCGGGGCGAGAAGTGGAAGAGTTGTTGGCCCGTCCGCGCCGCCCATGTGTCGATAACGAACGCGAGACCCACAGCGACCGCGATCCCCGCAACGCCGCCCGAGAGCGTCACCGCGAGCGACTCGGCGAGGACCTCACCGCCAAGCTGGAGGTCGGAGGCGCCGAGCGCCCGCTTGACGCCGAAGTCGCGCACGCGCTCGAAGACGGCGGCGGCGATCGTGTTCGCGAGCGAGAGGCCACCGATCACGAACGCAAGTGCTCCGATGCCTCCGAGAAGCGCGGAGAAGAACGCGGTCGACTGCCGCAGTTGACCGCTCAGTTCGCCGGGGAGTTGGACGTTGACGTCGGCGAGCTGCCCGCGGATTCGTTGCGCCAGCCCGTCCGGGAGACCCCGCGCCAGCACGAAGCAGTAGTTGGCGTAGAGTCCGGGCGGCGCGTCGGGATGACGCTCGCGGATCTCGTTCCGGAACGAGAACGTGTCGGGTCCGAAGCCGAACGTCGCCGGTCCGGCCGACTCTCGCGCGGGCGCGGCGGGCGTCGTCGCACAGGCCGTGGCCAGAAGCAGCACAGCGGCGAGGCCCTCGAAGATAAACACGTGTGACGGTAAACTGACGACCCATGGCTGTCAAATGACGACGGACACGCTCGCCAGGGTCTATCGCGTGTTCTACGAGGGTGTCCTGAGCCGGCTGCCCGAAGAGCGAGCCATCGCGATCGGGCAGACCGCGCTGCGGATGCTCCCCTTCGATCGGCTCCCGCTGTTCCGCCTCGACGATCCGCGGCTCGCCACGACGCTCGGCGGTGTGCGGCTGCCGAATCCGCTCATCCTCGCGGCGCAGTACTACGACACGACGATCCTGCGGCGGGCCATGGGCCTCGGCTTCGGCGCGGTGACGGCGAAGAGCATCACGCGTTATCCGCGACCGGGGCACCCGGAGCCGAATCTCGTGCGCGTGCGCACCGCCGCCGGTCCCGGGCTGATCAACTGCAACGGCTTCAAGAACCCGGGGCTCGACGCATTCGCCGCCGACGTGGCGAAGCTGCCGCACCGGGTGCCGCTCATCGTGAGCATCGCCGGCGAATCGCCCGATGATTGCGTGGAGCTCGTGCGCCGCCTCGGCCCGCACGGCGATCTCGTCGAGTTCAACATCTCCTCGCCCAACACGAAGCTGGTCTATGCGTGGAGCGAGAAGCCCGCCGAGCTCCGCGCGGTGCTCGAAGCGGTGCGCGCCGCCGCGCCGCGGCCGCTCATCCTCAAGATCTCGCCCGATTTCGCCGATGCGAACGAGCGTCACGTCATCCCGGCGGCGCTGGAGGCGGGTGTCGGCATCGTGAACTACGGCAACACACGCCGCGTGGAGGACCGCCGGCTCTCGCAAGGCAGCGGCGGGCTTTCCGGGCCCGAGATTTTTCCCGCGACGCTCGAGAACGTGCGCAACACCCGCGCGCGATTCGGTGATCGGCTCGCGCTGATCGCCACCGGCGGCATCGACGCGCCCGACAAGGCGCGCGCCGTGCTCGACGCGGGGGCGACGGCGGTCGGTTACTTCACCGCGTTCATCACCCGGGGACCACTGCTGGCGCGCCGGATCCTCGACGAGCTGGTACGGCGCCGCTGAACTGCCCACAGCTTTTCCACATGTCCACTGTTATCCACATTTCGCGAAAATCCCCGCATTTGGCGCGGTCCGCACGCGGGCGACGCCAAAACGCCACGTCGTTTCTTCCCCAACCGTCCCCCACGGGAAGAAAATCTCCATTCCGTGCGCCTTCGCGCTGTGTCATGGGCCGCGCGCGCGCTGTTCATGCGGGGAAACGAAATCTTGACCGAGGGACGCGGCGCTCGTAAGTTTGGCGGGCACACTTGATCGACCGGCTCGCGGGAGGAACGAGGACGATGGAGGGAAGCCGGAAACCCCTTGCGAAGGTCGAAGGACGGCGCAAGATGCGGGTTAGCGGTGTGACGGTCGCCTGGCGCGGCACGCCCAACCTCGACGACTGGGTCGCGTACATCGCGAACGGCACGCGATCGAAGAAGCTGATCCTCGCGGACCATGCCTCGGAGCGCAAGGTGAAGAGCCTCCTCGCCCGGCTCCAGACGCTCTCGAAGAAGGACATCGAGAAGCTCGCGAAGGGCTGACCGCTAGATCAGCCCCTTCTCCGCGAGCGACACGTAGGTGCCGCGCCCCACGATCACGTGGTCGTGGATCCGCAGATCGAGCAGCCGCGCGCACTCCACGAGCTGCCGTGTCAGGCGCACGTCTTCCCGGCTCGGCGTCGGGTCCCCGCTCGGGTGGTTGTGCAGCAGGATCACCGACGCCGCAGATTCGAGAATGGCGGGCTTGAAGACTTCCCGCGGGTGCACGAGGCTCGCCGACAGCGTGCCTTCGGAGATGACGCGGTCGCGAAGCAGGCCGTTCTGCGCGTCGAGGAGGGCGATCCGGAAGACCTCCCGCGTGAGGTCCTCCATCAGCGGGCCGTACGCGGCGTAGACCTCGGCCGGGCCCGACAACGTCACACGCGCGGCGGGCACGCGGGCGCGCAGCCGCCGGCACAGCTCGAACGTCGCCGCCAGCCGCGCCGCCTTCGCCCGCCCGATCCCGGGCAGGCGCGCGAGCTCCTCGGCCTCCCGCGCGGCGAGATCGGTCAGCGAGCCGTAGGTGGCGAGGACTTCACGCGCGACGTCGACCGCCGAGCGCCCGCGCGTGCCCGTGCCGAGCTGCAGGGCCAGCAGCTCGGCGTCGGCGAGCGCATCGGCGCCGCTCCAGTAGAGCCGCTCCCGCGGCCGTTCCCCGACCGGTGATCGCTCGAGCATCGGGGCCACTCTCCGGCGCGGGAGCGCGTCTCGTCAACGCCCACCATTCGATACAGTGATATGCCGCGGCTCGTCACCGACACCCTCGATGTGCACGTGGATCGTGTGCGGCGGCAGCAGCGGCACCAGCTTGTCCGCCCACTCGACGATGGTGACCCCGTCGCCGGAGAAGAGCTCCTCGAGGCCCAGGTCGAGCAGCTCCGTGAGGCTCTCGGTGCGGTAGGCGTCGACGTGGTGGACCGGGAGCCGGCCGCGGTACTCGTTGATGAGCACGAACGTCGGGCTCACCGCGCGGCCGGCGACGCCGAGCCCGCGCGCGAGGCCCTGGGTGAAGCAGGTCTTGCCCGCGCCGAGCTCGCCGGTGAGCGCGACGACGTCGCCGGGCTTCAGCCGCTCGGCGAGCCGCGCGCCGAGCGCCTGGGTCTCTTCGGGCGAGTGCGTCGTGGCGCTGGTCATTGAACTCGCGGGCTCCCGGGCGCTCGAGCGCCCGCCCGCTCGGCAGTCGCCCGCCCGCTCGGTGCCTCGCTTCGCTCGATGCGGCCGAAGGCTTCGGGGAGCGCGGCGATCACGTCGCGCGCGATCAGCGACTCCTCGCCGACGCGCTCCGCGGCGACGTCGCCCGCGAGGCCGTGCAGGTAGACCGCGGAGGCGAGCGCGTCGCCCGGCGCGAGCCCGCGCGCGAGGAACGCGCCCGCGATGCCGGTGAGCACGTCGCCCGTGCCGCCGGACGCCATGCCCGGATTGCCGGTCGGATTCAGGAAGGCCGTGCCGTCGGGCGCGGCGACGACGCTCACGGCGCCCTTGAGGACGAGGTGCACGCGATGCGTGGTCGCGAACTCGCGCGCGACCTCGATCCGCGCGCGCTCGACGTCGGGTACCTGCTTCTCGAGCAGGCGCGCGAGCTCGCCCGGATGCGGCGTCAGGCAGCGCGGGGCCGCAGCCTTGCGCAGCAGGTCGAGGTGCCCGCTCAGCGCCGTCAGCGCATCCGCGTCGACGACCATCGGCACGCGCGCTTCGACCACGAGGCGCCGCGCGAGCTCCCGGACGCCCGCGTCCAGGCCGATCCCGGGACCGATCGCCACCGCGTCACGCGCGGCGACCAGCTCGGCGAGCGCGGGCCACGCGGCCTCCCCGATGACGCCGGGCGCGCCTTCGGCGAGCGCGGCGGTCATCGCCTCGAGGACGAGCCCGGCGACGACAGGCTGCTGCGTCGCAGCGGTCGCGACGGTGACGAGACCGGCGCCGGCGCGCAGCGCCCCTTCGGCGGCGAGCGCGGCGGCGCCGGTCTTGCCGAGCGAGCCGGCCACCACCAGGAGGTGGCCGTACGTTCCCTTGTGCGCGGCCGCTTCGCGCCGCGGGAAGTGTCGCGCGACGTCGGCGGCGTCGAGCACGAACGTGGAGATCCCACGCGCCACCTCGCCGGCGGGGACGCCGATGTCGACGACCGAGACGCGGCCCGCGAGATCGCGTCCGGGCGGAACGACGAGGCCGCGCTTGAGTCCCGCGAACGTCACGGTCGCGTCCGCACGCACCGTCGGGCCGTACGGAGGCCCGCCGTCGGCCGGCAATCCCGACGGGATGTCGAGCGCGAGCACGGGGCGGCCCGAGGCGTTGATCGCGGTGATGGCCTCGGCGATCGATCCTTCGGGCGCCGCGCGCGCGCCCGTACCGAGCAACGCGTCGATGACGAGGTCCGCGCGCGCCAGGACCGGTGCGAGGCGCGCGGCGTCGCTGACGACGGTCGGCCGCAGTCGCGCCTGCTTCAGCGCCTCGAGCTTCTGCGCGGCATCACCACGCACGTCGCCCGGCGACCCGACGAGGAGGACGTCGCAGCGCACGCCCTGACGCGCGAGCCAGCGCGCGGCGACGAATCCGTCGCCGCCGTTGCCGCCCTTGCCGCACACGAGCGCGACGCGGCGGCCGCGCGCCGGGCGCCGCGCGCTCGTGAGCCGCGCGAGGATGGCGTCGGCGGCGCCACGGCCCGCGTTCTCCATGAGCGTGGCGCCCGGAATGCCGAGCTCGCGGATCGCGCGCTCGTCGAGCCGGCGCATCTCGTCGCCGGTGAAGACCGGACGCACGGCTCAGCGTCCCACCGGCAGTGCGGCCGCCTGGGCGAGAAAGTCCGCGAGGATCGTGAGGTAGGGCTCGCGCGCCTCGCCGCGCGCGATGCGTGGCACCGCGACCTGGATCGTACGACCCGGCACGAGCAGCAGCCGGTCGCGGGCATCCGCCGGAGCGACGAGGACGTCGACGCGCGGCGCGCCGGGGGAGCCGCGCAGGTGCGCATCGCGGATCAGCTCGAAGAGCGTGCGCAGGCGGCCGGCGTGGGCCGCGTCGCCGCCGACGGTCGCGATCTCGATCCGGCTCGCGGACTCGCTCCGCGGCGCGCCGTGGATCTCCGCGTAGAACGCGAGCGGGCCCTGCGCCGCCTCACGCACGCCCTGCTCGTAGATCCGTCCGCCATCGGCGATGACGAGCCCGAAGCCGGTCCGTCGCGCCAGCTCGGCCGCCACGTCGCGGCTTTGCGGATCCGCGGTGGCGTGCGAGACGGCGATCACGAAGCCGGGCCGCCCGGGCCGCGCGACGACCGCGCCCCGCGGCGCGACCGGCTCGACCTCCACGCGCTGCATCGCGCAGCCGGAGAGCGCCAGCGCGACCGACGCCACGCTAAGCGCTCGCGCCCCGCGCACCGTCCGCCGCTCCGTCGCCGACCAGCATGGCCTGGGCGATCGCGTAGTCGCCGTCGTGACTGAGCGCGAGCAGCATGCGATCGGCGCCGCGGGCCCTGGCGATCTCGCGCGAGCGGCCGCGGAGCACCATCGTCGGCGGCCCGCCGCGCTCGCGCTTCACCTCGAGCTCACGCCAGTTGACGCCGAGACGAAGTCCCGTCCCCAGCGCCTTGAGGCCGGCTTCCTTCGCGGCGAAGCGCGCGGCGAAATGCGGCGCCGGATCCTTGCGCGCGCGGCAGTAGGCGATCTCGTCGGCGGTGAACACGCGCGTGAGGAAGCGATCCTGCCACCGCTCGAGGATCTGGCGCATGCGAGGAATGGGCACGAGGTCGATCCCGATCCCCTTAATCTGCACGAGCGGAGGGCCCGGATTCATTCCGGGCCCGGAGCTGGGGGGCGTGGGGGGGCGCCCGGAGCCCCCCACGTTAACTGTCGTCCCCGATCTGGCGGCGGATGACGCCCGCGAGCTCGTCCGCCATCGCGCGGATGCGGTCGCCGTCGGCGCCTTCGATCATGACGCGCGCGAGGGGCTCGGTGCCGGAATACCGGATCAGCACACGCCCGGCGCCGTTCATCTCACGCTCGAACGCGGTCACCTTCTCGTGGACGCCGGCGATGGAATCGAAGGGCGGCTTGGTGCGCACCGGCACGTTGACGAGGATCTGGGGGAACTTCCGCATGCAGCTCGCGAGCGACGCGAGCGATTCTCCCGACTCGCGCACCACGCTGAGCAGCATCAGCGCGGAGAGGATGCCGTCGCCGGCGGGCGCGTGGTCGAAAAACAAGAGGTGGCCCGACTGCTCGCCGCCGACGTTCGCGCCGCGGCGCTGCATCTCCTCGTGGACGTAGCGGTCGCCGACCTGCGTCTTGACGACGCCGATCCCGGCCGCCGTCAACGCCTCGTCGAGGCCGAGGTTCGCCATCACGGTGGTGACGACCACGTTGCCCTTCAGCCGCTTCGTCTTCGCGAGATGCCGTCCCGCGACCGCGAGCGCGTAGTCGCCGTCGCGGATCTCGCCCATGTGGTCGACGGAGATCAGCCGGTCGCCGTCGCCGTCGAACGCGAAGCCGATCTCCGCGCGGCTCGCACGGACCTTGTCCTGGAGCTGCTGCGGGAACAGCGCGCCGAAGCCCGCGTTGATGTTGATGCCGTCGGGCTTCGCGCCGAGCGCGACCACACGCGCGCCGAGGCGGCGGAAGACGCTCGGCGCGACGCGATGGGTGGCGCCGTGCGCGCAGTCGATCGCGATCGTGATCCCCGCGAGGTCGAGCGGAAAGCAGCGGCAGAGGTAGTCGACGTAATACTGCGCGGCGCGATCGTAGACGTGCAGGCGGCCGATCTGCTTGCCGTGCGCGCGCGGTGCCACATCGTCGGCCGCGAGCTTGCGCTCGACCTCCTCTTCCCACGCGTCCGGGAACTTCGTCCCCTGCGCGGAGAAGAGCTTGATGCCGTTGTCTTCGTAGGGGTTGTGCGACGCCGAGAGGACGACGCCGCCCTGCGCCTCGAGCGCACGCGTGAGCAGCGCGATGCCGGGCGTCGGCAGTACGCCCACCGCGTAGCACTCGCCGCCCGCGGACAGCACGCCGGCGACCATCGCCGACTCGAGGAGCTGACCGGAGACCCGCGTGTCGCGGCCGATGACGATCCGTACGCGCTCGGTGCCGTGCTCGCCGAGCGTCGCGACGAGCTGGCGCGCGACTCTGAACGCCAGCTCGGGTGTCAGCGGCTCCACGTTCGCGACCCCGCGGATGCCGTCGGTGCCGAACAACGTGCTCATCGGCCCGCCTTGCGGCTTGCCCCGCGGGCGCCCTGCTGCTGCGACATGCCATCCTCCGCTATCTCGACGGTCACGCGGACCGGTCCTTCACGCGTCAAATAGGTCGCGGCGGGCAGCATCAGCCCGACGCTCTGGGTGACGCTCCGGCGCGTGCCGGACACGTCGATCGGGAGGGTCGGAACCTCCCCTCGCGTTTCAATTGTAGACCGCGGTCCGCGGATCCTCACGCTGGAAGGGTCGACGACGACGCGCTGGACGGAGAATCCGGGCGCCGGGGTGCCGCGCACCCGCGGGACGACCTTCATCTCGCCCGTCGTCGCGGGCGCCACGGTGAGGAGGAGGCGCGCCGGGGTGATGCGCGTCACGGTCGTGCCCGGCGGAACCTGCACGTCCGTCGGCGTCACCTGCACGAACGACTCGCCCGGCTCGATGCCCGCGAGGTCGAGACGCACGCGGACGGTCTCGGGACCGAGGCGGGCGACGACCGAGCGCACCGCGCGCACCTCGACGTCCATCGTCTCGCGCTGTCCGCCGACGACCACGAGCTCATGCGGCAGCCCCACGTACTCGACCGGCGCGGCGAGCGCGAGCTGTGATTGCTCGCTCGTGGCGACGAAGAACCAGAGCGTGCACGCGACGAGCACCGCGATGAGCTTCAGCTCCCACTGCGCGGTCAGCGCGCGCGGCATCAGGCGCTGTCGGGGGCGCGCGAGAGGAGGCGCCGGACGCCGCGCACGAGGCCGCCGCCCGGCGCGGGCGCCGGCACGCCGACGAGCTCGCCGAGCCGGTCACGCAGCGCATTGAGATCGCGCACGGTCTCGATGTGGCCGCCGACCGCGATCGTCACGCGGCCCGTCTCCTCCGACACCGCGATGGCGACCGCGTCGGTCTCCTCGCTGATGCCGAGCGCGGCGCGATGGCGCGTGCCGAGCGAGCGCGCGATCTGAAGATTGCGGGAGAGCGGCAGGAAACAGCCGGCCGCGACGAGACGGCTGCCCTGCACGAACACGGCGCCGTCGTGCAGCGGCGAGTACGGCAGGAAGACGCTGACGAGCAGGTCCGCCGAGACGAGGCCGTCCACCGCGACGCCGAGCTCGGCGTACTGGCGCAGACCGGCCGAGCGCTCCATCACGAGCAGCGCGCCGATGCGCCGCGCGGTGAGCGCCTCGGCCGCGTCGACGATCTCGTCGATGACGTGCGCGCGCTCCGCGCGCGACGCGCCGAGCAGGCTCGCCACGAGGCGTCCCTCGCCCACGCGCGCGAGCGCGCGGCGCAGCTCGGGCTGGAAGAGCACCACGAGCGCGATGACCCAGAACGACCAGAAGTTGTCGAGGATCCACTGCGTGCTGTAGAGCTCGAGCCGCCGCGCGAGCAGCGAGCCCGCCACGAGGCACGAGAGCCCGATCAGCATCTGCGCCGCGCGCGTGCCCCGGAACATGACGAGGATGCGATAGACGACGAGCGCGACCAGCGCGATGTCGATGAGGTCGCGCCACCGGAACGCCGCGAGCACGTCCTTCATGGCGTTCTCTCGTGCCGTGCGGCCGTGAGCCGTTCGGCCACCCGCACCGCGTCGACGGTTTCCCCGACGTCGTGCGCGCGGATCACCGCCGCGCCCCGGAGGACCGCGATCGCCGTCGCGGCGAGCGAGGCGGCAAGCCGCGCGGCCGGATCGGCGTGCCCGGTGATCGCGCCGAGGAACGACTTGCGCGAGACGCCCACGCAGAGCGGCCGTCCGAGCGACGCGAGACCGTCGAGACGGGCGAGGAGCGTCGCGTCCCAGACGTCCCACGACACGCCCGCGTCGCGGAAGAACCCGATGCCGGGATCGAGCACGACACGGCTCTCCGGCACGCCGGCCGCGCGGGCGCGTCCGATCGCGGCGCTGAGGATCCCGAGCACCGTGGCCAGGGGCGCGGTGTCGCCCGGCGCGCCGCCCGCAGCCGCGGGTGACGCCATGAGGATCGCCGACACCCCGCGCTCGGCGATCACGCGCGCGACCTCCTCGTCCGCCAGCGCGGTCACGTCGTTGATGACGGTCGCGCCCGCGTCGAGCGCGGCGCGCGCCGCCGGTCCGCGCGCGGTGTCCGCGGACACGGGCAGCCCGACCTTCGTCACGAGCGCGTGCACCGCGGTCGCGAGCCGCTCGGCCTCCTCGGTATCGCCGATCGCCGTTTCGAGGTACGGCGCGCTCGAGCGCGCGCCGACGTCCAGCAGCGCGGCCCCCGACTTCGCCATCGCCGCGCCCGCGCGGACGAGCGCGTCGCGATCGCGATGCACGGAGCCGCCGTAGAACGACTCGGGACTGACGTTGAGCGCACCCATGACGACGACCGAGGCGTCGCCGCCGACGCGCACGAGACCGAGGAACGCCTCAGACCGCGCGGACATGTCTAAAGGTACACCGCCGCCGGCCCGGCGGAGCGGCGATCTAGGCCGGCGCGGGGGCTTCTGAGAACGGACGGGTGCGAAGGATCCTGGCGATCTCTTCGCTGTCCAGCGACTCGCGCTCGAGCAGCGCCCGGGCGAGCGCGTGGAGCTTCTCGATGTTGTCCATCAGGATCTGGCGCGCGCGGCTGGCGCAGTCGATGACGATGCGCTTGATCTCGGAGTCGATCAGCAGCGCGGTGTCCTCGCTGTAGTCCTTCTGGCGGGTCACCTCGCGGCCGAGGAAGATGTGCTCCTCGTTCTTGCCGAAGGTCAGCGGGCCGAGCTTGTCGGACATGCCCCACTCGCAGACCATCTTGCGCGCCATCTCGGTCGCCTTCTCGAGGTCGTCGCCGGCGCCGGTCGTCTGCTGCTGCAGCACGATCTCCTCGGCGGCGCGCCCGCCCAGGAGGATGGTGATCCGGTTGACGAGGTACTCCTTCGAGTAGTTGTACTTGTCGTCCATCGGCAGCTGCATCGTGAGGCCGAGCGCGCGGCCGCGCGGGATGATCGTCACCTTGTGGAGCGGGTCGGCGCCGGGCAGGAAGTCCGCGACGAGCGCGTGGCCGGCCTCGTGGTAGGCGATCGTGCGCTTCTCGGTGTCCGAGATGATCATGGAGCGCCGCTCGACGCCCATCAGGACCTTGTCCTTGGCGTTCTCGAAGTCCAGCATCTCCACGAGCTTCTTGTTTTGCCGCGCCGCGAGCAGCGCCGCCTCGTTCACGAGGTTGGCGAGGTCCGCGCCCGAGAAGCCCGGCGTGCCGCGCGCGAGCACCTTCAGCTCGACGTTCGGCGCGAGCGGGATCCGGCGCGCGTGCACGCGGAGGATCTCTTCGCGGCCCTTCACGTCCGGGCGCGGGACGACGACCTGGCGGTCGAAACGGCCGGGCCGGAGGAGCGCGGGGTCGAGCACGTCGGGACGGTTGGTGGCGGCGATCAGGATCACGCCTTCGTTGGTCTCGAAGCCGTCCATCTCGACGAGGAGCTGGTTGAGCGTCTGCTCGCGCTCGTCGTGGCCGCCGCCCAGGCCGGCGCCGCGATGGCGCCCGACGGCGTCGATCTCGTCCATGAAGATGATGCACGGCGCGTTCTTCTTCCCCTGCTCGAAGAGATCGCGCACGCGCGAGGCGCCGACGCCCACGAACATCTCGACGAAGTCCGAGCCGGAGATCGAGAAGAACGGCACGTTCGCCTCGCCGGCGATCGCCTTCGCGAGCAGCGTCTTGCCGGTGCCTGGAGGCCCGACGAGCAGCACCCCCTTCGGGATCTTGCCGCCGAGCTTCTGGAACTTCTGCGGGTCCTTCAGGAAGTCGATGATCTCCCTGAGCTCTTCCTTCGCTTCGTCCACCCCGGCCACGTCCTGGAACGTGATCTTGTTCTGCTTTTCAGAAATCAGCCGGGCTCTCGCTTTTCCGAAACTCAACGCCTTCGCGCCGCCGCCCTGCATCTGGCGCATGAAGAAGATCCACACGCCGATGAAGAGGAGCATCGGGACCCACTGCAGGAAGGTCGCGTACCAGGGGTTCGAGTCGGGCGGCTTCACCGCGATGCGCACGCCGCGGTCGCGAAGCTGCTTGATCAGGTCCGGGTAGTCGACGATGTAGGTGCGCTGGGTGGACGCGCTGTCCTTCAAGGTGTACGTGACGAGATTGCCGCGGATGACGACGGAGTCGACGCGGCCCTGCTCGACGGCCTTCAAGAACTCGGAGAAGTTCGGCTGCTCCTGGCCGCCCTGCTGCGCGCCCTGGAACACCGTGAAGAGCAGGATGACGATCAAGCCGATCACCATCCAGAGCGCGAGGTTCTTGTAGACCTGGTTCATGTGGCTCCGATTATAGCATTCGCATGCAAAGGGCAGACCGCCTTACGCGGCGCGTTACGGGAGCGGGACCGTGTCGAGCGCCGTGATGTACGGCAGGTTCCGGTACAGACCCGCGTGGTCGAGCCCGTAGCCGACCACGAAGAGGTTCGGAATCGTGAAGCCGAGGTAATCGATGTCGACGTCGGCCTCCCGGCGCTCGATCTTGTCGAGGAGCGAGCAGAGGCGCACGGACCGCGGGTGGCGGGTCTCGAGGTTCCGCTTCAGGTAGGACACGGTCCGGCCGGTGTCGATGATGTCCTCCACGATCACCACGTGCCGGTCCTCGATCGGCATCGAGAGGTCCGCCGCGAGCTTCACGACCCCCGACGGGCGCGTGCCGCCCGCGTAGCTCGACAGCGCGATGAAATCCATGGTGAGCGCGATCGGCGTGGCGCGGACGAGGTCGGCCATGAAGACGAGCGCGCCCTTGAGCACGCCGACGAGGACCGGGTTCTCCTGCGCGTAGTCGCGCGCGATCGCGGCGCCGATCTCGGCGACGCGCGCCCGCAGCTCGTCCTCGCTGATCAGGATCCGGCCGGGAGGCACGCTCGGCCCGGGCTCGGCCATCACCAGGGCACTCGCGGAGGGCGCGGATTCACTCCGCGCCTGCAGCGCGGGGGGCGTGGGGGGCCCGTCCCGGGCCCCCCACAGTGATGAAGACCGCCACGTGCGCTTCGCTGGCGAGGCGCACGGCGGCCTGGCGCGCGTCCTCCGCCGTCGGGAACGTGCCGATGCGGACGCGGTAGCGCGTGACCCCCGCGGCTTCGCCCTCGGCGACGTACGCGTCGTGGCCCTCGGACGCGAGGCGCGCGCGGAGCGCATCCGCCTGCGCACGCTCGTTATAGGAACCGACTTGCACCGTGTAGCGCGCTGCCTCTGTCGACCATTGACGGGCCGTGGCCGTCACGTGTTGCTCCGCGGGCTCCGCCGGCGCCGCCGCGGGCGTTGGCTTGGGCGCCGGCTTGCTCGCCAGGCGCGGTGGCGGAGGCGGCGGCGTCAGCGGCGCCGTGAGCTCGCGATAGAACGTCAGCTCCGGCTGCGGCGACGGCGCGGGCCTCGCCGCGCGCTCGGCGGTCTTCGCGTTCGCGACCGACGCCGTCGGGCGAAGCGAGAACCGGCCGGCCAGCGCGCCCGCCGCGAACGTCGCGCCGAGCACGCCCAGCACGCCGACGAGGAACAGCATCGTGCCGAGGCGGCGCCGCTTGCGCCGTCGCGGAGCCGGCTTCACGCCGCGGCGTGGTCGCGCCGCCCTCACATCGTCTCCGGTGCGCTCACGCCGAGCAGGTCGAGCCCGTTGCGAACGACCTGACCGATCGCCGCGCACAGCGCGAAGCGGGCGAGCATCAGCGCGCGGTCGTCCTGGATCACCCGGTGCGCCTTGTAGTACGGGTGGAAGAGCCCCGCCACCTCCGAGAGCCAGAACGCGACCCGATGCGGCTCGAGCGCGCGCGCCGCGCCCGCGACCATCTCCGGATAGCCGAGGAGCCGCTTGATGAGCTGCTGCTCCTCTGGCAGCGTCAGCACGCCGAGATCGATCGCCGACCACGGCGGGACCCCGATCCCCTGCTCCGTCAGCTGGCGCCGGATCGACGCGATCCGCGCGTGCGCGTACTGCACGTAATAGACGGGGTTGTCGGCGCTGCGCCGCGTGGCGACGGCCAGGTCGAAGTCGAGCGGGCTGTCGTGCCGCCGCGTGAGGAAGGTGAACCGGGCGGCGTCCTTGCCGACTTCCTCGAGCAGCTCGTCCATCAGCACGAACTCGCCACGCCGCTTCGACATCCGCACGGGCTGGCCGTCGCGCAGCAGCGTGACGAGCTGGATGATCAGCACCTCGAACGCCTCGGTCGGATGCCCGAGCGCCTGCATCGCCGCGCGCAGGCGCTCGACGTAGCCGTGATGATCGGGACCGATGAGGTCGATCACCCGCTCGGCGCTCCCGAACTTCACGTGGTGATGGTTGGCGATGTCGACGCCGAAGTACGTCAGCTCCCCGTTCGAGCGGCGCACGACGCGGTCCTTGTCGTCGCCGAACTGCGTCGAGCGGAACCACAGCGCGCCGTCCTGCTCGTAGGTGAGTCCGCGCCGGCCGAGATCGTCCAGCACCGCCTCAACGAGCCCCTTGTCGCGGACGTCGTGCTGCTCGGACGTCCACGCGTCGAACGTCACCCCGTAGTCGGCGAGGATGCGCCGCTGCGCGTTCACCATCTCGGCGACCGCATAGCGTCCGAAGTGCTCGAGCCGCGCGGGCGCCGGGACCTCGTCGGGCGCCGGGCCGCCGTCGGTGCGATACGCGAGCGCCAGCTCGCTCAGGTATTCGCCGGGGTAGCCGTTCTCCGGAAGCGGCGCGTCCTCGCCGAGCGCCTGGCGCACGCGCGCCTCGAACGACCGGGCGAGCGCCTCGAACTGCGTGCCGGCGTCGTTGACGTAGTACTCGGGCGTGACGTGTCCGCCTTGCGCGCGCAGGAGCCGCGCGAGCGAGTCGCCGACCGCCGCCGCGCGCGCGTTCACGATGACGAGCGGGCCCGTCGGATTCGCGGACACGAATTCGAGGCGGATGCGTCGGCCGGCTTCGGCGGAGCCGCGCCCGTAGGCCTCGCCCGCCTCGAGGACGTCGCGCAGCGTGCCCGCGACCCACGCCGGCGAGAGAAACACGTTCAGGAATCCGGGCCCCGCGATCTCGAGGCGCTCGACCTCCGGCATCGGGGGAAAGTGCCGCACGATCGCCTCGGCGATCTGACGCGGGGGCTTCTTCGCCGCGCGCGCGAGCTGCATCGCGACGCTGGTGGCGTAGTCGCCGTGACCGGCCTGGCGCGGGACTTCCCAGACGCACGCGTCGGCCGGTGACAACCCCGCTTGCGCGAGCGCCGTCCGCACGCCGTCGGTCAGCCGGTCCGTGAGCGCCATAAACGGAAATCGCCGCGCGTTGGCGGCGACGAATTCATGATACCGGCGCCGCGCGAGGCCGCCGAAGAAAAACCAAGTGCGAGCGGCGATCGCCGCATCACGCAGCGTCGCGGCTTCATCGCGAGGCGGCGCGTCCTCAGGCAACCTCCTCCGGATCGTTTTCTCGCGCGCATCGTTTTCTCGCGAGGGACGCGCAGCGGCGCAGCCGTCGCTCGCAATGGTCACGCGACGTGGGCGAAGGGGTCTCTGACACTCCACCATGTAAGTTACCGGTTCTTCAAGACAATCGTAACGCGACGAGCGCCGCGGGCACGAGGACGATCAGCGCGGCCGCCGCCATCACGACCAGGCTCCGGCGGATGTCGCCCGGCGCCGGCAACGGGCCGTCGCCCAGCGTGTAGGCGCCCCGCTTCCCCAGCCGCACGCCGAGCGCTCCGGCCATCGCCGCCATCGTCCATCCGGCGTTGGGACTCGCGGTGCGCCGGTGATCCCGCAGGGCGATCGTCCACGCGCGCGCGGGCGCGGCGCGCGTGACGAAGGCCGCGAGCACGATGGCGAGCGCGGCGACGCGCGCCGGGACGAAGTTCAACGCGTCGTCCGCACGGGCTGCCAGCTTCCCGAAGTGCTCGAGCGCGCCGTCGCGGTAGCCGATCATCGCATCCGCGGTGTTCACCGCCCGATAGAGGGTGGCGCCGGGAAGGCCGAACGCGAGGTACATCAGCGCGGGCGCGACGATGCTGTCGGTGAGATTTTCCGCGACCGACTCCACGGCCGCCGCCGCGACTTCCCCGCCCTCGAGCTCCGCCGTGGGCCGGCTCACGAGGTGAAAGCCGAGCGCAGCCCGCGCGCTCGCGAGATCGCCCGCCTCGAGTGACGTCGCGATGCCCGCGGCGGCACGCCAGAGCCCGCGCATCGACAGACAGCACGAGAGCGCGACGGCCTCGAGGACGAAGCCCCAGCGCCCGAGCCCCGCCGCGATCCAGAGCACGACGACGCCCGCGCCGGCCGCCAGCGCGGCGATGACCACCGTCGTCGCGCCGCCGGCCAGCAAGAGCCAGGGCGGTGAGCCATGCGCGAGCCGGCGGCGCGCGGCGGCGATCACCGAGCCGATCCACGCCACCGGGTGCCAGCGATTCGGCGGGTCGCCCGCGACGAGATCGATCGCGAGCGCGACGGCGAGCACCGTCACGCGCGCGGCCAGGAGAGTCCGACGAGCTTCGCGACCGCGGCGAGGTCGACGGCTGCCGCGACGTGGTCGGCGAGACGGTCGTAGCGCTCGCCGGCGCGACGCGGTCGACCCCACCGGGAATCCGGCGTACGGCCGGCGCGCACGGCGAGCGCACCGAGGAGCGCGCCCCGGAGCGCGTCGTCCGCGAAGATCCCGTGGAGGTACGTGCCGGTCACCGCGCCGTCGGCGCTGACGGCGCCATCGGCGTCGCGTGAGAGATCGGCGCCGCGCGCGACGACCGTGAACGCCGGGTCGCCCGCGCTCGATGTCCCGCCGACGTGGATCTCGTACGCGCCGATCTCGCGGCCCGCCGCGGCCGCGAACGGCCCACGCGCGGCGGCGACGCGCGCGCGCACGCGCACCGTGCGCTTGGCGCCCGCGAACCTGGTGGTGACCGGGAGCAGCCCGAGACCGGTCGCGCTTCCCGCGACACCGTCGAGCCCCTCCGGATCCTCGACCCGCGTCCCGAGCATCTGGAATCCGCCACAGATGCCGAGCACCGGCCGTCCGGCGCTCGCGGCGGCGCGGATGGCGGCCCCGAGCCCGCGCTCGTGCAGCCAGCCGAGATCGGCGACCGTCGTCTTCGTGCCGGGCACGATGACGAGGTCCGCCCGGCCGAGCTCTCCGGCGCCGCGGACGAACCGGACGCGCACGCCCGGCTCGTCCGCGAGCGGCTCGAAGTCGTCGAAGTTCGCGATGTGGGGCAGCCGGATCACCGCGATGTCGACGACCGCCCCATCGGCCGTCGAAGCCATGTGCTCGATGTCGAGCGAGTCCTCCGCCGGCACGAGCCGCTCGTGGATGAAGGGCACGACGCCGAGCACCGGCACACCCGTCCGCGCCGTCAACATCTCGAGCCCGGGCTCGAGCAGGCGCCGCTCGCCGCGGAACCGATTGATGAGGAAGCCGGCGATCCGCGCGCGATCATCGGCGTCGAGGAGCGCGAGCGTGCCGACGAGCGAGGCGAAGACGCCGCCGCGGTCGATGTCGCCGACGAGCAGCACCGGCGCGCCGGCGAGGCGCGCGATGCGCATGTTCACGATCTCGGTCGCCGCGAGGTTGATCTCGGCGGGGCTGCCCGCGCCTTCGATCACCACGAGATCGTGCGCCGCGCGCAACCGCGCGAGGCTCTCGCCGACGATCGTGAGGAGCTCCGGCGCCATCCGGTGATACGCCGCGACGTCGACGCTGCGCGTCGCGCTCCCGCGGATCACGACCTGGGAGCGGAGATCACCTTCCGGCTTGAGCAGGATCGGGTTCATGTCGACCGTCGGCGCGACGCCGGCGGCCTCGGCCTGCGTCGCCTGCGCACGACCGATCTCGCCGCCGTCGGCGGCGACGGCGGCGTTCAGCGCCATGTTCTGTGACTTGAACGGCGCGACGCGATAACCGGCGCGGGCGAACAGCCGGCAGAACGCGGTGACCAGGAAGCTCTTGCCCGCACCCGAGGCCGTCCCCTGGACCATGAGGCACGGCGCGAGACGTTCCACCGCGGGTGTCAGCGCTTGCGGCCGCCCGGCGTGAAGCGCACGCGCCGCGGCGCCTCGGTCTCCTCCGCGAGACCGCTGAGCCACACGCCGCGGTCGTGCAGCTCGAGCGTGACCGTCTCGCCGGCGGCGACGCCGAGCTCGCGCAGCCAGACCGTGACCGCGTCGAACCCGACGAGACGCGCGGTCGGCAGGAAATGCTGGTAGGCCAGCGTCGAGTAGCGCGCGAGCGGATCGAGCGCGCTCGCGGAGGGCGCGTCGGGCACGCGCGAGGTATGGACCGGCACGAAGACCCGGCGCTCGGCCACGAGGAGCCACGCGCCCGCGGGGAGCACCGCGCGGAATGCGCCGGCCGCATCCGTCGCGACGCGCACGGCGACGTCGGGATAGCCCGCCTGCCAGAGCTCCCGCTCGTGCTCCTCGAGCGCCGCGCGCACCGCGGGCGCAGCCTCACGAAAGCCGCGCATCGAGTCGCGCGCCTGTCGCTTGAGGCTGTCGAGCTGCTCCCGGAGCGTGTCGGAGCGCGGCACGAGCAGCACCCCGACGCCGGCGAGCGGCTCGTCGGGCGCGTTTGGCTTCGCACGCTCGAGGTACATGCGCCCGTCGACGGTCCCGGACATCTTCGCCAGGCCGCGCCGGCGCAGCGCCTCGAGCGCGGCGGGCGACGGCGGCTCCGCCATCGCGGGCGTGGTGACGACGATCAGGAGGGCGAGGACGACGAGACGGCGGATCACACCGGCGCGGCGACCCAGCGCGCGCGAAAGTCCTCCCACAGCGCGGTCCGGGTCCAGTCGGGCTCGCGGCGGCGTGTCTCCGTCGCGTGGTCGTAGAAGGGGCTCGGGAAGTAGATCGAGATCATCTGCTCGCCGCGCCCGTTCCACAGGCGCAAGCCCCACGACGTCGGCACGCAGGTGCCGCCGTCGGTGCGGAAGAACGCGGCGCGCGCCACCCGCCGCGCGGCGGCGAGCTGCGCGTCGCCGCGCGCGTGGTGATCGTCGACGCAGAGGTGGAAATGCCAGGCGCCGGTGTCGACGGTGAGATACCCGTCGCGCATGGTGAGCGCCGGCGCCTGCGTCAGGCGGATCTCCCACGCCGCGCCTTCGATCACCGGGCCGAACGCGACGTCCGCCCAGTGCTTCGAGAACAGCTCCGTGAGCAGGCGGCCGACGGTATCGCCGGCAACCGGCACGTCGTCGTAGCGGCTGACGCTGCCATCGAGCTCGCGCACGAGATCGGTCACGCACCTACTGTAACTCAGTCACGCAGGTGGAAGACCACCGGCAGCCGCACCGTCAGCGGCCGCGCCCGCACGTCGGAGGGGAACGGGATGCGCCGCACGGACCGCGCGGCGTCGACGGCGGCGCGGTCGAGCATCTCGTGCGTCGACGATCCGATGACCGTCACGGCGGCGATCGCGCCGTCGGCCGCGATCGCGATCTCGAGCTCCACCGTGCCCGTGAGCTCGCGGCGCTTCGCGACCGCCGGGTAGCGCAGGCTTTGCTGGATGCGCTCGCGGAGCCGGGCGTAGTAGCCGGCGTACTCGCTGCCGAGAGCGGTGCCGTCGGCGCTTCCGGTCCCCGGCGCGATCGCGGCGATGCGCTCGCCCGCCGCCGCGCCGACTCCACTCCCTCCGGCGCCACTGCCCGGCTCGCTCGCGCCGGCAGCGCGCTCACCGGCGCGGCCACCTGGGAGGACGGCCCCAGCGTTCTCGCCGACCGTCGTTGAACCGGTGTTGGTTGCCTGGCCGACCGGCGCGGACGACGGCGCCGGTGCCGGCTCCACGCGCGGCGGTGGCGCGGGTGCGGGCGCCGGCAGCGCGGCTGGCGCGGGCGCTTGCGGCACGGGCGGGGGCGTCGGCTCCGGCGCCCGCGGCGGCGCGACGGGCGGCGCGGGCGCGGACGCCGCCGATGAACGCTCGGCCGCTCGGGTCGACGAGCGTGGCGGCTCCGACGTGCGCGCGGAGGCGGAAGCGCGCGACGGCGCCCGTGCCGGCGTCGCGCCGCCGTCGTCAGGGCCCACGATGATCGCCCGCAGATCGACGATCAGCGGCGGGAGTGTCGACTCCGTGCGCAGCACCGCGATCGCGGCCGCGACGAAGACGACGTGCATCGCGAGCGAGAACGGCAGCGTGGCGAGCCATCGCGGCAACCGCGCGGCGGGGAGCCACCGGGGGAGCCGCAACGTCACGCCGAACGCTCCGCGAGCCAGCGCGCGATGCCGCGGCGCAGCGCGGGGCCCGCCGCCTGCGCGACGACCCAGCCGAGGTCGCTGATGGGTCCGCCGAACCGCGCGCGCGGACCGCGTCCGGTCGCGGCGACGACCACGGCATCGGTCGACGTGCCGGTCGCGGGATGCCCGCCCGCGCCCTTCACGCCGGCCTCGATCAGCGCGAGCGTCTTCACCTCCGTGACCGTCAGCAGCGCGTTGACGAGCGCGGCGGGCTCCGCGTCCGCGTCGACGACGACGATCGTGTTGATCGTCGACGGCCTCCACGCCGCCATCGGCGACACCCCGGCCGTGATCGCGTTGCTCAGGCCGACGGTCACGATCGCGCGGGCGCGCAGCGCCCCGCGCTCCGCCTCGGCGCTCTCCGCCTTCTCCGTGCCGGCGCCGGTCAGGAGTCCAACATACGACCCGCGAACCCCGTGCCGCAGCGCGAACGCGGCGAGCGCGGCCTCCGACGCGGCGCACGCGAAGTTCTTGGAGACGTGGACGTTGAGGATAGCGTCGGCGGTGGCGACTCCGCCGTTGACGAGCGCGGACGACGCGACCACGAGCGGCGTGGCGGCTTTCACCGCCACGCCCTCGGCATCGATGACGACGGAGATGCCTTCGATCGTCACTGGAACGCGACCCGCAGGCCGATCAGACAGTTGAAGCCCGGCGCGGGGAAGCCGAAGACCTCGTTGTACCGCTCGTCGGTGATGTTGTTGAACCGCGCGATCAGCTCGGCGCGCTCCATGATCCCGGCGCGGCCCCAGAGCAGGTAGCTGCCGCCGAAGTCGAGGCGATGGTGGCCGCGGTTGTAGCTGCGCGCGTTGGTCGCGGTCTCGAACTGTTTCGAGACCACCACCGCCTCGGCGAAGAGGCGGAGCTTGTCCCAGGTGAACGTCACGCCGGTCGCCCACCGGTTGCGCGGAAAGCGCCGCAGCGGCTTGAACGTCAGGAGATCCTCGGTGTGCGTGTAGGTGTAGTTCGCGTAGGCCGTCAGCCAGTCCGTCGGATCGCCTTCGGCGTAGACCTCGACGCCTTCCGTCTCCGCGCGGCCCACGTTCACCGGCTGGAACAGGAACGTCCCCGGGATGTTGACGATCTGGATCAGGTTCTCGAACTCGTTCTTGAAATACGTCGCGCCGAACCGCAGCCGGTTCTTCAGGAGCTGCTGGTCCACGCCGACCTCGTAGCTCACACTCTCCTCGGGCTGGAGCTGCGGGTTGCCGAATCCCGGGAAGAACAGGTCGTTGACGCTCGGCGCACGAAAACCTTCGCCCCACGCGCCGCGGAACTTCGTCCCGGTCTCGGGAACGAGCACGGCGAACGACGCGCGCCCGGTGAGGGCCTCGCCGAAGACGTCGTTCTCCTCGTGGCGGATGCCGCCGCCGAGGATGACGCGCTCGAAGAGCCTCAGCTCGTCCTGGGCGAAGAGCGACTTGACGTTGATCTCCTCGCGGAACGTGCCCCGGTTCCTGCCGACCTCGTGGCGATGCTCGGCGCCGAGTGTCAGCGCGTTCCACTTGCCGGCGTGGAAGTTGTTGACCCACTCCGCCTCGCGGCGCTCCGTGTTGATCTGGGTGAGGGTCGTGAACGTCCCGGGGGGCGGGGGGTCCTGAAAGCCCGCGCGGTTGAACCACTGGCCGTAGCGAAGGTGCGTGTCCCACCACGCCGTGACCTTCTGGTCGTAGCTGACGTTGTAGAGCCACGTCTCGCTCTGCTGCTGGCTGTTCGGGTCGAAGACGGTGGTCGGCATCGCGCTGTCGACCGGGAGGTCGGTCTTGTTGCTGATGTAGCGCCCCTTCAGCGACAGCGTGCCCTGCCAGGGGAAGTCGTAGTCGAAGCGGCCCGCGAGCGCCGACTGCGTGGCGTCGTCGTTGCCGTGCGCGGGTGAGTGGAGATGGCCGCGCGTGTCGTAGTGGCTGCCGGACAGCGAGTACGAGAACGCCTTCCACGACCCGCTCAGCGCCGCGTGCTGGCGATACGTCTCGTCCGTCCCGGCCTCGACCTGCGCGGTCGCGCGCGGCGGCCCCTGCCCCTTCTTCGTGATGATGTTGACGACGCCGCCGATGGCATCCGCGCCGTGCAGCGTCGACTGCGGACCGCGCACGACCTCGATCCGTTCGATCGCGTCGATGGAGAGATCGCTCAGCTCGGCAATCCCGAGCGTCGGGCTCTTGACGCGAAGCCCGTCGACCATCACCTGCACCTGCTGCGCGCCGGCGCCGCGGATGCGGATCGCGGTGGTCCTCCCGAGCCCGCCCGAGCGCTGGATGTCGACGCCGGGCACGTGCCGCAGCGCCTCTTCCACGGTCGGATAGTTCTTCTCCACGATCTCGTCGCCCCTGATCACGGTGACCGACGCGCCGAGGCGCCCCTGCGGCGTCTCCACCTTCGTCGCGGTGACCACGACGGGATCGAGCCGCCTGGGGTCGGGAGCCTGCGCCGCAGCGTCCTCTGTCACGACTGTCAC
The DNA here is from genome assembly GCA_016866775.1 of Candidatus Rokuibacteriota bacterium. Taxonomy (GTDB): domain Bacteria; phylum Methylomirabilota; class Methylomirabilia; order Rokubacteriales; family CSP1-6; genus VGLJ01. The sequence goes on along the minus strand of VGLJ01000051.1, from coordinate 9,251 downwards.
GACCATCATCGACACCATCAGCACGATCGACAGCAGAGCCATGAGCCTCTTCCTTTTCTCGCGAAAGGGTTCGAAGCGACAGCTCCGGACAGGTCTCCTGACTCGTGGATCCTCGCGCGCGTCCCGCCTTCCCATTCGCCGCGGCGAACAGTGGCCTGCTCGGGACGGCACTCCCCACTCACAGTGGCGCGACCGTGCCGGCTTCACACCGGCTTCCCTTCATCCGGAGCCCGACGAATCAGCGAACGGCCGTCCTCACCTCCTTCCCCTTTCACGCATCGGGCCACGCCACCTGCACGCGCGGGCGCGCGCCCGACGGGTTCTTGTCGACGATGACCTCGCAGCCGTACACGCTGCGCAACAGCTCCTCCTGCAGCACGTCCTCGGGCGTCCCGAGACGCGCGGCGCGGCCCGCCGACACGAGCACGAGGCGATCGCACACTTCCGCCGCGAGATTCAGGTCGTGCGCGACGAGGACGACCGTCATCCGGCGCTCGCGATTGACCCGCCGCAGGAGGCCGACGCACTCCGCCTGGTAGCGGAGGTCGAGGTGGGCGGTCGGCTCGTCCAGGACCAGGAGACGTGGCTCCTGCGCGAGCGCGCGCGCGAGCACCGCGCGCTGCCGCTCGCCTCCGCTGAGCTCGTCCAGCGGCAGCGCGGCGAGCTCGAGCACGCCCGTCGCCGCCATCGCCGCGCGCGCGGCGGCGCGGTCGCCCGCGCCCTCGAAGTAGCGGCCGGGATCGTGCGGATAGCGGCCCATGAGCACGAGCTGCTCGACCGTGAACGGAAACGCGTGCGGCAGCTCCTGCGGGACGACCGCGACCTCGCGCGCGAGGCGCGCCGCGGGCAGTGCCGCGAGCGGATGCCCGTCGAGCCGGATCTCGCCCGCCGTCGGGCGCACGACGCGCGTGAGCAGCCGGACGAGCGTGGTCTTGCCCGCGCTGTTCGGTCCGATCACGCCGACGACGTCTCCGGGCGCGACCGTGAACGACAGCGGCCCGAGGTGAAACGGCTGCGCACGTCGCGCCGGAGGCGCGCCTCTGCGTCCCGCCGGCGCGGCATAGTCGAACTCGATCTCATGGAAGTCGACCTGCGCGCTCACAAGCGGGCCCGGTAGCGCGTGCGGAGCAGGTAGACGAAGAAGGGGGCGCCGCAGAGCGAGGTGATGACGCCGACCGAGAGCTCGGCCGGCGCGATCACGTTGCGGGCGAGCGTGTCCGCGAGCAGGAGGAACGTCGCGCCGCCCAGGAGCGCCGACGGCACGAGCAGCCGGTTGTCGTGGCCGAGCGCGCCGCGAAGCAGGTGCGGAACGATGAGCCCGACGAATCCGATCGGGCCCGCGAACGCGACGGCGCAGCCGGTGAGGAGCGCCGCCCCGCCGAAGATCCGGAGCTTGAGGCGCTCCGCGTCGACGCCGAGCTGGCTTGCCGCCTCCTCGCCGAGCGCCAGGAGGTTCAGCTGGCGCGCCTGCCCGAGGACGAGCCAGAAGCCCAGCGCGGCCAGGACCGCGAAGACGAGCAGCGCGCCCGGCGGGATCGGCGCGAGGTTGCCGAGCAGCCAGTGAATCACCCCGCCCAGGCGGTTGAAGTCGATGATCGAGATGAGCACGGTGATCGCGGACGAGAAGAAGATGCCGACGATCACGCCGGCCAGGAGCAGCGTCTGGATCAACAGTCCCGCGCCCGCGGCGGCGATCAGGTACACGGCGCCCGCGGCGACCAGCGCGCCGGCGAACGCGAAGGCCGCGAGGCCGAGCGCCGCGAGGAACGTCAGCCCGAGGCCGAAGATCTGCGCCAGCACCACGCCGAAGGCGGCACCCGCGGAGACGCCGAGCACCGAGGGCTCCGCGAGCGGGTTGCGCGTGAGCGCCTGGAACGCGACGCCCGCCACCGCGAGCGCGCCGCCCGCGAGCGCGGCGACGGCGATGCGCGGTAGCCGCACGTTCAGCGTGACGACGGTCGCGACCGAGTCGGCTTCCGCGCGGCCCGTGAGCGCCGCGAGCACCGCGCGCGCGGAGAGCTGCGCGCTGCCGATGAACAGCGCGAGGACGACCGCCGCCGCGAGCACCACGCCCAGCGCGACGAGCGTCACGGCGAGGCGTCGTTGCGGGGCCCCCATGTTCAACGAAACGCCTCGGGATGGATGGCGCGCGCGAGCTGCTCGAGGCCGTCGAGCACCCGCGGCCCGTAGCGATGCATGAGGTTTCCGTCGACGGAGTGGACGCGGTCGGTCCTGATCGCGGGGAGGCTCGTGAGCCGGCGCCAGCGATCGATCGCGATCGGCCCGCTCTTGCTGCCGTGGTTGGCGAGCACGATCACCTCCGGGCTCTTCGCCACGGCCGCCTCGAGGCTGTAGCGCGGATAGTCGGCGGCGTCCGTGGCGGTGAGGCTGTCGCCGCCGGCGATGTCGATGAGCTCGGTCACGAGCGCGCGGCGGCCGGGGACGATCAGCGGATCGGGCCACAGCACGTACAGCACGCGCGGGCGCCCGTGGGACTTGACGGCCTCGCGCACCGCCGCCACGCGGCGGTCGATGGCGTCGAGCAGCGGGGCGACGGCGGCCTCGCGCCCGGTGAGCGCCGCGAGGCGGCGCGTGACGTCCTTCACCTCCGCCATCCGCTCGGCGCCGACCTGGTAGACGGGGATCTTCAGGCGCGCGAGCCGCTTGAAGGTCTCCTCGCTGTTGCCGGAGCGGGTGACGATCACGAGGTCGGGCTTGAGCGCGACGATCGCTTCGAGACTGGGATTGATCATGCCGCCCACGCTCGTCTTCGCGCGCGCGGCGGGCGGGTAGTCGCAGAAGTCGGTGCGGCCGACGAGGCGATCCTCGCCGCCGAGCGCGAAGATCGTCTCGGTGGCGCTCGGGACGAGCGACACGATCCGCCGCGGCGGCGCCGCGAGCACGATCTCGTGCCCGTGCATGTCGCGCACGGTGTACGCGGGGGCCGCGCCCGGGAGCGCGAGCGCGAAGAGCAGCGCCAGCGTCACCGCGCGCGTCACGCGCGGGCTCCCGCGCACGCCCGGACGAACGCCTCGGCGACCGACGGGTTCGACGCGAAGTGCAGGTGGACGTAGCTCGAGAGCGCGCTGCCGATCTGATAGCCCTCGACACGCTCGCCGCCACGCGCGTCGGTGAGGCGGTACGCGCGCGGCACCGAGAGCGGCACGCGCTCGAGCGTCGAGTAGTGGAACTCGTGTCCGCGCGCGACCGTCCCCGCCGGCCCGAGGATCGACGGCGCGGTCGTCGTCACCGTCGCGTAGCCGAGGCTGAGCGTGCGCGGGCGCATGCGGACCGCCGCCGGCAGCACGCCGACCATCTCGTAAACGCCGCCTTCCGGATCCTCGAGCGTCTCCGCGAGGTACATGAGCCCGCCGCACTCGGCGTACACCGGACCACCGCGCTCGATGAACGCGCGGACACCGCGCCGCACCGCGACGTTGGTGGAGAGCGCCTTCGCGCGGAGCTCCGGATACCCGCCGCCGAAGTACAGGCCGTCGGCGTCCGGGACGTCCGGGTCGGTCTCCGGACTCCAGAACACGAGCTCGGCGCCGGCTTCGCGGAGCAGCGCGAGATTTTCTTCGTAGTAGAACTGGAACGCGATGTCGCGGGCGACCGCGATCCGCGCCGCGGAGGGCGAGGGCCGGACGGGCCCGGGGGATGCCCGGCCGACATCCGCAGGCTCTGCGAGGACAGGAGGCCGGGCATCCCCTGGGCCCGTCCGGCCCTCGCCCTCCGCGGCGCTCGCGAGCCTCAGCAGCCGGTCGACATCGACGGCACGGTCGATCGCTTCCGCGAGCCTTGTCTGATGAGCCGGGGTCAGTGGGCCTTCCGCCGCGGTCACCAGGCCCAGGTGGCGCTCGGGTAACACGAGCGCGGCATCGCGACCGAGCGCGCCGAGAGGCACGGCGCGACAGCGCGAAGCGATCGCGTCCTGGACCCAGCGGGCGTGGATCGCGCCGCCGGTGTTGTTCGCGATCACGCCGGCGACGTCGAGCGCCGGGTCGAACGTCTCGCAGCCGAGGACCACGGCGGCGACGCTGCGCGACGCGGCGCCCGCGTCGACCACGAGGATCACGGGCGCGCCGAGCCACTTCGCGATCTGCGCGGTCGAGCCGTCGTCGCTCGTACCATCGATGCCGTCGAAGCAGCCCATCATGCCCTCGATGATCGCGATGTCCGCATCCGCGGCGTGGCGCGCGACGGTCGCGCGCACGGCCTCGCGCCCGCACATCCAGCCGTCGAGCGTGTATGACGGCCGGCCGGTCACGAGCGCGTGGAAGGCGGGGTCGATGAAGTCGGGCCCGACCTTGAACGCCTGCACCGCGAGCCCGCGGCGGCGGAGCGCCGCCATGAGGCCGAGCGTCACCGTGGTCTTGCCGACGCCGCTCGCCACCCCCGCGATGACGAGCGCCCTCACAGCCGCCCGTCCACGCCCGCGGACTTGAACGTCGCCATCTCGCCGTAGATCCGCGCGGCGGCGCGCGCGAGGTGGATGAAGAGCGCGGCGCCCGTTCCTTCACCGAGCCGCAGACCGAGGTCGAGATACGGCTCGAGTGCGAGATGCCGCAGCGCGACCGCGTGCCCGGGCTCCGCCGAGCGGTGCGCCGCGAACAGCGCGTGTCGTGCGGCCGGCGCCAGCGTGACCGCGACGAGCGCGGCGCTCGTCGCGATGAAGCCGTCGACGGCGACGGGCACGCGCCGCGCCGCGGCCGCGAGGATCACGCCGACGAGCCCGGCGATCTCGAAGCCGCCGAGCGCCGCGAGGACCGCGAGGCCCTCGCGCGGATCGGGACGATTGATCGCGAGCGCGCGGCCGACGACGTCGATCTTGCGCCGCCACGTCGCGTCGTCGACGCCGGTCCCGCGCCCGGTCACGTCGTCGGGCGCGGCGCCGGTGACCGCCGCGGTGATCGCGCTCGCCGCGGTCGTGTTGCCGATCCCCATCTCTCCGATGGCGAACAGGTCCGCGCCACGCTCGGCGGCGTCTTCGGCCAGCGCGGCGCCCGCTTCGATCGCGGCGATCGCCTGCGCGTGCGACATCGCCGGCCCCACCGCCATGTTCGCGGTCCCCGGCGCGATGCGAACGCGCGCGAGATCGTGCGCCTCGGCATTCGGCAGCACGGGCATCGCCACTCCGAAGTCCGCGACCACGACCCGGGCGCCCGCCTGCCGCGCGAGCACGTTGATCGCGGCGCCGCCCGCGAGGAAGTTCTCGACCATCTGCGCGGTGACGGTCTGCGGGTACGCGCTGACGCCTTCGGCGACGATCCCGTGGTCGCCGGCGAACACGAACACGACCGGCTGCTCGACGCGCGGCGCGCCGCCGCGCAGCACGGCGAGACGGACGGCGAGATCCTCCAGCCGTCCGAGGCTCCCGGGCGGCTTCGTCAGCGCGTCGAGATGCCGGCGAGCGGCGACCGCGGCGCCCTCGTCGGGCGCCGTGATCGCCTCACGGAGCCTGTTGATCGACATGCCGTACAGGAGGTGGCGTCTTCAGCGTGAGCGGGAGCCCGGCGACCATCAGCACCGCGCCATCGCACGCCGCGGCCAGTCGCTGATTCACGATGCCGAGCAGATCGCGAAAGCGCAGCCCGACCGCCGTCTCGGGATGCACACCTTCGCCGACTTCGTTGGAGACGAGGGTGACGTCGAACGGCGCGTCGGAGACGACCTTGGCGAGCGCCTCGCCGCCGGCGAGGATCGCGTCGTCGGCATCGCCGCGCAGCACGCGATTGGCGATCCAGACGGTGACGCAGTCGACGATCGCCGCGTCGATCCCGCGCAGCGTGGCGAGCCGTGCGGGCACGTCGAACGGCTCCTCGACCGTCGTCCAGTGCGCGGGACGCTCGGCGCGGTGGCGCGCGATGCGCGCGGCCATGTCGCCGTCCCCGGCGTGCGCGGTGGCGACGAACGCGACGCGAGCGCGACGCGGGTGCGCGGCGATCGCGTGCCGGCTCTTGCCGCTGCGCGCACCGCCGAGAATGAAGAGCGACGACATCCCGGGTCCTCCCTCGAAGACCGGTGAAGGGTCTGGCGCGCCCGGGCAGGTCTCCTGGCTCTCGGATCGTCCTACTCCCCGCGCCTTCCCGGCCGACTGGCCAGTGGCCTTCGCGGGTTTCGTCCCCGATTACAGTGACGGGGTCGCGGCGGCTTCACACCGCCTTCCCTGGGCCTCGCGTGAGGCATCCCGGGCGCGAACAACCTGGAAAGCCTAACAGGATCTCCGGGGCGTCGCAACGAGGGGGCGCTAACGCTTCTCCTTCTCGGCATAGCTCACGGCGAGGCCGGCGCCGGCGTCCGACTGGATGCCGTAGGGAGGAATCGGATAGCGGAGGCCGTTCTTGTCGAGCGCGGCGAGCCCCTCGAGGACCGTGGGGAGATAGCGCGGGGGAATCGCCATCAGGAGCTCGTCGTCGGCGACCCCGCCGTAGCGCCGCTCGGCGTAGCACGGAATCGTCAGCGCGGGCTCGCCGGTCTTCAGCGCCTTGCCCCACGAGTCGGCACACGCCGACTCGCCGACCGACGTGAAGCTCATCTTCCTGTAGCCGGACCACTGGAGCCCGTTGATGAAGAAGATCATCTGGCCCGGCGTGCCGTAGATGAGGCAGATGTCCGGAGGATCGAGGCGCCCGGACGTGAGCGGCGACACCGCCATCGCGCGGTAGCGGCCGTGCGGCACCACGTCCATCGCATGCTGGTGGAGGCTCGCGTCTTCCTGCGTCTTGAACCACACGCCGGCCATGCGCTTGCCCGAGAGCCACTCGTCGTCCTGCGGATGGAGACCGATGACGGCGCCGCACTGCGCGCCGATGAGGTCGGCCATCGTGATGCCGACGGTCCAGCCGAGCTGGCGCGCCTGCGCCACGATCTGATCGGTCGTGTGCTTCGCCTTCGGCCGGCGGATCTTCGGGATCGCTTCCATCGCCTCGACGGTCTCGAAGAGCTTCATGCCGATCGGGATGGAGCGCAGCCGGAGATAGCGGTTGAGCCCGTCGGCCAGCGTCGTCCAGTCGTACGTCTGTGTCGTCATGCCGTTCCCTCTCACACGAGATAACGTCTCGCGCCGAGGAGGATCATCCCATGAATATCGACCGCCGAGATTTCATGAAGGCCGGTGGCGCGCTCACCTTCACGATCGCGGCGGGTGGCTGCGCCACCGCGACCGCTCCCGCGCCCACGGCGGGCGGCGCGCCGGCGCCCGGCAAGGTGCAGGTGCACTGGCGTGACGAGCACCGCCGGGAAGGTCATCGTCATCGATCCGTTCATCCGCAACAATCCCAAGACCCCGCAGGGCTGGAAGGATCTCGACAAGCTCGGCAAGGTCGACGTCATCCTCGTCACGCACGGCCACGGCGATCACACCGGTGACGTGTCGGAGCTCCAGAAGCGCACGGGTGCGACGGTACCTACACCCCGCGCAGCCGATCGATCTCGCGCCGCTCGCGCTTGGTCGGTCGGCCCGCGCCGGCCGCGCGGTACGGCGGCTTCGCCTGGCGGATCCTGGGCGGCGCAGGTGGCGTTAGATCGTCATAGAGAAGACGCGCTTCGGGCGCCGGCCCGCGGCGCTCGGAAAGCGCGATGACCTTCAGAATCCGTCGGCCGCCCACGACCGTAATCTCGACGTGATCGCCGGGCCGCACCTGCTTCGCCGGTTTCGCCGCCTCGCCGTTCACGTCCACCTTCCCGCCGTCGCACGCGTCGGCGGCGATGCTGCGCGTCTTGAACGCGCGCGCCGCCCAGAGCCATTTGTCGATGCGCATCGCGACGGGCGATTCCATGCGCACGGTATGATAGCGCCCATGCGATCTCGCCTCGCCGCCGCCACACTCGTCGTCCTCTTCGCCGCCGCCGCGTGGGCATCCGACCACTTCGTGGTCGAGGACTGGTCGAAGGCGCCGGTCGGCCACAAGGGGATCCCTCCCGAATGGAAGGGGCAGCAGTGGGGCAGCCCCGCGTACGACATCACCGTCGCGGAAGACGGCGGCAAGAAGGTCCTGCATCTCAAGAGCAAGAACGAAGGCTCCACGATCAACAGGGAAGTGAAGGGCAAGGTCAACCTGAAGGACACGCCGGTCCTCGAGTGGAGCTGGAAGATGGTGGCGCTGCCGAAGGGCGGCAACTCCTGCGTGAAGGCCACCGACGACCAGGCGGGCCAGGTGTTCGTGCTGTGGCCGCGGTTCCCGGAGCAGGTGCGCTCGCGGATCATCGGCTACGTGTGGGACACCACGCAGCCGGTCGGGACCACGTGCAAGAGCGAGAAGACCGGGATGGTGACGTACATCGTCGTGCGCTCGGGCACCGCCGAGGCCGGCAAGTGGTTCACCGAACGGCGCAACGTGCGTGACGACTTCAAGCGGGTCTACGGCGAGGACGCGGACAACCCCGCCGTCGTCTCGATCGCGATCGACTCGAACGACACCAACTCGTACGCCGAAGCCTTCATCGGACCGATCGCCTTCCGCCGGCAGTAGGCCTTCGGCGATGGACCCGCGCGATTTCGTGCGCGCGCTCGCCGACGAGAACGCAGCGTTCTGGCGCGGACGCGACGTCCGGCAGGATCCCGACGCCTCCCCCGCGGTTCGCCTCGCGCAGCTCCGCGCGCGGATGCGGCAGGGCGTCTACAACGAGCTGCGCTCCGTCGAGCTGATCGCGGCGTGGCTCCCGCACGTGCCGGAGCGCGAGATGCAGTCCCTCCTCCCCGGCCAGCTCGACGACGAGCATCGCCACTATCGCCTGCTCCGCCAGCGGATGATCGACCTCGGCGAGGATCCGGACGGCTTCCGCCCGCTCCCCGAATGGGAAGCGCTCTTCGACTGGCTCGTCGCGTGCCGCGCGCGCCCGACGTGGGAGAAGCTCGCGATGTTCCAGTTCGCCGGCGAGACGCAATCCTGCGAGGGGTTCGAGACGCTGATCGCGCTGGGTCGGGACGTCGATCCGGAGACCGCGAAGCTCTACGAGACCGCGATCCTCCCCGACGAGTACAAGCACGCAGCGATCGGCCGCCGCGCGTTGACGCTGCTCTGCGATTCGCCATCGCGCCAGACCGCCGCCCGCGCCGCGTGCGTCGAGATGAACGAGCGCATCTTCAACGCGTACCGCCACCACCGCGCGCGCGTCGAGACTCATTAGATCGCCAGGGCATAGCCGTCGCGGCGCGGGTCGGCGGCGGCCATCAGCGCACCCGACTCCGGGTCGCGCGCGATCCCCTGGCCGCCGCCCACGATCCACGACCAGTCGTCGATCACGTTCAC
>VGLJ01000050.1 GCA_016866775.1 Candidatus Rokuibacteriota bacterium | reverse complement strand
TCGGGCAGATCGGCAACTTCGGCCAGGCGAACTACGCGGCCTCGAAGGCGGGGGTGGCGGCGTTCACCAAGTCCCTCGCCAAGGAGCTCGCCGGCAAGGGCGTCACCGTCAACGCCGTCGCGCCGGGCTTCATCGAGACGGAGATGGTCGACAGCATTCCGGAGAAGGTACGCGAGAAGCTGCTCGGCCAGATCCCGCTCAAGCGGTTCGGCCGCGCCGAGGAAGTGGGCCGCGCGGTGGCGTTCCTCGTGTCGGCGGACGGTGACTACATCACCGGCGCCGAGGTCTCGATCAACGGCGGCTTGCTGATGTAGCGCTCGTCCCGCCCATGAGGGCGAGACCCAAGGCACTCCACGCGGCCAGGGTCTGTGCCGCCAGCGTCCACGGGGTGAGCGGCCACGTCGCGAGGGTGGCCAGGCCGTTCCGCCGCGACTCGTAGACCACCGGCGTGCGCGACGGCATGACCCATGCCCCGCCCGACAGGACCTCCTCGCCACGCTGGTTCACGCAGAGGGTGCGCAGGCGGATGCGGTTGCGGTCGCGGATCACCTCGGCGATCTCGACGCGCGCCGTGATCGTGTCGCCGGCGAAGACCGGCTTCATGAACTTCAGGCTCTGCGAGAGGTAGATCGCGCCCGGGCCGGGCAGCGTCGTGCCGATGACGGCGGAGATGAGACCCGCGGTGAAGATGCCCGGCGCGATCGGGGTCTTGAACATCGTGGTGGCCGCGTAGGCCGGGTCGCTGTGCACGGGGTTGTAGTCGCCCACGGCGTCCACGAAGCCGGCGATGTCCTCGTCGGCGACGACGCGCGTGAGCTCGGCGTGATCGCCCTCCTGCAGCTCCGCGATCGTCTGGCCGATCATCCGGCTTTCCCGCCCTCGAGGCGCCGGAGCACGGCCGCGATGCCGTCCTCGAAGCGGTCCAGACGCTCCTCCAGATCCACGAGCTGCTTGGCCAGCGACGTGACCTGCGCGCGCGAGGGCAGGTTCAGCGCCTGCAGCGCGGCGTCGATGGACTGCTCGGCCTGCTTCTTCACCGGCGCGTAGCTGGCGAGCCATTGTTCCAGCGACTTGCCCATGGCCCGCGCGTAGGCGTCGGTCGTCATCACCTGCCCGAGCGCCTTCGACCACGCCTCGATGGTCTGATCGAGGAACTGCTTCCACTGCGCCATGAGGTCGGGCGAGACCGGCGTGGTCGCGAAGATCCGCGCCCACGTCTGGAGCCCGTGCTCCATCGCCGGCTTCCAGAACGAGAGCGGATCGGGCGTCGGCGTCGGGTTCTGGCCGAGGAGGCGCGTCCAGGCCTGCGCCCCCTCGTCCATCTGCTTCTTCCACATGTCGAAGAGCTGCTGGCTGGCGGCGCTGACGTCGGTCATACCGGTAGCTTACTGTATACCGGGAATGACGCTTCGCGCCGACACGTCTGACCCGGCCAACCCGGCGTAGAACCCGATGAGCCTTCAGATCACGCTATTGACCGACGGCCTGGACACGGACTTCGCGGACCCTGGGCCCGTCGAACTCCGCGAAGATGATCGACTGGAACCGGCCGAGAACGAGCTCACCGTCGACCACACCCACTGTCACGTTCTGTCCCAACAGCGCGGTGCGGAGATGCGCATGCGCGTTTCCGCGCTCGCAATCGGAATACCGCGGATCATCGTGGCGGAAGCCGCCTCGCTCAGGCATCAATCGATTCGCGAGGCCAAGGATATCGTTCATCAGGGCGCTCTGGAACTCGTTGACGAAAACCGCACATGTCGTATGCATCGTCGTGACCAGCGCCATACCCGTTGTCACGATCGATTCCTGAAGGACCTGACGAACCTGCTTGGTGAGGTCGGCCACCTCGGTCGTGTCCGCTGTCCGGATCGTCAGTGACCTGTTGAACGGCTTCATCTCAGACGTCCACTCCAGTCACACGCGTCGATCGTTCGTCCGTGGGCAGCTCGTCAATACGTCGCGAGCGTCGACGGATTATCCCGCGGTGGCTCCGCGGGTCAAACGGAAAATTGGCGGACAGGCTACGACCGGCTCGCCAGCCAGCTCGAGACGCGGGGCCAGCAATGCACGGACGCCCCCCGCCCGGCGATCAGGCTGATGTGGCCCCCGGGCAGCTCGATGTATTCCTTGTCGCGGCTGCGCACGGCGCTCATCAGCGCCCGCACGCACGCCGGCGGGGCGATGTAGTCCTCCTTCGCGCCGACCACGAACAGGGGACAGTCGATGGCCTCGAGCTTCACGGGGCGCCCGCCGAAGACGAGCTCGCCGCGGTAGAGCTTGTTGCCCTGGTAGAAGTCACGCACCCACTGCCGGAAGAACTCGCCTGGGAACGCGACGTACTCGTTCGCCCACTTGTTGAGGGCGTTGAAGCCCTCCACGTACTTGTCGTTCCACAGGTTCCACCAGAGGTTCAGGTTCGTGGACAGGTCCATGGTGGGGCGCAGCAGCTTGAAGCCGGCCTTCACCATGTCGGCCGGCAGGTAGCCCATGGTGTCGATGAAGCGGTCGACGTCGAAGAAGCGGCGGTCGAGCCAGAGCCCGAAGATCCCGACCTTCGAGAAGTCGATCGGACCCGCCATGTTGATGTAGTTCTTCACCGGGACTTCCGGATGCGACGCCACGAACGACGAGGACAGCGGCGCGCCCATGCAGTAGCCGAGCACCGAGAGCGACGGGGCGCCGGACGACTCGAGCACCTTGCGCGTCACGCGTGGCAGGATCTTGACCACGCAGTCCTCGAAGCTCAGGTCGTTGTCCTCGGGCCCGAACACGCCCCAGTCGAGCAGGTAGAAGTCGAAGCCCTCCTTCGTCATGTGCTCGATGAAGCTGCCGCCCGGCAGGAGATCGAAGATGTACGGCCGGCTGATCCCGAGGTTCGGCACGAAGAGCACGGGCGTGCGATGCGTCCGCTTCGAGGCGTAGCGATAGAGCCGCGCCTTGCCCTTCCGGTAGATCTCCTCGCGCGGCGTCTGCCCGGTGCGCGGCTCGACCGGGCTCTGCACCATCTGCGCGAGGTTCGTCATCCGCTTGAACCCGCGCTCGAGCTCGTCCTGCCACTTCTTGAGGATCTCCGGGGACGCGGCCGCGAGATCGGCGTAGCCGTTCGCGAACCGCTCGACGACGTCGGCGAAGCGCTCCTGAGCCATGCAGGCGCCCCCTACATCTGGAACAGGGAGCCGAGCTTCATCGCCAGGCCCATGTCCCCCTTCACCTTCAGCTTCCCCGACATGAAGAGCATCTGCCCCGACTGCTTGCCGCCCAGCATGTCGAGCCAGTCCTGCGCGCCGATCTGCAGCGTGAGGTTGGGGCTCGCGGCGGCGCCCGGGCTGACCGTGCACGTGCCGTCCTTGATCACGGCGTTCCACGTGCCGCCGCCGTCGCCGCTGATGTCGTACTGGATGGTCGCGCTGGTGCCGGCGGCCTTGTCCGCCTTGAACCGGCCGGGCATCGCGTCGAAGGTCTCTTGAACTGTCGGCATCGCTGTGCTCCTTGGCACCCGCGGAGGGCCCGGATTCACTCCGGGCCCGGAGCGCGGGGGTTTGGGGGGTGCCTCTCGCACCCCCTCATGTCGTTAGAAGGTAAACAGATCCATACCTCCCGTCACCGTGAGCACGGCGCCGGTGATGTACCGCGCGCGCTCGGAGACGAGGAACGCGATCGCGTTCGCCACGTCCTCGGGCGTGCCTTCCTTCTGCATCGCGACGCGCTTCACCATCCGCTCGTACATCGGGCTCAGGTTCGCGTTCGGGCCGATGATGCCCGGCGCGATCGCGTTCGCGGTCACCCCGTAGCGCGCGCCCTCGAGCGCGACCGACCGCGTGAAGCCGATCACGCCCATCTTCGTCGTCGCGTACGCCGTCTGCCCGAAGCCCCCCATGAGCCCCGCGATCGACGCCATGCAGATCACGCGACCCCAGCGGCGCTCGCGCATGCCGGGAAAGACGGCCTTCGTGACATTGTACGTGCCGGTCAGATTGACGGCGAGGTTGAGATCCCAGTCGTCGTCGCGCATGTCCTTGAGCTGCGCGACGGTGTAGATGAAGCCGGCGTTGTTCACGCAGATGTCCACCGGCCCGAGGTCGCGTTCCACACGCGCGACCGCGTCCGCCACCGCGCTCGCCTCGCGGATGTCGCAGACGTACCCGCGCGCGGTGCCGCCCGCGGCGCCGATCTCCTTCGCGGTCCGCTCGGCGCCCTCCTCGTTCAGGTCGACGATCGCCACGCGGCATCCCTCGGCCGCGAGCAGCTCGGCGTCGGCCTTCCCGAGGCTGCGCGCGCCACCCGTGACGAGGGCGACCCGATCGCGGATGCCCAGGTCCATGCGACTACCTGCCGTTGAACTGCGGCTCGCGCTTGCCGAGGAATGCCTGGATGCCTTCCGCGGCGTCCTCGGTGCGCAGCACCTTCAGGAACGCGCGCGTCTCGACCTCCAGCGCCTGGTCGATCGGCGCCTCGAGCCCGTCGTCGACCGCCTCGATGATCAAGCGCGTCGCGATCGGCGGGCGCTTCGCGATCTGGCGCGCGAGCGTCTTCGCGTCCTCGAGCGTCTGCCCTTCCTTCGACACGTGGTTGACGAGGCCCAGCGCGAGGCACTCCGCCGCCGGAATCTGCGTCCCGAGGATCATGTGCTCGAGCGCCTTCGCGCGCCCGATGAGCCGCGTCATCCGCTGCGTGCCACCGAACCCGGGGATGATGCCGAGGTTCGACTCCGTCTGCCCCATCCTGGCACCCTCCTTGAGCAGGCGGAGGTGACACGCCATCGCGATCTCGCAGCCGCCGCCGAGCGCGTGCCCGTTCATCGCCGCGATCACGGGCTTCGGAAAGCGCTCGATCGTGCGCAGCACCGAGTTGCCGAAGCGGATGAACGCGTCGACGTTGCCGCCCGAGAACGCCGAGCCGAGGTCGGCGCCCGCGCAGAAGATGCGGTCGCCCGCGCCCGTGATGATGACGGCGCGCAGGCGGTCGTCGTCGGCGAGCCCGCTGACGGCGTCGTTCAGCTCGCGGACCAGCGGCTCGCTGATCGCGTTGGCGGGCGGCCGGTTGAGCGTGATGATCGCGAAGCTCTCCTCGCGGCTGACGAGCAGGGTCTCAAGCGCCATCGACGGTGACTCCTCTCAGGAAGACGGTCGCGACGGCGTCGGCCGCGTCGGTCAGCCGGTACTTGCGCTTGCCCAGCACCCACGACGTGGCCATCTGATCCATCGCGCCGAACAGGACCTTGGTCGCGACGTTCACGGGGACGTCGCCGCGGAACACGCCCGCGGCCTGTCCCGCCTCCAGCACCGACCCGATCAGCTCGAAGTAGGCGGACACCTCGTGCGCGGAGGCGCCGCGGAAGAACTTGTGGCCCTGCCTCAACTCGACCTGGACGACCTCCGCCAGCGCGGGATCGCGCTCGAGCGTGTCGAAGTGGAGGGCGACGAGCCGGCGCACCTTCGCGACGGGATCCGGCTCGACGGCGATGCGCTCGCGCACGTGCGCCACCCAGGCCGCCATCTTCTCGCGGAAGAGCGTGACGAGGATGTCGTCCTTCGTCTTGAAGTAGAGGTAGATGGTCCCGCTGGCCACGCCCGCCTCGCGCGCGATGTCCGACACGCGCGAGTTGTAGTAGCCGTTGCGCGCGAAGACGCGCACCGCCGCCTCGATGATCTGCTGGTGTTTGTCGGACTCGCGCATGACTGAACCGCGGTTCATTGTACACGCGTGCTAGCATCCGCGGGTGGACATCAAGTACCGGATCGGGGTGATGCCCGGGCCGTGGCCGAGCGGCGCCGACGGCGGCGCCGACTTCTTCTGGCGCTTCGTCGAGACGTGCGAGAAGAGCGCGATCGATTCGCTCTGGTTCTCCGAGCGGCTGTCCTCACCCGTCCCCGTGCCCGAGCCGATCACCGCGATGGCCGCCATCGCCGCGCGGACCACGCGGCTGAAGTTCGGCCCGAGCGTGCTCATCACGCCGTTCCGCTCGCCGGTGATGGCCGCGCGCGAGCTGGCGATGATCGACGTCCTCTCGAACGGACGCATGCTGCCCGCGTTCGGCATCGGCGTCGAGCAGGAGCGCGAGTTCCTCGCCGCCGGCGTGCCGTTCAAGGAGCGCGGGCGGCGCACCGACGAGGCGATCGTCGTCATGCGCCGCTGCTGGGAAGAGGACGAGGTCACCTTCGCGGGCGAGTTCTGGAAGCTCGACCGCATCACCGTGCTGCCGAAGCCGATCCAGCGGCCGTTCCCGCTGTGGATCGGCGGCAACAGCGAGGCGGCCATGCGCCGCGCGGGACGCCTCGGCGACGGGTGGATCCCGTCGTTCATCACGCCCGCGCGCCTCGCGGACGGTGTGCAGAAGACCCAGGAGTTCGCCGCGGCCGCGGGCCGCGAGGTCCCCGTCGATCACTTCGGCGTGCTCTTCTACTTCTGTCTCGACGACGACCCGGCGCGCGCGCAGGCGCTCGCGGCCCCCTTCGTGCCGCGCAACCGCGTCGATGACGCCACCCTCGCGCAGTGCACGGCGTTCGGCCCGCCCGCCCTCGTCCGCGAGCGCCTCGAGGAATACGTCGCCGGCGGCGCGTCGAAGTTCATCCTGCGCCCGATGTGCCCGTCCGACCGGATGCTCGACCAGCTGTGGCACCTCGGCAGCGAGGTGGTCCCCGACTTCCACGCGCGTTAGCGCGAGGTCAGCACCGACGCGAGCAGCGCGGGATCGACGTTGCCGCCCGACAGCACGACGCCGACCCGCGCGCCCTTCGGAAGCGGCAAGCGGCCCGACAGCACCGCGGCCGCAGGGACGGCGCCGGTCGGCTCCACCACGATGTGAGCCTCTGTCGCCAAACGCCGCATGGCCGCGAGGATTTCCTCGTCCGAGACGAGTGCCACGTCCGTCAGGTTCTCCTTGAGGATCGGAAACGTCAGCGCCCCCGGCGTGGTGAGCCGGATGCCGTCGGCGATCGTCGGCGGCGGCGGGATGCTCACGCGCTCGCCCTTGCGGAACGAGAGGTAGGTGTCGTTGGCGGTGTCGGCTTCGACGCCGATGACCGCCGTGGCCGGTGACAGCGTCTTCGCCACCGTGCTGCAGCCTGCCATGAGCCCGCCGCCGCCCACGGGCGCCAGCAGCGCGTCGAGCGACGGGACCTCCTCGAAGAGCTCCAGGGCCGCGGTCCCCTGCCCCGCCATGATCGCGTAGTCGTCGAACGGCGGGACGAGCACGCGGCCGCTGTCAGCGGCGATCCGCCGCGCGATGGCCTCGCGGTCGTCCTTCTGGCGATCGTAGAGCACGACCTCGGCGCCGTAGCCGCGCGTCGCCTCGAGCTTCAGCGCCGGCGCGTCGGTCGGCATGCAGATCGTGGCGCTCGTGCCGACGATCCGGGCCGCCAGCGCGACGCCCTGCGCGTGGTTGCCGGACGAGAACGCGACGACCCCGCGCGCACGCTCGGCCTCCGACAGCGTCAGCAGCTTGTTGAGCGCGCCGCGGATCTTGAAGGAGCCGGCGCGCTGGAGGTTCTCGCACTTGAGGTGGACGCTGTAGCCGCTCGCCGCGTCGAGCGCCTCGGACACGAGCACCGGCGTGCGGCACACGCGCCCGCGCAGGCGCTCCGCGGCGGCGCGGACGTCGTCGAGGGTCAGATCGTGAGCCACGGTGTGGCGAGTATACTCACCGCCATGCGCGCGGTCGTCCTCCTCGTCCTCGCCCTGCTGACCGCGGGGTGCTCGGTGCTCTCCATCGATCTCTCACCGCGCATCCGTCCGCTCGAGGAAGAGACCGTCGAGGGCACCGGCGACTCGAAGATCCTCCTCATGGACCTCTCCGGCTTCCTCAGCGACGAGTCGACGTCGAACCTGCTCAACATCACGGCGCCGCCCCCGCGCGTGCCGCTGCTCGTGCGCGTCCGCGAGGAGCTGAAGAAAGCGACCGACGATCCGAAGGTGAAGGCGCTCGTGCTCCGGATCAACACCCCCGGCGGCACGGTCACCGCGTCCGACGTGATCTTCCGCGAGCTCGAGCTCTTCAAGAAGGAGAAGCCGATCCCGATCGTGGCCGTGATGATGGACGTGGCGGCGTCGGGCGGGTACTACGTCGCGCTCGCCGCGGACACGATCGTCGCGCACCCGACGACGGTGACGGGCTCGATCGGCGTGATCGTGCTGACGTTCAACGCCGAGGGGCTCATGCAGAAGCTCGGCGTCGCCGCGCAGCCGATCAAGTCCGGCGAGCGCAAGGACATGGGCAGCCCGTTCCGCCCGATGACCCCTGACGAGCGCGCGATCTTCCAGTCCGTCATCGACGGTCTGCACCGGCAGTTCGTCGCGAAGGTCGTCGCGCGCCGCAAGCTTCCCGACGCCACCGCGCAGGCGCTCGGCGACGGCCGCGTCTACACCGCCGAGCAGGCGCTCGCGCACCGCCTCATCGACCGCGTCGGCTACATGCCGGACGCGCTGGAGGTCGCGCGCCAGACGGCCGGGCTCGACAAGGCGCGCGTGGTCGTCTATCACCGCCCGCGCCAGTACCGCGCGACCTATTACGCCGAGGCGCAGCCGCTCGACGGCGGTCTGGGATCGCTCGGCGCGCTCGGCCTCCTCACCGGCCCCGGTCCGAAGTTCCTGTATCTGTGGCTGCCGTAGAGAGGGCTTCGAAGCCGGGGCAGCTGACGACGGGGAGACGCGGGTACTTCGGATAGCCGTCGTCGGTTTCGGAGAGCACACAGCGCCAGAACGCCGAGCCGCGCGCGGACGTCACGGGGCGCGCGTGGCGGCAGCGCGCGCACAGGCCGGGATCGGTCAGCGGCCCTTCCACCGCGGGGGACGCTTCTCGAAGAACGCGGCGATGCCTTCCTTCGCGTCGTCCGACATCCCCACGAGGACCAGGAGCTCGCGCAGGTAGCGCAGCGCCTTGCCGTACTCCATGTCCTGCGTCGTCGCCGCGGCCTCCTTCATCAGGCCGATCGCCGTCGGGCTGAACGACGCGAGCGTGGCGGCGAGCGCGCTCGTCTCGGCGTCGAGCCGGTCACGCGGCACGACGCGGCTGACGAGCCCCATGTCGAAGGCTTCACGCGCACTGACCGGCTCGCCCGTCAGGATCATGTGGAGGCCGCGCTTGCGCCCGGCCGCGCGCAGGATCGGCGCGCTGACGATCAGCGGCAGGAGGCCCACCTTGATCTCCGGTAGCCCGAACGTCGCGTCCTCCGACGCGATCACGAGATCGCAGCCGACGGCGAGCCCGCAGCCGCCCGCCAGCGCGTAGCCGTGCACCTGCGCGATCACCGGCGTGCGCATCGCCGGGATCGCCTCGAGGATCTTCGCGAGTCCAGCGTACGACTCGCGCGCCTGCAGCGTCGTCCCGCGATCGGTCACCCCCCTGAGATCGGCGCCGGCACAGAACGCCTTGTCCCCGGCGCCCGAGAGCACGATGACCCGGGCGTCCGCGTCGGCCTCGAACGCAGCGAGTGCCACGCCGAGCTCCTCGATGAGCGCGCGCGAGAGCGCGTTGCGGACCTCGGGCCGATCGAGGACGATCCGCGCGACGCCGTCGGCCCGCGAGGTCAGCAGCGTCTCGAAGCTCATCGGAGGACGTCGAGGAAGTGCACGAGGATGCGCGCCGTCGCGCCCCAGATCGTCTCGCCCTCGTAGTCGAAGAAGTAGACCGGCCGGGTGATCCCGTCGCGCTCCCAGTGCTCGACACGGCAGCTCCCCTCCGCCGCGAGGCGCTCGAACGGCACCTCGATCACTTTCTCGATCTCCTCGCCGTCGGGCTGCCACGCGACGGGCCGCCACACGACGCCGACGATCGGCGTGATGACGAAGCTGGTCGCGACGGTCTCGCTGTCGTCGAGCACGCCCAGCGGCTCGACAGCCGCGCGCGGCAGCGCGATCTCCTCCTCGCACTCCCGCAGCGCCGCGTCGAGCGCCCCGGCGTCGTCGGGATCGATCACGCCGCCCGGAAAGGAGATCTGGCCCTTGTGATGGCCCACGCGGTCGGTGCGCTTGGTGAAGAGCATGTAGGGCTCGCCCGCGTGATCGACGATGGGCACGAGGACCGCGGCGGCGATGAGCGGGCCCGGCGGCACGACGCGCCGCGTGTACGCGGAGAGCCGCGCCCGCGCGAGCGCGACGAGCGCTTCGGTGGTGACGGCTCCGCTCAGACGAACCGCGCCGCCACCATGCCGAGGCGCGTGAAGCGGGCGCGCACGGCGTCGCCGGCCTTGGGCCGCAGGACCGCGGACACCGAGCCCGTCATGACGACGTCGCCCGCGCGGAGGCCGAGCCCGCGCGCGCCGAGGTGATTGGCGATCCACGCGAGCGAGTTGATCGGGCTCCCGAGCACTTCCGCGGCGGTGTTCGTGGCCACGATCGCGCCGTTCACCTCGTACACGAGTCCCTCGCGCGCGAGGTCGATGTGCGTGACGTCGGTGAGCGGCGCGCCGAGCACGATGGCCTTGGCGAGCACGCCGTCCGCGACGGCGTCGATGGCGGTCGGCTTGCCCGCGTAGCGGAAGTCGACCAGCTCGAGCGCGGGCACCGCGCCCTCGACGGCCAGGAGCGCCTGCGGGGGCGTCACGCCCGGGCCCGCGAGCGCGCGGCCCATCACGAGCGCGACCTCGGCCTCGACGGCGAGCGACAGGAATCCCGACGCCGGCACCTCGGCGCCGCTCGCGTAGACACCGGACCCGAGCAGGAAGCCGCACACGGGGCGATCCGTGCCGAACGCCTGCTGCGTGGCGCGGCTCGTGAAGCCGGCCTTCCAGCCGATGACGCGCTCGCCGCGCGCGACGAGCGCCTGGCGCACGCGGTCCTGCACGTCGTAGGCCTCCTCGAGCGACACGGAGCGTCCTTCGGTGGGCAGCGGGCTCGCCACCGAGGAGGCGCGCGCGGCCAGGACGTGCTCGACGAGGGAATCGGCGGCGGCCATGGCGCCCCAGCCTAACGTGCCGGGAGCGCGCGTCGCAAGTCGCTCACGGCGTGACGGCGCGCGGCAGGCGCCGCAGCAGGAACGCGCCGCACGCGAGGAACACGACGAGGGACGCGGCGAGGAGGAGCACGTTGATCCCGCGATCGTCGACCGTTCCCGCGATCGCGGTGGCCACCGTGAACACGCTGTTGTTGGCGACGTGGCACACGATCGCCGGCAGCGCGCTGCCCGCCCGCTCGGTCACCACGCCGAGGTAGAGACCCAGCACGAACGCCATCGCCGCATGGATCCACTCCATGTGCAGCAAGGCGAACGCGGCGCTGGAGACGGCGATCGCGGGCCCGGCGCGCCACACGAGACGCAAGCGCGTTTGCATGTACCCGCGGAAGAACACTTCCTCGGCCGCGCCGGCCATCAGGCCGAGGACGAGGACGGCGCCGAAGAGCTCGGCGCCGCCGATGCCCGTGAGCGCCTGGCGAATCGCCGGCATGCTGCCCACGCGTCCGAGGCCCGCGAGCATCGTCGCGGAGTCGAGCACCTGCCCGAGCGACAGCATGCCGAGCACCGCTGCCGCGAGGTCGACGCCGGTCTCGCGGCCGGGAACGAGGCGCAGCGCCGCGGGCTCGAACGGCTGGCTCACCAGCGCCACGGTCAGCACGAGCGCGGTCGACGACGCGAACCCGCCCGCGATGAGGCCGAGCACGCCGCCGAGCAGCTCCGTGTCGGGCACGTCGGGATGCATGGCGCGCAACGCGCCGAGCGCCGCCAGCGACGCGAGGATGATCGTGAGGACCGCGATGAGGTACGCGAGGAACACCGGCCAGACGCGCGGAGCCACTGCGCAGAGACCATACACCAACGGCCACGCCCCGCGCAGACGGCGCGGTATGCTCACCGCGCATGCGGGTCCTCGTCACCGGTGGCGCCGGCTACATCGGCAGCGTGGTCATCGAAGCGCTCCTCGACGCGGGGCACGACGTGGTCGCCTTCGACGACCTCAGCACGGGGCATCGCGATGCCGTCGTCGCGCCGGCGCGCCTGGTCGAAGGCGACCTGCTGGACGCGCGCGCCGTGACCGCCGCGCTGCGCACGCACCGGATCGAGGCGGTCGTGCACATGGCCGCGCGCTCGCTCGTCGGCGACTCGGTCGCCGACCCCGCCGGCTACTACCGCGCGAACGTCACCGCGGGGCTCACGCTCCTCGAGGCCGTGCGGGCCGCCGAGGTCGGCCGCCTCGTGTTCTCTTCGAGCGCGGCGGTCTACGGCGAGCCTGCGAGCCAGCCGATCGACGAGGGCGATCCGCCGCTCCCCAAGAATCCCTACGGCGACACGAAGCTCGCGTTCGAGCGCGCGCTCAGGTGGTATCACACGGCGTACCGGCTGCGGTCGACGTCGTTGCGCTACTTCAACGCCGCCGGCGCGACCGGGCGCAGCGGCGAGCGTCACGCGCGCGAGACGCACCTGGTCCCGCTCGTGCTGCAGGCCGCCGCCGGCACGCGCGAGGCGATCACGATCTACGGCGATGACTATCCGACTCCGGACGGCACGTGCCTGCGGGACTACGTCCACGTGAGCGATCTCGCGCTCGCCCACGTCCAGGCGCTCGACGCGCTCGCGCGCGTCGACGGCGCCGAGGTCTACAACCTCGGCCTCGGAGGCGCGGGCACGAGCGTGCGGGAAGTGATCGACGTCGCGCGCCGGGTCACGGGGCGCGAGATCGCGGTGCGCGTGGCGCCGCGTCGGCGCGGCGACCCGGCGCGACTGGTGGCGAGCACGGAGCGCATCCGTCTGGCGCTCGGCTGGGCGCCGCGCCATCCCGCGCTCGAGGAGATCGTCGAGTCGGCCTGGCGCTGGATGCGCGGATCGAGAGACATGGGGGGTGCGAGACGCACCCCCCAACCCCCCCACGCTCCGCGCCCGGAATGAATCCGGGCCCTCCGCGAGTGCCCTATCGGTTCAGCGCCACATCGAACAGGTCGTAGTTCCGCAGCGGGCGATCCGGCAGGCCCGTGGGACGATCGATCACGAACGGCACGCGCTGCTCCGAGAGCCCGCCGTGTGACCTGAGCGGCGCGTCGAGCCCCGAGAGATCGTGACGGCTCGCGCTGGTCCCGAGGACGACGTCCCGTCGTGCGATCGCCACGAGGTCGCCCATGCGGTCCGGCGGCAGCTCGAAGCGCGCGCACGCATCACCGCGGTCCAGCACGAGCTCGACGCCCGCCACGGCCTGCAGACGCGCCCGCGCGTCGGCAACGGCCGCGCCCCGCGGCAGGTAGATCGTCGCGAAGGAGCCGAGGGCGCCGTGGTGCACGACGTACGGGTCCGTGATGGGCAGGATCACGCGGGCGACCCCGGCGCCGAGCCACGCGTCGAGCGTGTCCTGGAGGAAGACGATCTGCGGCGCACCGGCGGCGTCGGTCTTGCCGTTCATCCCGTGATCCGCGGTGAGCGCGATGGCCGCGCCGGCCGCCGAGAGGCGCCCGAGGTAGCCGTCCAGCATCCGGTAGAACGCGTTCGCCTCGGGCGTGCCGGGGGCGTGCTTGTGCTGGACGTAGTCGGTGGTCGACAGATACAGGACGTCGGGGCGCACGCGCTCCATCAGCGCGGCGCCCGCGGCGAAGACGAACTCGCTCAGGTCCGCGCTGTACACCGACGGCAGCGGCCGCCCCACCATCGCCGGCACGCCGTCGATCCCGTGCTCCTCCACCGTCGTCTCGTCCGCCTTCTCGGAGGAGAAGCAGATGCCGCGAAGCCCGTGGCCCAGCAGGCGCCGCAGCTTGTCCTTCGCGGTCACCACCGCGACGCGCGCGCCCGCGGCCGCGAGCGCCGCGAGGATCGTGTCGGCGCGCAGGTACTTCGGGTCGTTCATCATGACCTCGACGCCGGCGTCGGGATCGTAGAAGTAGTTCCCGCAGATTCCGTGCACGGACGGCGGCGCGCCGGTGACGATCGAGAGGTTGTTCGGGTTCGTGAAGCTCGGCATCACGCAGTCGGCGAGACGGTACGTGCCCGTCGCGCGGACGCTCGCCATGTACGGCATCACGCCCGCGGCGAGCGCCTCGTCGAGATACGCCGGCTCGCAGCCGTCGACGCACACGACGACGAGCGGCTTCGCGGGACGCCGGTAGCTGCGGCCGTTCACCGTCACCGCGTGGGCGCGCATGGTGGAAAAAGATTACACACTGATCGCGCCGCTCGTCTTGATCTTTTGTGGCGCGGCCCGGATACCGACGCACGCGCATGGGACGTCGTGATCGCTTTCCCGTTGATGCGCTCGTCGGCCTGCACGTGCTCGTGGTCGACGACGATTCCGAAGCGCGCGACCTCATCCGGACCGTCCTCGAATACGCGGGCGCGTTCGTCACCGTCGTCGCCGCCGCGCGCGACGCGTTCCGCCATCTCCAGCGCGTCACGCCCGACGTCGTCGTGAGCGACATCGCGATGCCGCTCGAGAACGGCTACTGGCTCATTCGCGAGGTCCGCGCGCTCGGCGCGATCAAGGGCCAGCGCGTGCCCGCGATCGCGATCACGGCGCACGGTGAAGCGCACGGCCCGGAGCGCACGCTCGCCGCCGGCTTCGACGCCCACCTGCAGAAGCCGATCGATCCCTGGGAGCTCTGCCGGGTCATCGCGGCACTGGCGCCCAAACCGTAACCGCCCCGCCGCAGCGAACTTCCCAAAAAGGCCGCCGCGGCTGCAGCGCGAGGCCGTGTGCGCGGCGATTTCGGGCCCGGTCGCGCGTGGTACGCGCCTTGCCCTTTCCGAGGGCATGGGCGTGGCCCGGCGGCTCGCGGTCCTGGTCGTCATGCTCGGTGTCCTCACCGGCGGGTGCGCGGGCACCCGCGCGGGCACCATGGGCGTGCTGGCGACCCGCGACGCGCTCGTCACGCTCGTCGTGAGTCGGCAGCAGGCGGTCGTCGCGCAGGAATGTCCGCCGCGCATCACCGCGACCCCGATCCTCGGCTGCCAGACCTCGCGGCCGGTGACCCAGCCGGACGGGCAGACCGCGCGGATCGTGAAGATCGTCCGGTACACGGACGCCCTCCCCTCCGAGATGGCCTTCGAGATCGACCTGCACGAGATCTGTCACGCCATCGCCGCGCTCCAGCCGATCCGCGATCCTTGCCACAACGGCAACGGTGGTCAGGTGCTGAGCGGGGCACATCCGCGTGCCCCCATCGCGAGCCGGTCACGAGTCGGAAAGGTTTTCCCAGCAAGGGGATTCCCCTTGAGCGGTCCGCTCGCCATGCTATAACCCCAAGCGTGAGGCGCGCCCTGATCCACCTCGTCCTCGGCGCTGTTCTCGCTCTGTCTCTTTCGTCCGCGGCGACCTCCCAGACCACTGAGGCCGACGTCTACGTCGCGCAGGGAGTCCTCGACTTCGACGACCAGCGCTACGACGGCGCCATGGCGAACTTCCGCAAGGCGCTCGAGATCGAGGCGGACCACGTCGAGGCCCTCTACTACATCGGCGTCGTCCACATGGCGCAGCGCCGGCCGGAGCAGGCCGTGCAGTTCCTCGAGCGGGCGCGCGCGAAGGCGCCGGCGGACGCGTCGGTCGCCTACCAGCTCGGCCTCGCGTACTTCGCGCAGCAGCAGTACGACAAGGCGCTGCCGCTCCTCGAAGAAGTGTTCCGGACGAATCCGACGCAGGACAGCCTCGGCTACTACGTCGGGTTCATGCGTTATCGCAACAAGGATTACCGCGGCGCAGTGAACGCGTTCCGCGCCGGCCGCTCCAGCGATCCCGACATCCAGCAGCTCGCGCGCTTCTACACGGGTCTCGCGCTCGCGGTCCTCGGCCTCCCCGCGCAAGCCTCCGCCGAGGTCGAGCAGGCGATGCGGCTCGCGCCGACCTCCGCGCTCACCGGTCCGGCCGAGCGGCTGCGCGACACGCTCGTGGCTACGCGGCAGCAGGAGCGGCGGCTCTCCGCGGAAGTGCGCTTCGGCTTCGTCTACGACGACAACGTCGCGGTCATTCCGAACCCGACGGGCTCGAGCAAGGAATCCCTCGTGCGCTCGCTGCGGCGCACGGGCAGCTCCAGCAGTGGCGAGCTTTTCGGTGCGCGCGCGGACTACGTGTACTACCGCGACGAGAACATCGACCTGACCGCGGGGTATTCGTTCTTCGCCACGTACAACAACGACCTGCCGTCGTTCAACGTCACCAACCACCTCGGCAGCCTCGGCGCCACCTACAAGACCGCGCTGTTCGGGATGCCGGCCCAGGCCGGCGTGAGCTACGCATACGACGCGCTCTTCCTGAACGACGACATCTTCGTGCAGCGCCAGACCGTCTCGGTGGTCGGCGCGGTGGCCGAGGACGACATCAACCTGACCCAGCTCCTCATCCGGTTCCAGGACAAGGACTTCACGGCCGGGACGCCCGCGCCGGAAGACCGCGACGCGAAGAACTACATGATCGGCTTCCTCCACCTCTTCCGCTTCCAGCAGGACAAGCACCTGATCAAGGTGGGCTTCCAGCAGGACTGGGAGTACACGGACGGTCGCAACCACGGCTATCACGGCCGGCGGCTCCAGGCCGGCGCGATGTACACGCTGCCGTGGCGGGCGATCCGCGCGAAGTGGGACTTCGACGTGCACTTCCGGCAGTATCGGAGCACCAACCTGTTCCTGCCGACGACGCGGCCGGAGCAGCTCAAGCGGCGCGATCAGGAGCTGAACAACGTCTTCCGGCTGGAGCTGCCGCTGCCGGCGAGTCTCACGCTCGCGGGTGAGTACCAGCTCACACACAACAAGTCGAACATCCAGGTCTCCGACTACTCGCGCAGCGTCCTCTCCCTGATGCTCTCCTGGTCGTATTGACCCGGAGGGGGGCTCGCCCCCCTTCCGGCGGTCGTCGCACGCCTCACGGCGTGCTCCTCCCTGCCTCCCCCCAGGTCAGGATTGCGCCGGCGAAGCCGGCGCTCGAACACGCCTGTCCTAACGGGGGCCGAACACGCGGGCTTTCAAGCGGCGGGGGACCCACGCGGCGAGGACGCGCGCGGCGCGGGCGACTCGGTCGAGCGATTCGGCGGAGCCGGGCCAGTACTTCAAGACCAGCGCGCGGTCCACGTAGTTCAGGATTCCGTCCACCACGATGGCCGCCAGCAGGACGTCGTCGGCGTAGCCGAGGAACGGGATGAGGTCCGGGATGAGATCGACCGGGCTCAGCAGGTAGAGGGCCGCCGCGCCGAGCGCGATCTTCGCCGTGCGCGGCAGCACCGGATCGGCAACGAGTCGCGCGATGAGCCGGCCAATGTCCGGCAGCGCGCGCAGCAGCGCTTTCAGGGAAGGCTCTCGGCCACGAGCTCGCCGATGTCTTTCACCTGCACGGTCGCCTCGGCCTCCTTCACCTTGCGGCCGAGGTCCACCATCGCAAGGCAGAAGGGGCACGCCGTGCCGATGACGTCCGGCTTCTGCGCGAGCAGCTCTTCGGTGCGGATGATGTTCACGCGT
Organism: Candidatus Rokuibacteriota bacterium; assembly: GCA_016866775.1. Lineage (GTDB taxonomy): Bacteria > Methylomirabilota > Methylomirabilia > Rokubacteriales > CSP1-6 > VGLJ01. Next base: position 18,138 of record VGLJ01000050.1, on the reverse strand, counting down.
TTCTCGGCGGGAATCTCCATCCACATGTGGCCGCCGCCGCCGCCGCAGCAGAGCCCGCGCCCGCGCGCCCGCGGCGGATCGATCACGCGCAGCCCGGGCACGCTCTTCGCCGCGGCGCGCGGCGCCTCCATGATCCCGTTGTAGCGCCCGAGGTAGCAGGAGTCGTGGAAGACGACCGTCGCGTCCGTGCGCCTGGTCGGCGTGATCTTGCCCGACGCGATGAGCTCGTCGATGACGACCGAGTGGTGCACGACGTCGTACGTGCCGCCGAACTGCGGGAACTCGTTCTTGATGGTGTTGAAGCAGTGCGGGCAGTGCGTGATGACCTTCTTGAACCGGTACTGCTTCGTCGCCTCCACGTTCTCCCGCTGCACGGTCTGGTAGAGGTACTCCTCACCGAGCCGGCGGCCGACCTCCGCGTGACACCGCTCTTCCGGCATCACGCCGAAGCTCACGCCCGCCGTCTTGAGGATCTTCACCACCGAGCGCGCGATCGACTGATTGCGCTTGTCGTACGACGCCGAGCAGCCGACCCAGTAGAGGTACTCGACCTCCTTGCCCGGTTCCATGAGCGGCACGTCGAGCCCCTCGGCCCACGCCAGCCGCTCCGCGGGCGGCAACCCCCACGGGTTGCCCGCGCGCTGGATGTTCTGCAGCGACTGCGGCGCCGTCGAGGGCAGCGCGCCCTCGGAAAGCGTCAGGTAGCGCCGCAGGTCGATGATGGTGTCGACGATGTCGATGAAGGCCGGACATTCCTCCACGCACGCCATGCACGTGGTGCACGCCCAGAGCTCGTCCGGCTGGATCAGCGCGCCGTGGATCGGTCCCGGCAGCACGCCGTGGAGGTGGCCCTTCAGCTTCACGATCACGCGCTTCGGCGACAGCGCGCTGCCCGCCATGTACGCGGGGCACACCGCCTGGCAGCGGCCGCATTCGAGGCACGCGTCGAAGTCGAGGCGCCGCTTCCACGAGAACTCCTCGAGCTTCGAGATGCCGAGGCTCTCGGCTTCCTCGATGTTCTCGATGGGCCGGATCGCGCCGCGCGGGCCCAGCTTCGAGAAGAAGATGTTGAGGGGCGTCGTCACGAGATGGCTGAAGTACGAGTAGGGCACGATCGCGACGAAGCCGAGCGAGATCACCGCGTGGAACAGCCAGACCGCGAAGTGCGTCGTCCGCAGCGCCCCGTCCGACATCCCGGCGCCCGCCATCGCCTGTCCCAGCGCCCAGCCGACGGGTGAAAATCGCGCCCACTCCGGCCGCACGACGGCGAGGCGGCACGCCTCGAGCACGAAGCCCGTCACGTTGATCAGGAAGAGGAGGAGCAGCACGTTCGCGAAGCGCGCGGTCGGATCGATCCGCGCCGGCCGCACCACGAATCGCCGGTACACCGCCATCCCGAGCCCGATGACGAAGAAGAGCCCGAAGAGGTCGAGCACGGTCTCGTAGCCGAGGTAGAACGTTCCCTTCAGCAGCTTCACGCCGAACAGCGGCAGCGTGATGTCGTAGTCGATCGTGGCGAGCACGGTGCCCATGAACAGCGCGAGGAAGCCCCAGAACATCGTCGCGTGCATGATCCCGGGATACGCCTCCGAGAGCACCCGCGCCTGGCCGAGCGCGTGCTTCGCCACGAGCTTCACGCGCTCGGGGATCCGGTCGCAGCGGTTCTCGGGACCGCCGGCGCGCCACAGCCGCACGCGCTGCCACACGCCATACGCGAAGATCGCCACCGCGACGGCGCCGCCGACGTAGAGGAGGATCTGCGCCCACACGGGCACGTTCCAGAAGGTGTCGCGGAAGGGGACGGAAGGCGTCATGAGCCGGTCAACGATAGCATGGCGCGGCGCACGCCCTCAGCGCTGCGCGAGGATCCGGTCGAGGATCGCGCGCGCCGCGGAATAGACGTCGGTCGTGCCCGCGGCGACCTCGTCGAACGGTCCCGCGAGCTCGCCGCGCTCGAGGCGGTGCTGCACGCTCGCGCTGAGCTCCTCGAGGAGCACCGCGCGCAGCTCCTCGCGCCGGCGCTCCTCGCGCCGCGTGGCGAGCGCGCCGGCGACGGTGAGTGCTCCCTGATGACGCCGGATCTCCGCGAGCATCTCCGCGATGCCGACGTCGGCGTGCGCCTGCGCGGCCAGCACGGGGATCTCCCAGTCCACGTCCTTCGACGACGTCGGGCTCGCGTAGTGCAGGTGCGCCGCGAACTTCAGCTCGGCCATGAGCGCGGGCGCGCCGGCGCGATCGGCCTTGTTGACGACGAACACGTCCGCGGCCTCCATGAGGCCGGCCTTCATCGTCTGGATGGCGTCACCCGACTCGGGCACGAGCACGACGACGGTCGTGTCGGCGAGGCGCATGACGTCGAGCTCGGTCTGCCCCACGCCGACGGTCTCGACGAGCAGCCACTCGAAGCCGGCGGCGGCGAGGAGCTTCAGCACGTCGCGCGTGGCGCGCGCGAGCCCGCCGACGGAGCCGCGCGTCGCCATGCTGCGGATGAAGACGCCGCTGTCGAGCGTGTGCGCCTGCATGCGGATGCGGTCGCCGAGCACGGCGCCGCCGGTGAACGGGCTCGAGGGATCGACGGCGACGATGCCGACGGTGCGCTCCTCGCGCCTAAGGTGCCCGGTGAGCCGATCGACGACGGTCGACTTTCCGGCCCCGGGCGGCCCGGTGACGCCGACGGCGTACGCCTCCCCACCTTTCCCGTGAATGGCTTTCATGATGGCGGGCACGGCCGGCGTTCGGTTCTCGAGGTGCGTGATGAGCCGCGCCAGGGCGAGCCGATCGCCGCCAAGCATCTTCTCGACGAGCACGATCGGATCGCGGCTCACCCGCCGAATCTAGCACGCCGGGACGGACGTCCCCGCCGTCCCGACGGCACCGCGCGGACTGGATGCGTTTCATGACTGCTCCTGGAAGCATGTCCGCGATCGAGCGCGGGCTTCGCGCGCGCAATCCGATTCCTGGGGGAGGCAGAGCAAAGACGGCGAGCCGAACGGCTCGCCGTTTTTTGCTCGTCGGACGGGGGGCGAAGCCCCCTCCGAGTCAGGAACGCGGCGGCGGGACCCGGAACGGCGTGTGGCAGTTGCCACACGTGTTGCGGCCGAAGTCCTTGATGATGTCGCCCGTCGCCTGCGCGTTGCCGCCGCGCGCGGTGCCCGCGAGCCGCACCGACTCCGTCTCCATCTTCTTCGCGGCGGCGTCGAACTCCGCCTTGCGCTGCCAGATCTCCGGCTTGGCCTTCGACTTCTCGGTCATCGAGCCCGGCGGGAAGAGTCCCGGCATCTGCTTCGCGTTGTTCGCCATCGCGTCGGCGTTGGTCGCGACCTGCTGCCAGTTGCCCGCCTTGGCGCCGTCCTGCACCCCCTTCCAGTTCTCGCCGTGCGCCTTCATGAGCTTCTGGCGATCCTCGACGTACTGCGCCGGGGTCTTCGACGCGGTGTCGGTCGTCGCGCACGCGGCGAGGAGACCCGCGCTGGCGACCACGGCGGTGAGCCCGATCCATGCACGCTTCATGCGTTGTCCTCCGCGAGTCGGTCGCCCGGTCGGGCGAGCCGTGATACGCACTGCGCTCACTTCCCGATCTTGTACCGCACCGGCGGAATCGACTTGAGGTACTGCGCGATCGCCGTGAGGTCGGCCTTCGTCATGTCCTTGTACCCGGCGACGTTGCCGTAGATCACTTCCCCCATGATCCCGCCCACGACATCGCCGTCCGGCTTGTTGCCGGAGGCGAGATAATACGCGATCTCGTCGACGGACCACGTCAGGCCCGTCTCCTTGTCCGGCGTGATGTTGGGCACCTCGGAGTTCTCGGGGCCGGTCGGGTTGCCCGCGAGGAAGCGGCCGTTGTCGAGCGCCTGGAAGCGCGTGCGCGGCGTGTGGCACTCGCCGCAATGGCCGACGGCCTTCACGAGGTATTCCCCGCGCGCGACTCCGCTCGTCGGCGCGGCGGCCGGCGGCTTCTCGGAGACCGCGAACGCCGCGAGCCACGCCGGGAGGAACACGCTCTCGAACAGCGGCACGGTGATCTTCTTCGGCTGATTCGGCTTCTTCACGGGCGGCAGCGTCCTGAGGAACGCGACGAGCGCCTTGAGGTCGCCTTCCGCCATCCCGTTGAACGAGCCGAAGGGGTGGACCGGGAGGATGCGCTCGCCGTTCGGCCGCCGGCCCAGGCGCGTGGCGCCGATGATCTGCTCGTCCGTCCAGCCCCCGATGCCCGTCTCGCGGTCGGGCGTGATGTTCGTCGCGTACACGGTTCCGAACGGCGCATCGATCTTCCGCCCGCCGGCATTGACCGGCCTGCCCTTCCCGGGCTCGGTGTGACACCCGCACCCGCCGGTGGCGCCGAACACGTACTTCCCGCGCGCGATCTCCGCCTGATTGGCCTGGGCGGCCGCGGCTGACGGCGAGAGAGCGACCGAGAGGAGGGCGAGGGCGGCGGCGAGAAAGAGGAGGGTTCCAGGCAGACCGGCGGCGTCGGCCATGACTGAATGCAGAACACGCGATGGACGCCGGTGGTTCCGGCGGAGAGTCACGACCCGGCCCGGAGGCGCCCCGTCTGGAGGTCGGTCTCCATGATCAGCGCGTCTTCGCCGGTGTCGTAGTAGTACCCCTTCCGCCGGCCGACGACCTTGAACCCGAACGACTCGTAGAGGGTCCGGGCCTCCTCGTTGGTGGGGCGGACTTCGAGCGTGACGGAGCGCAGCCGGCGGCTGCGCCCGTCGTCGAGGATCGCGGTCAGGAGCTGCCGGGCCAGGCCCCGACGCCGCAGGCGCGGGTGGACCGCGATGTTGGTCACGTGGAGTTCCTCGCCGATCTCCCACAGACAGAGGTACGCGACCACCGCGTCGCCCTCGCGCAGCACCCAGCAGCGCGCCACGCGGTTCTGCTCGATCTCGTAGAGGAAGGCGCCGCGCGACCACGGCATCCCGAACGAGGCACGCTCGATGGCGACGACCTCGTCGAGATCCTCGGCGCGCATCGGGCTAATGGAGAACGACGGCACGGCGCTTGAGCTCGGCCTCTGACGGCCGGAGATAGAGTGGCACGAGCGTGGTGGCATCGACGGTCTCGCCGCGGCGCAGGCGCTCGTGGCCGAGCCAGCCGACGACGGCGGCGGACGGCCCGCGGCGCACGGGCTCGGTCGGCGTCATCCACGACGACGCGATGAGCGCGGCGCCGTCGCCGACGCCGATGACGGGCTCGGTGAGGCGCGCCGCCAGCGCGTCCGGCGCGAGCGCGAGGTACTCCCATTCACGGCGCATGATGAGCCCGTCCCAGCGATAGAGGCACGCGTACACTTCGCCTTTCCGCGCGTCGAGCACGGGACACACCGGGCGCATGGCCCACGGCAATCCCGCCGCCATCGCGTCGAGCGTCGGCACCGCGGCGATCGGGCGCCCCAGCGCCAGCGCGAGGCCCTTGACGGCGGCGAGGCCGATCCGCAATCCCGTGAACGACCCGGGACCGATGGTCACCGCGAAGCCGTCGAGGTTCTCGGGGGCCCAGCCCGCGTCGGAGAGCGCGCGGTCGACGGCGACCATCAGGCGCTCGGAGTGCGTGGTCCGGACGTCGACGAGCGATTCTCCGATGACGCGCGAGCCGTCGAGCAACGCGACGCCGCCGGCCATCGTCGACGTGTCGACGGCAAGGACGCGCATGGCGGCCAGTCTAGCAGGCGGAATGCGATAATGCCGGGGAGCCCGCAGGGGTTTGGGGTCCTCCAGTTGCGGGGCCCCATGTTCAAGGAGGAGCTGATGAGCGCCGCCCCCCGCAAAGACGCCGTCGCCATGGAGTCCGAGGTTCGCGAGAAGATCCACCTCGAGATCCTCAAGCGGACGGGCGCGTATCACGCGAACGATCACGTCCTCCTGCCGTCGGGCCACCACACGAGCGAGTACATCGAGAAGACCCTCGTCACCACCGAGCCCTCGTTCACGGAGGGCCTGGGCGCGGTCATCGCCAAGCACTTCGCGCCGTGGCCGGTGGACGTGGTGCTGTCGACCGGTCCGGCGGCGCTGATTCTCTCCCACTGCGTGGCCCGCGCCCATCCCTCCCGCCCGGTCGTCGTCTACGGGATGAAGGGCATGGCGAGCGGCAAGCGGCGCGTCACCCTGCCCGTCGAGTTCCAGCGGCTGATCCGCGAGGGCACCACGGTGCTGCTGGTCGAGGACCTCGTCAGCACCGGGTCGACGCTCGAGCTCCTGATCGACCTCGTGGAGCAGATGGGCGCGCAGGTGGTCGGCGTCGGCTGCCTCTGGCGCCGCACCTCCGTCGAGCTCAACGGCAAGCCGATGTTCAGCCTCGTGAGTAGAGACTTTCCCACTTACAGTCCCGAGGATTGCCCTCTCTGCCGTCGTGGCGTTCCCCTCAACGAGGAGTTCGTGCGGCGGCGCAATCAGCGCCGACCCGCATCGGCACAGGAGCGGCGCGGGTCCTAGCGCGTTCACGGCGCCACGGCACGTCTCTTGCCGACGTGGTAGCCATGCGACGCGCACTCTTCGGAATCGTTGCCTCCTCGGTCGTCCTCTTCGCCGCCGCCGCTCACGCCGAGCCGGTCACCGTCCGCTTCACCGAAGGCGTCGCGCGCGGGTTCCCGGTGCTGCGCTCCGCCAGCGGGGAGGTCCTCGCGCAGGGCGACCTCGTCCAGGTCGCGCGCGCCAATCGCGTCGAGAACCGTCTGGTCTTCCGCTTTCACGACGGCTCGATCTACGACGAAACGGTGACCTACGACCAGGGCGGCGTCTTCACGCTGCTGAGTTACCGGGTCGTGCAGCGCGGGCCGTCGTTCCCCGAGACGCTGGAGGCGAGCTTCGAGCGCGAGACGGGCGAGTACCGGGTGCGCTATCGGGCCGACGAGCAGAGCGCCGAGGAAGTGCTGAGCGGCAGCTTCGAGATTCCCGCGGACGCGTACAACGGCCTCTTGTGCACCGTCTTGAAGAATCTGGAAGCCGGACAGTCCCAGACGGTCCACATCGTCGCGTTCACGCCGAAGCCCCGCGCGATCAAGATGCTGCTGAGCCGATGGCGCAGGAGCCGGTGACGATGGGGCCCGCGGTCGTGCCGGCGACGCGGTTTCACATCAAGCCCCAGCTCGGGCTCCTCGCGTCGCTGCTGGTCGTGGCGCTGCCGGACGTGAAGGCGTGGATCGCCGCGGGCGAGGCCCCGGCGTTCCTCCGCTTCGAGGGCCCGCTCTACTTCATGGGCCCCGTCTGGCGTATCGACTGGAACTAGATCGCTGACCGGCCGGAATTAGTCCACGAATCGTCACTCGCGGAGGGCCGGGATTCACTCCCGGCCCGGAGCGCCGGGGGGGCTCGGGGGCCGCCGCGGCCCCCCATGTCGTTCAGAAGGGCTTCAAGACGCCGGGGCCTCCCGGCGCCATCACCGTCTGGATCGCCTTCGTGTACGCGTCGCGTAGCCGCTCCACCCGGCGCGTGAACGTCAATCCGATGCGCGCGAAGGCGTCGATGACCGCCCGGTGATCGCCGTCGAGGGCGAGCGGGACGACGCGCGGGAGCCGCTCCAGATCGGCCTGGACCCGCTCGTGGAGCTGCGCGGCGATCTGGTGCAGCTCCTCGCGGCCCTTGCGTACGGACCCGAGGATCGGCAGCACGAGGAGGTCGGCCCGGTCGCGCAGACGCGAGATCGCGGCGGTCGCGACCGGCACCACATCGACGTTGAGCTCGGCCAGGTAGCGGCGGAGGCACTCGCCGATCTTCTCCGTGAGGAACGCCTCGGGGACGGCCACCGCCCGCCGCCCGCGCGGGCGGAGCCAGCCGAGCCATCCGCCGGACACTTCCCGCTTCAACGCACGGACACGCTCGCCGTCGAACTCCGCCTGCCACCACTCGCGCGTGGTCGCGGCCCCGCTGAACGGCGACACCACGGGCACCGCTTCGGGATCGCCGTGGGCACTCGTCACGTACTCGTGGAAGTGCTTGTGGGCGATCAGGTACGAGACCGCCGCCATCAGCTTCGCGGGCGACGCCCCCATCGCGATGACCTCGCGGAGCGTGCTCAGGAAGAACCGCCGCCGCTGGGTCGACCGCGTGAAGAGGAAGTATTTCGCGGTCTTCACGGCGATGCCGACCATCTTCCAGTCGAGGCCGACGGCGCCGCGACGGCTCACCTCGGGCCGCGCCTGGAACTGGCGCAACGCGGTCGTGAGACGCGTGCGGTAGCCGTCGTAGCTGTAGAGCGCGCGGATCAGCCAGTTGTAGCCGCGGTGCACCTCGCTGGCCGTCATGCGCTTCGGGACGAAGTTGAGGTCCGCCGCGCCGTGGCCGAGGACGTTCGCCGAGTCGTACGGCAGCAGGCGCCCTTCCTTCTCGAGCCGCGCATGGAGCGGCGTCTTCTCGATCGCGGTGAGCACGCCGCACGTCGTGAACGTGATCCCCGCCTCCTGGAGGAAGTCGTACTGCGCCTGGAAGATCCGCGTGTCGTCGTTGTCGAAGCCGACGATCATGCCCGCGATCACCATGAGGTTGTGCGACTGGATCTTCCGGATGCTCTCGATGAGGGGCTTGGCGACGTTCTGCCGCTTCTTCGTCTCCTTGAGCGACTCGAGGTTGGGCGACTCGATGCCGACGAAGATCCCGGTGAAGTTGGCCTGGCGGAGGAGCTCGAGCAGGTGCGGCCGCTCGGCGACCGTGATCGTCATCTCGGCGGAGAAGGAGACCGGGTAGCCGTTCTTCTGGCCGAAGTCGGCGAGGGCGCGCGTGAGCTCCTCGGCGTACTTCACGTTGCCGATGTAGTTCGCGTCCGAGAAACTGACGTACTTCCCGCCCAGGCGGGCGATCGCCTCGACCTCGGCGACGACCTGGGCGACCGGCTTCGTGCGCGGGATCCGGCCGTCGGTCACGATGATGTCGCAGAACTCGCACGCGAACGGACAGCCGCGCGTGGTCTGCGCGAAGTAGTAGAGGTAGTCCTCGGGCTTGATGAGATCGTAGCGCGGGACGGGCGAGAGCTGGATGTCGACGTTGCCGATCTGCCGGTACAGCGGCTTCGGGGCGCCGGCGAGGAGGTCGCGGCAGAACTGCGGCCAGGTGATCTCGACTTCCCCGTTGAACACGATGTCGAACGCGCCGTCCTCGAAGCGCTCCGGGCAGAGGCTCGCGTACGGGCCGCCGACCACGACGAGCTTGCCGCGGCGGCGGAACTCCGCCGCGATCTCGCGCGCCCGCCGGTACTGGACGTTCCAGCAGCCGATCGCGACGACGTCGGCATCGGTGTCGTAGCGGAGCGGATAGCAGTTCTCGTCGATGAGCTCGACCGCGATCTCGGGCGGCGTGAGCGCCGCCACGGTCATCAGGCCGAGCGGCGCCTGCCCCGATCTGACGCCGATGAGGTCGTACATCCCCTGGAAGCCCCACAACGATTTCGGGAATCGTGGGTTCACGAAGAGGATCTTCATGTAGTCGGTCTCCGGGGGTGACGACGCGTTCTCGTGCGCACTGGCGTGATGGCGACGGCGCTCACGATACGTGGCGACCCTCGCGTTGTCAAACCTCCGTCTACGGAGTCCCTCGGGCTCAACCGCAGGGGTCGCGTCAACAACGTCTGGGGTCATCGGGCCGCATGGAACCCCGTATATGGGATTTTACGCTTGACAGCAGTTGTCAGGGCTCCTAGCATGCCGCCAGAACAGCGGTGCCGGGAGGGGAGGTGACCAGGTGGCCAAGAAAAAGGGCGGCAAGAAGAAGAAGAAGTAAGCGCCGCTGAAGTGCTTCGGCCCTGCCGGTCTCCCGTTCCGGCAGGGCCGAGCCATCTGTGGGCCTCGGCCCTACTTGGTCACCTTCACGGGAGGACGGAGCTTGTTGACGGGCGTCAGCGGCTTCGGCTTCCCGTCGTCCTTCAGGAGCCCGCGCACTTCGTCCATGAACTGGTTGATGTCCTTGAACTGCCGGTAGACCGACGCGAAGCGCACGTACGCGACCTGGTCGAGCTTCTGCAGGTGCTCCATCACGAGCTCGCCCAGTTCGAGGCTCGAGATCTCCTTCTCCGCGCGCTCGTGCAGGCGCGCTTCGATGTCCGCGACCACGTCGTCCACGGCCTGGACGCCGACCGAGCGCTTCTCGCACGACTTGAGGATCGAGCCGCGCAGCTTCTGGCGGTCGAACGGCTCGCGCCGGCTGTCGCGCTTCACGACGTGCGGGAGCACGTCCTCGATGTACTCGTAGGTCGTGTAGCGCCGGCGGCACTTCAGGCACTCACGGCGCCGGCGGATGAACTCCCCTTCCCGGCCGACGCGCGAGTCGACGACGCGATCTTCGGTATGGCCGCAGAACGGGCATTTCATCTGACCACCCCTCTCACGTTCGCTCCGGATAGAGCGGGAACCGGTTGGTGAGCTCCTGGACGTCGCCGCGCACCTTCGCTTCGACGCTCTCGGAGCCCATGCTGGAGAGCACCCGGTCGATGAGCGCCGCGATCTGCGCCATCTCGGGCTCCTTCATCCCGCGCGTGGTGACCGCGGGCGTGCCGAGCCGGATGCCGCTCGTCACCATCGGGCTCTTCGTCTCGAACGGGATCGTGTTCTTGTTGACCGTGATCCACGCCCGGTCGAGCGCCTCCTGGGCGTCCTTGCCGGTGAGACCGCGCACGCCCAGGTCGAGCAGCAGCAGGTGCGTGTCGGTGCCGCCGGTGACGAGCCGATAGCCCTTCGCGAGCAGCGCGGCCGAGAGCGCCTTCGCGTTGCGCAGGATCTGCTGCTGGTAGGCGCGCCACTCCGGCGTCAGCGCTTCCTTGAAGGCGACGGCCTTGCCCGCGATCACGTGCATGAGCGGCCCGCCCTGCACGCCCGGCATCACGGTCTTGTCGAGCGCGGCCGCGTGCTCCGACCCGCACAGCACCATGCCGCCGCGCGGTCCGCGCAGCGTCTTGTGCGTGGTGCTCGTGACCCAGTCGGCGACGCCGACGGGCGACGGATGCAGGCCCGCGGCGACGAGCCCCGCCGGATGCGCGATGTCGGCCATGAGCGGTGCCTCGACCTCGTGCGCGATCTCGGCGAACGGCTTGAAGTCGATCGAGCGCGGAAACGCGGACCCGCCCGCGATCACGAGCTTCGGGCGGTGCTTCTTCGCGAGGTCACGCACCTCGTCGAGATCGATGAGCTCGGTGTCGCGCCTGACCCCGTACGCGACGATCGAGTAGAACTTCCCCGAGTAGTTCACGGCGCTGCCGGCCGTGAGGTGGCCGCCGTGCGAGAGGTTGGGACCGAGCACGACGTCGCCGGGCTTGAGCACCGTGAAGTACACGGCCATGTTCGCCTGGGCGCCGGAGTGCGGCTGGACGTTCGCGTGCTGCGCGCCGAAGAGCTCCTTGGCGCGCGCGATCGCGAGATCCTCGACGACGTCCACGACCTCGCAGCCGCCGTAGTACCGCCGGCCCGGGTACCCTTCGGCGTACTTGTTGGTGAGGACGGAGCCGACCGCCTCGAGGACGGCGTCGGAGACGAAGTTCTCCGACGCGATCAGCTCGAGATTGCGCTGCTGGCGCTGCGCTTCCTGGCGAAGAGCGTTCGCGATGTCGGGATCGACATCAGCGAGGCTGCGCACCGGCCACCTCTTCGAGCCCCGTGACCTTCGCCAGACGCTGCACGTGCCGGCCGCCGTCGAAGGACGTCTCGAGCCACGCGCGCACGATCGCGATCGCCTGCTCGGGCGCCGTCGCGCGGCCCGCGAGCGCGAGCACGTTCAGGTCGTTGTGCTGCCGCGAGATCTTCGCAGTCTCGACGTCGCCACAGACCGCCGCGCGGATCCCCGGCACCTTGTTGGCCGCGATCGCCATGCCGATGCCCGTGCCGCACACGAGCACGCCGCGCTGCACCTCGCCGCTGGTCACCGCGCGTGCCACCGCCGCGGCGAAATCCGGATAGTCGACGGACTCCGTCGAGTGCGTGCCGACGTCGACCACCGTGTGGCCCTCGGCGACCAGCCTCTGCTTCAGCTCCTGCTTGAGGGCGAATCCTGCATGATCCGCACCCAGCGCGACGACAGTCATACAGAAGGACCATACCGGTAGGGTGTTGCCTAAGTCAAGCTCACAACATCTAGTCTGTGCCGTCCTCTTTGGGGAAGGCGAACGTGGCAAGCGTGGCGCCGGACGTCCCCATCGCCACCAGGCGCGGCACGTCGAGGTTCGCTTCGACTTTCTGGACGGCCTCGTGAGACATGCGCGTCGCCGGGTGACGGGGCGTGAACAGGGTGCAGCAGTCGGCGTCGGGCTCGATCGAGATCTCGAACGTGCCGAGCCGCTGCGCCTCGCCGGTGATCTCGAGCTTGTCGGTCCCGATGAGCGGCCGGAAGACCGGCATCGTCGCCGCTTCGTCGATCCGCGCGAGGTTCTCGAGGGTCTGCGACGCGACCTGGCCGAGGCTCTCCCCCGTGACGAGGGCGTGCGCGCCGACGGAGCGCGCGATCGCCTCCGCGATGCGGATCATCATCCGCCGGTAGACGACGACGCGCGCGGGGCCGGGCACCGACAGCACGATCTCGCGCTGGATCTCGCCGAACGGCACCAGGAAGAGCCGCGAGCGGTACTGCCACTCCGTGAGGCGCTCCGCGAGCGCCTTGGCCTTCGCCTGCGAGATGTCCGGCAGGTACGGGACGCTGTGGAAGTGGACGAGGACCACGCGGCAGCCGCGCTTGATCATGCGCCAGGCGGCGACCGGCGAGTCGATGCCGCCGGACAGCAGCGCGGCCACCGTGCCGCTGGCGCCCACCGGCAGCCCGCCCGGCCCCGCGACGCGGTTGACGTAGACGAACGTCTCCGCCGGCAGCACCTCGACGTGGATCTCCAGCTCGGCGCCGTGGAGGTCGACCCGCGCGCCCGTGCGCTCGACGACGAAGCTGCCGAGCTCGCGGTTGAGCTCCACGGACGTGAGCGGGTACGTCTTGAAGGCGCGGCGCGCGCTGATGCGGAACGACGCGAACCGCCGGCCCTCGAGCAGCTGGCCGATCACGTCCTTCATCTCCTCGACCGTCGACGGGACGCGGAACGCGAGCGCCACGCTCGCGACCCCGCACACGCGCGCGATGCGGTCGCGCACGAGCTCCGGCGCCCCGTTGCGGTCGAGGTCGACCTCGATGCGTCCCGAGAGCTGGCGCAGGCGCACGGGCCCGGCGTCGGACGTCGCGCGCTCGATGTTCCGGGCGAGGTGGCGCAGGAAGAGCGGGCGGTTGCCGCGCTTGAGGCTCACTTCGTGGTAGTGGACGATCGCCGCCTGCCGCAGACGCATTACGCGCCCCGCTCCAGCTCCCGCGCGCGCGCGAGCTCGTCGGGCGTGTTGACGTTCATGAACACGATCGCCGGATCGGCCAGCGCGCGCACGTCGGACTCGGCGATCTCGCGCACGCGCACGCGGTCGAAGAAGCCCACGATCCTCAAGCGGCCCGCGCGCAGGCGCTCTTCCATCGGCACGAGGCACGCCTTCGCGTAGGCGGCGTGCAGGGTCTCGAGCTGGTCGCCGACCCGCGGGATGACGACGTCCGCCTCCGCCACGCGCTCGAGCACCAGCCGGACCACGTCGGCGCGGAGGAACGGCATGTCGCAGGCCACGGTGAACGCGACGTCGCCCGGAGCCGCCTTGAGCCCGGAGTAGATCCCGCCGAGCGAGCCGTGATCGGGGAAGGCGTCGCCCACCATGGGCAGCCCGAGGAACGCGTACCGCTCCGGCGTGTTGGTCACCACGAGCACATCATCCACCACCGGCGCGATGGCCGCGACGACACGCTCGACGATGCGGCGGCCGCCGACGTCCATCAGCGCCTTCGGCTCGCCGCCCATGCGCGTGGACTTGCCGCCCGCCTGCACGACGCCGGTGATCCTCATATCCGCAGGGCACCGTGACGGAGCACGCGCGGCGGATCGACCGTCACGTCGAGGATCGTCGACGGTAAGCCGCCCGGCGTCGCGCCCGCGTCGAGGATCACGTCGATGCGGCCGTCGAACACACGGCGCACGTCGTCCGCGGTCGTCGGCGGCGTTTCGCCCGTCAGATTCGCGCTGGGCGCGGTGATCGGCGCTCCGCACGCGGCGGCCAACGCACGTGCGACCGCGTGGCCTGGTTGCCGCACGCCGATCGTACCCGTCCCCGCGGTGAGCTCCACCGGCACGATCGGACGCGCGGGCAGCACCAGCGTGAGCGCGCCGGGCCAGTGACGCGCGATCAGCGCGCGCGCCGCGTCGGTGAGGAGCGCGAAGCGCTCGATGCGCGCGGGGTCGTCGACGAGGACGAGGATCGGCCGCGACTCGGGGCGGCCCTTCAGCGCGAAGAGACGGCGGACCGCGGCGGCATCGAGCGCCGCGACGGCGAGGCCGTAGAACGTCTCCGTCGGAAACGCGACGACGCCGCCGGTCGTGATCACCGCGGCGGCCTCGGCGATCGCGGCGCCGTCCGGCGCCGACGCGTCGACGGCGAGCACGCGCGTGGCCGTGGTCAGGTCGACGTGCGCGCCGCCGCGAGCTTCTCGGCGACGCGGCGCTGGCGGTCGTCCACCTGCGCGGCGAGGCGCGCACGATAGTCCGCGAGGCGCTTGGCCAGCGCGGCGTCGGTCGCCGCGAGGATCTGCGCCGCGAGGATCGCGGCGTTCGTCGCGCCCCACTTCCCGACCGCCACTGTCGCCACCGGCACGCCCGGCGGCATCTGGACGATCGAGAAGAGCGCGTCCATCCCCCCGAGCGGCGTCGACGCGATCGGCACGCCGATGACGGGCAACGGCGTCGACGCGGCGAGGACACCGGGCAGCGCCGCGGCGCCGCCGGCAGCCCCGATGAGCACGCCGATCCCCTTCCCCGCGGCGGACGTCGCGTACTCCTCGGTGCGCTTCGGGGTGCGATGCGCGGACGCGACGACGACCTCGCAGCCGATCTCGAGCGCGTCCAGCACCTTCACCGCCTCGAGCATGACGTCGAGGTCGGAGTCGCTGCCGAGCACGATGCCGACGCGGACGGGACGATCCACGCTCGGGTTCATACCGCGGGTCTGGACCACGCGGCACTCGCTCCGGGCGACGGCTGTGCCGTCGCCCGGAGCGCCGGGGGGTTTGGGGGGCCGCTGGAGCCGGCCCCCCATGTCGACCGTCTGCCGATGTCGCGGCGGAAGTGCATGCCGTCGAACCGGATGCGGTCGATCGCCGCGTAGGCGCGCGCGATGGCGTCGGGCAGCGACGGCGCCGTCGCCGTGACCGACAGCACGCGGCCGCCCGCGGTCACGAGCCGGCCGTCCTTCGACGCCGTGCCCGCGTGGAACACCTGCAGGCCGTCGCGCTCGACATCGCTCGGGATCGTGATCGCGAGCCCGGTCGGATAGCGCCCGGGATAGCCGCCCGAGGCGAGATTCACGCACACCGCGGCGTCGCTCGTCCACGCGAGCGCGCGCGGCAGGGGCTCGCGCCGAGCGACGGCGCCGAGGGCGGGCACGAGGTCCTCCGCGAGCCGCACCATCAAGACCTGGCATTCGGGATCGCCGAAGCGGCAGTTGAACTCGACCACCTTCGGCCCCTCGGCGGTCAGCATCAGCCCCGCGTAGAGCACCCCGTGATACGGCGCCCCCTCGGCGGCGAGTGCCGCCGCGACGGGATGGATGATCGTGTCCATCACGCGCGCCGCCATGCGCTCGTCGAAACTTCCCACCGGCGAGAACGCGCCCATGCCGCCCGTGTTCGGCCCACGATCGCCGTCGAACACCGTCTTGTGATCCTGCGCCTCGATGAGCGGCACCACGTGCGTGCCGCTCACGAGCGCGAAGAACGAGACCTCCTCGCCCTCCATGAACTCCTCGACGACGACCGTGCGCCCGGACGCGCCGAACTCGCCGCGCTCCAGGCACTGCGCGATCGCCTCGTCGGCCGCCGCGGCCGTGGGACAGACGATGGCGCCCTTGCCCGCGGCGAGCCCGTCCGTCTTCACGACGCACGCCCCGAGCTCGCGGCTGAAGCGCCGCGCGGCGGCGGCGTCGGTGAACGTCTCGAAGCGCGCCGTGGGGATCCGGAAGCGCGCCATCAGATCCTTCGCGAACGCCTTCGAGCCCTCGATCCGCGCCGCCGCCGCGCTCGGTCCGAAGACGGCGTGACCGGCCGCCCTCAGCCGGTCCGCGAGTCCGGCGACGAGCGGCACCTCGGGACCGACGACGGTGAGATCGATACGCTCGCGATCGGCGAAGCGCACGAGGTCGTCGAGCGCGTCCGCGGCGATGGGCACGCACGTCGCGTGCCGCGCGATCCCGGGGTTGCCCGGCGCGGCGTAGAGCGCGGTCACGCGCGGGCTCTTCGCGATCGCCCACGCGAGCGAGTGTTCTCTGCCCCCTCCGCCGACGAGCAGGACTCTCATGGCTCGGGCCCTCCGGGCTCGACGAGATCGAGATGCGCGCGCGCGATGCGGGCCCAGGGGCTGCCCGCGTCGAGCTCGACGTAACGCTGCCAGTGACGGAGCGCGTCGGAGGCGCGGCCCGCGCGCGACAGCGCGGCGGCCAGGTTGAAGTGCGCGTCCGCGTAGTCCGGCGCGAGCTCGAGCGCCATCCGGTAGTGGCGGATCGCCATCTCCACGTCGCCGCGGTCCTCGTGGAGCGAGCCGAGGTTGTACGCGGCCTGGCAGCACCGCTCGTCCTGCGTGAGCGCCGTCGCGTAGGACTCCTGCGCCTCGTCGTAGTGCCCCATGCGGTGCAACAAGAGGCCGAGGTTGTTCCACGCCGCCGCGTACGTCGGATCGATCTCCACCACCCGGCGATAGGCGTCGATGGCCTCGTCCCAGTGCGCGGGATCGCTCTCCTTCTCGCTCGCGCGCTCGAACCACGCCTCGGCCTGCTCCGCGGGCGGCGAGAGCGGCCGCACGAGACCCATCACCAGCGTGGCTTCGGCGGCGGCCTGCAGATCCTTCGGCTCGAGGTCGAGCACCGTCTGTCCCGTCCGCGGATCGAAGCGCACGCGATCGGACTGCGCGATCAGGCGGCCGCCGTCCACGGTGAGACGAACCTCGGCAAGCGGCTGCTCGAGCTCCGGGTCCTGCCGGCGCAACGCGACGAGCGCCTGCTTGATCTGGCGGACGGACGCGCCGGCGTCGAGCAGTGCCGCGGCCGCGCGCAGCGCGAAGAGGTCGCGGAACGTGTAGCCCACCCCATCGGGACGCAGCAGCTCCAGGCGGCGCAGCTGTCCCATGCGCTTCGGCGTGAGCGAGAGGATCCGCATCAGGTCGCGCAGCCCGTAGATCTGGTCGGGACGGGTCATCGGCGCACCTTCACCATCGGGAGCTGGCCTTCGAGCTCACCTTTCAGCACGGGATGCTGGGTGCCTCCGATCGCGCGCGAGCGGCGGCTCACCTCACGCTCGACGTACTGGTAGAGCTCCTGGAGCGTGACGGTGGCGTCGCCGTCGAGATCGGCCGAACCCTTGAGCCCTTCGACGAGATAGTACGTGAAGAGCCCCTGGCCCAGCTCGCCGACCTCGAGCGACAGCTCGGCGGCGCGCGACGCGGTGACGATCGCGCGGCCGCGCACCTTCGCGAGGCGGTCGAGGAACGTCGCGTCGACGCCCATCGCGCGCGTCTTGCGCGACGAGAACGTCCGGCCGCCCGCCGCGCCGCTGTAGCAGGCGTCGAGGAACACCACCACGCGCTCCGCCTCGATGCGCGAGAAGATCGTCTCGAACTCCTCCATCGGCAGCCCGGTCGCGTAGAGGTCGTCGGGGTCCGCGTCGATCGGCACGAGGTACTTCGCGAGCCCGTCGCGCTCCCGCCCGCTCACGTCGACCTCGGGCGCCCCGTGGCCCGCGAAGAAGATGAACACGGTGTCCGACTTGCGGGCCGAGCGCGCGAGGAAGGTGCCGAGCGCCCACTTGAGCGTCCGGAGCGTGGGCTTGCGCTCCGTGCGATCGGTGAGGAGGAGCACGTTCGCGGGCTTCAGGCCGCCGGTCTCGACGAGCGCGCGCTGCGGCGCCTCGGCGTCGTTGACCGTGTAACGCAGGCGGGGAATGCTCGGATGATCGTAGGCGCCCACGCCCACGATGACCGCCCAGCGCTCGGCCGGCGCCTCGGCGCTCGCGACCGGCGCGGGCGCGGCCGCCTTCGGCGCTTCGTAGACGATGGTCCGCCGCTCGCGCCGCTGCGCCCAGCCCGCTTCGATCGCGGCGATCTCGATCGCGT
>VGLJ01000049.1 GCA_016866775.1 Candidatus Rokuibacteriota bacterium | reverse complement strand
AACATGCTGGAGAATCCACTCACGGGTGACCCTCCTGTCGGTGGATGGTGTCGAAGCTTGGCGGCCTCGACCTCACCCTACCCCAGGGGGCTCACCCGCTCGCACCGCTAATTTGGACGAGAGTGATCCGGGGCCATTCCTTCTGCCGCGCCACTGCGCGATGGCGGCTTCGTCGCGCTGGAGCGCCCGCCGTTCCGGCTTCTGCCAACTCCACCCGAGGCCGTGACGCAGGACAGCCCAGACGCCGACCGGGCTGTACCGCACACCGAACCGCTTGCGGATGACCTGGCTGATGCGCTGGAGCGTCCACAACTCGGTCGCATATCCGGCCGCGCCCGCGCCACGGCGCAACACGGTTTTCAACTGGTCCTGCTGGGAGGCGGACAGTCGGCACGGGCGGCCAGGAATCGGGCGTGCTCGCAGCCCGTTCCGCTTATCGCGGCGATACGCTTGCTCCCATCGGACGACCGAACTCAGCGACACTCCCACTTGCCGTGCGACCTCGCGGTACGACGTGCCGGCATGGAGCAGGGGCACGGCACGCCGACGCCGCGTCTCCAACTGCTCGGGGGTCCCTGGTGGTCTCATGCCGACCACGGGAGTAGAGCACGTCGGAAATGGATGCATTCTTTGTCGAAAGATCAATAAGCCACGTATCGCGTCGCCTACACGAACCGGTAGAGCCGCGCGGCGTTCTCGCACACGATCTTGCGCCGGACCGCCGGGCTGACGCCGGCGAGATCGTTCTCGATCCACTTCCCTGAATCGGGCCAGATCCCGTCCGGGTGCGGATAGTCCGAGCCCCACATGATCGTGTCCTCGCCGATCAGCGGGATCATCGTCGCGAGCGACGGCTCACGCTGGTACGTCGAGTACCCCTGGCGGCGCCAGAGCTCGCTCGGCTTCATCGACAGCTTGAGCGGGTAGTAGCGGTCCTCGTACTCCTCGTCCATCCGGTCGAGGATGTACGGCAGCCACGTCACGCCCGCCTCGCCGAGCACGAACTTGAACTCGGGAAAGCGGTCGAGCGCGCCCGAGAACACGATGCTCGCGAGGAACTCCGCCGCAGCAATCTGGAACATCGTCGTGCGGACGGCGCGCCAGCGCAGCTCGTACTCCTGCTTCATCACGTCGTCCGACGGCTCGCGCACCGGCGTGCCGGTCGTGTGGAAGGAGATCGGGATCCGGCACTCCTGCGCGGCGGCCCACAATGGATCCCATGCGCCGTGCCAGATCGGATACACGGCGGTGGAGACCGCGAAGTCCGCGCCTCGGAGACCGAGCGCGGCCGCGCGACGCAGCTCGCGCGCCGCCGCCTCGGGATCGTGGTTGGGCAGGCACATGAGGCCGACGAACCGCTTCGGATTCGTCCTGCAGAAGTCGGCGGCCCAGTCGTTGTAGACCTCGTAGACGGACTGGATCACCTCGCGATCGGTCATCTTCATGCCGATGCCGAGGATCCCGTACATCACCTCGGCGTCGATGCCGTCGAGATCCTGGTCCTTCAGCCGCAGCGCGGGCGTGGTCGGATGCGGCCCGCCCTCATAGAAGCCGACGTCGAACATCTTGTCGACGTGCTTCGAGTATCCGCGCTTGACGCGGTCGAAGCCGAAGCCGAGCCCGCCGTAGACGCCGACGTCCTTCCCTTCGACGAACCAGTGGGGACCATCGTCGGTCTCGCGGACCTGTGGCACCTGCTCCTTGAACTTCGCCGGCGCGTTCTTCACCCAGAGGTCGCCGGGCATCCAGGTCATGTCGATGTGGCAGTCAGCGGAGATGACGCGATAGTCGGTCATTCGATCTCCTCACTTGCCCTTCAGCTTCAGGTCCTCGTAGGGCGCGGACCACAGATAGCCGGCGATGGCCCCGAGCCCGGACTCCGCCACCCTCGGCCCGAAGCCCATCATGGCGGCGTTCAGGTGGATCGGCGCGAACATCGCCTTCTCGTGCATGAGTTGCTGGATGCGCTCGAGGGTCGCGGCCCGGCGCCGGGGATCCAGCTCGGCGGCCTTGCTCCCGGACGAGCCCGTCGAGATCGGTGTCGCTGCCGTACGCGTAGGTGCCGCCGCCGGCGACGAACGCCTCGACGCGGGTGGCCGCGTTGCCGAAGGCGCCGCTGGCGCCGTGGATCAGGCCCTTGTACTTCTTCTCGGCGAACCCCTTGAAGTACGCCGCGCGCTCGATCGGCCGGAGCTTCACCCGGATGCCGGCCGCGTTGAGGTAGTTGACGACCGGCTCCCCGATGTTGGTGATCGCGGCGTCGCAGAAGTAGTCGCCCGCCTCGAAGCCGTTGGGGTACCCGGCCTCGGCGAGGAGCTGCCTGGCCCTGCCAGGATCGAACCCGTAGCCCGGTGGCTGCCAGTAGAAGTCGAAGCTCGGCGGGACGATGCTCCAGTTGACGCGGGCGTGCCCGAGCGCGTCGGCCTGGTTGATCGCCTGCCGGTCGATGGCGTGGTTGGCGGCCAGGCGCACGCGCCGATCGTGCCACGGCGACTTCGGGTCCCACTGCTCCGTGAAGTAGACCCAGTGCGTGGCCAGGCCGACAACGGGCTTGGCGGATCGCATAGCCGATGTCCACGTCACCCCGCTTGAGCGCGGCCAGGCGCGTGGCCTCGTCCGGGATCGACTTGAGGACCGGGCGCTTCACGTGCGGCGCCTTCCTCCAGTGCTGGTCGAACGCCTCGAGGACCAGCTCGACGCCGGGGGTGAACGACGCGAACCGGAACGGGCCGGCGCGGATCGGGGCCTTCTTGAACCCTTCGTCCCCGACCTTCTCGACGTACTTCTTTGGCACGATCCAGGAGGCGCCGGTGGCGTTCAGGTAGAAGGTCAGGAAGTCGGGCCACGCCCTCTTCAGCCGGATCCGGACTCGCGCGGGATCCGGCGTCTCGACGGCCGCCACGCGCTCCTTGAGCGGCTTGTGAGCGGCGCCGCGGTAGCGCTCGAGCGAGAACTTGACGTCCTCGGCGGTGACCGGCTCGCCGTTGTGGAACTTGACGCCCTTGCGGAGGACGAACTCGTAGACGAGCCCGTCCGGCGACATGCTCCAGGACTCGGCCAGGCTCGGGGCCGCGGGGTTGCCCGGCATCGGCTTCACCAGCGCGTCGTGCAGCGCGTACAGCACCATCTAGGGCGTGATGATTCCGGAGGTCTCGGCGGGATCGAACCACGTGGGCGCCAGCGAGACGTGCACGGCCCAGGTCATCTGGCCTTCGGGCGCCGCGGCGGACGGCGCGGGCGCAAGGACCGCGATCACAACGAGCGTCGCAAGGGAGGGGCCTCGAAGAGCTGTCATCGCGGAAGCCTCCAGTGCGGGGCGTGTCAGGTGGCCGACACGTTAGGCGCACGCGGCGGCGCGCGTCAAGTCCACGACGGGCCCTCAGCTCATGCGTCAGGCCGGTTCGATGTGGCCCCAGAGCACGGCCAGCACCGTGGCGCCGTGCCGCGTCGTGACCGTGTGCTCGCAGCCGTTGGGCCGATAGCTCATGTTGCCGGTGGCGACCACGCCGGACTCGTCGGCGTTCGCGCCTTCGACCACGAAGATCAGCTCGTCGCCCACGTGCCGGTGCTTCGGCAGACTCGCGCCGGGCTCGAACCGTGCGAGCAGCGCGTGTCGCTCGTTGACCTTGTCCTCCCAGATGCGCTTCTGCCGGATGCCCGGCCGCGCCTCGATCCACGGCAGATCCGGCAGCGTGAAGACTTGCGACGGCGGGCCGCTCCGTCGCTCGGTCAGCGGCTCGACGCCGCCGGCGATGAACGCGAGCACCGTCGCGCCGTTCACGCTCGAGACGGTGTGCACGCATCCATCCGGCCGGTAGCCCATGTTGCCCGCGGTGATGGTGCCGAACTCATCGGAGATCGCGCCCTCGATGACGAAGACCAGCTCGTCGCCCACGTGCCGGTGGAGCGGAAGCTTCGCGCCGCCGTCGATCCGCGTCATCACGGCCCGGCGCTTCGTCACCGGGTCCTCCCAGATCGCCTTCGTCGACACGCCGGGCTGCCGGCCTTCCCACGGAATCTCGCTGAGCGTGATGATCCGGGATCGCGGCGCGTTGGTCATCGCGATGTCCTCCGCCGTTCCTCGGCACTCGCGGAGGGCCGGGATTCACTCTCGGCCCGGAGCGCCGGGGGGCTTGGGGGGCCGCTAGAAGCGGCCCCCATGTTCTCAAAAGGTCAGCGGATCGGTGAGGCGGACCCAGCGGCCGCCCTTGACCACCGCGAGGAACGACGAGTTCGCGCCCTGGCGCTTGTTCGGGCCGAAGCTCGCCTCGGGCCCGTTGAAGATGTCCCTGTAGCCCTTGATCGACTCGATCGCCTTCACGAACGTGTCGACGGTCAGGTCCTTGCCCGCCTTGTCCAGCGCCACCACCGTCAGGTCGGCGGCGACGTGGCCGTAGACCGCGCCGATGTTCGGATCGACCTTGAAGCGCTCCTTGTAGCGATCGAACCACTGCTGGGCCGTCGGGCTCAGCGTGTCGCGATACGGGAAGTCCGTGAGGCCCATCGCGTACAGCCCTTCGGTCACGCCGCCCTGGGCGCCGGCGACGAAGCCGTCGTAGGTGGCGGCGGAGCCGAGGAAGTCCACGTCCGTCCAGCCGATCTTCCGCGCGGTCGCGTACGGGACGATCGAGTCGCGCACGATGGTGCCGAGCACGATCAGGTCGCAGCCCGCGCCCTTCAGCTTGGTGATCTGCGCGGTGAAGTCCTGGTCGGTCGGCTTGTGGGTCACGGTCTCCGCGAGCTTCAGCTTCATCTTCTCGATCTGCTGCTGCACGCCGTCGAAGACTTCCTTGCCGAAGTCCGTGTCCTGGTACATCGCGCAGATGTTCTTCTTGCCCTTCTTCGTGGCGAAGTAGTTGATGCCGGCCTTCATCTGGTCGACATAGGTGGCGGCGCCGTAGAACTTCAGCTTGTGGAACGGCTCGAACATCGAGCGCGCCGCCGAGAGCGGGAAGAGGCTCGGCACGCCCGCGTCGAGCTGGTCCTTGAAGAGCGCGTTGTTCATCGGCGTGCCGAGGCCGCCCACCATCGCGAAGATGCGGTCGCGCTTGATCAGCTTCTCGCCCGCCTGGACCGCGCGCGGCACCTGGTACTGCGTGTCCTCGACGATGTAGCGGATCTTGCGGCCGTGCAGGCCGCCCTTCTCGTTGACCTCGTCGAAGCGCATCTTCATGGCGTTCGTCGACGACACGCCGTACGTCGCCGCGGGCCCGGAGAGATCGCTGTGCGTGCCCAGCACGATCTCGGTGCCCGTCACGCCGCGCGTCGCCTGCCCCATCGCCGTGCCGGCCAGCGCGACGGCGCCGGCCAGGACTGCCGCTATCCAGAGCTTCTTCATTGAGGGCTCCTCCCCGGAGCGCTAGGTCTCCGCATACATCGTGTCGATGACGTCCTTGTACTTCGTGTTGACGAAGGCGCGCTTGAGCTTCATCGTCGGCGTCAGCTCGTCGTCCTCGGGTGTCAGGATCTGCTCGATGAGCCGGAACTTCTTGATCGTCTCCACGCGCGCGAGCTGCCGGTTCACGCGCTCGATCTCGCCCCAGATCAGGTCCTGGACCTCCTTCGCCCGGCACAGCGACGCGAAGTTCGTGAACGGCACGTTCTTCTCCTGCGCGAACTGCGCCACGGTCTCGTGGTCGAGCATCACGAGACACGAGAGGAACCTCCGCTTGTCGCCGATCACCACCGCGTCGGAGATGTAGGGCGAGAACTTGAGCTGGTTCTCGATCTCCGACGGCGTCACGTTCTTGCCGCCCGCGGTGATGATGATGTCCTTCATCCGGTCGGTGATCTTCAGGAAGCCGTCGGCGTCGATCTCGCCGACGTCGCCGGTGTGCAGCCAGCCCTCGGCGTCGATCGTCTCCGCGGTCTTCTTCGGGTTGTTGTAGTAGCCCATGAAGACGTGCGGGCCGCGGAGCAGGATCTCGCCTTCCGGCGAGATGCGGACCTCGGTGTCCGGCCGCTTGACGCCGACCGTGCCGAGCTTGATCCGCTGGTGGGGCATGGCGGTCGCCAGGCCGCAGTTCTCCGTCTGGCCGTAGACCTCGCGCATGTCGATGCCGAGCGCCATGAACCAGCGGATGAGCTCCGGCGCGATCGGCGCCGCGCCGGTGGCGGCGCCGCGCACACGATGCATGCCCATCGAGCGCTTGACGTTGTCGAGCACGAAGAAGTCGGCGACCGCGCACACCGCTCGCAGCGCGAGCGACGGGCGCGTGCCCGCGATGCGCGCGTCCGCGACCCGCATCCCGACGCCGAGCGCCCAGCGGTACATGACTTTCCCGATCCACGTCGCTTCGCGCATGCGGAGCGCGACGCCCGAGTAGAACTTCTCCCAGATGCGGGGGACGGCGAAGAACGCCGCCGGCGCGACCTCGCGGACGTTGTCGGGGACGGTGTCGATGCTCTCCGCGAAGTTCACGGTCGCGCCGCTGCGGAGCGGGTAGAAGACGGTGAACGAACGCTCGGCGACGTGGCACAGCGGCAGGAACGAGAGCTGCTGGTCCCCGTCGCGCGGCATCGTGAGGAAGTCGGAGTAGCCGAGCTGGAACAGGATGTTCCGGTGGCTCAGCATCGCACCCTTCGGCGGCCCGGTCGTGCCGGAGGTGTACACGAGGATCGCGAGGTCCTCGGGCCGCGCGAGCTCGACCAGCGAGTCCCACACGCCGGGATGCTCGCGCTCGTAGCGCGCGCCGAGCTCCAGCAGCGCCCCGAACGACAAGACTTGTGCATCGGAGAAGCCGTGCAGCCCTTCCAGGTCGAAGACGATGATCTTGACGAGCTCGGGACAGCCCGCGCGGACCTCGAGGATCTTGTCGAGCTGCTCCTCGTTTTCCACGAAGACGAACCGGCTGGCGCTGTCGTTGACGATGTATTCCACCTGCCGCGCGGAGTCCGTCGTGTAGACGCCGTTGGTCACGCCGCCGGCGCAGAGCGTGCCGAGGTCGGCATAGAGCCACTCCGGGCAGTTGTCGGCGAGGACCGCGACCACGTCCCGCGGGCGCAGGCCGAGACCGACCAGCCCGAGCCCGACGTGCCGCGCCTTCTCGCCGTACTCGCGCCAGCTGATCGATCGCCAGACGCCCAGGTCTTTCGCGCGCATCGCGGTCTTCTCGCCGCGCTCGCGCACCACGTGGCGGAAGAGCTTCGGGACCGTGTCCTGGCCGTGGACCGTGAATGTCAGCGCCACGTCTTCTTCCTCTTCCAGCGCCGCGTGCCGCGGACGCCGGCTTCCTTGACGCCGAGGTAGAACTCCTTGATGTCGTCCTTCTCAAGGAGGCGCGCGCACGCGTCTTCCATCACGATGCGCCCGACCTCGAGCACGTAGCCGTAGTCCGCGATGTGCAGCGCCATGTTCGCGTTCTGCTCCACCAGCAGCACCGTCACCCCGCGCTCCTTGTTGATCCGCAGGATGATGTCGAAGATCTCCTTCACGAGCTTCGGCGAGAGCCCGAGCGACGGCTCGTCGAGCAGCATCATCGCCGGCCGCGCCATCAGCGCGCGGCTGATCGCGAGCATCTGCTGCTCGCCCCCGGACAGCGAGCCGGCGCGCTGGTCGGCGCGCGCCTGCAGCACCGGAAAGTACTCGTACACCATCTCGAGGTCCTGGGCGATCCCCCCCGGGTCCGACCGGGTGTAGGCGCCCATGCGCAGATTCTCGCGCACCGAGAGGAACGGGAACACCTCGCGGCCCTCGGGGACGTGACTCAGCCCGAGCCGCATCACGCGGTCGGGATCCATGCCGTGGATCGCCTTCCCGTCGAAGAGCACCGAGCCCTTCTGCGGATCCATCACGCCGGACACCGTCTTGAGGATCGTCGTCTTGCCCGCGCCGTTGGCGCCGAGGATCGTCACGATCTGCCCCTTCGGGACCGTGAAGCTGATCCCGCGGATGGCCATGATCGGTCCATAGTACGTCTCGACGTTGCTGACCTCGAGCAACGCTCTCGGCATCCGTCAGCCTCCGAGGTACGCCTTCACGACGTCGGGGTGCTCCTGGACCTCGCGCGCCGTGCCGACGGCCAGCGGCCGGCCGTAGTTCAGCGCGAGCACGCGGTCCGACACCGCACTCACCAGGCTCATGTCGTGCTCGACCATCAACACCGTGATGCCGAGAAGCGTGCGGATGTCCTGGATCCAGAACGCCATGTCCTCGGTCTCCTCGACGCTCAGTCCGGACGACGGCTCGTCGAGCAGGAGCAGCTTCGGCTCCGTGCAGAGCGCGCGCGCCATCTCGACCACCTTCCGGACACCGTACGGGAGATTGACGATCAGGCTGTCACGGTAGGGCTGGAGATCGAGGAAGTCGATCACCTTCTCCGCCGCCTCGCGGTGCTCGAGCTCGAGCGCGCGCACACGGGGCAGGAACACGAGCTCCTCGAGGAAGCGCGAGCGCTTGTGCGCGTGCCGCCCGAGCAGGAGGTTCTGCAGCACCGTCGCGTGCTCGAACAGCTCGATGTTCTGGAAGGTCCGCGCGATCCCGCGGCGCGCGATCTCGTGCGGCGGCACGCGCGTGATCTCCTCGTCGCAGAAGACGAGCGTCCCGGCCGTCGGCTCGTAGATCCGCGACACGAGGTTGAAGATGGTCGTCTTGCCGGCGCCGTTCGGCCCGATGATCGTGAAGACCTGCCCCTGCTCGACCTCGAACGACACGCCGTCCACGGCGCGGATGCCGCCGAAGTTGATCACGAGGCCGTCGGCCGCGAAGAACGTCAATTGACCGAGTGGGGGGCCACGAGATGGCCCCCCACACCCCCCAACGCTCGGAGCGCCCCGGGAAACCCGTGGCGCTCCTCGATCGAGCGCGTGCTCACCGCAGGCGCTCCGAGCGCATGTACGCCTTCTGCCGCCGGAACGTCGCCGCCTTGTAGAGCGGGAACAGCGAGAAGTAGACGCGGAGCTTGAGCCAGCGCCCGTAGATGCCGAGCGGCTCGAAGAGGATGAAGAGCACCAGGATCAGGCCGAAGATGCCGGGCTCGAGCCCCGGCTGCTTCACGAAGCGGTCGAGCGCGAGGAAGACCGTGTCGCCCGCCGCCTTGCCGAACAGTGTGAAAGGCTGGCTGAGCATCGCGGGGAGCGCGTCGCGGGCCTGCGAGATCATCACCGGCAGCATCGCCACGAACACCGCGCCGAAGATCGCGCCGTGCAGGCTCCCGAGCCCGCCGACCACCACCATCAGGAGGAACTGGATCGAGAGCAGCACGCTGAAGATGTCCTGCGCGAGGAACCCGATCTTGTGGGCGAACAGCGCGCCGGCGATGCCCATGAGGCCGGCGGAGTAGGCGAAGGCCATCGTCTTGTACACGGCGAGGTTCACGCCCATCGACTGCGCGGCGATCTCGCTGTCGCGGATCGCGACCCACGCGCGGCCCGTCGGCGAGCGGAGCAGGTTGGCCGTGAGCCAGAGCCCGGCCGCGAGGACCACGAGACACAGGAAGTAGAACGCGTTGTCGCCCGCGAACGACACGCCGAAGATCACCGGCTTCGACACCGCCTTGCCCTTGAGGCCGCCGGTGACCGCGTCCCAGCGCGCGAAGACTTCCTGGATGATCAGCGCGAACGCGAGCGTGGCGATCGTGAGGTACACGCCGGTCATCCTGAGCGCGGGCACGCCGACGATGACGCCGGCGGCGGCGGCGATCACGGTCGCCGCGATCACGCCGGCCAGCCACGGCAGGCCGAGGTCCTGCGTGACGTAGACGTGCGCGTAGGACCCGATGCCGAGGAACGCGGCGTGGCCCAGGCTGACGAGCCCGGTGTATCCGGCGAGCACCATCAGCGAGAGCCCGCAGAGGCCGTAGATGAAGACGAGGCTGACGTCTCCGACGTAGGCGGGCACGAGCACCGGCAGCACCGCCACGCCGACGAGGAGCGCGAGGTACCAGTTGCGCTGGACGCCGTCGCGGAAGAGCCCGAGGTCCTGCGCGTAGCTCGTCTTGAAGACGAAGCGCATCCGGCCTCAGACCTTCTTGCGGCCGACGGTGCCGAACATGCCCTGCGGCCGGATGGCGAGCACGGCGAGGAGCACGACGTACGCCGCCACGTCCTTGAAGCCGTGCGGCAGATAGGCGCCCGCGAAGAGCTCGATCAAGCCGATGGTGATGCCGCCCACGAGCGAGCCCGGGATCGAGCCGAACCCGCCGAGCACGGCGGCGGCGAACGCCTTCAGGCCGATGAAGCCGAGGTTGATGTCGATGAGCGAGACCGGCGCGAGCAGGACACCGGCGATGGCCGCGACGCCCGCGGAGATCGCCCAGATCAAGGAGAACATCCGCTTGACCGGAATGCCCATGTAGTACGCGGCGAGCTGGTTCTGCGAGGCCGCCTGCATGGCGACGCCGACGCGCGTGTACGTGAAGAACGCGTAGAGCACCGCGCAGAGGATGACGGTGCCGACGATGATCGACACGTATTCGTGGCTGATGGTGACGCCGCCGACGCGCGTCGCCTTCGCGCTGAACGGCGTGGGCAGCGTGTAGATCTCGGAGCCCCAGGTCATCGACGCGAAGGCGCGGAAGATCGCGCCGAGCCCGATCGTCAGCATGACGACCGCGAACTGGGGCTGACCGATCACGCGCCGGAGCACCGAGGCGTCGAGCGCGGCGCCGAACAGCGCGACGATCGCGATGGCGAGCGCGAACGCCGCCCAGTAGCCGACGCCGTACCAGATCACGAACATGTAGCAGACGAAGGCGCCGAGCATGAGGAGGTCGCCCTGCGCGAAGTTCACGAGCTCGGTGGCCTTGTAGATGAGGACGAAGCCGAGGGCGACCAGGCCGTAGATGCAGCCCACGGCGAGGCCGTTCAGGACCAGCTGCAGGACGGTATCCAGAGGCGCCCCTCCCCGCGCCGTCGCGCGTCAGAGCCTTATATCATTCCTCGCAGGAGGTACAGCGATGGCGGGCTTCATTCGCACGACCCCTCCGGCGGACGCGGAGGGCCGGGTGCGCGAGATGTACGAGCAGGCGCGCGCCCGTTTCGGCTACGTGCCGAATTGGGCGCAGGCGTTCAGCCTGAGGCCCGGCGTGCTGCAGGGCTGGGTGGCGCTGCTCCAGTCGATTCAGGGCAACCTTCCCGTGCGGACCTACGAGCTCGCCACGCTCGCCGCCGCCCGCGCGCTCCGCAGCTCCTACTGCTCGCTGGCGCACGGCAGCGTGCTCGTGACCAGGGTGTTCGACGCGCCGACCGTGACGGCGATCATGACCGGCGCGCCGGGGTCCCGCTCGAGCCGCACGAACGCGCCATGATGGCGTTCGTCGAGAAGGTCGTCCTCCACGCGGATCGCGTGACGGCGTCGGACGTCGACGACGCGCTGGGCGTTCAGGCGGACGCGGCCTTCCACGACCTCGACCCGGCGGCGGAGCCGTACCTAGCTGGCGCGGCGCTCGCGGCTCGACCGCTCGAGGTCGAGCATCTCCGGCAGGTCGCGGTGCTGCTTCGCGAGCTCGACGCGGGTGACGTGGAGCATCTGCAGCACGATCTCGCGGATCCGGTTCGCGGCCTCCCCCATCTGCACGATCCGCTCCTCGGGCGCCGCGGGATTCTTGGCGAGGAAGTGCAGGTGCCCGGTGATGACCGACGGCGGGTTGTTGATCTCGTGCCCGGCCGCGTTCGCGAGCTGCGTGACCGCGCGCAGGCTCGCGGTCTCCGCCTCGGCGCGACGGATCCGCAAGAGCGCGCGCACGGTCGCGAGCAGTTCCTGGCGGTCGACGGGCAGCGTCAGATAGGCGTCGGCGCCGCCGTTGAGCGCCCGCACCCGGTGGCCGGTGTCACGGTAGGCGGCCGAGACCTGCAGGACCGTGATCCCCGCCGTCTCCGGCGCGGCCTTCAGCCGCCGGCAGACCTCGAAGCCGTCGATGTCGGGAAGGTTGACGTCCAGGATCATCAGACTCGGCTGCTCGGCGGCCGCCGCCAGCGCCTCCCCGCCGTTGGCCGCCTCCCGGACGACGAAGCCCTCCGCGCGGAGCAGGAAGGTCATCAGGGACCGGGTGTCGGCATAGTCGTCGACGACGACGATCGTGGTCGCGGGGGTGGTGGGCGCCATGTCGTGCGCTGAGAGCACGAGGAATGCCACACGCGGACCCCGCGATTCTCGCGGCGATCACGCGTGGCGCGGTGTCACCACGGCGCACACGTGTCAGGCTGGCGGTCGATTCTGGTCAGGCAGCCGCGCGGCGAGCCGCGCGCAGAACTCCTCGGGCCGGTCCGGCGAGAGCGCGACCCAGCCCTGCCCGGTGCTCAGCCAGACGACGGCGTCGGTGTTGGTGAGGAAGAGCCGGTAGAAGCCGAGCCGGGGGCTCCAGAACGAGCCGAACCGTCCGAACAGCCCGTTCGAGCCGGCGAAGGTGAGACCTTTGACGGAGCGGACGACGCGGTCGACGGCCCGGATGTCCCGATAGGGAATGACCTTTCGGCCCACCCGCCGCTCCACGTGGACGCCGTCGGGGCCGATCCGGTAGCCGGTCGGCGCGAAGCGCGCGGCGACCCAGAGCATGACCACGAAGGGCAGGCTCAGAAAGAGCCACCGGATGTCGGCGGTGCGGACGGTCATCACGAAGCCGAGGACGAGCGTGCCGCCGACCACGAGCACGAGGGCCGCGAGGGTGGAGAGGCGCTCGCGCCGGCCGAGCGGCGCCGCGAAGTCGTCCGCGCCCGGGGCCGAGCCGCTCAGCGCGGGTGGATCTCGAGGCTCGCGAAGAAGTACGGGATCTCGAAGGCCGCGGTCTCGGGCGCGTCGGAGCCGTGCACCGCGTTGGCCTCGATCGACGAGGCGAAGTCCTTGCGGATGGTGCCCGCGGCGGCGTTGGCGGGATTCGTCGCGCCCATGAGGTCACGCCAGCGCGCGATGGCGTTGTCGCCCTCGAGGACCATGGGAATGCACGGTCCCTGGGTCATGAAGCTGCAGAGGCTCGCGTAGAAGGGCTTGTCCTTGTGGACGATGTAGAAGCCGCGCGCCTGCGCGTCCGTCATGTGGATCAGCTTCGCGGCGAGGATGGTGAAGCCGCCCTCCTCGATCCGCGCCATGATCTTGCCCGCCACGCCCTTCGCGACCGCGTCGGGCTTGATGATCGCCAGCGTGCGCTGCTTCATGCCCCTCCCTTTCACGCGCCGATGACTCGCGCGACGGTCGCCCCCATGTCGGCCGGGCTCTTCACCAGCGTCGCGCCCGCGGCCTCGAGCGCCTTCATCTTCTCGGCCGCGGTGCCCTTGCCGCCGGCGATGATCGCGCCCGCGTGGCCCATGCGACGGCCGGGCGGCGCCGTCTGCCCGCAGATGAACGCGACGACGGGCTTCCGCACGTTCGCCTTGATGTAGCCCGCGGCCTCTTCTTCGGCGGTCCCGCCGATCTCGCCGATCATCATCATCGCACGCGTCTTGGGATCCTGGTTGAACAGCTGCAGGACGTCGATGAAGCTCGTGCCGTTCACCGGGTCGCCGCCGATGCCCACGCAGCTCGACTGGCCGATCCCGCGCTTCGTGAGCTGGCCGACGACTTCATAGGTCAGCGTTCCGCTGCGGGAGACGACGCCGACGTTGCCGCGCTTGTGGATGTGGCCGGGCATGATGCCGATCTTCGCTTCATCGGGCGTGATCACGCCGGGGCAGTTCGGGCCGACGAGCCGGCTCTTCGTCCCGAGCACGAAGTGCTTCGCCCGCACCATGTCGGTGACGGGAATGCCTTCGGTGATGCAGATGACGAGGGGCACGCCGGCGGCGGCCGCTTCCATGATCGCGTCCGCCGCCGCGAGCGGCGGGACGAAGATGAGCGCGCAGTCCGCGCCTTCCTTCGTCACCGACTCCTCGACCGTGTTCCACACCGGGAAGCCCTCGTGCGTGGTGCCGCCCTTGCCCGGCGTGACGCCGCCGACGATCCTGGTGCCGTACTCCTTGCACCGCGCCGCGTGAAACGCGCCTTCCTTGCCGGTGATCCCCTGGACCACCACGCGCGTGTCCTTGGTGACGAGGATGCTCATGGCTTACCTCGGAGGGGGGCTTCGCCCCCCTTCCGACGGTCGTCGCGCGCGGGCGCGCGCTCCTCCCTGCCTCCCCCCGGCAGCACCAATTGCGCCGGCGGAGCCGGCGCTCGAACGGCGCGGCGTATCACTTTTGCCCTTTGGCGAAAGCCACGGCTTTTCGCGCGCCGTCGCCCATGTCGTCGGCCATCGTGAGAGCCAAACCCGACTCGGCCAACATCTTCTTACCGAGTTCGACGTTCGTGCCTTCGGCGCGGAGCACGACGGGGAGCGTGAGCCCGAGCTTCCTCACCGCCGCGATGATCCCCTCCGCGAGGCGGTCCACGCGGAGGATGCCGCCGAACACGTTGATGAAGATCGCCTTGACGCTCGGGTCGGACGAGATGATCCGGAACGCGTTCTCGATCTGCTCGGGCGACGCGCCGCCGCCCACGTCGAGAAAATTCGCCGGCTCGCCGCCCGCGATCTTCACGATGTCCATCGTCGCCATCGCGAGGCCGGCGCCGTTCACCATGCAGCCGACGTTGCCGTCGAGCTTGATGTAGTTCAGGCCGTACTTCGAGGCCTCGACGTCGAGCGGGTCTTCCTCGTGGACGTCGCGCAGCTCGACCAGCTCCTTGTGGCGGAAGAGCGCGTTGTCGTCGAAGTTCAGCTTGGCGTCCAGCGCGAACACGCGGCCGTCTTTCGTCACCACGAGGGGGTTGATCTCGGCGAGCGAGCAGTCCTTCGCGAGGTAGAGCGCGAACAGCGCCTTGATCAGCGCCACGCCCTGCCTGAACTGGTCCCCCGCGAGGCCGAGCCCGAACGCGAGCCGTCGCGCCTGGAAGTCGGTGAGCCCGATCGCCGGGTGCGTCCACTCGCGCACGATCTTCTCCGGCGTCTTCGCGGCGACGTCCTCGATGTCCATCCCGCCGGCCTGCGACGCCATCACGACGTGCGTGCTGCGGCCCCGGTCGAGCGTCATCGAGAGGTAGAGCTCGCGATCGATCGCCGAGGCTTCCTCCACGAGGACCGTGCGGACCTTGATGCCCTCGGGCGGCGTCTGCGGCGTCTTCAGCATCATCCCGAGGATCTGCTTCGCCGCGGCCTCCGCGCCCGCGGGATCGTCGGCGAGCTTGATGCCGCCGCCCTTCCCGCGCCCGCCGGCGTGCACCTGCGCCTTGACGACCGTTCGACCGCCCAATCGCTGGGCGATCTCCTTCGCCTGCGCCGGCGTGTCGGCGACGTCGCCTTTCGGCACCGCGACGCCGAACTCGCGCAGCAGCGCCTTCGCCTGGTACTCGTGAACTTTCATGCGGGGCTCACGTGGAGAGCTTCGCCGGCCTGAGCGTGCGCCTGATCGGATCGAGCGCGAGGCCGAGCGCTTACCGTGCGTCGCGGCCTCGTGGAGCCGGGCCCGTACACCCGCACGAGTGTACGAGGAGAGACAGTGCTCACGCGGGCTGCTTGCCCTTCGCGCCGCGGAACTTGCGCAGCAGCCAGACGACCGGGTCGACGTTGTCGGCCATCCGCTCCTTCATCGGGATGATGCCGTTGTCGGTGATGTGGATGTGCTCGGGGCACACCTCGGTGCAGCACTTGGTGATGTTGCAGAGGCCGACGCCGGCGTGCGTGCCCACCCACTTCGTGCGGTCCACCGTGTCGAGCGGATGCATGGCGAGGCCGGCGATCTTGATGAAGAAGCGCGGGCCCGCGAACTTCGGCTTGTGCTCCTCGTGGTCGCGGATGACGTGACACACGTCCTGGCAGAGGAAGCACTCGATGCACTTGTGGAACTCCTGCGCGCGGTCGACGTCCTCCTGCATCATGCGGTACTTGCCGTCGGGGTCCGGCGGCTTGAGGCGGAGCGGCGGGACCTGCTTGGCCTTCTCGTAGTTGTAGGAGACGTCGGTGACGAGGTCCCGGATGAGCGGGAACGTGCGGATCGGCGCCACGCTGATCGTCTCGCCTTCCTCGAACAGGTTCATGCGCGTCATGCACATGAGCCGCGGCTTGCCGTTGATCTCCGCGCTGCACGAGCCGCACTTGCCCGCCTTGCAGTTCCACCGGCAGGCGAGATCGGGCGCCTCCGTCGCCTGGATACGGTGGATGACGTCGAGGACGACCATCCCTTCGCCCGTCTCGACGCGATAGTCCTTGAACTCACCGCCTCCCGGGTCGCCCCGGAACACCCGCATGGTGTAGGTCGGCATCACGTTCTCTCCTGGAGCAGGGCTTTGAGCTCGTCCGGCATCTTGGGCAGCGGCTCGCGCCGGAGCGAGGTGACGCCGTCGCGCTGGCTCAGGACGACGTTGACCGTCCCCCACGTGTCGTCCGAGTACGGGTGGTCCTCGCGCGTGTGCCCGCCGCGGCTCTCCTTGCGCTCGAGCGCGGCCATCGCGCAGCACTCGGCGACGGTCAGCAGCGACTTGAGGTCGAGCGCGGTGTGCCAGCCCGGGTTGTACGTGCGCCCCCCGCCGCCGCCGACCTTCCTCGCGCGGGCCTTCAGCGCCTCGATCTTCTTCAGCGCTTCCTTCAGCTCCTCCTCGGTGCGGATGATGCCGACCAGGTTCTGCATCGTGTCCTGCAGGTCGGCCTGGATCGCGTAGGGGTTCTCCCCGGCCGTCCGGTTGAACGGCTCGAGCGTCTCGCGCGCGATCGCCTGCACGTGCCCCGCGTCGACGTTGAGCCGCCCGCCGAGGTTTTTCGCGTAGAGCGCCGCGTGCAGACCCGCGCGCCGTCCGAACACCAGCAGGTCGGAGAGCGAGTTGCCGCCGAGCCGGTTACTGCCGTGCATCCCGCCCGCCGCCTCGCCGGCGGCAAACAATCCAGGCACCGTCGCCGCCGTGCTGTCGGCATCGACCCGCACGCCGCCCATCACGTAGTGCTGGGCCGGCCCGACTTCCATCGGCTCCTTCGTGATGTCGACGTCCGCGAGCTCCTTGAACTGGTGGTACATCGAGGGCAGCCGTTTCCTGATGTAGTCGGCAGGCCGCCGCGAGGCGATGTCGAGGAAGACGCCGCCGTGGGGGCTGCCCCGTCCCGCCTTGACCTCGGCCCTGATCGCGCGCGCGACGATATCCCGCGGCAGCAGGTCGGGGGTGCGGCGGTTGTTCTTCTTGTCGGTATACCAGCGCTCGGCTTCTTCGATGTTGTCGGCGGTCTCCCCTTTGTAGAGGTCGGGGATGTGATTGAACATGAACCGCTCGCCCTGCTTGTTCTTCAGCGTACCGCCGTCGCCGCGCACCCCTTCGGTCACGAGGAGACCGGCCACCGACGGTGGCCACACCATGTGCGTCGGATGGAACTGCACGAACTCCATGTCGATGAGGTCGGCGCCGGCCCACAACGCCAGCGACTGCCCGTCGCCCGTGTACTCCCAGGAGTTGGAGGTGATCTTCCACGCCTTGCCGATGCCGCCGGTGGCGAGCACGACCGCCTTCGCCTTGAAGAGGACGAACTCACCGCTGTTGCGCCAGTAACCGAAGGCGCCCGAGACCCGGTCGCCGTCCTTCGTGAGGCGCTCGATCTTGCACTCCATGTACACGTCGATCCCCTGGTGGATGCCGTGGTACTGGAGCGTGCGGATCATCTCGAGGCCGGTGCGGTCGCCGACGTGCGCGAGCCGGGCGTAGCGATGACCGCCGAAGTCCCGCTGGGAGATGAGCCCGTCCTTCGTGCGGTCGAAGAGCGCGCCCCAGCGCTCGAGCTCGAGCACGCGCTCGGGCGCTTCCTGGGCATGGAGCTGCGCCATGCGCCAGTTGTTCACCATCCGGCCGCCCTTCATGGTGTCGCGGAAGTGGACCTGCCAGTTGTCCTCCGGCCACACGTTGCCGAGCGCGGCCGCGATGCCGCCCTCCGCCATGACCGTGTGCGCCTTGCCGAGGAGCGACTTGCAGACGAGCCCGACCGACACGCCCTGCGCCGCCGCTTCGATCGCCGCGCGCAGGCCCGCGCCCCCGGCTCCGATGACGATCACGTCGTGCTCGTGGGTTTCGTACTGGACCGTCGCCATTAGAGGATCCTCAAGTCCCGGATGATCCCCATCGAGACCAGCCGGATGTAAAGGTCGGTCAGGCCCACGCTGAACAGCGAGAGCCACGCGAACGTCGGATGCTTCTCGTTCAGGCGCGTGAGGACGTGCCACAGCGAGGAGCGCGCCGGCGTCTTCGAGAACACGTCGACGTGCCCGCCGCACACGTGACGGCAGGAGTGGCACGAGAACGTGTAGCCGGCGAGGAAGATCACGTTGATCCACATCACGAGCGTGCCGATGCCGATGCCGAACTGCGTGCCGCCGCGAGGATCCGGGAAGCGGAACGCGAGCAGCGCGTCCCACGTGAGCAGCACGATGAAGATGACCGCGACGTACCACGCGTACCGGTGGAAGTTCTGGACGATCAGCGGGAAGCGCGTCTCGCCGCTGTAGCCGCCCTTCACGTCGCGCACCGCGCAGGCCGCGGGCGCCAGCCAGAACGAGCGGTAGTACGCCTTGCGGTAGTAGTAGCAGGTCAGGCGGAAGAGGCCGGGGCCCCACAGGATCAGGAACGCGGGCGAGAGCACGCCGATCACCGGGAACGTCATGTCGGGCAGCCCGTAACCGAACGTCGAGTGGACGCATGACTTCGAGATGCACGGCGAGTAGAACGGCGAGAGATACGGCGCGACGTAATAGTGGGCGTTCTGGAGCGCCGCCCACGTCGAGTAGATGATGAACGCCGTCAGGACGACGAACGTCGTCAGCGGCAGCGCCCACCACGCGTCCTTCCTCAGGTGCGCGGCCGCGATCGGCGGCCGGGCCGCCGCTCTCACGTGCCCGCGCTGATCCTTCAGGACCTCACGGATCATGTTTTTAACCCCTCGCATATTGCTTCTGGCCGTCCTGATACAGGTCGCCGCCGTGGCAGTCGTACAGCACGATCGCCGGGAAGCCCTCCACTTCGAGCCGGCGGATCGCTTCGGTGCCGAGATCTTCATACGCCACGACCTCGGCCTTCTTGACGAATTCCGAGAGCACCGCGCCGGCGCCGCCGATGCTGCCGAAGTACACGCCCTTGTACTGCCTGAGCGCGTCCTTGACGGGCTGGCCGCGATAGCCCTTGCCGATCGTTCCCTTGAGCCCGGCCTCGAGCAGCGCGGGCGTGAACTTGTCCATGCGGCTCGCGGTGGTGGGGCCGACGGACCCGATCGCGTCGCCTTCGCGGGGCGGTGTGGGGCCCGTGTAATAGATGATGGTCCCCTTCACGTCGACGGGCAGCTGCTCGCCCTTCTCCAGCAGCGGGAACAAGCGCGCGTGCGCGGCATCCCGCGCCGTGTAGATCACGCCGCTGATCCGCACCCGATCGCCGGCCTTCAGCAACGCGACGTCGGCGTCGCTGAGCGGCGTCTTCACGTCCTTGATACCGTCGGCGGCACTGGTCACGCTCATCAGGCAATCGAGTCGACGATGGCGTTCAGCGTCGGGCTCGGGCGCATCGCCTTCGATGTCTTGCCGGGGTCCGGCCGGTAGTAGCCGCCGATGTCCATGGCTTTGCCCTGCGCGGCGTTCAGCTCGGCGACGATCTTGGCCTCGTTGTCCTTGAGGGCCTTCGCGACCTTGGAGAAGCGCGCCTGCAGCTCCTTGTCCTCGCTCTGTGCCGCCAGCGCCTCCGCCCAGTACAGCGCGAAGTAGAAGTGGCTGCCGCGTGTATCCAGCTCACCGACCTTGCGCGACGGCGACTTGTCGCTGTCGAGGAACTTCGTGTTGGCCTTGTGCATCGACTCGGCGAAGACCTTGGCCTTGGCGTTGTTCGTCGCGCGGGCCAGGTGATCGAGCGACTCCGCCAGCGCGAGGAACTCGCCGAGGGAATCCCAGCGCAGATGGCCCTCTTCCTGGAACTGCTGGACGTGCTTCGGCGCCGACCCGCCGGCGCCGGTCTCGAAGAGCGCGCCGCCGTCGAGGAGCGGCACGATCGACAGCATCTTCGCGCTCGTCCCGAGCTCGAGGATCGGGAACAGGTCGGTGTTGTAGTCGCGGAGCACGTTGCCGGTCACCGAGATCGTGTCCTTGCCCGCCCGGATCCGCTCGAGCGAGAACCGCGTGGCCTCGGCGACGGACATGATGTGGATCTCGAGCCCCTTGGTGTCGTGCTCCTTGAGGTAGGCGTTGACCTTCTCGATGAGCTGCGCGTCGTGCGCGCGGGTCTTGTCGAGCCAGAACACCGCGGGCGCGCCGGTGATCCGCGCGCGCGTGACGGCGAGCTTCACCCAGTCGCGGATCGGCGCGTCCTTCACCTGGCACGCGCGCCAGATGTCGCCTTCCTCGACCGCGTGCTCGATCAGTGTCGTGCCCTTCTCATCGACGATGCGGACCGTGCCCGCGGCCGTCATCTGGAACGTCTTGTCGTGCGAGCCGTACTCCTCGGCCTGCTGCGCCATCAGCCCGACGTTCGGCACGCTGCCCATCGTCACGGGGTCGAACGCGCCGTTCCGCTTACAGTCCTCCATCGTCTCGTGGTAGAGCGACGCGTAGCTGTGGTCGGGGATGACGGCCTTCGCCTCCTTGAGCGTGCCGTCCGGCCCCCACATCTGGCCCGAGTCGCGGATCATCGGCGGGATCGAGGCGTCGATGATGACGTCGCTCGGCACGTGGAGGTTCGTGATCCCCCTGTCGGAGTTCACCATCGCCAGCGGGGGCCGCTGTGCGTAGCACGCCTGGATGTCCGCTTCGATCTCGTCCTGCCTGGCCTTCGGCAGCTGCCGGATCTTGGCGTAGAGGTCACCGACGCCGTTGTTCGGATCGACACCGATCTCCTTGAACGTCGCGGCGTGCTTGTCGAACACGTCCTTGAAGAACGTGCGCACGGCGACGCCGAAGATGATCGGGTCGGAGACCTTCATCATCGTGGCCTTGAGGTGGAGCGAGAGGAGGGCTCCCTGGCCCTTCGCGCTCTCGATCTGTTCTTCGAGGAACGTCACGAGCGCCGCCCGGCTCATGAACGTGCCGTCGATCACTTCGCCGGCCCGGAGCCCGATCTTGTCCCTGAGAACGGTGACCGTGCCGCTCTTGTCGGTGAACTCGATCTTGACGGTGGTCGCCGCGGGGACGGTGACCGACTTCTCGTTGCTCACGAAGTCCCCGGCCTTCATCGTCGCGACGTGGGCCTTCGTGTCCTTCGTCCACTTGCCCATTTTGTGCGGGTGCTTCCGGGCGTACTGCTTGACCGCGCCGGCGGCGCGCCGGTCGGAATTGCCTTCGCGCAGCACGGGGTTCACGGCGCTGCCGAGCACCTTCGTGTAGCGCGTCTTGATCGCGCGCTCCGCGTCGTTCGCCGGGTTCTCCGGATAGTCGGGGACCTTGTAGCCCTTCTGTTGCAGCTCCTTGATCGCGGCCTTGAGCTGGGGAACCGACGCGCTGATGTTCGGCAGCTTCACGATGTTGGCTTCCGGCTTCTTCGCCAGCTCGCCGAGCCGCGTCAGCCAGTCCGGGACGCGCTGCGCCGGCGTGAGCTCCTCGGGGAAGTTCGCGAGGATTCGTCCGGAGAGCGAGATGTCGGCCGTCTCGATCTCGATCCCGGTCCCCGCGGTGAACTTCCGGATGATCGGCAGGAACGAGTAGGTGGCGAGCGCGGGCGCTTCGTCGATCTCCGTCCAGATGATCTTGCCGGCAGCGGTAGGCATGGCTACAGCGAGGCCTCCTTGTGGCGATGCGCGTGGCATTTCTCGGAGGGGGGCTTCGCCCCCCTTCCGACCGTCGTCGCGCGCCTAGCGGCGCACTCCTCCGTGCCTCCCCCCAGCGATTGCGCCGGCAAAGCCGGCGCTCGAACCCGCTGATTCAACGGCCTATCGTTGTTCACTATGGTTTTGCTCGACATTCACCTTGCGGCAACAACGACGGCATTGCGTGTACGCTCGGCGTTTACCTGCGCACGATTTGCAGCCTCCAGAACATCGCCATAGCTCGAACCGTGCACGGGCCAACTTGCCACACCCACGCAAACAGTGATGCTTAGCGCCTCACCATCAACGACGAACTTATGACCCTCGAAGGTTCGGCGCACTTTTTCCGCGAATGCTCTTGCCTCGTCATCGTCCAGATTTAGCGCGATCAAGACCATCTCATCGCCGCCGTGCAGGTAAGCATCACCTCGACCTTGCACTACCTTTAGGGCAAGCCTCTGGACTTCAGGCAGGATCGTTTGATCTACCTTGGCGTTGGTGAATCGACTGTTTAGCGCCTTGAAATTGTCCAGGTCGAGGAACATCACGACGATTGGGTTGCCGAGTGCACGCGCAAATTCAACGCAGCCGTCAAAATCATGCTGTGCCTGCCGAGCGCTCAACAAGATCCCAAACTTCTGGTCGACATCCCGCGCCGGTTTCGATGGCGCCACTTCCAAGACATGAAGGTCAATGGAACGGTCGAGGTGATCACGCGCGCGCACTCGACGTTCATCAACAACAGCCGCGGCGAACTTCCCGTAGTCGCCAGGCATCTCGTCTCGCACAAGTCCGCGCGTGAGGTCAAGAAGCTCTCTGTGTGAGCATTGAAGACAGCTTCGCGGATCCGTTCAGGCGTCAGCAAGTCCAGGGCAGACCCCCGCCGAACAACCTTGTCGCAAAAGTCGTTGAGAATGCGCTCTGCCCGGTCGACATACAACCGCGCAATTTCTTGCGCAAGCGGGCTGCTCTGCCCCATTCCGCGAATGGAGAACTCGTTCTTCATGGTCTCCGCGTCCCGACGCGGCGGAAAGCCGTGCTGGCATTCGAGTTCTTCCCGAAGCTTGCGCGGTAGCCCCTCAAGCGTCACGCAATTCTCCCGCGACCAAGGTCACAGCGTTGCTTCCTTATGGCGGTGTGCGTGGCACTCGATGGTGACGGCCACCGGCAGCGACGTGATGTGGCACGGGTACGCGAGGATCTGGATGCCGAACGACGTCGTGTCGCCGCCGTAGCCCTGCGGGCCGATGCCCAGCCGGTTCGCGCGGTCGAGCAATTCCTTCTCGAGCGCGTCGAGCGTCGGATCCGGGTTCGGCGAGCCGATCTCCCGGAAGAGCGCCTTCTTCGACAGCAGCGCGGCCTTCTCGAACGTGCCGCCGACGCCCACGCCGAGGATCAGGGGTGGGCACGCGTCCGGTCCCGCCATCTTCACGCACTCGATGACGAAGTCCTTGACGCCTTCGATGCCCGCGGCCGGTGTGAGCATCGTGTACTTCGAGCGGTTCTCGCAGCCGCCTCCCTTGGCCATGATCATCAGCTTCAGCTCGGATCCTCGGACCACGTCCACGTGGATGACGGCCGGCGTGTTGTCGCCGGTGTTGACGCGATCGAACGGCGACTTCACGATCGACGCGCGCAGGTAGCCTTCCTTGTAGCCCTGCCGCACGCCCTCGTTGATCGCGTCGGTGAGCCCGCCGCCCGCGATGTGGACGTCCTGGCCGAGCTCGACGAAGCAGATCGTGAAGCCGGTGTCCTGGCAGTACGCGATCTTCTTCGTCCGCGCCATCTCCGCGTTCTGCTTCAGGATCTGCAGCACCTGCTTGCCCGCGGGCGAGCGCTCGGTCGTCAGCGCCTTGTCGAAGGCGCGCAGCATCTCGCTGCCGAGGTTCCAGTTCGCCTCCATGCACAGCTTCTTGATCGTGTCGGTGATCGCGGAGACGTGGACCTCTCTCATGGCTTCTTCCCCATCTGCTTCATCACCTCGGCACCCCGGCGGTTCATCTCTTCGGGCGTGAGCTGTTCTTTCGTCGGGGAGATCGACCACTCGTGACCGAAGGGGTCCTTGAGCTTGCCGAAGCGGTCGCCCCAGAACATGTCTTGCAGCGGCATCGTCGGCGTCGCGCCGGCGGCCGTCGCCTTCGCCCACAGGGCGTCGCAGTCCGGCACGTTGAGGTGGACGGTGACGGCGCCGTTCGGCGCGCCGGTCCCGCCGCCCATCTCGGGGAACTCGTCGGAGAGATAGACGATGCCGCCGAAGAGCTCGAGCTCGGCGTGCCTCAGGCGCCCGTCGGGCCCGGGCATGCGCATGTGCTCTTTGGCCCCGAGCGCCTTCGTGTAGAACTCGATGGCCTTCGCGGCGCCCTTCACCCGAAGGTAAGGGACGACCGTGTGCTTCGGCTGCGGAACCGACTGCGCCATGGGACGCCCCTCCCGCTTAGAGCTTCAGCTTCTCGACCAGCTCCCGCACCGCGGCCGCGGACTTGTCGAACGCGGCCTGCTCGTCCTTCGTCAGCGTGATCTCGATGATCTGCTCGACGCCGCTGCGGCCGAGCTTCACCGGCACGCCGACGTAGAGGCCCTTCGTCCCGTACTGCCCGTCGAGGTACGCGGCGCACGGGAGGATCTTCTTCTTGTCCTTGAGGATCGCCTCGACCATCTCGACCGCGGACGCGGCCGGCGCGTAGTACGCGCTGCCCGTCTTCAGGTAGTTGACGATCTCGGCACCGCCGTTGGCCGTGCGCGTCACCAGCGCGTCGATCCTGTCCTTCGGCAGCAGGTCCGTGATCGGAATGCCGGCGACCGTCGAGTAGCGCGGCAGCGGCACCATCGTGTCGCCGTGGCCGCCGAGGACGAACGCGGTGACGTTCTCCACCGACACGTTCAGCTCGCGCGCGATGAACGTGCGGAAGCGCGCGGAGTCGAGCACGCCCGCCATGCCGACCACGCGCTTCGACGGGAAGCCGGACTTCTTCCACGCGAGCTGCACCATCGCGTCGAGCGGGTTCGTGACGAGCACGAGGATCGCGTCCTTCGAGCGCGCGACGACCTGCTCGACCACCGAGCCCACGATCTCCGCGTTCTTGAAGAGGAGGTCGTCGCGCGTCATCCCGGGCTTGCGCGCGAGCCCCGCGGTGATGACCACGACGTCGGAGCCGGCGGTCTCGTCGTAGCCGTTCGAGCCGGTCACCAGCGAGTCGTAGCGGTGGATCGGACCCGCCTGGAGCAGATCGAGCGCCTTGCCCTGCGGAATGCCTTCGATGACGTCGACCAGCACGACGTCGCCGAGCTCTTTCTCCGCCGCGTACTGCGCCACGGAGGCGCCGACGTTACCGGCGCCGACGACCGAGATCTTCGGGCGAGCTGCCATCAGACGTCCTTTCCTGGCCTGGCTTTCGTGTCCTGGCGGGCTTTCTCGGAGGCCGCGGGCGTGGAGGCGTGCAGCGACTGGACCCGCTGGGCGGACATCAGAGCCTCCTTGAACATGGGGCCCAAACCCCTCTGGAGGACCCCAACCCCCTCAACCTCACGCAACTGCTCAAAACCGAATAACTCTAACGCGGCGCGCGATAGCGGTCAACCAATGCCCAGCAGACGGCGCGTCGCCATGCGTCTCAAACGCAGGATCGACGTCGGCGGCGCGAGCTCCATCGGGCAGACGTCGGTGCAGTTGCCCTGCCCGTGGCAGCGAGCGAGCGCATCGTCCGAGAGCAACACCGACCAGCGCGCGTCCGTGTCGGCGTCGCGGTGATCGCGCTGCAGCGTGAACGCGCGATTGAGCGCCGCGGGCCCCGGAAAGCGTTCGTTGCGGGCCACCATCGTGCACGCGGAGACGCACATGCCGCAGCCGATGCACTCGATGGCCTCGTCGATCTCGCGCCGTTCCGCCGACTCGCGGGAGACGATCGCGTACTCCGGCGCATCCGGCGTGCGCGTCAGCGCCGCGCCGACCGTCGCCATGCGCGCGCGGAACGGCGTCATGTCGACGACGAGGTCGCGGATCAGCGGGAAGTGATAGAGCGGGCGCACGGTGACCGTCGCGCCTTTCAGCGACGCGATCCGCGTGCGGCACGCCCAGCGCTCGCGCCCGTTGATCACCATCGCGCACGAGCCGCACATCCCGACGCGGCAGGCGTAGCGGAACGCCAGCGTGCTGTCGGCGGTGCGCTGGATGTCCACGAGCGCGTCGAGCACCGTCGTCTCCGGCCCGGTGTCGACGTCGAACTCCTCGTAGCGCTCGCCGCGCGCGTCGGCGTCCGGCGTGTAGCGAGAGACGCGCAGCACCGCCGCCATCGTCAGCTCAGGAGCCGCGCGAGCCCGAAGGCCACGGCCGCGGCGACGCCGCCGACGAGCACGGTCTGGATCGCGCTGCGCACCGGCGGCATGCCGGTGAAGCGGCCCTTCACGTACCCGAAGGCGGCGAGCGCGACCACGGTGATGCCGATCGAGACGGAGAGCGCGTCGCGCGCGCTCGTCAGCGTCATGTACGGCACGAGCGGCACGAGCCCG
Source organism: Candidatus Rokuibacteriota bacterium (assembly GCA_016866775.1). Taxonomy (GTDB): domain Bacteria; phylum Methylomirabilota; class Methylomirabilia; order Rokubacteriales; family CSP1-6; genus VGLJ01. The sequence goes on along the minus strand of VGLJ01000049.1, from coordinate 9,612 downwards.
CCGGCCACGTACGCGCCGCCGATGGTCATCGCGCTGATCAGCGCGCGCTGCGGACGCGGGCGCTCGAGGCCGAGCTCGAAGCGCATCATGAAGTCGACCCACGCCTGCGGCCGCCGCCGCAGCGCGTTCACGACCGGGGCGCTCTCCTCGGCGGTGATGCCGTACTGCGAGAAGATCTCGGTGATCTCCGCCATCTCGGCCGCCGGCTTCTCGTGCACCTCGGTCTGCTCGCGATGCCGCTCGCTCGCGTAGTGCTCCGCCTGGCTGCGCGCCGCGAGATAGCCGCCGAGGCCCATCGCGATCGCCCCGGCGGCGATCTCCGCCACGCCCGCGGTGACGATCAACCCCGTGCTCTCGATCGCGCCCGTGAGCCCCGCGGCGAGCGCGAACGGCACCGTGAGCCCGTCCGCCATGCCGAGCACGGTGTCGCGCACGAACTCGCCGCCGGTGAAGTGGCGCTCGGGGTGGTGATGACGATGCGCGTGCGGGAGCGCGGGCTCGCTCATGAAGCGAGCCGGCGCTCGACGAAGCTCCGGATCGCCCCGCCGATCTCGTGGGGCGAGTCTTCCTGGATGAAGTGCAGGCCCTTCACCGTGACTTCGTCCTGGTTCGGCCACGTGCGACAGAACTCCCGCTGCGCGCCGACGAGGATCGAGCCCGGCTCGGCGTTGACGAACAGCTTCGGCACCGGGCTCTGCGCGAGCCACGTCGCGTACGCGTCGACGATGGCGACGACGTCGGCCGGCTCCCCGTCCACGGGAATCTCGCGCGGCCACGTCAGCGTCGGCCGGCGCGACTCACCCGGCTCGCGATACGGCGCGCGGTAAGCCTCCATCTCTTCGTCGCCGAGCTTGCGGAGGATGCTCGCGGGCAGGATGCGCTCCACGAAGACGTTCTTCTGCAGCACCATGTCCTCGCCCGCCGGCGAGCGCATGCCCTGAAAGACCTTGCGCGCGTTCTCGGGCCACTCCGCCCACGTCAACGGCCGCACGATCGCTTCCATATATATGAGACCGGCCACGCGGTCGGGATGGCGGCGGGCCCAGTGAAAACCGAGCGCCGATCCCCAGTCGTGGACGACGAGCGTGACCTCACGCGTGAGCTTCATCGCCTCGAGCCAGGCGTCGAGGTAGCGCGCGTGGTCCACGAAGCGGTAGCTGCCGGAAGGCGCCTTGCCCGACCGGCCCATCCCGACGAGATCCGGAACCAGACAGCGCGCCACCGGTTCCACATGCGGGATGATGTTGCGCCACAGGAGCGACGAGGTCGGGTTGCCGTGGAGGAAGACGACGGGCCGGCCCCGGCCGGTGTCTACGTAGGCCATCTCGGTGTCGAGCACGCGTGCCCGTTCCATGGACTTCCCCCCAAGACGCCTCGCATGGTATACCGTCGGCCACCACGATTCGCTCGGGCCGTCGTCGTCCCCGTCGTGTCGAAGACAAGGAGGAGACTCCATGAAGCGCTGGCTTTTCGGTCTGGTGGCGATCGCCCTCGCGGCGCTCGCCGCGCTCCCGCCGGGCGTGGACGCGCAGGGTAAAGACACGCTGACCGTCGCCCTGCCGTCGCACGCGCCCACGCTCGATCCGCACATGCACTTCGAGCGCGTCGGCATCCTCGTCAACATCAACATGTTCGACTCCCTGCTGCACCGGAGCGCGAAGCTCGAGTTCGAGCCGTCGCTCGCGCTTTCGTGGAAGGCGCTCAACGACACCACGTGGGAGTTCAAGCTCCGCAAGGGCGTGAAGTTCCACAACGGCGAGACGATGACCGCCGAGGACGTGAAGTACTCGATCGACCGCGTGATCGAGCCGGGCAAGGAGAAGAAGAAGTCCCCGCAGTACGGCAACGTGCGCGCGATCAAGGAAGCGAGGATCGTCAACCCCGACACGATCCACCTGATCACCGACAAGCCCTTCCCGCTGCTCCTCGAGCGCCTCGTGTTCTTCCCGATCGTCCCGAAGAAGCACATCGAGAAAGTCGGTGACGAAGCGTTCGGGACCACGGCCGCCGTCGGCACGGGCCCGTGGAAGCTCGTGGAGTGGAAGAAGGACCAGCACATCCGGCTCGAGGCCTTCGACGGCCACTGGCGCGGCAAGCCCGCGTTCAAGTACGTCGTCTTCCGCGCGATCCCCGAGGTCCCGACCGCCGTCGCCGAGCTGAAGACCGGGGGCGTCGACATCATCCGCAACGTGAACGCGGACCTGCTCAACGACATCAAGAGCCATCCGCTCACGACGATCAGCACGACGCCGATCCTGCGCGTGCACTACATCATGCTGGACATGCGCACGGCGCCGTTCGACAAGAAGGCCGCGCGCCAGGCCGCGAACTACGCGATCGACAAGCAGGCGATGCTCACGAAGATGATGGCGGGCCTCGGCAAGCAGGTCGCCACCGTCGTGCAGCCGCAGTCGTTCGGGTTCGATGCCTCCGTCCAGCCCTACCCCTACGACCCGAAGAGGGCGAAGGAGCTGCTCGCGCAGGCGGGCTACCCCAACGGGGTCGACATCACGCTGCACAGCGCGGCCGTCGACTGGCGTCCGCACTTCGAGGCGCTCGGGCAGATGCTCACGGACGTGGGCCTGCGCACGACCGTGAAGATGTGGGATCCGGGACCGGCGTGGAACAAATTCTTCCAGGCCGAGGGCAAGGCGGCGCACGGCGCCTACGGGAGCTGGGGCAACTACTCGGTCTTCGACGCCGACGCCGTGCTGCACCCGCTCTATCACACGGAGCCGGGCGGCTGGATCGGCAAGCACTACGCGCGCGTCGAGGGCCTCGACAAGCTCGTCGACGAGGCCCGCTCGAGCGTCGATCAGCCGAAGCGCAAGCAGATCTACACGCGCATCCAGCAGATGATCCGCGAAGAGGCGCCGTCGGTCTTCCTCTACACGCAGAACGACACGCTCGGCCTGTCGAAGAAGGTCGACTACCAGGCGCGTCCGGACGAGTGGCTCTGGCTCTACGCCGCGAAGCCGAAAAGTTGAGGTAAAGGAGGAGGCGTCGTGTCTGCATTTCTGATCCGGCGCCTCCTCCGCTTCTTCGTCGTCTGCATCGGCGTCTCGCTCGTCACGTTCGCCATCCTGCAGGCGAGTGGCGATCCGATCGCCCTGATCATGCCGGAGGCGCCCGAGGCCGACCGCGCGAAGCTGCGCGAGGCGCTGGGGCTCGCGGATCCGATTCCGATCCAGTTCGTCCGCTTCGTCGCGAACGCGGCGCGCGGCGACTTCGGCCGATCGTTCTTCCACCGCGAGCCGGCGTTCCCGCTCGTCGTCGAGCGCCTGCCGACCACCCTGGCGCTCACGTCCTTCGCGGTGGTGCTCGCCGTCCTCGTCGCCGTGCCCGTCGGCATCTACAGCGCGGTCCGCCGCAACACCGTGACGGACCACGCGGCCACGGTGGTCGTCTTCCTCGGCCAGTCCATGCCCGTGTTCTGGATCGGCATCATGCTGATGCTGCTCTTCGCGGTGCAGTGGCGCCTCCTGCCCGTCTCCGGCTGGGACTCCTGGGCGTCGGTCATCCTGCCGTCGGTGACGCTCGGCGCGTTCACCACCCCGCTCTTCATGCGCATCGTCCGCTCGAGCATGCTCGAGGTCATCAACCTCGATTACGTGCGCACCGCGCGCGCCAAGGGCGTCTCGGAGTGGATCGTGATCTGTCGCCACGCGCTCCGCAACGCGGCGCTGCCGATCGTCACGGTCATCGGCTTGCAGTTCGGGCTGCTGCTCGGCGGCGCCGTGCTGACCGAGAGCGTCTTCGCGATCCCGGGCCTCGGGCGCCTGCTCGTCCGCTCGATCCTCCAGCTCGACTTCCCGATCGTCCAGGCGGGCGTGTTCGTGCTCGCGATGACCATCGTGACGGCCAACCTGATCGTCGACGTGCTCTACGTCTACCTGAACCCCACCATCAGACTGCGCTGATGGCCGTCACGGTCTCGCGCGATGCGCCGGCGTACGACGCCCCGGTGCGGGTCGCCTCGGGCTCGCGCGCCTGGCGGCGCTTCGCGTTCAACCCGGCGGCGCTCACGGGCGTTCTGATCCTGCTGATCGTGGTCGGTGCGGCGCTGGCCGCGCCCTGGGTCGCGCCGCACGACCCGGCGAAGCAGAGCCTCCTCCGCCGCTTCACGCCCCCGGTGTGGCAGGCCGGCGGGAACGCGGCGTATCCGCTCGGCACCGATCAGGTGGGGCGCGACGTCCTGAGCCGCCTCATCCACGGCGCGCGCATCTCGCTGCTCGTCGGCGTCTCGGCGGTCGTCGTGAGCGTGCTTCTCGGGGTGACCGCCGGGCTCGTCAGTGGATTCATGGGCGGGAAGGTCGACACCATCATCGGAACGATCGTCGACGTCAATCTCTCGTTCCCGCAGATCCTGCTGGCGCTCGCGTTCGTGGCGGCGCTGGGACCGAGCCTGGTGACGATCATCGTCGTCATCGGTCTCACGGGATGGGAGCGGTATGTGCGTGTCGTCCGCGGCGAGGTCATGGCCCTGCGCGAAAAAGAATTCGTCGAGGCCGCGCGCGCGATCGGGGTGAGCAGACCCCGGATCATCTTCCGGCACGTCCTGCCGAACACCGTGTCGTCGATCGTGGTGCTCTCGACGCTGCAGGTCGCGCAGGCGATCCTGACGGAGGCTGGCCTCTCGTTCCTCGGCGTCGGGTCGGGCCGCGCCTACCCGACGTGGGGCCAGATGATCTCGCTCGGGCGCGACTTCGTGACGGTCGCGTGGTGGCTGCCCACGCTCCCGGGGCTCGCGATCCTGCTCACGGTGCTGGCGATCAACCTCGTCGGCGACCGCCTGCGCGACGCCCTCGACCCCCGGGCGGTTTGACATGGGGGTGCGAGACGCACCCCCAATCCCCCCGCTGCGGGCCCGGAATGAATCCGGGCCCTCCGCGACTGCTAAACGGGCCGGCGGCCCTGGATGATCCGGATCAGCACCACCGCGATCGCGATGATCAGCAGGATGTGGATGAACCCGCCGAGCGTGTAGGAGCTCACCAGCCCGAGGGCCCACAGGACGAGCAGTACGACGAAAATGATCCACAGCATGAGCAGGTCGGGCGTCTCCATGATCGTCGTGTACTCGAGATATCCGGTAGAACGGAATCGCCACGACGGGATCGCCGACGTTGAGCTGCGCGCGGTAGAGCGAGGCTTTCATCTCAGTACCAGCGCCACGTCCACACCGCCGCGAAGATGCCGGCGGCGAGCAGCAGAGCCAGCACGAACAGCGCGCGGTGCCACCGCAGCGGCAGCCCGAAGTCGAGCAGCAGCGAGCGGACGCCGAGCAGCGCGTGAAGGAGCGCGAGCGCGAGGAGTGCCGCCTGCACCTCGCGGCGGAACGGGTTCATCAGATGCAGCGCGATCACGACGAGCAGCAGGATCGCCGCCGCGCGCTGGATCAGCCACGCCCACATGCCGGCCTTGGTGTCGCGCCACCCTTCCGCGTCCCACCCTCGCTTGAGGACCTTCGCAGGCATCAGTCGCCGGTCTCGACGGCCGCCGGCGTCGCGGTCTCGGGGGGCGTGGCGCGCGTCAGCGCGACCGGCTCGCGCGTCACGCCTGGTCCCGACCCGACGCGGCGCACGCGCACCACGTACGGCGGTCCGGGATCGGTCATCGGGCAATCGCGACGGTAGTGCGCGCCGCGGCTCTCGCGACGCTCCGCCGCGCTCATCGTGATCAGCCGCGCCACCAGGACCTGGCTCGTGAGGTTCAGCCAGTCCTGCCACGCGATGTTGAACGACGGTCCGCCGGGGACGCCGACGGACGCCAGCCCGGCTTCGATGCGCGCGATCGTGCGGAGCGCCTCGTTCAAGCCATCGCCGTCGCGCACGAGCCCGACGCGCTCCCACATGATGTCGCGCAGGGAGCGCTGGAGCGCGTACAGATCGCCGCCGGCGCCGCTCGTGCCACCGTCCGCGCGCGCGAGCGGGGCCGTCGCACGCGCGATCGCCTGGTCAGCCGCCGCCCGCGACACGCGCGGAGCCGGCCGCCCGACGACGGCCTCCACCATCACGTCACCCGCGATGCCGCCGAACACCGTCGACTCGGCGACGCCGTTGCCACCCAGGCGGTTGGCGCCGTGAACGCCGCCCGCGTCCTCCCCGGCCGCGTACAGCGCGTCGACCGCGGTGCGGCACGCCGTGTCGATCACGACGCCACCCATCATGAAGTGCGTCGTCGGCCCGACCTCGACGGGCCCGCGCGCGAGGTCGCGCCCGAAGTCGCGGCAGCGCTTCACCATCCCGCGGAAGTTGCGCTCGACGACGTCCGCGCCGAGGTGCGAAACGTCGATCCACACGCCGCCGTTCGGCGTTCCCCGCCCCTCGCTGATCTCGAGATACGACGCGCGCGAGACCAGATCGCGCGTCGACCGCTCCATGCGCGCGGCGTCGTAGCGCTCCATGAATCGCTCGCCCCGCCGGTTCCGCAGGTGGCCGCCGGCGCCGCGCAGCCCTTCCTCGAGCAGCGCGCCGGTCATCAGCGAGCCCGGGATGACGAGCCCCGTCGGGTGGAACTGGACCATCTCCATGTCGCGCAGCGCGAGCCCCGCGCGATACGCGAGCGCGATCCCGTCGGAGGACTTGTCGGCGGAGCAGGCGAAGATCCGGTACATCGTCGGCCCGCCGCCCATGGCGAGCAGCGTCGCCCGCGCGCGCACCGTCGTGAACGCGCCCGTCCGCATGTCAAGGACCAGCGCGCCGGCGGCGCGCCCCGCGTCGTCGAGCAGCAGCTCCACGGCGCGCGTCTCTTCGAGCACCGCGATGTTCGCGCGCGCGTCCACCTGCTCCGCGAGCCGGTTCATGATCTCGATGCCGGTCAGGTCGCCCTTGTGGATCGTGCGGTCGTGCGTCTGGCCGGCGAACGGCTTCTGGTGGATGCGCCCCTCGGGCGTGCGGTCGAAGAGGCAGCCGTAGCGGGACTCGAGCTCGAGCACGCGGCCCGGCGCTTCGCGCACGAGCGTCCACACGAGCTCCTGATCGTTGATCCAGCCGCCGCCCTTGAGCGTGTCGAGCAGGTGCGCGTCGAGCGAGTCGGGCGGCGTGAAGACCGCGTTGTAGCCGCCCTGGACCATGCGCGTGCAGCCGGCGCGTCCGAGGAGGCCCTTCACGACGACGCCGATGCGGAGGGACGTCGACGCGTCGGCCGCGTGCAGCGCCGCGCAGAGGCCGGCGCCGCCCGCGCCGAGGATCAGGATGTCGAGATCGAGTGCGTCGTCACTCACGAGGCCAGCAGCGCGGTCAGGAGCGCGCGGCCGGCCGGTGACGACCAGGGCTTCGTACCGACGGCCTTGCCGACGACGCGGCCGCGACGATCGATGAGGAACACCGTCGGCGTGGACGTGATCCGCCACGCGCGCGCCATCGCGGCGTCTTCATCGAGGAACACGCCGAACGGCAGCGGCACCTTCCTGGTCCACGTCGTGACGGTGTCGCGCGACTCCTGCAACGAGACCGGCAAGACGACGAGACCGCGGGGCTTCATCTCCCGGTGGACGTCCGCGAGGGCCGAGGGCAACTCCCTCGTGCAGTACGGTCACCACGTCGCCATGAAGTAGACGAGGACTGCCTGGCCCTTCAGATCGGCCAGCGTCTGCCGGCCCCCGTCGATGGTCGTGACCGACAGCGCCGGCGCGGCCTGCGGCTCGAGCGGCGCGATGTTGAGGTCCATCATCAGGTCTTCGAGCGACTTGGCCTGGGCGCGCGAGCCCGGGACGAGCGCGCCGACGGCGAGCGCGACGACCACCATGGAGACCGCGAGCCGCTGGAGTCTCATGCACGTCACCCTAACACGCGGACGCGCGGGCGGGGATCGAGCTTGACGCGCTTGAGCGCGCGCAGGTGATCGGCCACCACGTCCCAGGCGGGCGGCCCGCTCGCCTCGCCGAGACTCGCCCACCCGGTCGCCTTGTATCGCCGCGCGGGGTCGAGCGCGCGCCCGCCGACCCGCACATCCCGTACGCGCCGGCCGCGCAGGGCGCCGGGCTCGATCGCGTACGTGAGGCCGCCCAGCCGGACCATGTCGCCGCCCTGGCGATAGTAGGGATCGTGGTGGAAGAGGTTGTCGGCGACGTCTTCCATCACGCGCACGATCTCGGCGCCCGTCATCTCGCGCGTCCACGTGTTCGGGTACGTGAGCGCGGTGTGGCTGAAGACGTCCTCCGGCGTGATCGTCTGCCCCGGCACGACGGTGAGGCCCCAGCGGAAGCCGGGTGAGAACGCGACTTCCGCGTCGGCGCGCTTGAGCAGCGCGTCGAGGATCAGCTCGTCGAACGTGCCGTTGAAGTTGCCGCGACGCCACAGCAGCGACTCCGACACCGCGAGCGCCTCGCCGAGCTTCGCCTCGTGCGGCGCGCGGATCTGCGCGATGAGCCGCGCCATCTCCCCGTCCTCGGGCAGGTCGCGCGCGAGCACCGGGATCAGGCGATAGCGGTAGGCCGCGACGCGGTGGCCCTTCACGTCGAGGTCGAGACGGCTCAGGAACTTGCCATGCGAGCCGGAGTTGACGACCAGCGTGCGGCCGGCCTCGATCGGCGCGGGCAGCGCGTCGTGCGTGTGGCCGCCGAGGACCACGTCGATGCCGGTCACGCGCGCCGCGAGCTTCAGGTCGGCGGTGATCCCGTTGTGGCTCAGCACGACGACGACGTCCGCGCGGCGCGAGTCGCGCAGCTCGTTGACGAGGCGCTGCACGTCGTCCTCGAGGATGCCGAACGTGAGATCCGCCACGAACCGGCGCGGGTGCGCGATCGGCGTGTACGGAAACGCCTGGCCGATCACGGCGACCCGGACCCCGCCGACCTCGCGCACCGTGTACGGCTTGAACACCGGATCGCCCCAGCCGGCTTCGGACACGTTGTGCGCGACGAACTCACCCTGGAAGAGCCCGCGGCGCTCGCGATCGCCGAACAGCTCGCGCACGCGCTCCATCCCGTACGTGAACTCCCAGTGCGGGGTCATCACGTCGACGCCGAGGAGGTTCGACGCGCGCACCATGTCCTCGCCCCGGCTCCACAGCGCGGTCGCCGAGCCCTGGATCGTGTCGCCGCCGTCGAGGAGGAGGGTGCGGCCGCTGCGCTCCGCGCGGATGCGCTTCACCAGCGTCGCGAGGTGGGCATAGCCGCCGAGCCGGCCGTGGCGCGCGGCCAGCGCCGCGAAGTCGACGTGCGTCACCGCGTAGGCTTCGGCGCTGCCCGGCGCGATGCCGTACGCGCGCAGCAGCGCGGCGCCGGTGAGGAACGGCGGCTTGCCGCGCTCGTCGCCGATGCCGATCAGCGTGTCGGGCTCGCGATAGAGGACGGGCTTCAGATGCGCGTGCGGGTCGGTGATGTGGAGCAGCGTGACGTTGCCGAGCGCGTCGACGTCCGTCATGCGCGCCGGCGCCGCGTCGGCCGTGAGCAGCGCGCGCGCGTCGAGCCCGGCCGCGGCGCTCGCGAGCGCGACTTTGAAGAGATCTCTCCGCGTCACGTTCACGGCAGGCGCCCGGCACGACCCGCTTACTAGAAGTCATTTCAAAACCCGTCTGAGGACGAGCAGGGCACAGGCGAGATGAAAGAAGCCGCCGTAGGTCGCCAGCAGCCGGTCATAGCGCACCGTCAGGCGCCGGAAGTTGCCG
>VGLJ01000048.1 GCA_016866775.1 Candidatus Rokuibacteriota bacterium | reverse complement strand
AGCGGCGACAGGACCCGCCCGCGCCGCCGCCCGCAGCCCCCGGCGCCCCGCGCAGGGACGCACCTGCCGCTCGATCGACGGCCGACGTGAGTGCAGCGAGCGGCGCGACACCGGGCGTCCGGCTGGTGAAGAAGAGGCCGAGCGCCGAGGTGAAGCAACTGCGCGCACGCCTGACCGACGTGGAAAAGAAAATCGCCGCGCTGGAGCGGAGGATCGAAGAGATCGGGGCCATGCTCGCCGACCCGAAGCTCTATGCGAACGGCGACCGCGTGCGCACGATCACGGGCGAGCGAAGGACGGCGGAGCAGGAGATCGTCGGCCTGATGCACGAGTGGGAGGAGCTCTCGACGGCGCTCGCGGCTCACGAGTGAGCCGCGCATGGGTGACTACTACGCGCCGGTCGACCCCGACCTCCTGAAGCGCGAGCGGGCGAAGGCGCGCGAGCTGCGCGCGAGCGGCTGGTGGAAGCGGCGGATCTCCGACGGCGTCTGCTACTACTGCCGTCGCGCCGTGGGCGTGAAGGCGCTGACGATGGACCACCTCGTGCCGCTCGGCCGCGGCGGACGCAGTGTTCGCGGCAACGTCGTTCCCGCCTGCAAGGACTGCAACGATCGCAAGAAAGCGCTGCTCCCGCTCGAGTGGCGGGAGTATCTCGACACGCTCGGTCGTCGCGACGACGACGACTGACCCGGGCACGAACGGAGACACGTATCGCTTTGTCGTGACTCAAACGTTGGACATTGACGCTCCTCCGACGGGCCGATGGAATGCGCGCGTCACGCATTCTTCCGTCAGGAGGTCTCGATGCCGATGCACGCCGCGCTCACGCCCTTCGCGCTCGTCCTCGCCGTGGTGCTCGCGCCCTCTCTCGTCGCGGCCGAGCGCCCCGACAAGCCCGACAAGCCCGCGCTGCGCTCGACGATGCCGTCGCGCGTCGACGCGCCTCGCCCCGCGACCGACACGCGCGCGCCCGTGCGCGTGCGTAACGTCGGGAGCGACACGACGCCCACGAGCGACACGACGCCCACGGTCAACATCAACACCGCCGACGTGAAATCGCTGATGACGCTCACCGGCGTCGGCCGCAGGGTCGCCGAGAAGATCGTCGAATATCGCGAGCGCCGCGGCCCGTTCAAGAAAGCCGACGAGCTTCGGAGGGTGGAAGGCGTCGGCACCGGCGTGTGGGAGCGCAATCGCGGGCGCATCGTCGTGAAGTAGCGACTTTTTGTTGGGAGTTCTCGCGGGCTGAGGTACGATGAAAAAACAAGTCGGCCGGAGCGTCACAGCGCTCCATCAGCGTCCCCGCGGGCAATCACGCCGGCGGCAGCACGTGGCCGAGCCTCGGGCCGGGAGTCGGCACCCGGTTGGAGGTCAGTGGGACCTGGGCCCGCGTGGCGCCCTTGCCGAGAATAGGAGGTGATCCAGTCGATGTGTAGCCCTACGGTGACCTGTGAGGTGGTTGCCTCCTAAGGCAGGATCCACGCTGATGTGAGGTGGACGCGCCTGGGAGTCCAGGCACCACCGGCCCCGACGAGACCCGGCTCACCACCGGGGTGACGCGCAGTCCTGAGAGAAGCGTCACCGACTCTCGTCGGGGCTTTTTTTCGGCGACGTGTGTTCCGCGAGAAGCACCCGGGCCCGTGCGGGCCCGGGTGGAAGCAGCAGGTGGAAGAGGGGGGGGTTAGACCTTCCGGACGTTGGCTGCCTGAAGACCCTTGGGGCCGCGGGTCACTTCGAACTCCACCCGGTCACCCTCCGCGAGGCTCTTGAAGCCGCTCGCCTGAATGGCGGAGTAGTGTACGAACACGTCCTCGCCACCCTCCTGAGTGATGAACCCGTAACCCTTGGCGTCGTTGAACCACTTCACCTGTCCTTGTGCCATACCTCCGACCTCTCTCTTCGGGGTCTTCTCAGCCCCTGCGTGCTCCCACCGTGGTGGCGGGGTTGTCCGCCGTTATTGGCGGACAAGAAAAAACGCCGCACGAACTGGATCTCGTGCGGCGTCGTGCTCGGTCACTCTGTTTCACCGATGTCCGTCTGAGCCAGAACCGGGCGCAAGATTCACACAGGACCCCGCCGCAAGTCAACCCGTTTTCTACAACGACGCGAGCTCGCGACACGCGTGCGCGCGGCGCATGCGGAGCGTCCCGCGCGGCCGCCGTCGAGCCCGCGCCCGGCAAGACGAGCCGAGCCGCCGTGCGTTCCGTGCCGTCCGCGTGTCACGGTGACGGCACGCCGGTCAGTTTTTGATGCCACGCGGCCGCTTTTCTCCCGGGACGACTTCCCGCCCGCGCCTCGGAAGACCCCCGGCGGGCGGTGTCCCGACTCCTCGGCCCCCGCGGATCGGCCGGGCGAGGAACGGCCAGAGAGCAGGAAATGTGTTTCCTTATTCTAGGGAGATACCGCATGATCACGGCGGCGATGGCGCTCGCGGGACCCGCCTAAAGTGGCTTCAGGACTGCGAATTTGTGTAGGTCTGGCACGCCCTGTGCTACCCTCAAGCCTCGCTTTTGGCCGTAATCCCGACACCATGGAGCGCTGATGTTTTACAACCTGCTCGCCGGCATGTTCTCGAACGACCTCGCGGTGGACCTCGGCACGGCGAACACGCTCGTGTACGTGCGTGGCGAGGGCATCGTCCTCAACGAGCCATCGATCGTCGCGATCCACCAGGCGGATCACTCCGTCCTCGCCGTGGGTCACGAAGCGAAGGCGATGCTCGGACGGACGCCCGGCAACATCGTCGCCATCCGCCCGTTGAAGGACGGCGTCATCGCCGACTTCGACGTCACGGAGAAGATGCTCCACTACTTCATCTCGAAGGTGCATCGCCGCCGCACGCTCGTGCGGCCGCGCATCGTCATCGGGGTGCCGTCGGGCATCACGCAGGTTGAAAAGCGCGCCGTGCGTGACTCCGCGATGCAGGCGGGCGCGCGCGAGGTGTACCTGATCGAGGAGCCGATGGCCGCCGCGATCGGCGCCGGGCTGCCGATCCAGGAGCCGGGCGGTAACATGATCGTCGACATCGGCGGCGGCACGACCGAGGTCGCCGTGATCTCGCTCTCCGGCATCGTCTACGCGAAGTCCGTGCGCATCGCCGGCGACGAGATGGACGAGGCGATCGTGCAGTACATCAAGAAGCACTACAACCTCCTCGTCGGCGAGCGCCGCGCGGAGGAGATCAAGATGAAGCTCGGCTCCGCCTACCCGATGGGGGGCGAGCGCTGTACGATGGAAGTGAAGGGCCGCGACCTCATCGACGGGATCCCCAAGACCATCGTGATCACCGACGAGGAGATCCGCGAGGCGCTGCGCGAGCCGGTCATGACGATCGTCGAGACCGTGCGCACGTGCCTCGAGCGCACGCCGCCCGAGCTCGCGGCGGACATCGTGGACAAGGGCATCGTCATCACCGGCGGCGGCGCGCTGCTGCGCGGCCTCGACCACCTGCTGCGGCAGGAGACGAACCTGCCGGTGACGGCGGGCGAGGATCCGCTGTCGTGCGTGGCGCTCGGGACCGGCAAGGTGCTCGACGAGCTGGACCTCCTGAAGAAGGTCGCGATCCCGGCGTAGTTCAATCGGAGGGGCCGCAGGGTGAAGATGCGTGGCGTCCTCGTGCTCGGCACCGTGGTCGCCGCTTGTCTACTGCTCCTCACGGTCCAGACGCGCGGGCACAGCACCCCGACGGCGGAAGCGCTCGCCTTCATCACCACGCCGATCCAGAGCGGACTCGCGAAGATGAACCGCGCGGCGGTGAACGTCTGGTCGACGTACCTCGACTGGAAGAACGTCCGCGCCGAGAACCGGCGCCTGCGCGAAGAGAACCAGCAGCTGCGCGTGGAGTCGCTGCAGGTCACCGAGACCGCGATGGAGAACCAGCGGCTGCGCCGGCTCCTCGCGCTGCAGCAGCGCCTGCCGCTCGCCACCCTGAGCGCCGAGATCATCGCGCGTGAGTGGGGCGGCTGGGTCCGTTCGCTCACCGTCAACCGCGGCCGCGGCGACAACGTCGCGCGCCTCACCGCCGTGATCTCGCCCGAAGGGCTGATCGGCCGCGTGATGGAGGTGCGCAGCGGCACGTCGGTGATCCAGGTGCTGACCGATCCGGCGTCGACCGTCGGCGCGCACGTCGTGCGGACGCGCACGGCCGGCATCGTCGAAGGGGAGCCGCGCGGCACGATGCGCCTGAAGTACATGGCGCGCGAAGGCGGCGGCATCCAGGTCGGCGACCTCGTCGTGACCTCCGGCGCGGGCGGCGTCTTCCCGCGCGGCATTCCGATCGGCCGCGTGCGCGCGATCGACGATCGCGGCTCGGCGCTGTTCCACTACGCGGTGCTCGCGCCCGTCGTGGACTTCGCGCGCGTCGACGAAGTGCTGCTCCTCACCGGCGACACGCGGCACGACGTGGCCGCGGCGTTCCCACGGGACGGCGGCGGGTGAAAACGCTGTTCGTGCTGACCGTCTTCGGGGGCGGTCTCGTCCACGCCACGCTCGCGCCCGCGCTGCGCATCGCCGATGTCGCGCCCGACATCCCGTTGATCGTCGTCATCCTGTTGGCACTCCGCCGCGGTCCGGAGTTCGGCTGCGTGGCCGGCTTCGTCGCCGGCCTCTTGCAGGACGTCGCGGCAGGCGGGCTCATCGGCGTGCAGGCGCTCACGAAGTCGCTCGTCGGCTTCGGCCTCGGCGCCGCCGGCGGCCGGCTGCGCGTGACCCAGCCGCTCGTTCAAGTGCCCGGCCTCGTGCTGCTCACGGTCGCGGAAGGCGTGGTGCGCTTCACGCTGCTCCAGCTCTTCCGCTTCCCGGCGCCGTTCGGAGAGCTGATGACGTTCGTCGTGCTCCCGCAGGCGCTCTACAACGGGTTCCTCGGCGCCGCGCTCGTCTTCGCGCTCGCGTGGACCGACGCCCTCAAGGAGCGTGCGACATGAACCCGGGGCGCGGCTTCGATCCGCGTCTCCGGCCTCAGCCGGGGCGGCGGGATCCCGGCCAGCGCCGCATCATCGCGATCGTGGGCGTCCTCACGTTCGGGTTCCTCGCCATCATCGGGCAGCTCTGGTATCTCCAAGTCCTCGAAGGCGGGCGGTTCCTCGACGCGTCCGACAAGAACCGGATCCGGATCCGTCCCATCGCCGCGCCGCGCGGCATCCTGTTCGATCGCAACGGTGTGCCGCTCGTCGACAATCGCCCGGCGTTCACGCTGTCGATCATCCCGCGGGAGCTCGACAACCGCGACGCCGTGCTCGGGCGCCTCTCGACGCTCCTCGGCCTGCCGTACCAGGAGCTCGTCGACGCCGTCGGCCGCGTGTCGGCCGACTCGTTCCTGCCCGTCCGCATCCGGCGCGGCCTCACGATGGACGACGTCGCGAAGGTCGAGGAGTGGAAGCTCGAGCTCCCGGGCGTGATCGTCGAAGTCGAGCCGCAGCGCGCGTACCCGACGAGCCGCTTCGCCGCGCACCTCCTGGGCTACGTCCGCGAGGCGAGCGAAGACCAGATGAAGCAGGGCCGCTATCGCCGCGGCGAGCTCGTGGGCCAGACGGGACTCGAGCGGCTGCTCGACGAGTTCCTGCGCGGCCGCGACGGCGGCGAGCGCATCGAAGTCGACGCGATGGGCCGCCCGATCCGCATCGTGCAGCAGACCGAGCCGCATCCGGGCGCGCAGGTCGTCACGACGATCGACCGCCGCGTCCAGGAAGCCGCCGAGAAGGCGATGGAGGGCAAGGCCGGCGCCGTCGTCGTCATGGACCCGCGCAACGGCGACGTGCTCGCGCTCGTCTCGACGCCGGCGTTTCCGATCGACGCGTTCACCGGCAACATCGACCGCAACGCGTGGGTCCGGCTCGTCCAGGATCCGCAGCACCCGCTGCTCAACCGCGCGAGCCAGGCGATGTACCCGCCGGGCTCCATCTTCAAGATCATCCTGATGGCCGCGGGTCTCCAGGAAGGGGTCATCACGCCGGTGGACCGCGTGCACTGCCCCGGGCACTTCGAGTACGGTGGCCGCACGTGGAAGGACTGGAAGAAGGAAGGACACGGCAGCGTCGATCTCCGCCGCGGGATCGCGCAGTCGTGCGACGTGTACTTCTATCAACAGGGCCTGAAGATCGGCGGCACGAACATCGCGAAGTACGCGAAGGCCTTCGGCCTCGGCGCGCCCACGGGCATCGAGCTCGGCACGGAGAAGATCGGCCTGATCCCCGAGCCCAAGCCGCGCGTGAAGGGCGACAAGAAGTCGCGGCCGTGGACCGGCGGCGACACCCTCAACGTCTCCATCGGTCAGGGCGCGGTCCTCGTGACGCCGATGCAGATCGCGCGCATGATGAGCGCGGTGGCCAACGGCGGCGTGCTCTGGAAGCCCCGGCTCGTGCAGCGCATCGAGCGCCCCGAGCAGGGCGTCGTCTTCCGTGACCCCGGCCACGTGAACGGCCACATCGAGCTCTCGCCCGTCGTGTGGGCGCTGATCCGCGACGGTCTCTGGGCCGTCGTGAACGAGTGGGGCACCGGCGGCGCCGCCAAGATCCCCGGCCTCGACGTCGCGGGCAAGACCGGCACCGCGCAGATCATCGCGAACTCGAAGTCGGAGCGCGGCGAGGACCACGCGTGGTTCGCGGCGTTCGCGCCCGCGAGGGATCCTCAGGTGGTCGTCGTCGTGCTCGTCGAGCGCGGCGGCCACGGCGGTGAGGCCGCGGCGCCGATCGCGCGCAAGATCTTCAACGCCATCTTCAACGAGAAGGTCGCGATGGCGGGGTTCCGCGGATGATCGGGATCGACCGGCGGCTGCTGCAGAACGTCGACTGGCCGCTCATCTCCATCGGCCTCGCGTTCGCCACGCTGAGCGGGCTCACGCTGTCGAGCCTGCACGTCGGACGCGCCGGCGGCACCGTGGCGCTCCGCCAGCTCGTGTGGTTCGGCGTCGGCCTCGTCGCGCTGCTCATCGTCGCCAGCATCGACTACAAGAAACTCGTGCGTATCGCGCCGCTCATCTACGTGCTCGGCCTCGCCGGGCTCGCGTCCGTCTTCGTGCTCGGACGCACGGTGTCGGGCGCGCGGCGCTGGATCGTCATCGGCTCCGTGAGCGTGCAGCCCTCGGAGCTCTTCAAGATCGCCTTCGTGCTCATGGCGGTGTGGGTCCTGACCTCGCGCTGGGCGCAGCCGATCAGCCGCTTCACGCTGCTGCTCGTGGCGCCCGTGGTCGCGATCCCGTTCGTGCTGATCATGAAACAGCCGGACCTCGGCACCGCCCTTCTCCTCTGTCCCGTGCTCCTCGCACTCCTCGTCGGCGCGGGCATTCGCCTGAGACTCCTGGGAGGCTTGAGCCTCGCGGGACTCGCCGCGATGCCGGTCGCCTGGTTTTTCCTGAAGGAGTACCAGCGGGAACGCATTCTCGTGTACCTGGACCCGTTCCGCGATCCGCTCGGGACCGCGTACAACGTGATCCAGGCCAAGATCGCCATCGGTTCGGGTCAGCTCCTGGGCAAGGGCATCAGCGGGGCCACGCAGAGCCGCCTCGCGTTCCTCCCGGAGCGTCACACGGATTTCATCTTCGCCGTATTCGCCGAGATGTGGGGTTTCGTCGGCTGCCTGATCCTGCTCGCGTGTTACGCGTTCGTGCTCCTGCGCGGCTTCGACATCGCCGCCTCGACACGCGAGCCGGTGGGACGCCTCGTCGCCCTCGGGGCCACGACCATGCTGGCGGCCCAGGTGTTGATCAACGTCGGCATGGTGACCGGACTCCTGCCCGTGGTCGGAGTGCCGTTGCCGCTCATGAGCTACGGAGGCACCTCCGTGCTGTGCTCGCTCATGGGCCTGGGGCTCCTCGTCTCGGTCCGAATGCGGCAGTTCCAATGAGACGCGACGGCCGCGCCGGCGCCGCGTCAGCGAGGTGCTGCCGTGGCCAAACGGATCGTCGTCAACGCGGGCCTGACCGAAACCCGAGTCGCCGTCCAGGAAGGTAGTCTCCTCACCGAGCTCTACCTGGAGCGGGCGCGCCACCGCTCGATCGTGGGCAGCGTGTACAAGGGCGTGGTGACGAACGTGCTGCCGGGCATGCAGGCGGCGTTCGTCGACATCGGCCTCACCAAGGACGCGTTCCTCTACGGCGGCGACTACACCGCCGATCGCGGCGATCTCGCCGAGCGGCTCGCCGAAGACGATCCCGACGCCGTGACCGATCCCGAGGCGGAGCTCGACAGCGACGCGGAGGACGAGCCGCGGCGCGAAGCCGTCGCCCCGATCGAGGAGATGCTGCACAAGGGCCAAGACGTTCTCGTGCAGGTCTCGAAGGAGCCGCTCGGGACGAAGGGCGCGCGCATCACGTCGTTCATCTCGATCCCCGGGCGCTATCTCGTCTACATGCCGCAGTCGCGCCACATCGGGGTCTCGCGGCGGATTCGCGACGACGCCGAGCGCGATCGGCTCCGCGCGGCCGTGCGCGAGCTCGCGCAGCCGTCGGGCGGCTTCATCGTGCGCACGAACGCCGAGGGCAAGGGCGCGGACGAGTTCCGCAGCGACGTCGAGTTCCTGCGGCGGCTCTGGAGCCAGGTGCAGACGCGCGAGGCGTCGGCCGGGGCGCCGTCGGTCCTCCACGAGGAAGGCGATCTGATCTTCCGCGTGGTGCGCGATCTCCTCTCGCCCGAGGTCGAGGAGTTCGTCGTCGACACCCCCGAGATCCACGACAAGGTGCGCGGCTACGTCGAGACGCTGGTGCCGGCGCTCGCGGAGCGCGTGCGGCTCTGGGACCAGCCCACGCCGGTCTTCGAGGCGCTGGGGATCGAGAAGGAGATCGAGAAGGCGCTCAGGCGGCGCGTGTGGCTCAAGTCCGGTGGCTACATCGTCATCGACCACACCGAGGCGCTCGTCTCGATCGACGTCAACAGCGGCAAGTACGTCGGCAAGCGCGATTTCGAGCAGACGGTGCTCAAGATCAACATGGAAGCGGTCGGGGAGATCGTGCGGCAGATCCGCCTCCGCGACCTCGGCGGCATCATCATCATCGATTTCATCGACATGGAAACGGCCGAGCACCGCGAGCAGGTCTATCGCGCGCTCAAGCGCGCGCTCGCCGAGGACAAGGCGCGCACGAACGTGCTCGAGATTTCCGAGCTCGGGCTCGTCGAGATGACCCGCAAGCGCGTGCGCCAGGACCTGCGCGCCCTCCTCAGCGCCCAGTGCCCGACGTGCAAGGGCAGCGGCGTGACGAAATCGGACGAGACGCTCACGGCCGAGCTGTTCCGCGCGATCCGCGCCAGGGCCGCGACCGCGCCGGACAAGGACATCGTCGCGCGGGTGCACCCCGACCTCGCCGAACACCTTGACGGCGAGGCCCGGGACGACGTCGCGCGGCTGGCCGACGCGCTCCGCACCCGGATCACGGTCGAAGCCTTCCGCCAGCCGAAGGCGCGCGAGGACTACGAGCTGATGGTGAGGGGCTCAAGTTCCTGACCCGCCAGGCCGAAATCATGGAAGCCATGGACCAGCCTGCGGGCGTCGACATCCTCCTGGTCGAAGACAACCCCGATCATGCCGAGTTCACCCGGAAGACCCTGGCGGCGGACAAAGGCGTGCGCCGCGTGTTCTGGGTGAAGGACGGCGAGGAGGCCCTCGACTTCCTCCATCACCGCAACCAGTGGTCCAATCCTGCCAGCGCGCCCCGGCCGGGCTTGATCCTCCTCGACATCCATCTCCCGAAGCTCAACGGCCATGAGGTCCTGCGTGTCGTGAAGAGCGACGCCGCGTTCCGCTCGATCCCGGTCGTCATGCTGACCACGTCGGACCGCAAGGAAGAGATCGACGCCACGTACAGCGTCGGCGCCAACAGCTTCGTCACGAAGCCGGTGGACTTCCGGGAGTTCGTCGAGCACATCAGGCTGCTGAAGCGCTACTGGACGCTGGCGAGCCAGCTGCCGGCCTCCGAGCACGCGCAGGGGCGCGCGCCGAAGGAGACGGCGGAGCCCCACGTCCTCGTCATCCAGGAGAACGCGGACTCGCGCGCCATGATGCAGAAGGCCGTCGAGCACGCCGGGATGCGCGCGACCGCCGTCGCGTCGGCCAGCGAGGCGCTCGCGATCGCGGAGTCCACGGCGCTCGACCTCGTGATCACCGACGTGTCGCTCACGCGGGGCGAGCACGACGGGGTGTGGCTCCTGAATCGCCTGCTCGAGCGCTCGCCCGATCTTCCGATCGTGGCCGTGGCCTCGCACGAGGACCGCCCGCACGAGCTCGTCGAGATGGGCTTCGCCGGCGTCGTGTTCAAGCCGGTCGCCGCCGTCAAGGACCTCGTGGCGATCGCGCGCGGCGTGATGAGGCGCTGAACGCCGGCGTGGTAGCATCCCGCCCGATGGCGAGGCGGAGTCCGTCGCGCGTCAGCGGGCAGAAGATCCTCGCCGATCTCCGTCTGGCCGGTCGCAAAGGGGACCGCTCGTCGCTGACCCTCGCGCTCGAGTCGATGCGCACCCTCGCGCACTCGCCGCGCTACTGGGAGAAGTACCTCGGGCTCCTCCGCAATCCGTTCGCGCGGCTCGTCGACCTGCTCGTGATCAAGCAGGGGGAGCGGATCGCGCACCAGAAAGGGTGGAAGCTCCCCGCACCCGCGAAGGCCGCGTCGAGGAAGCCCAAGGCCAAGGCGACCGCCAAGCGCCGGCGCGTCGCCGCCACGAACGCCTCGCAACCGTCGCTCTTCGAGTAGCGCGCCGCCCGCCGGTGTCCGCGGTTGACAAGGCCGTGCGCTGGCCGCATACTACCCCCTGGGGGTATCGGTGATCGACGCGACGACGAAAGCCAAGGTGCAGGGACGGCTGCGGCGGATCGAAGGGCAGGTGCAAGGCCTGCAGCGGATGATCGACGCCGACACCTACTGCGTCGACATCCTCCTGCAGGTCGCCGCGGTGCAGGGCGCCCTCGAGCAGGTCGAGAAGCTCCTGCTCGGCCGGCACATCGAATCCTGTGTGGCCGACGCCATGCGCTCCGGCTCGAAGAACGACCGCCAGCGGAAGATCGACGAGCTGCTCGAGGTCTTCACGCGCTTCCGGGGCAAGTGATGCCCGCCAGCGCGCCCGTCGAGCACGTGACCGCGCCCGTGCGCGGCATGCACTGCGCCGCCTGCGTCGGCACGGTGGAGCGTGCGCTGCGCGGCGTCGGCGGCGTGGAGGACGCCTCCGTCAATCTCGCCACCGAGCAGGCGAATGTCGCCTTCGACCCCGCGCGCACGGACTTCGGCGCGCTCCAGGCGGCCGTGACGGCGGCGGGCTACGAGCTCGTGACGCCGACGGCCGCGCCCGCGCGCGAGACCGCGGACGGCGACGACGCGCGGCGCGCCGCCGAGCAGCGGGCGCTGCGGCGCCGGTTCGTCGCCGGCGCGATCCTCACCGCGCCCGTCGTGATCGGGAGCATGCCCGAGATCTTCCCGTGGGCGCCGGCGGCGCTGCGGAACCCGTGGCTCCTCCTCGTGCTCTCCGCGCCCGTGCAGTGGTGGGTCGGCGCGTCGCTCCATCGCGGCTTCCTGCACGACCTGCGCTACCGGTCCGCGAGCATGTCGACGCTCGTCTCGATCGGCACCGGTGCCGCGTGGCTCTTCAGCCTCGCGGTGACGCTGTGGCCGCACGCGTTCATGGACCTCGGCGCGATGACGTACTACGAGACCTCGGCCGTGGTCATCACGCTCGTGGTGCTCGGCCGCTGGCTCGAGGTGCGGGCGCGCGGGCGGACGTCGGAGGCCATTCGCCGGCTCGTGCGCCTGGCGCCGCGCACGGCGCGCATGCTCCGCGACGGCGCCGAGATCGACGTCCCCACGGCCGACGTGATCGTCGGCGACCTCGTGCGGATCCGTCCGGGCGAGCGCGTGCCGGTCGACGGTGTCGTGGCCGAAGGCCGATCGACGCTCGACGAGTCGATGCTGACCGGCGAGAGCCTGCCCGTGACGAAGGAACCGGGCGCGACGGTCTTCAGCGGCACGTTGAACCACAGCGGCACCTTCATCGTTCGCGCGACCCGCGTCGGGGCGGAAACGACGCTCGCGCGCATCGTCAAGCTCGTCGCCGAGGCGCAGGGCTCACGTGCGCCGATCCAGCGGCTCGCCGACCGCGTGGCGGCCGTCTTCGTGCCGATCGTCCTCGTGATCGCCGCCCTCACGTTCGCCGGCTGGGTGCTGCTCGGACCGTCGCCGTCGCTGCTGTACGCGCTCACCAACGCGGTGGCGGTGCTCGTCATCGCCTGTCCCTGCGCGATGGGCCTCGCCACGCCGACGGCGATCATGGTCGGCACGGGCAAGGGCGCCGAGCACGGCGTGCTGATCAAGAGCGCGACCGCGCTCGAGCAGTTGCATCGGGTGGACGTGCTCGTCTTCGACAAGACCGGCACGCTGACCGTCGGCCGCCCGGACGTGACCGACGTGATTGTGGCCGCCGGCGTCGCGGTGGACGATGTGCTCGCGATCGCGGCCGCGGCGGAGCAGGGCTCCGAGCATCCGATCGGCGCCGCGATCGTCGCGCGCGCGAAGGAGTGCGGCCTCGCGCTGCCGCCGGTGAGCGAGTTCACGTCGGTGGCGGGCCGGGGCATCGACGCGATGGCGCCCGACGGGCGGGTCCTGATCGGCAACCGCCTGCTCATGGACGAACGCGGCACCGAGACCGGCGCGCTCGACGCGCAGGCGGCCGCGCTCGCGCAGACGGGCAGGACGGTGATCTATGTCGCCTTCGCGGGCCGCGTGCTGGGCGTGATCGCCGTGGGCGACGTGCTCAAGCCGGACGCCGCCGCGTCGGTGCTCGCGCTGCGGTCCCGCGGCGTCGACGTGGTGATGCTGACGGGCGACCGCCGCGCGACCGCCGAGGGGATCGCCCGCCAGGCCGGGATCGACCGTGTTCTCGCGGACGTGCTCCCTGAGGACAAGGCGCGCCAGGTGCGCACGTTGCGTGACGAGGGCAAGCTCGTCGCCATGATTGGCGATGGCATCAATGACGCGCCAGCGCTCGCGGCGGCGGACGTCGGCATCGCGATGGGCTCGGGCACGGACGTCGCGATCGAAGCCGCCGACGTCACGCTGATGCGCGGCGACGTCGGCGGTGTCGTCATCGCGCTCGATCTCTCGCGCCGCACGATCAGGATCATCAAGGAGAACCTCGTGTGGGCGTTCGGCTACAACGTGGTGCTCATCCCCGTCGCCGCGGGGCTCCTGTATCCGCTCTGGGGCATCCTCCTCTCGCCGATCCTCGCGGGCGCCGCGATGGCGTTCTCGTCGGTGTCGGTCGTGACCAACAGCCTGCGTCTGAGACGGTGGCGCCCGCGCCCCGTCGCGTGAAGGAGTCGTGACATGGCGCTCGATCCCGTGTGCAAGATGACCGTCGATCCGCCGCGCGCCGCCGCGCAGTCGAGCTACAAGGGCCAGACCTATTACTTCTGCTGCCCCAACTGCAAGAAGCAGTTCGACGCCGCGCCCGAGAAGTACCTGAGCGCGTGATCACGCCCTCGGTGCTCGCGGGGCGCGCGCGTTACGAGCGCGTGATGGACGGGTGGACCGACAACACCCACGACGACGCGTTCACGCACACCGTGCGCCTCGTCGAGCCCGAGCGCACGGTCGAGCTCAGCGCGGTCGCGCTCCCGTCGCCGGAGTACGTGATCCGCGACGCGCGTGCGCGCGCGGAAGGCGACGTCGATCCCGCGGCCGTCGCCGCGATCCCGCGCCTCGCCGGCGTCCGGATGGTCGGCGGCCTCACGCGCGCGGCGGCCGAGGCGGTCGGTCGCGGTCCGGGCGGAGCACTGCTCGTCGACGCGGTGGTCGAGGTCGCGCGGCTGGCGCGGCAGGTGGCGAAGCTCCCGCGCGATCAGGCCGAGCGCGCCAGCGGCGGCGCCGCCGAGTGCTGGACGCTCGACACGACCGGGTGGATCGACCTGCCGGATTCCTGCTTCACGTACAGCGCCGCGGGCCGCGCGCTGCTCGGCACGCGTACGGTCGTGTCGCCGATGCAGCCCGACCTCTACAGCCCGCGCCCGGGACAGACGCGCGTCTTCGTGCGCCGCAAGGTCGCGCGCGTGGAGCGCGTCGACGGCACGCTGCGGCTGTTCCACTCGATGCACGACAACGTGCACGGCTTCGACCTCACGTACGAGATCGACGCGACGACCGGCCGCATCACGCGCGCCGAGTCGGTGACCTCGCGCCTGCCCTACGCCGGCATCTGCTCGGAGCCGCAGGGACGGATCAAGGCGCTCGTCGGCGAGACCGTCGATGCCGGCCTCCGCAAGCGCGTGAGCGGTCTCGTCGGCGGCGCGAGCGGCTGCGCGCAGCTGTTCGATCTGACGGCGGACGTGCTCAAGCTGCTCGCCTGATATACTCCTGCGCCGATGTCGTTTCTCCCCGTCGGAAAGCTTCCCGCCCGCACGCTGCAGGCGCTCCTCGAGCGGCTCGCCGTGAAGGACCCGCGCGTCGTCGTCGGCCCGCGCGTGGGCGAGGACGCAGCGGTGATCGACATGGGCGACCGCTATCTCGTCGCCACGAGCGATCCCATCACGTTCGCCACCGACGACGTCGCGTGGTACGCGCTCCAGGTCAACGCGAACGACATCGCCGTGCGCGGCGCGCGCCCGCGCTGGTTCCTCGCGACGATCCTGCTGCCCGAGGGCCGCACCTCCGACGGCGACGTCACGGCGCTCTTCGCGCGCTTGCACGAGGCGTGCGAGGACATGGAGGTCGCGCTCGTCGGCGGCCACACCGAGATCACGTACGGTCTCGATCGCCCGATCGTCGCCGGCACGATGCTCGGGGAGGTCGCGAAGGACAAGCTGGTGACGACCGGTGGCGCGCAGGTGGGCGACGCGGTCGTCATGACGAAGGGCGTCCCGCTCGAGGGCGCGGCGATCATCGCGCGCGAGAAGGAGGCGGAGCTCCGCGCGCGCGGCGTCGCCGCCTCCGTGATCCGCAAGGCGAAGGGCTTCCTGCGGACGCCGGGTCTCAGCGTGCTGCCCGAGGCGGAGATCGCCTGCGAGCTCGCGAGCGTCCACGCCATGCACGATCCCACCGAAGGCGGGATCGCGACCGCGCTCCACGAGATGGCCGACGCCGGCGGCGTCGGCCTCCGCATCGATCGCGACCGCATCATGACGCTGCCGGAGGGCCGGATCCTCTGCGACGCGTTCGGCCTCGATCCGCTGGGGACGATCGCGAGCGGCGCGCTCCTCATGACGCTGTCGCCCGCCGAAGCGGGCGCGGTCATCCACGCGCTCGCGCGCGAGTCGATCGACTGTCACTTCATCGGCCAGGTCGTGCCGCGCGAGCAGGGGTGCACGCTCGTCGATGGCGCGCGCCAGCAGCTTTTGCCGATCTTCCATCAAGACGAAATCACGCGATTGTTTGCCTTGGGGGGTGCGAGGCGCGCCCCCCAAGCCCCCCACGCTGCGGGCGCGGAATGAATCCGCGCCCTCCGCGAGTGCCGAGGAGGTAAGCGCCCGTGCCGAGTGTTGGTTATTCGCATCGTCCCGTCGCGCTCGGCCGCGAGGGTATGGTCTCGGCGTGCCATCCGTGGGCGACCCTCGCCGGCATCGACGTGCTGCGCGCCGGCGGCACCGCGGCCGACGCGGCGATCGCCACGAACGCGGTGCTCGCGGTCACACAGCCCGCGATGTGCGGCGTGGGCGGCGACATCTTCTGCCTCTACTACGAAGCCGCGACGCGGCGGATCCACTTCCTCGACGGCGCGGGACGCTCGGGATCGCGCGCCGGGCTCGACGAGCTCGCGCGGCGCGGCCTCACGCGGTTGCCCGTGATCGGCGCGCCGACAGTGAGCGTGCCCGGCTGCGTGCGCGGCTGGTTCATGCTCCACGAGCGCTTCGGCACGCGCCCGATTCCAGAGCTGCTCGCGCCGGCGATCCGCTGCGCCGAGCACGGCTATCCGATGACGTCGCTGCAGAGCCAGTACATCGCCGAGTTCGCGCCGGGCAACCCCGATCCCGAATGGCAGCGGATCTTCACACCCGGCGGCCGCGCGCCGGCGCTCGGGGCCACGTTCGTGCAGGACGACCTCGCGCGGACCTTGAAGGCGCTGGCGACCGACGGGCCCGACCTCTTCTATGGCGGGCGCGTGGGCCGCGCCATCGCCGCGCGCATGGCCGCGGACGGGTTCCTGACCGACGACGATCTCGCGCGTCACGCCGGCGCGTGGCGCGACCCGATCAGCACGACATATCGCGGCGCGACGGTCTACGAGACGCCCCCACCCACGCAGGGGCTGGCCGCGCTGATCGGTCTCAACATCCTCGAAGGCTTTCCGCTCTCACGTCGCACGATCCACTCCGTGGAGCATCTGCACCTGCTGCTGGAGACCGTGAAGCTCGCGTACGCCGATCGCGACCGGTGGATCGGCGATCCCGCTCGGGCGCGCCTGCCCGTCGAGACGCTGCTCTCGAAGGACTACGCGGCGAAGCGGCGCCACGCCTTCGACCCGAAGAAGGCGCAGGCCTACGCAGCCGGTGATCCCGAAGGCGACACGACGGGCTTCGTTGTCGCGGACGCGCAGGGCAACGTCGCCAGTGTCATCCAGTCGGTCTTCAACATCTTCGGCTCGGGCATCGTCGTGCCGGGGACGGGCGTTCTGCTGCAGAACCGCGGCCGGCATTTCACGTACGAGCCGCAGCACCCGGCGGTCTTCGCGCCGCGCAAGCAGCCGTTCCACACGCTGATCGCCTCGATCGTCACGCGGGACGACCGGCCGCACATCGCGTTCTCGACGATGGGGGGCAACGGGCAGGCGATGTTTCACCTGCAGGTGCTGACGAACATCCTCGACTACGGCATGGACCCGCAGGAAGCCATCGAGCGTCCGCGCTTCCTCATCGGCGAGTTCCTGCCGGACGATCCGGCCGACGCGATCCATCTCGAGAGCCGCCTGCCCGCGCGCGTCTTCACCGGGCTCGCGCGCAAGGGCCACACCGTCAAGCCGGCGCCGGCGCTCTTCACGAAGGTAGGGCACGCGCACGCGATCACGTTCCGCGACGGCGTCATGATGGGCGGCGCCGACCCGCGCGGCGACGGCGTCGCGCTCGGCCTCTGATGCGCCGGCTCGTCGTCGCCGGGGCACTCCTCGCCGCGACGCTCGCGCTCGCGGCCGCCGTCGACAGTGCGGAATGGTCCACGGTGCGGCCCGGCGAGACCACGCAGGCCGCGGTGCGCGCGCGGTTCGGCGCGCCCTCGACGGTCACGAGCGAGAAGCTCGAGGGCTACGACACCACGCGGTGGCTCTACGAGGGTGCGCAGGCCCCCACGGGTGCGAAGAAGGTCACCATCGACTTCGGTCTGCTCACGCCGCAGGGGTACAAGCCCGACGTCGTGCGGCAGATGCTCCTCGAGCCGAAGCCCGGCATCTTCACGCGGAAGACCGTGCTCGACGGCTGGGGCGAACCGGACATCGCCAGCGTGGAAAGAGGCAGGAAGTTCGCCGCGTACCGCTCCGGCCTCGTCGTCTACTTCGACAAGGAGGGCGTGAACGCGGAGCAGATGTACTTCACGCCGCCCCAGCCGCCCGCGCCGGGCGGAGCGCCGTCGCGGCGCTGACGACGCCGCGCAGCGGGATCGCGATCCAGCTCGGGCGGTTGTCCGCCTCGTACACGACTTCGTACGCCGCCTTCTCGACCTCGAAGGCCGCGATCGCGCG
This sequence comes from Candidatus Rokuibacteriota bacterium, assembly GCA_016866775.1. Lineage (GTDB taxonomy): Bacteria > Methylomirabilota > Methylomirabilia > Rokubacteriales > CSP1-6 > VGLJ01. The sequence goes on along the minus strand of VGLJ01000048.1, from coordinate 19,213 downwards.
TCGCGCCCCGTCCTCGTCGTCCGGCAGGAACGGCGCGCGCCCGGCCGTCGTGAAATAGCCGTTCACGAACGCCGCGCGCGCCTCGCCCTCCCACGCCTCGATCCAGTCGCCGGCGCCCGACGCGCGGACGGTCTCCGCGGCGTACGCGAGCGAGCGGAGGAGGCCGGCCACGTCGCGCAGCGGCGCATGCTTCTGCCTCCGCTCGGCGAGCGGCCGCAGCGGCTCGCCTTCGAAGTCGATGATCGTCCAGGTACCGCCGGCTTCGCGGTAGAGGGTCTGGCCGAGGTGGAAGTCGCCGTGATGCCGGCACTTGACGCGGCCGCGCACGCTGCCGAGCGCGGCGCTGACCTGCTCGGCCGTCACGGCCGGGATCGCGGCGGCGTGCGCGGGCGCGGCGGCCCGCGCGGCCGCGAGCTGCGCGATCACCGACGCGGTCCACCGCGCGACGTCCGCGTCCGTGACGGGCTCCGGCGCGAGCGCGGGCGTCCGGGCCCGTGCGAGCGCCAGGTGGAGGTTCGCCGTCACGTCGCCGAGCCGCCGGAGCGCGGCGATCGTCGCGGAGCGCCGGCGCTCGTCGCGCATGGCCGCGAGCATCCACTCCCACCCGTCGCGCGCGTCCGCCACGAGGCGCTGGACGACCGCGAGCGTGGCGGGCTCGCCGTCGGTCGGCGTGTAGTCGATCCAGCCCGCGAGCGCCGCCGTGTGCGGAAACTCCGCCGCCTCGGTGAGGAAGCGCGTGATCTCGAGCTCCGGGTTCACGCCGGCCGCGAGCCGCCGGAAGTGCTTCACGATCAGCCCGCCGCCCACGATCAGCGAGGTGTTGCTCTGCTCGCCGCCGATCTTGCGGACGGCCGCGTCGGCGGGAAGATCAGCGGGGAACGCCCGCGTGCGATCGCCGCTGACGGCACCCGCGCCGCCGGCGACACGGGCTTCGTCGCGCACGAGGCCGACGAGATGGCGTGCGAACGAGGGATCGTCCAGCGCGTCCGCCATCGCCGTTCCCGGCTGCAGCGGGACCGCGTAGCGCTGCTCGTCGCCGTCGTCGAGCGTCACGCGCACGACGTGGAGCGTGCCGGGTCCGAGCTCGATCGAGTCGTCCACGCTGACGCCGCCGATGCGGCGGCTCTTGGCCCCGAACCATCGCTGCGCGGGCAGCCACGCCGCGAGCGGCTCAGATGGCGGTGGCTTCGATGCCATAGCGGATCGGGCCGCGCTCGCGCGGCTCGAGACGGAACCAGTAGAAGGCGTGCGCGCCGATGCTGAGGAAGTACGGATGCTCGCCGATCGGCGGGAAGCGCGTCTGTCCGAGCAGCTCGAGGGGCACCGAGCCGCGGTACGGCGCGAGGTCGAGCTCCACGGGCTGCGACGTCGGCGCGAGATTCGCCACGATCAGCAGCGTCTCGTCCTGCCACCGCCGGAGGAACGCGAGCACGGCCTGGTTGCGCGGGTGAAGGAACTCGATGGTGCCGCGGCCGAACGCGCGCGAGCGCTTCCGCGCGGCGATGAGCCGCTTCATCGTGTTGAGGAGCGACGAGGGCCGCCTCGCCTGCGCGGCCACGTTCACCGCCTGGTAGCCGTAGACCGGGTCGTTGATGACCGGCAGGTAGAGGCGCTCGGCCTCGGCGGTCGAGAAATCCGCGTTGCGGTTCGACGACCACTGCATCGGCGTGCGGACGCCGTTGCGGTCGCCGAGGTGGACGTTGTCGCCCATGCCGATCTCGTCGCCGTAGTAGACGATCGGCGAGCCCGGCAGCCTCAGCAAGAGGCAGTTCATCAGCTCGATGCGGCGGCGGTCGTTGTCGAGCAGCGGCGCCAGGCGCCGCCGGATGCCGAGGTTGAGCGTCATGCGCGGGTCGGGCGCGTACGCGTAGTACATGAAGTCGCGCTCTTCGTGCGTCACCATCTCGAGCGCGAGCTCGTCATGGTTGCGCAGGAAGAGGCACCACTGGCACGACGGCGGGATCGGCGGCGTGTGCGTGAAGATGTCGGTGAACGGCAGGCGATCCGCCCGGTGGATGCCCATGTAGAGCCGCGGCATCAGCGGGAAGTGGAACGACATGTGGAACTCGTCGCCGTCGCCGAAGTAGGGCCGCACGTCTTCCGGCCACTGGTTCGCTTCCGCGAGCAGGATGCGGTCGCCCCCGTACTCGCGGTCGACCACGCGCCGGACGTCCTTCAGGATCTCGTGCGTCTCCGGCAGGTTCTCGCAATTCGTGCCTTCACGCTCGATCAGGTAGGGCACGGCGTCGCAGCGGAAGCCGTCGAGCCCGCGGTCGAGCCAGAAGCGCATGACGTCGAGCATCTGCTTGCGGACGAGGGGGTTGTCGTCGTTGAGGTCGGGCTGGTGGCTGAAGAACCGGTGCCAGTAGTAGGCCTTCGCCTCCGGGTCCCAGCTCCAGTTCGACTTCTCGGTGTCGGTGAAGATGACGCGCACGCCGCGATACTTCTGGTCCGTGTCGGCCCACACGTAGTAGTCGCGGTACGGCGAGTTCGGATCGGACCGCGCCGCCTGGAACCACGGATGCTGGTCGGAGCTGTGGTTCATGACGAGGTCGGTGATCACGCGCATGCCGCGCGCGTGCGCGGCGTCGAGGAACTTCTGGAGGTCCTCCACCGTGCCGTACGAGGGATGGATCCCGTGGAAGTCCGAGATGTCGTACCCGTCGTCCTTCAGCGGCGAGGGATACATCGGCAGGATCCACAGGCAGTCGACGGCGAGATCTTGAAGATAGTCGAGGTGCGCCGTCAGTCCCGCGAAGTCGCCGATCCCGTTGCCGTCGGCGTCGAAGAACGACTTGACCGGGACTTCGTAGAAGACCGCGTCCTTGTACCAGTCCTTTGTCATCTCGGAAGTGGGCGGCTGACTTCGTGAAGGGTTATCGCAGGCACGCCTCAATTCTACTCATCAGTGCGAACCGCGCCGCAACGCCTTGCGATCTCGTAGAATCCGGCTCGACTCGTAAGACGCGGCCGTCTCCACCATTTCTTGCGGTATCGGGAGACGTCCGCATGGTGCGGTGGCTGTTGCTGATGCTGGCGCTGATGTCGTGTCCACTCCCCGCGTCGGCGCAGGTGCGCCGGGTCGCGGTGATGGACTTCGTCAACACCGCGAAGGATCCCGCAATGGAGTGGCTGGGGCCGTCCGTCGCGGAGACGGTGACGACGAAGCTGCACGCGATCCGTGGCCTGCAGCTCGTCGAGCGCGCGCAGCTTACAAGATGCTCGCGGAGCAGAAGTTGCCCCTCGCCGATCTCGTCGACCCGTCGCAGGCTATCAAGATCGGGAAGCTCCTGGGCGCCGAGCAAGTCGTCCTCGGCGCGTACACGAGCTTCGGCGGCACAGCAGGGCCGCTACGCGGAGGCGCTCAGCCACTACGACCGCAGCCTCAACCTCATGCGGCGGCTCGGCGACGAGCCGGGGCAGGGCCGGACCCTCAACAACATCGGCGTCATTCATGAGCGCCGGGACCGCTACCTCGAGGCGCTCAGTCACCACGCCCGGAGCCTCAAGCTCAGGGAACAGCTTGGCGACCAGCCGGGCAGGCGGAGACCCTCAATAACATCGGCAACGTTCATCTGCGGCAAGGCCGCTATGCGGAGGCGCTCAACCATTACCAGCGCAGCGTCAAGCTCGCGGAGACGGTCGGAAATGAGCCCGGTCTCGCGGACACGATGAAGAACATCGGCGACGTGCACCGGGCGCTGGGACACAATTCGGAAGCGCTTGCTTCGTATGAACGCGCCGCGCGCATCGCGGAGCGGCTCGGCTTGCCCGCGCGCGACCAGTACCGGCGCCTTCGCGACGAGACGCAGCGACAGGTCCGATGACGGTGGCACGCCGACCCGCGAATGCACTACACTGTAGTGCATGAAGAAGAGCGAGGTGTATAGCTGGCGCGTGGCGCCGGCGACCAAGGCCGCGCTTGAGGCCGAGGCACGGCGCGCGCGATCCAGTGTCGCGACGCTTCTCGACCAGATCGCGCACGACTGGTTACGAAGTCGGCAGGGTGGTGAGGATGGCGATGCCGCGGAGCAGGCTCGTCGTCACGCGGCCCTCGCCAAAGTGATCGGATTGATCGACGGCAGGGACCCGCATCGGGCCGAGCGCGGACGGGTGGTGATTCGAGAGCGGTTCAAGCGCCGCCGTGGTCGCTAGCGGCCTCATCGACACAGGCGCGATTCTGGCCATCATCGATCGCGGCGATCGATGGCACACGGCATGCGCCGATGCCGTCCGGCAGTTTCGTCTACCCTTGCTGACCTCCACCGCGGTGCTCACCGAACTTTTTCACCTCGTTGGCGATCGACGTCGCGACACCGAAGCGGCGTGGCGGTTTGTGAGGTCCGGGGCTGTAACGATCGGCGCGATCACGGACGTCGATCTGCCCGTCTTGGACGAGTTGATGCAGCGCTATCGCGATCGCCCCATGGACTTCGCTGACGCGACTCTCGTCCTATTGGCTCAGCGCGAGTCGCTGAATCGAATCCTCACGATCGACCATGACGACTTCGAGACCTATCGCATTCGCGGCCGCCAACGATTTCAGATCGCGCCTCGCCGCGACGGTCCGGTCGTGATCGGTCGCGCCGAGCCGTCCTAGCGCTCGAGACGGAAGACCTGCGCCGGGTCGACGTCGGGGTAGAGCTTCACGAAGCCGCGCGGCCCGACCCATTCCCACGTGCGGTCGCTCAGCAGCTCGTGCATCGTGTACGGCCGGTTCGCGGGGATGCCGAGGACGTCGAGCGGCACCTCGACCATCGACTCGCGCTCGGCGGTGGGATCGAGGTTCACCGCGACGAAGATCGCGTTCTCGCGGTCCTCGGTCATCTTGCCGTACCAGAGGATGTGCGGGCTGTCGGACTGGTAGAAGCGCAGGTTGCGGTAGAGCTGCAGCGCGCGGTTGCCGCGCCGGATCGTGTTCACGCGCGTGATGAAGTCGGACAGGTTGCCGGGCGCGTTCCAGTCGCGCGCCTTCACCTCGTACTTCTCCGAGTCGAGGTACTCCTCGGACGTCGGCGCGACCGGCACGTGCTCGCAGAGCTCGTAGCCCGAGTACATGCCGTAGAGCGAGGAAAGCGTCGCCGCGAGGACCAGGCGCATCTTGAACGCCGGCCGGCCGCCGCGCACGAGCGTGGCGTGGAGGATGTCCGGTGTGTTCGGCCAGAGGTTCCCCCGGAGGTACTCCGCGACGGGATCCTCCGTGATCTCCTCCAGGTACTCGCGAATCTCGGTCTTCTCGTTGCGCCACGTGAAGTACGTGTAGGACTGCGTGAAGCCGATCTTCGCGAGCACCTTCATCATCTTCGGGCGCGTGAACGCCTCCGCAAGGAAGACGACGTCGGGATGCTCGCGCTGGATTTCGCGGATCATCCACTCCCAGAACACGACGGGCTTCGTGTGCGGGTTGTCGACGCGGAACGTCTTGACGCCGTGGCCGACCCAGAACTCGACCACGCGCTTCATCTCGGCCCAGAGCGGACCGATGTCCTCGGTGTAGAAGTTCACCGGGTAGACGTCCTGATACTTCTTCGGCGGGTTCTCGGCGTACTTGATCGTGCCGTCGGGCCGGTGGAAGAACCACTCGGGATGCTCGCGCACGTACGGGTGGTCCGGCGAGCACTGGATCGCGAAGTCGAGCGCGACGTCCAGGCCGAGCTCGCCGGCCTTCGCGACGAAGTCGTCGAAGTCCTCGATCGTGCCGAGATCCGGATGCACGGCGTCGTGGCCGCCTTCGGCCCCGCCGATCGCCCACGGGCTGCCGGGGTCGCCGGGCTTCGAGGTCAGCGTGTTGTTGCGCCCCTTGCGATGGCTGCGGCCGATCGGATGGATCGGCGGCAGGTACACGACGTCGAAGCCCATCGCCGCCGCGCGCTCGAGCTGCGCCTGCGCCTCCTTGAAGGTGGCGGAGCGCTCGGCGGTCGACCCGGAGCGCGGGAAGAACTCGTACCAGGCGGCGAAGCGCGCGCGCTCGCGATCCACCTGCAGCGGGAACTCGATCGGGCAGCGCGTCGCCTGGCTGCGGTCACGGTGACGCGCCATCAGCGCGGCGAGGTCCGGGTTGCGCGCGGCGTTCGCGTCGCCGCGGGCCAGCCGCGTCGCGTGCTCGGAGAGCCGCCGCGCGTCCGAGCCGCTCGCGCGCTCCGCGGCCGTCGCGACGAGCGCCGCGCCCTCCTTCAGCTCGCTCGCGACGTCCTGCTTCGCGTCGACGCGCTTGGCGAGGTCGGCGAGCCAGCTCTGGAAGGCGTCGTTCATCGCCTCGACGGTGAAGAGCCACCGCCCGAGCCTGTCGACGACGATCTCGCCGCCCCACCGGTCGTTGTCGACGAAGCGCATGGGCGCTTCGCGCCACGCCGTCTCGGTCTCGTGACGATAGAGGACCCAGGCGGCGAGGACGTCGTGGCCTTCCTTGAAGACGTCGGCCGAGACCTCGACGCGCGTGCCGATCTCGCGCTTCGCGGCGTACCGCCCGCCGTCGACCGACGGCGCGACGTTCTCGATGATCACGGTGCGGCGTGTCGCGGGCACGGCGGCCGGCGGCGCGGCGCGCGGCTTCCGCTTGGCGGTGCTCCCGGTCGGGTTGCGAGGGCTCATGTCCAGCGCTCCACGAGGTAAGACTTCTGACGCTCGAATGCGCGGGCGACGGCCTCGGCCGCCGCCTCGCTGGCGGCGGCGCCGCGGTCGCGGACGGCGAGGACGTAGGCGGCGGTGCGCCCGAGATACAGCGGCACGAGTGAGCGCAGCAGGTGCTCGCGGTGGATGACGGCGTAGTGGTGGCCGAGCGCGAAGTCGTAGACGACGCGCGCCCAGAGCTCGTCGGGAAAACGGAAGCGATCGAGGTCGTCGGTCTCGAGGCTCAGCACGTCGCCGAGCGTCTCCGGCGCGAGCACGTGCTCCCACACGGGGGGGAGGTCACGCAGGCCCAGGCGGAACGCGCTGGCCATGCGTTCGACGTCCACCTCGCGCGGCTCGGTCTCGGGAAGGATCGGCTCGCCCACCGCCGGGAGCGGCTCGCTCGCGCGGACGTCGCGCCAGAGGTCGTGATGGCGGTCCATGACGCTGAAGACGCCGCCGAGCGTCTGCGAGACCATCGCGGGCAGATCGGTCGTTCGCGTCCGCGAGCGGATGATGCGCGGTCCGAGCCACGCTTGCCACACCGAGAATCCGTCGGCGATGGCGGTGCCGAGGATCCAGACGTCCGCCAGCTCGCGCGCGCTCCAATCCCACTTCGGGTGGAGGAGCAGATGCTCGACGAGCCGGCCGGAGAGCGCTTGCTGGCCGCCGAGCGGCTGGCGCAGGCGGCGGCCGTAGAGCGCACGGACGAGCGGCGCGATGAGGAGATTGGTGATGGTGCCGTCGAAGCGGTGGCGCGCGTACGCGGGCGCGACGTAGTCGGCCTTCTGGTCCCGCACCGGCGCGGTCAAGCGATCGATCCAGTCCGGCGCGAACGAGATGAGATCGGCCTCGACGATCAGCACGACACGCGCGCCGAGGCGCTGCGCCGCGCCGAGCGCGGCGCGCAGCGCGCTGCCGCGGCCCGGCACCCCGTGAAACGGAACCGCGACACGCTCCGCGAGCGGCGCCTCGTGCGTGATGACGACCGAGGGCACGGCGGCCGACGCGAAGAGATCGCGCGTCCCGTCGGACGAGCCGGCGTCCGCGACGACGTACGCGACGGGCATCGCGGGGACGTGCTCGGCCAGGCCGCGGCCCGTCGCGGCGAGGAGCCCCGGCAGCGTGTCGGCGTTGTTGCACGTGAGGAACGCGACCGCGACGTCGCACCCGCCGACCCGGGCGATCTGCTCGTCCATCGGCCCCGTCACGTCGACCGTGGCTATCTCTCGAACCATTTCACCGCTCGGCTCGCATCGAGACGCTGCTCACCTCGCACTGCCACTGGTCAGGTGGATGAGCAGCGCGAGGTAGTCGGTGAGGTGGCGCGTCACGAGGAACTGGCGGCGCACGAGCTCGCGCCCCGCGGCGCCCATGCGCGCGGCCACTTCGGGATTGTTGAGCAGGTGGCGCACGCGGAAGGCCGCGCCCTCGACGGAGTGGACGGTGTAGCCGGTCACGTCGTAGACGATCTGGTGCGGCAGCCCGCCCGCGAACCCCGCGACGATCGGCCTGCCCTTCCACATCGCCTCGGTCGCGCCGAGCCCGAAGCCCTCGTGGACCGACTTCTGGAGCACGACGGTGGCCGCGCGCTGGAGCGCGTTGATCTGCAGGTGCGCGTCGGGCGGGAGGTCGCGCACGAGGATGTCGGGATCGTGCTCGGCGGCGCGGCGGAGCTCCGCCACGATCTGGAAGCTCTCCGGGTCGTCGCCGGCCGTGCCCGCGACGACGAGGCGCACCGGATGGTGCTTCTTGACCAGCCGATACGCGTTGACGACGCCGAGCGGATCGGCGTTGCGCGTGAACCGCCCGATCTGCACCAGCAGGGGCCGGTCTTGCGGGACCGCGAGCGCCTGCAGAATGCGCGCGACCTCGCGCGGCGGCAGCTCGCGGTTCTTCTCCGAGAGGGGATCGATCGACGGCTGGATCACGTACTGTGGAATGCTGAGACGGCGGCCGAAGCGCGGCAGCGCGAAGACCGCGGCGTCGTACTGCTCGAGCAGCGGACGGAAGACGCTCCACGCGCGGCGCTGCGGCGCCGAGCCGTCGAAGTGACACTGCCAGAGCCACTTGCCGCCGTTGGGCCGGCTGCCGATGATCGACGCCGGCTGGACGTCGTGCACCATCACCACGTCGGCCTCGAGCCGGAGCTTCTTGGCGTTGATGCGGTTCATCTCCATCCAGTGACTCAGGGCCTCGTCGTCGAAGACGCGCTCGCCGCCTCCATCGCCGCCTGCAGCGCCGTCGCGGTGCCGTAGAACACCGGGTCACCGCCGGTGATCTCCCACGCGGTGTCGACGCCGACGTCGCCGGGCAGCGGCACGAGCGTCTGCAGCGCCTCGGCCGCGCCGCCGCCGAAGCGGCCTCCGCTCACGTGGAGCAAGCGCCGGCCGCGCACGTGCTCGGCGAGCTTCAGGATGATATCGACCGCGCCGGGCGGCGCGACCTGCCGATAGTCGTCGATCCGGCTCGCCGTCGTCATTGAACTCGCGGGCTCCCGGGCTTCGCCCGCCCGCTCGGCAGTCCACTCACTGCTGTCTCTCCAGCTCGGCGTCCACGAGGCTCAGCACCCGCGCGCGCACGCGCTCGAGGCTCGTCATGTACGTGTCGATGCGCTCGATGCGCTCCGCCAGGTCGGTGAGGCCGAGCGACGTGCGGATCCACTCGCCGAAGTCGCCGGAGCGCCGGCCGAGCCGCGTGCGCGCCTCCACCATGTGGAAGTACACGGCGCTCGCGTCGACCGACGCGAGGCCGTCGCGAAACTCGACCAGCGTCGTCGCGGGCGAGCCCAGCTCGACCTCGACGATGTACGACTGCTGGAAGTGAAAGGATTCGCCGATCTCGACGCGCGGCACCGTGCGCAGGCGCCGCAGGTGATCGTGCACGACCGTCACCAGCTCCTCGCGCAGCGCCTCCAGCGACGGGAACTCGAACGGGTTCACGACCGCGAGGCGTTCGGAGAGCGCCTGGTCGCGGACCTGCACCGCCGTCCACGCCGCGAAGTCGTTGCCGTACGCGGTGGTGATCGGGCGGTGCCGCAGGAAGTAGCCGTGCGTGTGAATTCAGGATCCCGAAGGGCGCGATCTTTGCGTGGAACTCGCGCAGGTCGCGCAGGAACTCCGCGGACGTGCCCTCGTCGAGGATCGTCTCCACGAAGTGGGTGAGGGCCTCGTCCCATTTCGGGCTGGCGGTCGTCCAGCTCGTGTTCTGCTTCGCCTCGCGCGCCGTCTTGAGGACGTACGCGCTCAGACGCTCGGCGTCGATCGGCCACGCGCCCACGAGCGTCTGGTACACGAGGTATTCCTCGTTCGCGCTCGGCGCCTGGCGTCCGTCGATCGTCACACGGTGGCGGCGGTTGAGACGCTGCCACCGCTGGACCGCGGCCCGCCACTCGTGCGGCACCTCCGACCGCACGTCGATGCGCCCGCGCGTGTCCTCGCCGCGCTTCGTGTCGTGCGTGGACGTGGCGGACAGCGCGTACGGCGTGTCGCGCGCGCGCTCGACGTTGGCCGCGTGGAACTCGGCGAGCGTCGTGCCGAAGCGGCTCGGCTCGCCCCCGACCTCGTTGAGGGAGACGAGACGGTTGTACCGGTAGAGCGCGGTGTCCTCGTAGCCCTTCGCGGTCGTCGGGCCGGTGATCTGCTGGAAGCGCATCACGAAGTCGCGGCGCTCGGCGCGGTCCGCGTCGCTCCCGCCTTCGGGCACCTTCGCCGACAGGATGTCCTGGACCCAGTCGAACGTCGATGCGTCCACCGTGGGCATCCGCCGCTTCGCGGCGGCGACGGCGCGCGCGATGTACTCGCGGTCGCGATCGGTCGCCTGCGCGCTCGGCGTCTTGCCCCCGCCGCCGCCCTCGGCGCCTTCGGAACCGACGGGCCCGGCCTCGGACCCCACGGGTCCGGCCTCGGACCCCACGGGTCCGGCCTCGGACCCCTCGTCGTCGCCGAGATAGGTCCGGTAGACGGGGAACGCGGCGATGATCTCGCGCAGGGCGCGCCGGAGGCTGCCGAGCGTGAAGTCGCGCGACGACCGGTGCTTCTCCGAGATCCGGTTGAGGCGATGCGCGAGCATGTTCAGCTCGGACGCCATCGAGGTGTCCATGATGAGCCGCTTCGCCTCGTACACCGTCTCGCCGAAGTTCGGCCGCGCGCGCAGCACGCGCGCGTAGAGATCTTCGATCGCACGGGCCTGGGTCCGGTCGACGAAGATCCCGTTCAGCAGGTCGAGGAAGTCGTCGCCCGTCGTGCCCGCCACCGCCCACGTCTCCGGCAGCTGCTCGCCCGGCGCGAGGATCTTCTCGGCGACGAGGTAGAACGGCTGCGCGGGGACGGCGCCCGCCGCGTGCATCGGGTCGTAGCGCGCGAGCACGTCCTGATCGCGCCACTCGCCCGTGCCCGCGCTCCGGAAGAGTCCGTGACACACCTCGAGCAGCGCGCCGCGCTGCAGCCGGCGGAAGTATTCCGCGGGGCGGTACAGGCCGTCCGGATGATCGACCCGCAGGCCCGTGACGACGCCGTCGCGGATGAGGCGGAAGAGCAGGCGGTGCGCGGCCGCGAACACCTCCGGCACTTCCATGCGGATCGCCGCGAGCTCGTTGATGTCGAAGAACCGCCGGTAGTTGATCTCCTCGCCTGCCACACGCCAGTACGCGAGCCGGTAGACCTGCGCGTCGAGCAGCGCGTCGAGCATGTCGAAGCTGCGCGGATCGCCCGGCGTGCCGTTGAAGATCGCGACGTTGGCGTCGACGAAGTCGCGCACGTCCGCAGAGTCCTCGAAGAGCGCCTCGAGGCGCGCGCGGGCGCCCTCGATCTCGCGCCGGCGCGCGGCCAGGCGCGCGGGGTCGGTCTCGGTGCGCACGGGAATCGTCGCGAGCAGCGACATGATCGACTTGAGCTCGACGGCCGCCGGGTGCTCGGCGCCGAGCACGCGGTTCAATTGCTCGAGCCGGAGGCCGAGGATGCGCGCGTAGCTGCGCGGGCCGATCGGCAGCACCGTGTCGTAGTAGCGGAGCACGAAGCGCCCGCCCTGCCGCGCGAGCTGCCCCGCGTCGAGCGCCGCGCCGTACTGCGCGCCGCCGCCGAGCTCCGCCCGGAAGCGCGAATGGTCGGCGACGTCGTAGCCGTGCGAGCCGGCGCCGCTCGTCTCGAGGAACGGCGAGGTGTAGACGTCGCTGACGCCGAGCGCGGAGAGGTAGTCGGCGACGTCCGCGGCGTCGTCGAACGTGAGATCCGGGCCGAGCTGCACCCGATACGTCGCGCGCGGCACGCGCAGCGGCTGGCCCGGGTCTTTCGCGAGACGCTCGATGATCGCGTCGACGGTCACAGCGGGTCCTTCAAGGGCAGCGCGAGGCCGAGCGCGTCGGCCAGCGGCGCCAGCGCGCCCCGCGCGTCCGGCTGCTTGCGCCAGAGATCGAAGACACGGTTCTGCGCCGCCCAGCGATCGAAGCCCACGTCGAGGCGGCGCGCGCCGTTGATGAGCGCGAGCACGGCGGTGACGCGCTCGGGCGCCGGCGAGTCCGCGACCCTCGCGAGCCCGGCGAGGACCGCGCCGCGCAGCACCGGACGGCATGGCTCGAGGTCGAGCCGCAGACCGACCTCGCGCGCCTCGTCCACGAGCTCGAACGCGCGGGGCGGGATCGCTCCGAGCCTCGGCGTGCGCTCGAGCTCGGCGCGCGCCTCCTCTTCCATGACGTGCCGGCCGGCGAGCGAGAGCGCCTCGGGGACGGGCGCGTCGATCTCGCGGAGGTAGCGCACGAGCTTGCGCGTCTCGTCCCACACCTGGCGGAGCGACGCCTCGTGCCGGTCGAGCGCCGCGCGCGTGACCTCCGCGATGAGGCGCCGGCGGCCTTCGAGGAAGAGATCGCGCAGGCCGTACGGATCGTCGGGGAAGTACGTGTCGATCCCCCGCACCATGTCGGCCATGCTGTGCCGGGCGTAGCGCACGAGGAGGTCGGCCTTCATCTCTTCGTAGAGCGCGGCGCCCGCCCACGCGCGGACGCCGCACGACACGTCGTGGCCCCCGAAGTGGATCACCGCGTACATCAGCTCGCGCGTCTCGCCGGTGACCGTCGCCAGCACGCGCACGTGACCCATCTTGAGCGCGGTGCCCTGATACGACTCCGCGGCCTCGTCGAGGCGCGTCACCTCGTAGGCGAACAGGGGCGTGACGTCGCCGAAGCGCTCCAGCACGCTGCTGATCGCGTAGTGCGCGGTGACGCGACGGAGGTCGGTGACCGCGGGCCGCACCAGGCGGCGGTAGACCTCGGCCCCGTCGCGGAACATGGCGACGTTCGTCGGCGCGGCCTGCAGCCGGCGGGCGAACTCGTCTTCGAGCGCGCCGCCACCCAGCTCGCGCGCGTACTGCATCACCAGGGCCGCGTACTTCAGGATCTGCACGGGCTCGAGCCCGGAGATCTCGTCGAAGAACCACCCGCACGAGGTGTACATGAGGTGCCGGTTGCGCTGCAGCTCGAGCAGGCGCAGCGCCTCGACGCGCACGGCCGCGTCGAGCGGCGCGCGGGCGTGGCGCTCGAGGAATCCGGCCACGGTCGCCGGCGTGCGATCGAGGATCACCTCGATGTAGTCGTCGCGGGCCTGCCACGGATCCTTGAGAAGCTGCCCGGCGCGCGCGGCGTAGAGCGCGTCGACGTTGTCGCGGAGCCAGTCGAGCGAGTTCCGCAGCGGCGCGCGCCATCGCTGGTGTTTCTCGCTGCTGATCCGGCAGCCGCAGTCCTCGCGCCAGCGCCCCACGCCGTGGAAGCAGCTCCACGAGGTCGAGTTCCGGATCTCGACCTCCATCGTCGGCGGCGCCAGCGCGAGGTAGTCGCCGTAGTTCGTCACCGTGACGTGGGGGTCGCCCTCGAGCTCGTGCAGCGCGGCGGCGAGGGCCATGTCGCCGAAGCGGCCGTGGTGGCCGTACGACTCGCCGTCGGTGGCGACGTGCACGATCTGGGGCCAGTCGCGCGCGTCCGAGAACGCCGAGCGGAGGCGCGCCGCGAAGTCGAGGCCGCTTCCGAGCAAGCCCTCGAACGCGATCGCGCGCGAGATCGGCCCGTCGTAGAAGAAGAGCGCCAGCGTCGCGCCGCGCTTGCCACGCCAGCGGTACGCGCGGCTCGGATCGATCCGCTCGCCGACCTCGTCCCAGGCCGCCTCCGTCGCGCCCTTCGCGTCGAGCTTCCGGACCCGCCACGCCTGGTGCGGCGCGAGGACCGTGAAGGAGAGCCCGGCCTCGGCGAGCACCTCGAGCGTCTCCTCGTCGACCGCGGTCTCCGAGAGCCACATCCCTTCGGCGTTGCGGCCGAAGCGCCGGCGGAAGTCCTCGAGCCCCCATCGCACCTGCGTGACCTTGTCCGCGCGCGAGGCGAGCGGCATGATCACGTGGTTGTAGACCTGCGCGAGCGCGTTGCCGTGGCCGTGGCGCGCCTGCACGCTCGCGCGGTCCGCCTCGACGATGCGCGCGGCGATGCCCGGGCGCTCGCGCTCGAGCCACGCGAAGAGCGTCGGCCCGATGTTGAACGAGATGCGCGCGTAGTTGTTCGTGATGTCGAGGATCCGGTTGGCGCGATCGAGGCGGCGCGCGGCGGTGTTGGGCGCGTAGCACTCGTCGGTGATGCGCTCGTTCCAGTCGTGGGCGGGCGCGGCCGAGTCCTGCACCTCGATCGCCTCGAGCCAGGGGTTCTCGCGCGGCGGCTGATAGAAGTGGCCGTGGATGACCACGGAACGCCGCGCGGGCACGGTTACAGCTCCTCGAGGCCGCGCAAAAATTCACGCCGTCCGCCTCGCGGCACCACGACGATGCCCGCGCGGTCGACATGGTAGCGGCGGCGATCCTCCTCGGCGTCGTAGCCGATCTCGGTGTCGGAGGGGATGATGTTGTAGCGGTCGACGATCGCGCGCCGGACGCGCGCCCCCTTGCCGACGGTGGTGTGGTCCATGACGATCGAGTCCTCGATCACCGCGCCCTCGTTCACCCACACGCTGCGGCCGAGGATCGAGTTCCGCACGATCGCCCGCTTGATCAGCGAGCCCTCGCCGACCTGCCCGTTGTCGATGTCGCTGCCGATGAAGCGCGCCGGCGGCCCCGGGTGCTGGCCGGTGCGGATCGGCCAGAGGCTGTTGTCGAGGTCGAAGCGCGGCGACTCGCCGAGCAGGTCCATGTGCGATTCCCAGTACGACTCGATGGTCCCCACGTCGCGCCAGTAACCCTGCTCCTCGTACGGCTTCACGCCGGGGACCTCGTTCTGCTCGAAGTCGTACGCGCACACGCGGCCGGTCTCGACCATCTCGGGGATGATCGAGCGGCCGAAGTCGTGATCCGTGCTGCGGCGCGCGTCCGAGAGCAGCGCTTCGACGAGCGGCTGGCGCCTGAAGAGGTAGTTGCCCATGGAGACCAGCGCGCGCCCCGGGTGGCCGGGCATCGGCGACGGGCTCTTCGGCTTCTCGTCGAAGCGCACGATGCGGCTCTGCGCGTTGACCGCGAGCACGCCGAACTCGGAGGCGCTGCCGATGGGCACCTGGCGCGCGGCGACCGTGACGTCGGCCTTCTGGTCGAGGTGGAAGTCGACCATCTGCGCGATGTCCATCCGATAGATGTGGTCGGCCCCGAAGACGGCGATCACGTCGGGCGCGAAGTCGTCGATGAGGTTCAGGTTCTGGAGCACGGCGTCGGCGGTGCCCCGGTACCACGCGGTCCCGAAGCGCATCTGCGGCGGGACGACCGTGACGAACGCCTCGGACGGGATGCCCGTGGTGCGCCACGAGAGCCGCACGTGCTCGATGAGCGACTGCGACTTGTACTGCACGAGCACGTAGAGCGCGAGGATCCCGGAGTTCAAGAAGTTCGAGAGCACGAAGTCGACGATGCGGTGGCGGCCCCCGAACGGCACCGCGGGCTTCGAGCGGTCGCGGGTGAGGGGATGGAGACGCTCGCCTTTGCCGCCGGCCATGATCATCGCGAGCATGCGCGGACGTCGAGCCACGGTTGGTTATGCCTCCGGGGACTGCGCCCACCCGGTCTGGAGCCCGGCGAAGACGAAGTCCTCGCGCTCGAGCCGGCGCAGCGTGTCGGCCGCTTCCACGCTCAGCGTCTGTCCGTCCGCGAGCGAGCGCGCCATCTCGGAGAGGCGCTTGAAGTCGGCGTAGTGTTCGGCCACACGGCGCTCGGCGTAGTCACGCGCCGCGTGCGTCGTGATGAGGAACTGCCAGTCGGACGCCTCGAGGAGCAGCAGCTCGCGCGTCGCCTGCGCGAAGACGCGGCCCACGTCGCCGTGCACGTGGCGCAGGCGCGTGAGGTCCTGCGCCCACTCCGCCTCGGCGCTGTAGACGCGGTCCCACGTCCACTCGGTGTCGCGGTTGAGCCACACGCGGTGATCGCCGCCTTCGCCCCACGAGCCTTCGGGGAGCGCGACCGTCGACGACGACGGCACCGCCGTGAGCGATTCGCCGAGCGTCGCCGTCACGATGCCGGCGCGCGCCATGCCGCGCGCGACGTGCTCGAGCCATTGCGGACCCTCGAACCACCAGTGACCGAAGAGCTCGGCGTCGTACGGCGAGCACACCACCGCGGGCCGCTGCGTGCGCGCGTGGTGGAGCGTCTCCTTCACGAGATCCACGAAGTGGCGCGCGTGGCTCTGCGCCTTCTCGGCCGCGAGCGCGGGATCGTAGACGGCCTTCTTCGCGAGGTCCTGCGTGTTGTCGGTGATCCGCCAGAAGCGCAGCCCGCCGGGAAAGTGCTTCTTGTGGAACTCGAGGTACGCGTACTCGCCCGGGTAGCCGTGCTCGCGGCTCCACACCTGCATCGTCGTCTTCGGATCGCGGAAGAACGCGACGGCAGAGCCCCTCCCGCCGCGCGACGCGACGCGGTACGGCTGGTAGGGCGAGAGGGGCGCCTTGCGGCTCACGTCGGGCCCCGGCGAATCGAGCTGGGTCTTGCGCGGGACGTAATCCCGATAGAGGAAGACGGGCGCGGCCGCGGCGACGAGGTGCGCGTCGGCGACGAAGTATTCCAGGCCGACCTCCGCCAGCATCTCCTCGACGCCGGGACGGAGGCGGCGATCGCCGCGGTGCTGGCCGGCGGGCGGCGTCCACTCGTAGCGCGGGCGATACGCGCATTCGGGCAGCCAGATGCCGCGCGGCGGCGCGCCGAAGTGACGGCGATGCGTCTCCACGGCGGTGCGGAGCTGGAGGCGGACCGACTCGTCGCGCGAGAGCAGCGGCAGGTAGCCGTGCGTCGCGGCGCACGTGATGATCTCGACGTGGCCGCCGCGCTGCAGCTCGGCGAACGTCCCGGGAATGTCGCCGCCGATGCGGCGGTGCAGCTCCCACATCCGCTCGTAGAAGCTCTCCCAGTAGCGCGTGAGCCCGACGATGTCGTCGCGGCCTTCCGGCTCGAAGTGCTCGCGCGTCTCGACGCATGCGCGGCGGACGTTCTCGTAGTAGAAGCTCAGCTCTTTCTGGAACTCCGGCGAGGCCAGCTGCTCGGCGAGGACGGGAGAGATGTTGACCGTCCACTTCGGCGACACGCCGTCGGCGACGAGGCGATGCGCGACCTCGAGGAGGGGCAGATAGCACTCGAACGTCGCCTCGTTCAGCCAATCGCTTCCGTGCGGCCAGCGGCCGTGATTGACCACCATCGGAAGATGAGTGTGAAGGACGAGGGCGAAGGTCGAGGGCACAATCGGAATTGGACCGTATGAACCCGCTGGGCGCAAGCCTCCATCCTGACGGCACGACGTTCCGGGTCTGGGCGCCGGCCTGCCGCACCGTCGACCTCGTGATCGAAGGCCGCCCGCCCGAGCGGATGCGCGAAACCGAGGACGGCCTCCGCGAGATCACGCTCGCGGCGGTGCGGTCCGGCGTCCGCTATCAGTACCGGCTCGACGGCGAGCGCGACCGGCCCGATCCCGTGTCGCGATGGCAGCCGGAAGGTGTTCACGGCCCTTCGGTCGTCGTCGATCCGACGCGGTTCGCGTGGACGGACCATGGGTTCCGCGGCCACGCACGCGACGCCCTCGTCTTCTACGAGCTGCACGTCGGCACGTACACCACCGCCGGGACCTTCGAGGCGCTCATCCCCCACCTGGCGTCGCTGGCGAACCTCGGCGTCACGGCGATCGAGCTGATGCCGATCGCCGAGTTTCCGGGCTCTCGCAACTGGGGCTACGACGGCGTACACCTCTACGCGCCGCAGTCGACGTACGGCGGCCCGCAGGGCCTGCGGCGGCTGGTCGACGCCTGCCACGCCAAGGGGCTGTCGGTGTTCCTCGACGTCGTCTACAACCACCTCGGCCCGGAGGGAAACTACCTCGCCGAGTTCGGGCCCTTCTTCACCGAGCGGTACAAGACCCCGTGGGGCCGGGCGGTGAACTTCGACGGCCAGGACGGGGCCGGCGTGCGGCGCCACTTCGTCGAGAACGCGCGCTCCTGGGTGCGCGAGTTCCACATCGACGGCCTCCGTCTCGACGCCGTCCACTCGATCTTCGACGCGAGCCCGCGGCACATCCTGACCGAGCTCACCGAGGCGGCGCGCGAGGCCGCCGGCGCGCTCGGCCGGCCGGTGCACGTCGCCGTCGAGTCGCACGACAACGATCGCCGCCTCGTGCTCCCCGCACCGGATGGCGGCATCGGGGTCGACGGCATCTGGTCGGACGACTTCCATCACGCGGTACACGTGCGACTCACCGGCGAGCACGGCGGCTACTACACCGACTTCAAGACGAAGGACGCGCTGCCGCGCGCGATCGCCGAGGGCTTCGCGTTCCAGGGCGAGCACTCGGAGTACTTCGGGCGGGAGCGCGGCACGCCGAGCGCCGATCTCGCCGGCGACCGCTTCGTCATCTGCGTCCAGAACCACGACCAGGTCGGCAACCGCGCGCAGGGCGACCGTCTCTCGACGGTCGTGAGCTTCGAAGCGGTGAAGCTCGCCGCCGCGCTGATGTTCGGGGCGCCGGCGCTGCCGCTGCTCTTCATGGGCGAGGAGTACGGCGAGACGTCGCCGTTCCAGTTCTTCACCTCGTTCCTCGATCCCGGTCTGATGGAGGCGGTGCGGCGGGGCCGCGCGGCGGAGTTCGAGAAGTTCGCGTGGGAGGGCGCCTTGCCCGATCCCGGCGCGCCCGCCACGTTCCTGCGCTCGCGTCTCAACCACGCGCTCGCCACGGCGCCACGCCATCGCGAGCTGCGCGAGTACTACCGGCGCTGGCTCGCGCTGCGGACCGAGCATCCGGCGCTCGGCGCCGCACACAAGGACCGCGCGCGCGCGACGCTCGATCCGGGCGGTCAGGTGCTCACGCTCCAGCGCTCGACGCCGGACGGCGCGGGCGTCACGCTCGTGGCCAATCTGAGCGACACGCGCCAGGCCGCGCCCGATCTCCGCGGACGCGTCATCCTCGACAGCGCGGAGACGCGCTTCGGCGGCCCGGGCCAGGTCGTGCGTCTCGCCCCGCACCAGGCGGTGTTGTTCGAGGGCGCGTAGTCGTCGGGCGGGGTATCATCCCCGCCATGACGATCCTCGAGACCTACCGCGCGCGTCATCCGAAAGCCGCGGCGCTCTACGAGCGGGCGCGCCGCGCGATTCCCGGCGGCATCACGCACGACATCCGCCACCTGAC
>VGLJ01000047.1 GCA_016866775.1 Candidatus Rokuibacteriota bacterium | reverse complement strand
CGCGGAGTCTGGGTGTCCTGGCCGCGCGGAGCCTGGGTGTCCTGACCACGCGGAGCCTGGATGTTCTGACCGCGCGGAGCCTGGGTGTCCTGACCACGCGGAGCCTGCACGTCCTGACCACGCGGAGCCTGCACGTCCTGACCACGCGGCGCCTGCGTCTCCTGACCACGCGGGGCCTGGATGTTCTGGCCACGCGGGGCCTGCGTATCCATGCGCGAACCGGCGAGCGAGCGCGGAGCCGCAGGGCCGGACTTCTTGCTCAGAAGCTCCTTCGCCTGAGCGACTTCAGCAGGGCAGCTCGACTGCGCCTCGGCGAGCGGGCTGAACGCGGCAACCATGGCCGCGCTCATCACGACTGCAAGGAACTTTTTCATCGCCTCTATCCTTCCCCTCGATTGAATGATGGTTATCTCGGTCCTCGATCGTGTGATGGGTGAACTCCCGGTGTTCGCGCTCCACCCTCCTTTCGATTCCCGTATCGAACCGTGTGCTTCCATCTCGAGGCGGGGATATCTCAAGCCTCGTGCCAGGGAAGCCCCCCTCCTGTTGGCCAACGATTCTCGGGTGTTACGTGTGGGGGGCCTCACCGGACGTGGCGAGGTGCCCGGCGGTCTTGCGGGTTGGGGACCGGCATTCTGCCCGGCGGGGGAGGGGGCGGACCGTGTGGTACGCTGGCAATCCCATGCCCGCCGTGACACCGCGTCTGGCGGCCCTCGTCGTCACTCTCGTCGTGACCGCCGGGTGCACCCTGGCGCCGGCGCGCGAAGCTTCGGCGCCCGGTCTGCCTCCGCCGCAGCGCCACGTACTTCCGAACGGAGTGCGTGTGATCGTCCAGGAGCATCGGGCGAGCGATGTGGCGGCGCTTCAACTCTGGGTTCGCGCGGGCGGCCGCGACGAAGCGGCCAACGAACTGGGCCTCGCGCATTATCTCGAACACATGCTCTTCAAGGGAACGACGTCACGCCCCACCGGCTTCATCGATCGGGATGTGGAAGGGGTGGGCGGCCGCATGAACGCGGGGACGTCGCTCGACTACACCTACTACCACATGGTCCTGCCCGCGACCCGCGTGGCCGCGGCCATCGATCTCCTCGCAGACATCAGCGTCAACGCGAGCCTCGAGACCTCGGTGCTGGACGCCGAGAAGCGCGTCGTGCTCGAGGAGATGCGGCTGACCGAGGACAGCCCGCGGCGCTTCCTCGGGCGTCGGCTCTTCGAAACGTTGTTCGAGGGACATCCCTACGGCCGTCCGGTGATCGGAACACCCGAGCTCGTGCGCGGACTGACGCGGGACACGCTGCTCGCGTTCTATCGCCGGCTCTACGCGCCCGAGGCGTTCGCGCTCGTCGTCGTCGGCCCCGTGACGCCGGAGGAAGTCCTGGAGCGCGCGCGCCGGACGTTCGGCCGGTTGCCGCGCGGTGGAACGGCGCCGTTGCCCGCGCCCGTGCCACCGCCGCTGCGTCCCCGAAAGATCGACCTGCGGCGCCCGGGCGCGCAGGCGTATCTCGGACTCGGCTGGCACGCGCCGAAGATCGATCACGCCGACCTTGCGGCCGTCGACCTCCTGGTCACGATCCTCGGCCAGACGCGCACGTCGCGACTCACGCGGAGTCTGCGCGACGAGCTGGGCCTCGTCAGCTCGGTGAGCAGCGGCTACTCGGCGTTGGAAGCGGCGGGGGCGGTGACCGTCACCGCGCAGACCGATGCGACGAACCTCGAGCGCGTGGAGACCGAGATCCTGCGTGAGATCGGCCGTCTGCGGGACGAGGGCGTCACCGAAGCCGAGCATCGCCGCGCGATCACCGCGGCCGAAGCGCAGCACGAGTTCGGGACCGAGACGGCAGAGGGGCGTGCGCAGGCGCTCGGGCGCGCCGAGACGGTCTGGCGCCTGGGCGACGAGCTCGCGTATCTCGATCGCGTGCGGACGGTGACGCGGACACAGATCCAGGCGGCGGCGAAGAAGTACCTCGATCCCGCGCGCTACGTGCGGATCGCGCTCGTGCCGGCCCGATGACGATCGCCCTCGCGCTGGCGTTGATCGTCCTCGCGGGCGCCACCACGGCCGCCGCCGACGAGACGCGCGTCACGCGCTCGACGCTTCCGAACGGGCTGCGCGTGCTCGTGCGCGAGAATCCCGCCGCCGGTGTCGTCGCGATCAGCCTGCTCGTGCGCGCGGGCGCGCGCTTCGAGACGCCGGAGAACGCGGGGATCACCAACTTCCTGCACCGCGTGATCGCGCGCGGCACCACGCGACGCTCGCACGTCGAGCTCTCGATCGCCGCCGAAGAGCTCGGTGGGAGCATCGACGCCTCCGGGGACGTCGAGTACGCGGAGATCCGCGGCACCGCGCTCGCCCGCCACTGGGAGGCGATGCTCGGTCTCGTCGCCGAGGTCGCGCTGCAGCCGAGCCTTCCCGCGGACGCGATCCAGACCGAACGTCGCCTGATCTTGAGCCAGATCCAGACGCGTGCCGACCAGCCGTTCCAGTTCGCGCTCGACGCGCTGCTCGGCGATCTCTACGCGGGCCACCCGTACGCGTTGCCCGGGGTCGGCCTGCGCGCCGGCGTCGAGAAGATCTCGCGCGACGATCTGCTCGCGCACTACCGGGCGACCTTCCAGCCTCAGCGCATGGTGCTCGCGGTCGGCGGGCAGGTGGTGCCAGCGCGTGTCGTCGCGGCGGCCGGCAAGCTGTTCGGGGGCATGGCCGGCGGCGGCGGATCGGCCGCGGATCCCGCGCCCTCGCTGACGCCGCCGGGAAAGCGAAGAGTCCTCGAACGGCCCGCGCAGCAGGCGCAGGTCCTCGTGGGCTTCGCCGGACCCAGCGTCGCCGACCCCGATTACGCGGCGGTGAAGGTGCTCGGCGCGGTGCTGGGCGGCGGCATGTCCGGACGGTTCTTCGTGGAGCTGCGCGACAAGCTCGGGCTCGCGTATTCGCTCGGCGCCATCTACGCGACCCGCGCCGGCCCGGCGCTCATCGTCGGCTACATGGGCACCGCGCCCGCGAGCGTCGAGCCCGCCGAGGCCGGCATGCTGCGCGAGATCGAGCGCATTCGACGGGAGCCGCCGAACGCCGAGGAGGTCGCGCGGGCCAAGGCGTACCTCCAGGGCACCCTGGCGATGGACCGGCGGACGAACGCGCGCCAGGCGTGGTACCTCGCGTTCTTCGAGCTGATCGGGGCCGGCTACGACTTCCCCGACCGCTACGCGCGCCAGCTCGGCACCGTCACCGCGGCCGACGTGCAGGCCGCGGCGCGCCGGTACCTCGAGCGCCCGACGATCATCGTGCTGCGGCCGCGCTGATGCTGCCGCTGAAGGACGACGTCCCCAGCCGTAGCTTTCCGCTCTTCACCGTGATGCTGATCGCCGCCAACGTGGCGGCGTTTCTCTATCAGCTGTCGCTTCAGATGGCGCCGGCGGGGCCGACTCGCGAGGCGGCCGCGGCGTTCGTCATGGAGTTCGGCGCGGTCCCGTGCCGGCTCACGGGCGCCTGTCCCATCGACGAGTTCCCGGCGCCCATCGTCACCGTCTTCACGTCGATGTTCCTGCACGGCGGGCTCTTCCACATCGCCGGCAACATGCTCTACCTGTGGATCTTCGGCGACAACGTCGAGGACACGCTGGGCCACTTCCGTTTCCTCGCGCTCTACCTGCTCGCCGGTGTGGGGGCGGCCGTCGCCCAGACCGCCATCAACCCGGAGTCGCGGATTCCCATGGTCGGCGCCAGCGGCGCCATCTCGGGCGTGCTCGGGGCCTACCTCTTCCTCTTCCCCCACGCGAGCGTCCTGACCCTCATCACCTTCGGATTCTTCATTCGATTCGTTCACATCCCGGCGGTCATCGTCCTGGGGTTCTGGATCGTCGTCCAGGTCCTCAACGGAGTGATCAGCGCGCGCCAGAGCGTCGACACGGGGGGTGTGGCCTGGTTCGCGCACATCGGAGGCTTCGTCGCGGGCGTCGTCCTGCTCTTTCTGTTCCGGCCCAGAGGGACCCGTCGCCTATAATCAGGCCGTGGCCTCCAGGGTGAGACTCGACAAGCTGCTGGTAGAGAAAGGACTCCTGCCCACCCGCGAGAAGGCGACGCGCAGCATCATGGCCGGTGAGGTGCTCGTCGATGGCCGTCGCGTCGACAAGGCCGGCGCGCTGGTCGAGCCCGCGTCCGAGATCGAGATCCGTGGCCGCTCGCCGTACGTCAGCCGCGGTGGCGAAAAGCTCGCGCATGCGCTCGACGAGTTCGGAACGTCCATTCGCGGCCGCATCTGCATCGACGTCGGCGCGTCCACCGGCGGCTTCACGGATTGTCTTCTGCAGCGTGGCGCCACGCGCGTCTACGCGGTGGACGTCGGCACCGGGCAACTCGACGACAAGCTCCGGCGCGATCCTCGCGTCGTCGTGATGGAGCACACGAACGCGCGCGGACTCGATCCGCGGATCTTCGGCGATAAGCCGTCGCTCGCGGTGATCGACGTCGCGTTCATCTCGCTCGAGAAGGTCCTGCCCGCGGTGTTCGGCGTCCTCGAGCGCGGCGGCGAAGCGATCGCGCTCGTGAAGCCGCAGTTCGAGGCCGGACGTGAAGCGGTGGGCAAGGGGGGCGTCGTGCGCGATCCCGGACAGCACCGCGCCGTCGTCACGCGGCTGGCGCGCTACTCGATCCTTCGCGGCTGGCACGTGCTCGGGGTGACCGCCTCGCCCCTGCGCGGCCCGAAGGGCAACCGCGAGTTCTTCCTCCACCTCTCGATGCGCGGGCGCACCGCGGCGGACCTCGAGTCGAGAATCAACCAGTCGGTCGCCGCGCTGGCGTGAGACGCGTCGGCATCGTCGCGAAGCCCGACGCCGCGCGGGCGCCCGAAGTCGTCACGCGCCTCGTCGACTGGCTCACCGAGCGCGGCTTCGAGGTCACCCTCGAGAAGGAAACGGCCGGCATCGTTCCGGCCGTCCGCGCCAACGCGGCGAACAAGGCGGAGCTGCCCGGGCTCTCCGACCTGCTCATCGTCCTCGGCGGCGACGGGACGCTGCTGTCGATGGCGCGCGCCGTCGGCGACCTCGGCGTGCCGATCATGGGCGTGAACCTCGGCGGGCTCGGCTTCCTCACCGCGACGACGCTCGACGAGATGCTGCCGTCGCTGGAAGCCGCGCTCGAGGGGCGGATGGTGGTCGAAGAGCGGCTCATGCTCGTCGCGCGCGTCGTCCGCAAGGGCGCGGCCATGTGCGAGCACATGGGGCTCAACGACATCGTCATCACGAAGTCCGCGATGAGCCGGATCATCAGCCTCGCGGTATCGGTGGAAGGCCACTTCGCCACGGCGTACCGGGCGGACGGCCTCATCATCTCGACCGCGACGGGCTCCACCGCGTACTCGCTTTCGGCCGGCGGGCCCATCGTCGCGCCGACCGTCGACGCGATCGTCCTCACGCCGATCTGCTCGCATACCCTCACGAACCGGCCGATCGTGCTGCCCGCGTCGCACCGGGTCGAGGTCACGATCCAGTCCGACCAGGAGATCATGCTGACGGTCGACGGGCAGGTGGGCGTCGGGCTGCGCGAGCGGGACGTCGTCGAGATCGTGAAGGCGGCGTCGCACACGCGGCTGATCCGCTTCCCGCAGAAGGACTTCTTCACGGTCCTCCGCACCAAGCTCAAGTGGGGAGAGAGATAAATCGATACATCTTGAGCTTGTCAGACCCCTGACCTAGGGTCTTTCCCGATGCTGCGCGAGCTCCGGATCAAGAACTTCGCCGTCATCGAGACCGCCACCGTCGAGCTCGCGCCCGGCCTCAACGTGCTGACCGGCGAGACCGGCGCCGGCAAGTCGATGCTGATCGACGCCATCCTCCTCGTGCGCGGCGTCCGCGCGCAGCTCGACGTCATCCGCACCGACGCCGACACGGCCACCGTGGAGGCGCGCTTCGAAGTCGCGCCGGGCTCCCCGGCGAGAGCCGTGCTGGACGAGGCCGGCCTCGCGGCCGAGGACGGCGAGATCCTCGTGCGCCGCGAGCTCGCGCGCTCCGGGCGTCACCGCGCGTTCGTCAACGACTCGCCGGTGACCGTGACCCTGCTCGAGCGCCTCGGCGATCACCTCGTCGAAGTCCACGGCCAGCACGAGCACCATCGCCTGCTCGAGCCCGCGCGCCAGCTCGACCTCCTCGATCGCTTCGGCGAGACCGACGAGCTGCGCGAGACCGTCGCCACGCTCTTCGCGAAGCACCGCGCCGCGCTCGACGCGGTCGAGCGCACGCGCATGGCGGAGCGAGACCGCGCGCAGCGTGAGGACCTCCTCCGCTTCCAGGTGTCCGAGCTCGATGCCGCGCGGCTGCGCGTCGGCGAGGAAGGCGAGCTTCGAGGGGAGCGCCAGCGCCTGCAGCACGCCGAACGGTTCGCGCACGGGATCGCCGAGATCGCCGGGCTCCTGGCCGAAGACGAGCCGTCCGCCGCCGGGCGTGTCGCGCGCGCCCGGCGCGTGGTCGCCGACCTCGCGCGTCTCGATCCGGCGTTCGGCGCGGTGGCCACACCGCTCGACTCCGCGGAAGCGCACATCGAGGACGCGCTGATCGCGCTCCGCGCGCTCCGCGACCGCGCCGGCGCGGAGCCGGGCGGGCTCGAAGCCATCGAGGATCGTCTCGATGCGCTGACGCGTCTCAAGCGGAAGTATGGCGACACGGAAGCCGTGATGCTGCGATTCCGGGACGAGGCCGCCGCGGAGCTCGACCGGCTGCAGCGGCACGAAGAGCTGCTCGCCGCGCAGGAGCGCGCGCTCGCGGAGGTGTGGGCGGAGCTGAGCGCGGCCGCGCGCCGCCTGTCCGACCGACGCGCCGGGGCCGCGCGCAAGCTTGCCACCGCGGCCGAGCGGGAGATCAGGACACTCGGGATGGAGCGCGCGAGCTTCGAGGTCGCGGTGGAGCGGGCGGCCGCCGACGCCGTCACCGCGCGCGGCGTCGACCGCGTGGAGCTGCGGCTCGCCGCCAATCCGGGAGACGAGCCGCGTGCGCTCGCGCGCGTGGCGTCGGGCGGCGAGCTCTCCCGCACGATGCTCGCGCTCCACACGGTGCTCGCCGCCGAAGGCGTCGCCACGATGGTCTTCGACGAAGTGGACGCAGGCGTCGGCGGGCGCGCCGCCGCGGTCGTCGCGGACAAGCTCGCGGCGGCGGCGCGCGGCCGTCAGGTGCTCTGCGTGACGCACCTGGCGCCGATCGCGGCGCGCGCGGACCATCACGTGCGGGTCGCGAAGGCGGTGCGCGCCGGGCGGACCCGGGTGACGACCGCCGCGCTCGACGGCGACGAGCGGGTGGCGGAAGTGGCGCGTATGCTGGGCGGCGAAGCGACGAGTGAAGCGCTCCGCCACGCCCGCGAGCTGCTCTCACGTGGCAAGGGCGGAAGAACCCGGCCGGTATAATGGTCGTCGGGCATGCTTGATCTGATCCTGAAGAAGATCTTCGGCACGAAGCACGAGCGCGACGTCAAGCGCGCGCTCCCCGCCGTCGCCGCGATCAACGCGCTCGAGCCCGAGCTGCAGCGCCTCGACGACGCCGCGCTGCGCGCCAGGACCGACGAGCTGCGCGCACAGGTCGGTGAGGACGGCGACGTCGAGCACATCCTCGAGCAGGCGTTCGCCGTCTGCCGCGAGGCCGCGCGCCGCACCCTCGGCATGCGTCACTTCGACGTCCAGCTCATCGGCGGGATGATGCTGCACCAGGGCAAGATCGCGGAGATGGCCACGGGCGAAGGCAAGACGCTCGTCGCCACGCTCCCCGCCTACCTCAACGCCCTGTCCGGCAAGGGCGTGCACATCGTCACCGTCAACGACTACCTCGCCAAGCGCGACGCGCAGTGGATGGGCCCGCTCTATCACGGGCTCGGCCTCAGGGTCGGCGTGATCCAGCACGAGGCGTCGTTCCTCTACGACCCGGCGTACGTGACGTCCGACATCCGGATGACGGCGCTGCGCCCGTGCACGCGGCAGGAGGCGTATCGCGCCGACATCACGTACGGCACCAACAACGAGTTCGGCTTCGACTACCTCCGGGACAACATGCGGTTCACGCTCGACGAGCTGGTGCAGCGCGGGCTCAACTACGCGATCGTCGACGAGGTCGACTCGATCCTGATCGACGAGGCGCGGACGCCGCTCATCATCTCCGGACCGGCGGAAGAGTCGACGGATCTCTACTACAAGATCGATCGCATCATCCCGAAGCTGAAGCGCGCCGCGACCATCGTGGAGGGCAAGCTCTCCGAGATCGAGATGGAGCGCGAGGGCGATTTCATCGTCGACGAGAAGTCGCGCGCCGTCGCGCTCACGGAGCAGGGGATCCAGAGCTGTGAGCGTCTGCTCAGCGTCGACAACCTCTACGACCCGCGCAACATCGACGTCCTCCACCACGTCCAGCAGGGCCTGCGCGCGCACGCCCTCTTCCGCCGCGACGTCGACTACATGGTGAAGGACGGCGAGGTCGTCATCGTCGACGAGTTCACGGGGCGGCTCATGCCCGGCCGGCGCTGGTCCGACGGCCTGCACCAGGCGGTGGAGGCGAAGGAAGGGGTCAGGATCGAGCGCGAGAACCAGACGCTGGCGACGATCACGTTCCAGAACTACTTCCGCATGTACGCGAAGCTCGCCGGGATGACCGGCACGGCGGAGACCGAGGCCGAGGAGTTCGCGAAGATCTACAAGCTCGACGTGACGGTCGTCCCCACGAACCGGGCGCTCGTCCGCGTCAACCTCTCGGACGTGGTCTACAAGACCGAGCGCGAGAAGTTCGACGCGGTGACGACGGACATCATCGAGCGGAGCGCGAAGGGCCAGCCGGTCCTCGTCGGCACCGTCTCGATCGAGAAGTCGGAGCGGCTGGCGGCGCTGCTCAAGCGTCGCGGCGTGAAGCACGAGGTGCTCAACGCCAAGTACCACGAGCGCGAGGCGGAGATCGTGGCGCAGGCCGGCCGCGCCGGCGCGGTCACGATCGCCACCAACATGGCGGGCCGCGGCACCGACATCCTGCTCGGCGGCAATCCGGACTTCCTCTCGAAGGAGATCCTCCGCAAGCGCGGCCTCGATCCCGCGACGGCGCCGCCGGACGCGCGCGCGTCGGCGCTCGCCGAGGCGAAGAAGGTGACCGAGCCGGAGCACGAGAAGGTCGTCGGGCTCGGCGGTCTCCACATCGTCGGCACGGAGCGCCACGAGTCGCGGCGCGTCGACAACCAGCTCCGCGGCCGGTCGGGCCGCCAGGGCGACCCCGGCTCGTCCCGCTTCTATCTCTCGCTCGAGGACGACCTGCTCCGGATCTTCGGCTCGCAGCGGATCCAGAAGATCATGGAGCGCCTCGGCATGGAGGAGGGCGAGCCGATCGAGCACAGGCTCGTGACGCGCGCCATCGCCACCGCGCAGAAGCGCGTCGAGACGCACAACTTCGAGATCCGCAAGCACCTCCTCGAGTACGACGACGTCATGAACAAGCAGCGCGAGATCATCTACGGCATGCGCCGCCAGATCCTCGACGGCGAAAGCCAGGCCGAGACGATCGAGGAGTGGATCGAGGAGACGGTCGCCGCCACGATCGACCCGTACGCGGGCGAGGAGGCGCATCCGGAGGACTGGGATCTCGCCGGCCTCGTCGAAGGCGTGTACCAGCAGTACGGCTTCCGCATGCCGGCGCCGTCGGTCGACGACGCGCCGACGCGCGGCGCGCTCGAGCAGATCGTGCTCGAGAAGGTGCGCGAGCGCTACGAAGCGCGGGATCGCGAGCTCGGCACCGAGCTGCTGCGCGCGCTCGAGCGTCACGAGATGCTCATCGTCATCGACCAGCAGTGGAAGGACCACCTGCTGTCGATCGACCACCTGAAGGAAGGCATCGGGCTGCGCGGGTACGGCCAGCGCGATCCGCTCACCGAGTACAAGCGCGAGGCCTTCGATCTCTTCCAGGCGACGGTGGAGCGGGTGAAGACCGCGGTCATCGAGCGGCTCTTCAAGGTGCAGGTGATGCGGGATTCGCCGATGGAGATGCCGACGATCGTCGCGCGCGCGGACTTCCAGGAGTCCCGCGGCGCGCTGCCTGCCGACGCGATCCAGAACGGCCCGCCGGCGGCACAGCCCGCGCGGCCCGCGCCCGCCCCGCGCACGGCGACGGGCGAAAAGGTGGGACGCAACGATCCCTGCCCCTGCGGCTCCGGGAAGAAGTACAAGCGCTGCTGCTACCTGAAAGGCGCGTGATGGACGACCGGCGATACCGCCAATCAGGGTACAAGGACAGCGGCCGGCAGCGCGAGGCGCCACGCCGGCCGAGTGACGCTCCGAATCCGGGCGCCGTCCTCAAGAACCGCCCGGTCTCGCGTTGCGCCGCCTGTGGCGCCACGCTTCCCGTCACGGCCGAGTCGCTCGCCGAATGCCCGAGCTGTCGCGCGGCCCTTCACGCGTGCCGCCAGTGCGCGCACCTCGATCCGGGGCAGCGCTTCGAGTGCACTGAGCCGGTCGCCGCGCGCATCGCCGACAAGCAGCAGGTGAACGACTGCGGGTCCTTCTCCCTCCGTGTGACCGTGGAGCGCGAGACCTCGAGCGGCGCCGTCCGCCCCGAGGACGCCCGCCGGGGCTTCAACAACCTCTTCAAGACGTAGTGGCTCCGAGGGCCGTCCCCTACCAAGTCTGGTAGTTTTTTCTTGGGGTTATCCGGAGTGGCGTGGTAGATAACCTCATGCGTCTCGATTCGATCACGCTCCAGGGCTTCAAGTCGTTCGGCGAGAAAGTCGTCATCAAGGTCCTGCCCGGGATCACCGGGATCGTCGGTCCGAACGGCTGCGGCAAGAGCAACATCTCCGAGGCGGTGCGCTGGGCGCTCGGCGAGCAGAGCGCCAAATCCCTCCGCGGTTCTCGCATGGAAGACCTGATCTTCCACGGCTCGTCGTCGCGCAAGCCCGTCGGCCTCGCCGAAGTCGGCCTGACGTTCTCGAACGAAGGCACGCTGTCGGTGCCGTGGAGCGAGATCGCGGTCAGCCGCCGGCTCTACCGGACGGGTGAGAGCGAGTACCTCCTCAACAACGGCGTGACGCGCCTGCGCGACATCCTCGACCTCTTCGCGGGCACGGGCGCGAATCCGCGCGCGTACTCCGTGATGGACCAGGACAAGCTCAACCACGTCCTCACCGCGAAGCCGCACGAGCGGCGCGTCTTCATCGAGGAGGCCGCGGGGATCGCGCGCTACAAGCAGCAGCGCAACGAGACGCAGGGCAAGCTCGACGCCACCCGCCAGAACCTCGTGCGCGTGCGCGACGTGATGGACGAGGTGAAGCGGCAGCTCGGCTCGCTCGAGCGCCAGGCGCGCAAGGCGCAGCAGTACAAGACGCTCCAGAACGAGAAGCGCGAGCTCTCGCTGGCGCTGCTCGCCGCCGGCTGGGCGACGCTCACGTCCGAAGGCGAGCGTCTCGCCGCCGAGCTCGCGCGCCTCGGCGACACCGAGCAAGCGCTGCGCACGCGGCTCGCCGGCCTGGCGTCCCGCGAGGCGACGCAGCGTGAGGCGATCCAGGTGAGCGACCACCGGCTCGGCGATCTGCGACAGAACGTCCAGAAAGTCCAGGGAGAGCTCGAGCGGCTGCTCGAGCGCCGCGAGCAGATGGGTGTGCAGATCCGTGAGCTGAACGAAGAGGCGGTGCGGCTCGAGGACGAGCTTCGTGTGACCGCGGAGCGCCTCGTCGCGCTGCACGGCGAGCGTCAGCACGGTCGCGGCGCGCTGGCCGAGGCCGAAGCCGCCGTCGGCGAGCGCGGCCGCGCGGCCGAAGGTCTCGAAGGCGATCTCGAGCGTCATCGCCAGGCGCTCGCGACGGAGCGTGATCGCGCGGAGGCGCTGCGCCTCGAGCAGGTGCGGCTCGCTGCGGAGCGTACGGACCTGATGCGCGAGGCCGGCGAGCTCCGCGAGCGGCACGTGCAGCTCACGCGGCGCGGTGAGCGGCTCGCCGCCGAGCTCGCGGAGGCGGAGACCCAGGCGGCGCAGCTCGTCACGCATCGCGCGGTGCTCGAGACGTCGCGCGATCGCATGACCGCGGAGCTGACGACGCTGGCGGACGAGCGCGCGCGACTCGAGACCGCGCTCGCGGAACGCGAGATCGCGCTGGCCGCCGCCGAAGAGCGTCTCGCCGACGCGCGCGTCCAGCTCGCGGCGCGCCGCTCCAGCTTCGAGGCGCGCTCCGAGCTCGACCGCGTCCGTGAGGGCTACGGCGCGGGCGTCCGCGCGGTGTTCGCCGCCGGCGGGCGGCCCGTGGTCGCGGGCGTCGTCGGCACGGTCGCCGATCTCCTCGACGTGCCGCGCGGCCTCGAGCGCGCGGTCGAAGCCGTGCTCGGCGAGCGTCTGCAGTGGGTCGTCGTCGAGAGCTTCGAGCACGCGCGCGCCGCCGTCGAACATCTGCGCGGCGAGGGAACGGGTGCCGCGACGTTCCTCCCCCTGGATCATTTGGAGAACGGGGAAGCCGAGCACGGTCCGGATGGGTGGGCCGCTGATCAGATCGGCGGGGCGCATGGCTCGCTCGTGCGGCATCTCCTCGGCCGCGTGAGGATCGTGGCGAACCTCGACGAGGCCGAAGCGCTGTGGCGGCGCAACGGGGTGGTCGCGACGTACGTGACGCCGGAAGGCGAGGTGCTCGCTCCGACGGGTCGACTGCGCGGCGGCGCCACGCCGTCGGGCGGCGCGGAGCATTCGCTCCTCGGCCGCCGGCGCGAGCTCCGCGAGCTCGAAGCCGAAGTCTCGCGGCTCGCGGTGCTGATGGACGACGCGCAGACCGAGACCGCGCAGCTCGACGCCGAGGTCAGCACGCTGCGCGCGCGGCTGCCGCTGCTCCAGCAGTCGATCCACGCCGGCGAGGCGGAGCGGCTCGCGGGCGAGAAGGATCTCGAGCAGACCATCCGCGACCAGGAGCGCATCCTGCGTTACCGCGAGACGGTGCAAGCGGAGGCGCGGCAGGTCGCGCTCGAAGCGGCGGAGACCGAGCGCACGCTCGACGTGCTCGGCCAGCGCATGCACGCCGCCCGGGACGCCGAGACGATGCACGAGCGGGCGATGGTCGCGCTCCGCGAGTCCATCGGCCGCGGCCAGGAGCGGGACGAAACGCTCGTCGCGGCGCTCACCGCCTGTCGCGTGGAGCTCGCGTCGGCCACGGAACGGGTCGACGCGCTCGGTCGCGAGCTGGCGCGGCTCGATCAGATCGAGGCGGATCTCGTCGAGCGTCAGGAAGCGACGCGGCAGCGCCGCACGCAGCTCGATGAGCGCGCGACGTGGCTCGCCGGCGAGCGCGAACGCACCGACGCCGCCGCGCGGGACGTCGCGGGGGAGCGCGATCGGGTCGAGGAAGAAGCGCGCGCGGCGGGCCAGTACCACGAAGAGCTCCTGGCCGAGCTCCGGGCGATCGAGGGCGAGATCCGCGCCGTCGAGAGCGAGGCCGCGCGCGTCGTGAGCACGATGCACGGCATCGAGCTCCGCGCGACCGAAGGCCGCGTGCGCCGTGAGGAGCTGGCGCAGGAAGCGTGGCGCGCGTACGGCGTCGACGCCGACGCGCTGCGGGGCGTCCACGACCCCGCGCGCGATCTCGAGGCCGCCCGCGCGCGCGTGGCCGAGCTCGAGGAGAAGCTCACCGCGATCGGCGCCGTCAATCTCGTGGCCGACGACGAGTACCGCGAGCTCGACGAGCGTCTGACGTTCCTCCGGACCCAGTACGACGACCTGACGGCCTCGATCAAGGATCTCGAGAAGGCGCTGCGCGGGATGACGCGCACGGCGCAGGAGCGCTTCACGCAGGCCTTCGAGGAGATCAACCGGTACTTCGGCGGGATCTTCCAGCGCCTGTTCGAGGGCGGTCGGGCGGAGCTCCGGCTCGTCGAGGCCGAAGAGGGCGGCGACCCGCTCGACACCGGCGTCGAGCTGATGGCGCAGCCGCGCGGCAAGCGGCTGCAGGCCGTGTCCCTCATGTCGGGCGGCGAGCGCGCCCTCACGGGGCTCGCGCTGCTCTTCGCCATCTTCTACTTCCGCCCGAGCCCGTTCTGCGTGCTCGACGAGGTGGACGCGCCGCTCGACGACGCGAACATCCACCGGTTCCTCCGCGTGCTGCGGGACCTCACGAGCCAGACGCAGTTCCTGGTCATCACCCATAACCGGGAGACCATGGAAGCCGCCGACATCCTCTACGGCGTGACGATGGAGGAGCCCGGGCTCTCGAAGCTCGTGTCCGTGAACCTGAACGCGATCTGAGCTAGACTCGTTCCTCGCCCGTTATGTCGTCAGTAGGTGCTCATCTGCGCCAGCTTCGCGAGGCGCGAGGTGTCTCCCTCGAAGAGATCGCCCGCGTCACGCGCGTCAATTCTTCGTACCTCCATGCCCTCGAGGCGGACGACTACGCGGAGCTGCCGGTCCCGGTGTTCACCCGCGGCTTCATCCGCGCGTATTGCCAGGCCCTCGGCGAGCCGCCCGACCAGGCGATGGCACTCTTCGATGGCCGCGGGGAGACGCCCGTGGCCCCCCCCGCCGCGCCCGTCGCGCCGACCAGCGCGCGCGCGGCCACCGCCGCGCGACCCGTGACCACCACCGAGGGCACGCCACGCAATCGCGGGCCGGTCCTCGTGAGCTTCATCCTGCTCGTCGTCCTCGGTATCGCGCTCTTCGCCGTGGCGCTCGCGCTGCAATCGGGCCGCGAAGCGCCGGAATCGCCGCGCGCCGCGCGTTCGACGCCTCCCGCCGAGGCGCCGGCCACCCCGACCGCGCCCGGTGAGCCGGTCCGCGCGATGCCGGGCACGCCCCCGGCGCCCGCAGGCGCGCCGAAGTCGTGCCCCAGCCGCCGCGCCCTCCGGGCTATCGCCTGGTCGCGCGCACGCTCGAGCCGACGTGGATGCGCGTGAGGACGGAAGACGGCAAGACGACGGAGGAGACGATTCCGCCCGGCCAGACGCGCGAGTGGTTTTCGACCGGACCGTTCACGCTCACGGTCGGGAACGCCGGGGGCGTCGCGCTCGAGCTGAACGGCCGCCCGCTTCCGCCGCTCGGAGCGAGCGGGGTCGTGATTCCGCGTCTCGTCCTGCCGACCGAAACACAGTGAGCTTCTTCTCCGGCCTCAAGCAGCGCCTCACCGACGGCCTGCGGCGCTCGCAGGAGTTGCTCTCGGCGGAGCTCAAGACCGTCTTCGAGCCGGACCGTCCCATCGACGACGCGCTGTTCGAGGAGCTCGAGGAGATCCTGATCGCGGCCGACATCGGGGCGGCGCTCGCGGCGGATTTCAAGCATCGCGCGAAAGAGGAGCAGATGTTCGGCACGGTGACGCGCGCCGACCAGCTCCGCCCGCTCTTCCGGCGCTTCCTCGTGGACACGCTCGCGGCGACGACCGGCACGCTCGACCTCGCGCACCAGCCGAGCGTGCTCCTCATGCTCGGCGTCAACGGGGCGGGGAAGACGACGACGTGCGCGAAGCTCGCCGCGCAGCTGAAAGACGACGGCAAGAGCGTGCTGCTGGCCGCCGCCGACACGTTCCGCGCGGCCGCGATCGAGCAGCTTCAGACGTGGGGCGCGCGGATCGGCGTCGACGTCATCCACCAGGCCGCCGGCTCGGATCCCGCCGCGGTCGTCTTCGACGCGGTGAAGGCGGCGACCGCACGGCGCGTGGACGTGCTGATCATCGACACTGCGGGGCGCCTGCACACGAAATCGAACCTCATGGACGAGCTCGTGAAGCTGAAGCGCGTCGCGGAGCGCCAGCTTCCGGGCGCGCCGCACGAGTCGCTGATGGTCCTCGACGCGCCGACGGGCCAGAACGGCTTCGCGCAGGCCGCGATGTTCCACCAGGCGATCGGGCTCAGCGGCCTCTGCCTCACGAAGCTCGACGGCACCGCGAAGGGCGGGATCGTCGTCCGGATCGTTCGCGAGCTCGGCGTCCCGATCAAGCTGATCGGCGTGGGCGAGAAGGTCGACGATCTCGGCCCGTTCGATCCGGCCCGCTTCATCGACGCGCTGGTACCCGAAGCATGACCGATGACGAACGGTTCATGCAGCGCGCCCTCGACATCGCCGCGCGCGCGCGCGGCCTGACCTCGCCGAACCCGATGGTCGGCGCCGTCGTCGTGCGCGACGGCGCGATGCTGGCGGAAGGCTTTCATCGCGCCGCCGGCGAGCCGCACGCGGAGATCGAGGCGCTCGCCGCGGCGGGCGGCGGCGCGCGCGGCGCGACGCTCTACGTCACCCTCGAGCCCTGCGTGCATCACGGCCGGACACCGCCGTGCGCGCCCGTCGTGATCGCCTCCGGCGTCCGCCGCGTCGTCGTCGCGACGACCGATCCGAATCCGCTCGTGTCCGGCCGCGGCGTCACCGCGCTGCGCGACGCCGGTCTCGAGGTCGCCACGGGCGTGCTCGCTCCGCAGGCGTCGAAGCTCAACCGCGTGTTCCTCACCGCGATGCGCGAGGGCCGGCCGCACGTCACGCTCAAGGCCGCGACGACGCTCGACGGGAAGATCGCGGACATCCACGGGACGTCGCAGTGGATCACCGGCGAGGCGGCACGCCTCGAAGGACGGCGGCTCCGCAGCGAGGCCGACGCCGTGGTGGTCGGGGTCGGCACGGTCCTCGCCGACGATCCCGCGCTCACCGTGCGGCTCGACGGGCCGTGGCCGCGACAGCCCCTGCGCGTCGTGCTCGATTCGAAGGCCCGCACGCCGGCGTCGGCGAAGCTGATCCAGGGCGATCCGCCGGATCACGCGGTCATCGCGGTCGGCGCCGACGCGCCCGAGGAGCGCGTGCGCGCGCTCGAAGCCGCGGGCGCGCGCGTGGTGCGGTGCCCCGGCGCCGACGGCCGGGTCTCGCCGGCGGCGCTCCTCGCGGCGCTGTTCGCACGCGAGGTGCGCGGCGTCCTCATCGAAGGCGGCGCCGAGGTCAGCGCCTCGTTCCTCGACGCCGGGCTCGTCGATCGCGTGGCGATGTTTCTGGCGCCCCGCCTGCTCGGCGGCGTGAAGGCGCCGTCGGTCGTGGCCGGCGCGGGCCGCGAGCTGAAGCGCGCCGTCGCGCTCGAGGGCGTCGAGGTCCGGCGTATCGGCGACGACGTGCTGATCGACGGTGACGTGAGGCGCGGCTGATGTTCACCGGCATCGTCGAGGAGCTCGGCACCGTGCACGCGCTCGATCGCAAGGGCGACACGGCGCGTCTCGCCGTCGGCGCCACGCTCGCGCGGGACGGCAGCGACCTCGGCGCGAGCGTCGCGGTCAACGGCGTCTGTCTCACCGTCGTCGATCGCCCCTCCGACGGCCTCGTGTTCGAGGTCGGACCCGAGACGTTGCAACGCACCGCGCTCGGACGACTCGTGCCGGGCCGTCGCGTGAACCTCGAGCGGCCGCTTCGGTTCGGCGGCGCGCTGGGCGGCCACCTCGTCCTGGGCCACGTCGACGGCATCGCCACCGTCGAGCAGGTCGAGCGTGTAGAATCGACGGCCAGAGTGCGGATCGCGCTGCCCGATCGCGAATTGGCCCCGCTGCTGATTCCGCAGGGCTCGATCGCCATCGACGGCGTCAGCCTGACGATCGCCGCGCTGGCGGTCACGACGTTCGAGGTCATGGTGATCCCGCACACGCTGGCGGTGACGACGTTCGGCACCCTGGCGGGTGGTGAAGCGGTGAACGTGGAGACCGACGTGATCGGGAAATACCTGCAGCGATCGCTCGCGCTGAGAGGGACCGTATGACGGGGTTCGCGACGATCGAGGAAGCCCTCGAGGAGATCCGCCAGGGACGGATCATCCTCGTCGTCGACGACGAGGACCGCGAGAACGAGGGCGACCTCGTGATGGCGGCGGACAAGGCGACGCCCGAGGCCGTCAACTTCATGGCGAAGCACGGCCGCGGCCTCATCTGCGTGCCGATGCTCGGCGAGCGCCTCGACGAGCTCGAGGTCGGCATGATGGTGGCGAACAACACCGCGCCGATGCAGACCGCGTTCACGGTCACGGTCGACGCGCGGCGGGGCGTGACCACCGGCACGTCGGCGTACGACCGCGCGGTCACGATCCGCACGCTGGTCGATCCCACGATGGGCGCGCGCGACCTCACGGCGCCCGGGCACATCTTCCCGCTGCGCGCGATGCCCGGCGGCGTGCTGCGGCGGGCGGGGCACACCGAAGCGGCCGTCGACCTCGCGCGTCTCGCCGGCTGCTATCCCGCGGGCGTCATCTGCGAGGTCCTCGACGAGGACGGCGGCATGGCGCGGCTGCCGCAGCTCCTCGAGGTCGCGAAGACGTTCGACCTCAAGATGATCACCATCAAGGCGCTCATCGAGCACCGGGTCCGGAAGGAGAAGCTGGTCCGCCGCATCGCCACCGCGAAGCTGCCCACGGAGTTCGGCGAGTTCACGGCGTACGCGTACGAGGCGAGCGTCGAGAGCTGGGCGCCGCTCGCGCTCGTGATGGGCGACGTCGCGGGCGACACGCCGGTGCTCGTGCGCATGCACTCCGAGTGCCTCACCGGCGACGTCTTCAGGTCGGCGCGCTGCGACTGCGGCGATCAGCTCGAGAAGGCGATGAAGATCATCGCCCACGAAGGCAAGGGCATCATCGTCTACCTTCGTCAGGAGGGGCGCGGCATCGGTCTCATCAACAAGGTGCGCGCGTACGAGCTCCAGGACCAGGGGCACGACACGGTCGAGGCGAACGTGGCGCTCGGGTTCGCGCCGGACCCGCGCGACTACGGCATCGGCACGCAGGTGCTCGTCGACCTCGGCGTGAAACATCTGAGGTTGCTCACGAACAACCCGCGCAAGCGCGTCGGGCTGCAGAGCTACGGGCTCACGATCGTCGAGCAGATTCCGATCGAGATCCCCTCGAACGACACGAACCGGAAGTACCTCCACACCAAGCGCGACAAGCTCGGTCACCAGCTCTCCTCGCTGACGGACTGATCCATGGCCGGCCGCGCGCCAGCCCGCTCGCTCCGCCCGCGCCGCGGGCGCGGGCGCTTCGCGATCGTCGCCGCGCGCTTCAACGAGCCGATCGTCAAGAAGCTGGTCGACGGCGCGCTCGAGGCGTTCGCCGCGGCGGGCGTCGGGCAGGGATCGGTGGATCTCCAGTGGGTGCCGGGCTCGTTCGAGCTGCCGCTCGCCGCCCAGACGCTCGTGCGGAGCCGCCGCTACGCGGGCATCGCGTGCGTCGGCTGCGTGATCAAGGGCGAGACGCCGCACTTCGATTTCGTCGCCGGCCAGGCCGCGGCGGGCATCCGCGAGGTCGGGATGTCGACCGGCGTGCCGGTGACGTTCGGGGTGATCACCGCGCTGACGGAAGACCAGGCGTGGGCGCGCGCCGGCGGCCCGGTGGGCAACCGCGGCGCGGAGGCCGCCGAGGCGGCGATCGAGATGGCCGACGTGCTTCGGCAGCCGAGCGGGCGGCGCCGGAGGCGCCGGGCGCCCGCGAGTCCAAAGTGACGAAGCGCAGGAAGGCCCGCGAGGTCGCGCTGCAGTTCCTCTATCAGCTCGACCTGCAGGGCGAAGCCGATCCCGCGCCGCACGGCGCGGAGTTCTGGGCGCGCCACCCGCTCGACGAGGACGTGCACGAGTTCGCCGACGCCATCGTCCGCGGGACCAAGACGAGGCAGGACGAGATCGACACGATCATCGCGCGCTTCACCGAGCACTGGGACCTCGAACGGATGGCGGTTGTCGACCGGAACATCCTTCGCCTCGCCGTGTACGAGCTCGGCTGGCGGGCGGACACGCCGCCGAAGGTCGTGATCAACGAGGCCATCGAGATCGCCAAGAAGTTCGGGACGCGCGAGTCGAGCCGGTTCATCAACGGCATCCTCGATCGCGTCCATCGCGAGCTGCGGCCGGCGTCCTAGCCGCCGTGCGGTACGCGGTCCTCTCCGACATCCACGGCAACCTCGAGGCGCTGAGCGCCGTGCTCGCGGACGCCGCGGAGCACGTCGACGACGTGCTCTGCCTCGGCGACGTCGTGGGCTACGGCGCCGATCCCGGCCCGTGCGTCGACCTCGTCGGGGCCAGAGCGCGTGCCGTCGTCGCCGGCAACCACGAGCACGCGGTGGTCGGACGGCTCGATCTCTCCTGGTTCAACCGCTACGCGCGCGCGGCCGCGGAATGGACGCGCGAGCGGCTCGACGGGGACTGCGCGAGCTATCTCGGCGCGCTGCCGCTCACCGCGGTCGTCGGCGACGCCACGCTCGTCCACGCCTCGCCGCGGCAGCCGCAGGAGTGGGACTACCTCGTCACCGAGGAAGACGGGCTCGCCGCGTTCGCGGCGTTCGACACGCGCCTCTGCTTCGTCGGCCACTCGCACGTGCCCGCCGCGTGGTCGCTCGGCTCGTCGGGCCCGGACTACGCGCGCGGCGAGGTGAGCGTGACGCTCGATGCCGGCCGGCGCTACATCGTCAACGTGGGCAGCGTGGGTCAGCCGCGCGACCGCGACCCGCGCGCCGCGTACGCCGTCTGGGACGTCGACGCGAAGCGCGTCACGGTGCGCCGTGTCGCCTACGACGTCGCGACCGCTCGCGCCAAGATCGAGGCCGCGGGGCTGCCGCGCTTCCTCGCCGACCGCCTCGCGGCGGGCGCCTGAGAGGCGCGAGGACGCGCCTGCCCTTGCGCGAGAGCCTCATCACGGCCGTCGGCGTGATGGCCGCGGGCGGCGTGCTCGCGCTCGCGTTTCCGCGCACGAACTGGGACGGCGTCGCGTGGATCGCCGTCGCGCCCCTCCTCGTCGTGGCGCTCCTCCGCGGACCACGGGCGGCGTTCTTCTGGGGCTGGCTCGGCGCGACGACGTTCTTCCTCGGACTCCTGCAGTGGCTCAACTTCACGTTCATGACGTTCAGCGCGATCCCGTTCCCGCTCACGTGGCTCCCGACCCTCGCGCTCGCCGCCTACTGCGGGCTCTGGGTCGCGCTCGTCATGGCGGCGACTTCGTGGGTGGGCACGCGGTCGACCGGCTGGGCACTCGTGCTGGCGCCGTTCGCGTGGGTCGCGGCGGAGTGGGGACGCGGCCATCTCTTCGGCGGCTTTCCCTGGGGCCTGCTCGGCTACACGCAGCACGCGCAGCTGCCGGCGATCCAGATCGCCGAGCTGGGCGGCGTCTACGCGGTGTCGTTCGTCGTCCTCGCGGTCAACGCCGCGGTCGCGGGCGTCGTGCTGTTACCGTGGCGGCACGCGGCAGCGGGCGCCGTCCTCGCCGGCGTCCTGCTCGCGCTCTCCCTCGGTTTCGGCGTGTGGCGCCTGCGGGAGCCCATGACGGAAGCGACCGCGCGCGTCGCCGTGGTGCAGCCGTCGATCGAGCAGCCTCTCAAGTGGGATCCCGACCACGCCGCGGCCACGCTCGGCATCTACGTCGCGCTGTCGCGGCGCGCGGTCGAGGACGCGCCCTCGCTCCTGGTCTGGCCGGAGACCGCGACGCCGACGCCGCTCGCGCGCGACGCGGGCCTCGTCTCGCTCTTGCGCGGGCTGGCGACGAGCCTGAGGGCGCCCCTGGTCGTGGGGTCGATCGACGTGGAGGGAGCCTCCCCGGTCGTGCTCCGTAACACCGCGTATCTCCTGACAGAACGTGGCATCGAAGGCCGCTATGATAAGATGCATCTCGTACCGTTCGGCGAGTACGTGCCGCTGTCGGGAGTGATCGGGTTCGTCCGGGGCTGGGCCGAATTCATTTCCGAGCTGGAGCCCGGCACCAGGACGGTCGTGTTCCCGGGTCCGCCAGCCCCGTTCGGTGTCGTGATCTGCTACGAAGGAATCTTTCCCGAGCTGGTACGGGACTTCGCGAAGAATGGGGCACGGCTCATCGTGAACATCACCAACGACGCCTGGTTCGGCCGGACGAGCGGCCCGCTGCAGCATCTGGCCATGTATCCCTTCCGCGCGGTCGAGCACCGGACGTCGGTCGTGCGCGCGGCGAACACCGGTGTCTCGGCGTTCATCGCGCCGACCGGGCAGATCCTCGGGCGTCTGTCGCTCTTCGAGCGCAGCACGCTGACCTCGGCCGTGCCCCTGCGCGCGCGCACCACGCTCTACACGAAGCTCGGGGACTGGGTCGCGTACGCCGGCATCGCGGTCACCGCGGTCGGCCTCGGCGTCCGCGCGCTCCGACGAGGGATTCCACGATGATGCCGGGCGAGCTCAAGCGCGAAGTCGGCGAGCTGGCCCGGCGGGTCGACGATCTCCGGAGGCACCTTTGACATCCCGGGCAAGGAGGCGCGCCTCGCCGCCCTCGACACGGAGATGGGCGCGCCGAGCTTCTGGGACGACAATCGGCGCGCGCAGGAGCTGATCCGCGAGCGCACCGAGCTGGCGCGCGCCGTCGCGCGCACGCAGGAGCTCGGGACCCAGGCCCAGGACCTCGAAGTCCTGCTCGAGCTGGCGGCCGAAGCGGACGACGGGTCGCTCGACGCCGAGATCACCGAAGGCGTCGCGACGCTGAAGCGCGAGCTCGACGAGTTCGACCTGAAGGTCATGCTCTCCGGGTCGCACGACGCGAAGCCCGCCATCCTCTCGATCCATCCGGGCGCCGGCGGCACCGAGTCGCAGGACTGGGCACAGATGCTCATGCGCATGTATCTCCGCTGGTGTGAGCGCGCGGGGTTCAAGGCCGAAGTCGTCGACCTGCTGCCGGGCGAGGAAGCGGGGATCAAGTCGGTCACGATCGAGGTCACCGGCGACAACGCGTACGGCTACCTGCGCGGCGAGACCGGCGTGCATCGCCTGATCAGGATCTCGCCCTTCGACGCCTCGAAGCGCCGCCAGACGAGCTTCGCGTCGGTCGCGGTCGCGCCCGAGGTCGACGACGTCGAGGTGAGCGTGCGGGACGACGAGCTGCGCATCGACGTGTTTCGCTCGTCGGGCCCGGGCGGGCAGGGGGTGAACACCGCGGACTCCGCCGTCCGGATCACGCATCTGCCGACGGGGATCGTGGTCTCGTGTCAGAACGAGCGCTCGCAGCTCCGCAACCGCGACACCGCGATGCGGATCTTGAAGGCGCGGCTCTACGAGATCGCCGAGAAGAAGCAGCGCGAGGAGCTGAGCGAGCTGACCGGCCAGAAGAAGGAGATCGCGTTCGGCAGCCAGATCCGCTCCTACACGTTCCATCCCTACCAGCTCATCAAGGATCATCGGACCGGGCTGGAAGCGGGGAACGTCGAGGCCGTGATGGACGGCGACCTGGACGCGTTCATCAAGGCCTACCTGCTCTGGTCGCGGGAACGCGCCGCGTGAGCGGCGACGGCGGCCCGATCGAGCAGGCGATCGCCAAGCGCGACGCGCTCCGGCAGCGGGGCATCGATCCCTACGGGCGGCGCTTCGACGTCTCGCACTGGGCGGGCACGCTGCACGAGCAGTACGACGCCGCGGACGAAGGCACGCTGAAGAGCGCCGAGCCGGTGCGTGTCGCGGGCCGCGTGATCACCATGCGGCACCACGGCAAGACCTGCTTCCTCCACCTGATGGACTACACCGGCCGGATCCAGCTCTACGCGCGCGCCGACCAGCTCGCCGACTTCGCCGACTACGTGAACGTCGACGCGGGCGACTACATCGGCGTGGCGGGCGAGCTCTTCCGGACGCGGACGGGCGAGCTGACGATCGCGGTGCGGGAGTGGACCTTCCTCGCCAAGCGGCTGCGCCCGCTGCCCGAGAAGTGGCACGGGCTGAAGGACGTCGAGACCCGCTATCGCCAGCGGTACGTCGACCTCGTCGTCAACCCGGAGCCGCGCCAGGTCTTCCTGCTGCGCTCGCGGGTGATCAAGGCGCTCCGGGACTTCCTCGACGCGCGCGGCTTCATCGAGGTCGAGACCCCGATGATGCAGCCGATCCCCGGCGGCGCGACCGCGCGGCCGTTCGTCACGCACCACAACGCGCTCGACATGGATCTCTTCCTCCGGATCGCGCCGGAGCTCTACCTGAAGCGGCTCGTGGTCGGCGGCCTCGACCGCGTGTACGAGATCAACCGCAACTTCCGGAACGAGGGGGTGTCGACGCAGCACAACCCCGAGTTCACGATGCTCGAGTTCTACCAGGCGTACGCGGACTACCAGGACCTCATGACGCTGACGGAGGAGATGTTCGTCGCGCTCGCCGATCGCCTGCTCGAGAAGCGCGCGCTGGCCTGGAGCGGCGAGACGATCAACCTGTCTCCGCCGTGGGCGCGGCTGCCGTTCTTCGACGGGCTCTCGAAGGCGCTCGGGACGACGGTGACGCCCGACACCGACGTCGGGACGCTGCGCGCGGCGGCCGAGGCGCCCGCGGTCAGGGCCGCGCTCCACGAGGCCGGGGTCTCGCTCGACCTCCGCGGCGACGAGCGCAGCAAGCTCTGGAAGGAAGTCTTCGAGGGGCTCGTCGAGCCCGGGCTCGTGCAGCCGACGTTCGTGATCGATTTCCCCGTCGAGCTGTCGCCGCTCTCCAAGCGGAAGCGCGACGACGCGCGGCTGGTCGACCGCTTCGAGCTCTTCATCGGCCGGCGCGAGCTCGCCAACGCGTACACGGAGCTCAACGACCCCGAGGAGCAGCGCCAGCGGTTCGAGGAGCAGGAGAAGGAGCGCGCGCGGGGTGACGACGAGGCGCAGTGGCTCGACGAGGATTACATCCGCGCGCTCGAGTACGGCATGCCGCCGACGGCGGGCGAGGGCGTGGGCATCGACCGCCTCGTGATGCTGTTCGCGGATCAGCCGTCCATCCGCGAGGTGATCCTCTTTCCGCACCTGCGCCCGGAAAAGCGGGACGAGGCG
The DNA here is from genome assembly GCA_016866775.1 of Candidatus Rokuibacteriota bacterium. Taxonomy (GTDB): domain Bacteria; phylum Methylomirabilota; class Methylomirabilia; order Rokubacteriales; family CSP1-6; genus VGLJ01. The sequence goes on along the minus strand of VGLJ01000047.1, from coordinate 12,369 downwards.
CCGGAGTCGTGAGGGGCGGGCTGCCGTTCGAGCTCTTCATCGGCCTGCGCTACCTCGGCGCGCGCGGCCAGCGCGCGGCCCTGTCGCTCTTCGTGTGGATCGGCGTCGGCGGCGTCTTCCTCGGGGTCGCCGCGTTGATCGTCGTCCTCGCGGTGATGACCGGCTTTCAGGACGGCATCCGCGACCGGATCATCGCCGCGAATCCGCACCTGCTCGTGTTCCAGGCCGGCGGCAAGGCGCTCACCGACGCGGACTCGGTGGCGGGCCGCATCCGCGAGGTGGCCGGCGTTCGGACGGCGACGCCGTTCGTGCTGCAGCAGGCGCTCTTCACCGCGGCGAGCGGCGCGACGCACGGCGGTCTCGTGCGCGGGATCGACCTCGCCGCGCCGGGGGTCCGGAACGACGTCCGCACGCAGATCCGGTCCGGTAGCATGACGCCGGTGGCGGAGGGCGAGCCGTCGATCCTGCTCGGGGCGGAGCTCGCGCGCACGCTCGGCGTGGTGGTCGGCGATCCCGTGACGGTGATCTCGCCGCAGGGCGCGATCACCGCGGTCGGCATGGTGCCGAAGATGCGGCGGTACACGGTCGCGGGGACGGTCGAGGTGGGGATGTTCGAGTACGACTCCTCGCTCGCCTACCTCGCGCTGCCGCTGGCGCAGGAGTTCGCGGGGCTCGGCCAGGGCGTGACGGGCGTGGAGGTGAAGCTCGTCGACGCGTTCGACGCCAAGCGCGTCGGCCGCGCGGTCATGGGCCGCCTCGGCTTTCCGTTCTGGGTGCGCGACTGGATGGACATGAACCGCAACTTCTTCGCGGCGCTCCAGCTCGAGAAGCTGGCGCTGTTCGTCATCGTCACGATCATCGTCCTCGTCGCCGCGTTCGCGATCATCGGCCACCTGGTCCTCCTCGTCGCGGAGAAGCGCAAGGAGATCGGGATCCTCAAGGCGATCGGCGCCTCGAACCCGAGCATCAGCATGGTGTTCTTCACGGTCGGGATGATCATCGGCGTCGTCGGCACGGTCGCCGGCAGCATCGTCGGGCTCACGCTGATCTGGCTGCAGAACACCTTCAAGCTCATCCGGCTGGCGGGCGACGTGTACCAGATCGATCACCTGCCGATGAAGCTGAGCACGGGGGACTTCATCCTCGTCGTCGGCTCGACGCTGGCGATCTCGCTGATCGCGACGATCATCCCGGCCCGGCGCGCGGGCGCGCTCGCTCCCGTGGACGTGCTCCGTTATGAGTGACGCCACCAGTCATCTCATCGTCGGCGAGGATCTCGAGAAGAGCTACGCGAGCGGCCCCGAGGTCGTCCACGTGCTCCGCGGCGCGTCGATGCACGTCAACGCGGGCGAGGTCGTGGCCCTGGTGGGCGCGTCCGGGGTGGGGAAATCGACGCTGCTGCATCTGTTTGGCGCGCTGGACAGACCGGACCGGGGACGAGTCGTGTTCGACGGCGCTGGTCTCTTCGAGCGCCCGGAGGCGCAGCTCGTGCGCTACCGCCGGCACGATATCGGATTCGTCTTCCAGTTCTACAACCTGCTCGGCGAGATGTCGGCGCTGGAGAACGCGATGATCCCGTCGCTGCTCGCGCGGCGCCCCACGAATGAGGCGCGCGCGCGCGCGACCGAGGCGCTGGTCGAAGTCGGCCTCGCGGATCGCATGCGTCACCGCCCGGGCGAGCTGTCGGGCGGCGAGCAGCAGCGCGTGGCGATCGCCCGCGCGCTGGTGAACGGCCCGCGGCTCATTCTCGCGGACGAGCCGACCGGCAATCTCGATCCCAAGACCAGCGAGGTCATTTACGACCTGTTCCTCAGGCTGCAGGCGGAGCGCGGAATCGCCTTTCTCATCGCTACCCACAACCCGGACCTCGCCCGGAAGGCGGAGCGTGGGTATCGACTCGTGGAAGGCCGGGCCAGGCCGATGGAATAGAGAGGGGAATTCAGCCGCTTGGGGCCCGACCGCCTAAATTCACTGGCGGGCCTTACCGTACGCGGGCTATACTGATCCCAACTAGGCGTCCGGGAAGCAAAAACGGCACCGAAGCTGCACTGGGAAGGGGTGGGGGGACACCAGTGTTTGAACGATTCACAGAGCGCGCGCGACGAGTCATCATCCTGGCACGCGAGGAAGCGGGCAGGTTCCGCCACGATTTCGTGGGAACCGAGCACGTCCTCCTCGGCTTGATCCGGGACGGAGAAGGCATCGCCACCGCCGTGCTGCAACGGCTCGGGCTTCGTCTCGAGACCGTGAAGGCGGAGGTCGAGCGGGCTCTTGCGGGGTTCCCGAAGACACTGACGTTCGGTGAAGTCCCCTTCACGCCTCAGGCAAAGCGGGTGCTCGAGCTGAGCATCGAAGAGGCGCGCCAGCTCGGTCACAACTACATCGGCACCGAGCATCTGCTGCTCGGGCTGATGAAGGAAGGCCAGTCGATCGCCGCGAAGATCCTCGAGTCGCTCGGGGCGCGGCTCGACGAGGTGCGCCAGGAAACGCTGGCCCTGCTCGGGGACCAGTACTACCCCCGGCCGAAGAAGCGCTCCCAGACCCCCGTCCTCGACGAGTTCGCGCGCGACCTGACCCAGCTCGCGCGCGAGACGAAGCTCGATCCCGTCATCGGACGCGAGTCCGAGATCGAGCGCGTCATCCAGATCCTCGCCCGCCGGACGAAGAACAACCCGGTGCTCATCGGCGAGCCCGGCGTCGGCAAGACCGCGATCGTCGAGGGGCTCGCGCAGAAGATCGTGAGCCACGACGTCCCCGACGTCCTCCTCAACAAGCGCCTGCTGCAGCTCGACCTCGGCGCGCTCGTGGCCGGGACCAAGTACCGCGGCCAGTTCGAGGAGCGGCTGAAGGCCGTCATGAAGGAGATCCGGCAGTCGGAGAACGTCGTGCTGTTCCTCGACGAGCTCCACACGCTGATCGGGGCCGGCGCCGCCGAAGGCGCGATCGACGCGTCGAACATGCTGAAGCCGGCCCTCTCGCGCGGCGAGATCCAGACCATCGGCGCGACCACGCTCGACGAATACCGCAAGTACATCGAGAAGGACGGCGCCCTCGAGCGCCGCTTCCAGCCCGTGATCGTGAAGGCGCCGAGCGTCCCCGAGGCCATCGAGATCATCCGCGGGCTGCGCCACAAGTACGAGGCGCACCACCGGGTGAAGATCACGGACATCGCCATCACGGCGGCCGTGAACCTCGCGGACCGGTACATCACCGACCGCCAGCTCCCCGACAAGGCGATCGACGTCATCGACGAGGCCTCGTCCCGCACGCGGCTGATGGCGCTCACCCCGCCCCCCGAGATCAAGGAGATCGAGAAGGAGCTCGAGCGCGTCATCCGCGAGAAGGACATGTACCTCGAGGCCCAGGAGTTCGAGAAGGCGGCCTCGCTGCGCGAGAAGGAGAAGGTCCTCCGCGCCCGCGAAGAAGAGCTGAAGCGGGAGTGGGACAAGAACAAGGGCAAGGGCACGCAGTCGGTCAACGAGGAGGACATCGAGTTCATCGTGTCCCGGTGGACCGGCATCCCGCTCGCAAAGCTCGAGGAGAAGGAATCCGCCAAGCTCGCGCGGATGGAAGAGGCCCTGCACGGCCGCATCGTCGGCCAGGACACCGCGGTCGCCGCGGTGTCGCGCGCCATCCGGCGCTCGCGCGCGGGGCTGAAGGACGCCAAGCGTCCGGTCGGCTCGTTCATCTTCCTCGGCCCGACCGGTGTCGGAAAGACGGAGCTCGCGCGCGCGCTCGCCGAATACCTCTTCGGCGACGAGAACGCGCTGATCCGCGTCGACATGTCGGAGTACATGGAGAAGTTCTCGGTGTCGCGCCTGCTCGGCGCGCCGCCCGGGTACGTGGGCTACGAAGAGGGCGGCTACCTCACCGAGAAGGTGCGGCGGCGCCCCTACTCCGTGGTGCTGTTCGACGAGATCGAGAAGGCGCACCCGGACGTCTTCAACATGCTGCTGCAGGTCCTCGACGACGGCCGTCTCAGTGACTCGCTCGGCCACGTGGTGGACTTCAAGAACACCATCCTGATCATGACGTCGAACCTCGGCACGAGCCTCATCGGCAAGCGGGTCTCGCCCGGCTTCCTCCAGGAGTCGGACGATGCCGGCTACGAGAAGATGAAAGAGAAGGTGATGGAGGAGCTCAAGCGGGCCTTCCGGCCGGAGTTCCTCAACCGGATCGACGAGGCGGTCGTGTTCCACAAGCTCGACAAGCCGCACATCCACCAGATCATCCAGCTGATGATCAAGCGCATCAACAAGCAGCTGGAGGAGAAGGGGATCGAGCTCATCCTCACGGAAGCGGCCGAGCAGGCCCTGCTCGACAAGGGCTTCGACGAGCAATACGGCGCGCGCCAGCTCCGGCGCACGATTCAGCGCTACATCGAAGACCCGCTCGCCGAGGCTATCGTCCGCGGCCAGGTTGCGGAGGCGGGCCGCTTCGAGATCCATCCCCCCTCCCCGGACGGCGGGGACATGTTCGTTTTCCGCGAGGCGCGGCCGGCGGACGCGCCTCTCGAGCTTGCCCAGCACTAGGTTCCCGCGAGCCTGACGACCAGTGCGCACCTGGGGGCGGGTGTGTGTCTCGCTGTTCGTGCTGGGCTGGGCGCTCGCCGTGGCCGCAGGCGTGGGCGCCCAGCCCCGCCAGGCCCCGCAGCGTCCGATCGTCATCCGGGATCTCGTCATCGAGGGGAACCGCCGCGTTCAGGAAGCGGTCATCCTCGGTCGCATCCAGAGCAAGCCCGGGAGCGCCTTCAATCCCAGCCAGCTTTCCGAGGACGTGCGCGGGGTCTTCGGCCTCGGGTTCTTCGACGACGTGCGCACGCGCGTGGAGGACTTCGAGGGCGGGGTCAAGCTCACGTTCCAGGTCGTCGAGCGGCCGTTCGTCCGCGACGTCGAGTTCAGCGGGGACCGCCGGATCAGCAGCGAGACCTTGCGCGAGAAGATCGATCTCAAGCTCGGCGTCGTCTACAACCCCGTCGAGGTCCAGCGCGCGCGCGAGAAGCTGAAGGACCACTACGAGGAGGAGGGCTACTTCGAGGTCCAGATCTCGCCCGAGACCGAGGCGTTCCCCGACGGCGACGTGAAGGTCGTCTTCGCGATCGTCGAGGGCCGACGGATCACGATCGACAAGATCGTCATCCGGGGCAACCGCGGGCTCTCGGACGGCAAGATCAAGGACGTGATGCAGGTCCAGGAGCGGCAGTACTTCATCCTCCGCGGCACCCTGCAGCGGCAAAAGCTCGACGAGGACGTCGAGCGCATCCTCGCGCTCTACAACGACCACGGCCACGTCCAGGCCCGCGTCGAGGCCACCGACGTGGCCGTCGATCGCGACCGCGCGGCCGTGACCATCACGATCCGCGTGGTGGAGGGCCCGCAGTACCGCGTCGGCAAGGTGAACGTCACCGGGGCCACGCTCCTGCCGCCCACGGAGATCATGCGGCAGATCAAGTTCAAGACCGGCGACGTGTTCGCGCGCTCGAAGGTCCAGGAGGCGCTCAGGAACATCCGCGACCTCTACAGCACGATCGGGCGCGCGTCGGCGGAGGTGAACCCGCGCAGCGAGCAGCTGCCGAACCCGCCGCGCGTCGACGTGACCTTCGAGGTCGTCGAGGGCCCCGAGGTGTACGTGGAGCGCATCAACATCTCCGGGAACGTCCGCAGCCAGGACAAGATCCTGCGGCGCGAGATCCCGCTGAGCGAGGGCGAGCTGTTCACGCTGCAGAAGATGCAGCGCGCCCGCCAGCGGCTCATCAACCTCGGGTTCTTCGAGACCGTCAACGTGACGACCGCGCCCGGCTCCGACAAGACACGCATCGTCGTGAACGTCGACGTCGTGGAGCGCCCGACCGGTCTCTTCTCGATCGGCGGCGGGTTCTCCTCGGTCGACAGCTTCCTCGGCACCATCGACATCTCGCAGCGGAACTTCCTCGGCCGCGGCTGGGAGGTCTCCGCGCGCATCCGCGCCGGCGCCCGCACGCAGCAGGGCATCGTCAGCTTCACCGAGCCGTGGTTCCTCGACCGGCCGCTCGCCGTCGGCTTCGACCTCTACGACACGATCCGCCAGTACCCCGAGTTCGAGCTCGACTCGCTCGGCTTGACGCTCAGGATGAGCCACCCCTTCGCCGACTTCTGGCGCTGGCTGCTCCAGTACCGTGTGACGCGCGACAAGATCAGCGACATCGACTCCCGGGCGTCGGCGGATCTTCTCGTGGAGGAGGGGTCGCGGATCACCTCGCTGGTCGCGGGCACGCTCGTCCGGGACAGCCGCGACAACACGCTCGCGCCGACCAAGGGCAGCAATGTGACCCTCTCCGCGGAGCTGGCCGGTCTCGGCGGCGACTCGAAGTTCTTCCGCACCATCGGGAGTGCGTCGACCTTCTACCCGCTGTGGCTGAGCCACGTCATCTCGGGACGGGTGGAGGCCGGCTACGGCTTCTCCCTGGATAGCGGGCGGTTGCCGATCTTCGAGCGGTTCTATCTGGGTGGTCCGAACACGATCCGCGGCTTCAAGTTCCGCCGGGTCTCACCGGTCGACGACGCGGGTGTCAGGATCGGCGGCGACACCGAGCTCCTCGGCAACGCCGAGTACATCGTGCCGCTGCCGCTCAACATCCGGCTCGCGGGCTTCTTCGACACCGGCAACGTCTACGGCTTCGGGGTCAAGTTCGACCCGACGGATCTGCGCTACGCGGCCGGGGCCGGCGTCAGGTGGCTCTCGCCCTTCGGGCCGATCCGGCTAGACTATGGCGTCAACCTCGATCGGCGGACGGGTGAGGATTTCGGTGCGTTCCATTTCTCGGTGGGTTCACCGTTCTGAGGGGGTTTGGCGTCCTGAGCTGCGGGCCCCGTGGTCAAGGAGGGGTAAGCGTATGAAGGGATGGATGAGCGCGGGTCTCGTGGCCGCCGGCATGTTCGCGGCCGTGACGTCCGCGGTGGCGCAGGCCCCTGCGCCCGCGGCCGCTCCGTCGGCCGGGACCTTGGTGCGGGTCGCCTACGTCGACGTGCAGCGCGTGCTCGCGCGCTCCGCCGCCGGGGTCGCCGCGCGCGAGCAGCTCGAGCGCGAGAAGGCGGCGATGCAGCGCGAGATGGACGCCAAGCGCGTCGAGCTCGAGAAGCTGCGCGAGGAGATCGAGAAGAAGGGGCCGCTCATGACCGCCGACGCCCGGCGGGACAAGCAGGACCAGTTCGACCGCAAGCGCCGCGACGCCGCCCGTCTCGCCGACGACTTCCAGAAGGAGCTCGAGAAGAAGGAGCAGGGCCTGCTCGCCAAGGTGCTGCAGGACGTCACGGGCGTCGTGGAGCGCGTGGGCAAGCAGCGCGGCCTGCAGCTGATCGTCGAGCGCCGCGGCGCGACCGTGCTCTACGGCGCGGCCGAGGCCGATCTCACCGACGAGATCATCCGGGTCTACGACCAGGAAAACGGAGCGAAGAAGAAACAGTGACGCGCTTCACCCTCGGGCAGCTCGCCGAGGCCCTCGACGCCAAGCTCGACGGCGACGCGACGCGCGTGGTGACGGGCTTGGCGCCGCTCGACGCCGCTTCCGCCTCCGACATCTCCTTCCTCACCGACCCGCGGTACGAGAGCGCCGCGCGCGCCTCGCATGCGGGGGCCTTCGTGGCGCCGATCGGCACGCGCGGCCTGCCGGGGCCCGTGCTCGAATGCGCCTCGCCGCAGCGGGCGCTGATCGACCTCCTCACGCTCTTCTTTCCCGAGCCCGCGCCCGCGGCGGGCGTCGATCCGAGCGCGCTCGTCGCCACGGACGCGCTCGTCGATCCGAGCGCCTCGATCGGCCCGCTCGCCGTCGTGGATCCGGGGGCACGCGTCGGCGCGCGTGTCCGCGTGCACGCGCTCGCCTACGTCGGATGCGGCGTCGAGATCGGCGAGGACTCCGTGGTGCATCCGCACGTCGTGCTCCGGCAGGGCGTTCGGCTTGGACGCCGCGTGATCGTGCACGCGGGCGCCGTGCTGGGCGCCGACGGCTTCGGCTACGCGCGCGACGGCGCGCGGCACCGAAAGATCCCGCAGGTCGGCGGCGTGATCGTCGAGGACGACGTGGAGATCGGCGCGAACACGACCGTCGACCGCGGCACCCTCGGCGCGACGATCGTCCGGCGCGGCGCGAAGATCGACAACCTCGTGCAGGTCGCGCACAACGTCGAGGTGGGCGAGGACGCGATCATCGCGGCGCAAACCGGTATCGCGGGTTCCTCGCGCGTCGGCCGCGGCGCGATCGTGGGCGGCCAGGTTGGCATCGGGGATCACATCACCATCGGCGAGGGCGCCATGCTCGGGGCCCAGAGCGGGTACGCGCAGGACGTGCCGCCCGGCGCGAAGCTCACCGGAACGTGGGGCCGCCCGATCATGCAGGCGCGCCGGATCTGGGTCGCGCAGGCCGAGCTGCCCGACATGGTGATCCGGATCAAGAAGCTCGAGCAGCGGCTGGCCGAGCTCGAGGCGCGGCTGCCGCGCGACCGGCGCGCATGATCCATCCCACCGCCGTCGTCGCCCCGGGCGCGCGTCTCGGCGCCAACGTGCGCATCGGGCCGTTCGCGATCGTCGGTCCCGACGTCATCCTCGGTGACGACGTCGAGGTGGCCGGCCACGCGGTGCTCGAAGGCCGCGTCGTGCTCGGCCCGCGCGTCCGCATCGGCCACGGGGCGGTGCTCGGCGTGGAGCCGCAGGACCTCAAGTTCAAGCGCGAGACGCCGACCGGTGTCCGCGTCGGCGCCGGCACGGTGATCCGCGAGTACGTCACCATCCACCGCGCGACCCAGCCGGAAGGCTGGACGGAGATCGGCGAGCGCTCGATCTTGATGGCGACCGCCCACGTCGCGCACGACTGCCGGATCGGCGACGACGTGGTCGTCATCAACTACGCCGGGATCACGGGCCACTGCGAGATCGGCGACCGCGCCACGGTCGGTGGCCTCGTGGGCATGGTGCCGTTCACGCGCGTGGGGACGTTCGCGTACATCGGCGGCTGCTCGAAGGTGAATCGCGACGTCCCTCCGTTCATGATCGTCGACGGCAACCTCGCCACCGTGCGCGGCGTCAACGTCGTCGGGCTGCGCCGGGCCGGCGTCGGCCCCGCGGAGCGGCGCGCGCTGCGCGACGCGCATCGCCTCCTCTATCGCAGCGGGCTGGCGCCCGGGGCGGCGCTCGAGCGCCTGCGCCGCGAAGGCGCCGCGACGCCCCAGGTCAAGGAGCTGATCGCGTTCATCGAGTCCGCGAAGCGCGGCGTCCTCGGCCCTGCCGGCGCGGCGGCCTCGGACGACGAGAGCGGGGACGTGTTCTGATGGCGCTCGGGGGCGGGCGCGTGCGTGCGGCGGTCGTGGGCGCGGGCCACATGGGCCAATACCACGGCCGCGTCTACGCGGAGCTGTGGGACGTGGACTTCGTCGGGGTCGTCGACATCGATCCCGCGCGCGCGGCCGCGGTCGCCGCGCAGTACGAGGCCGCGGCCTTCAGCGATCATCGCGAGCTCATCGGCCGCGTCGACGTCGCGAGCGTCGCCGTGCCGACGGAGCAGCACTTCCACGTCGCGCGCGAGCTCCTCGAGGGCGGCGTGAGCGTGCTCGTGGAGAAGCCGATCACGCCGACGCTCGCCGAGGCGCGCGAGCTCTACGCGGTCGCGCGCCGCGCGGGCACGATGCTGGAAGTCGGGCACGTCGAGCGCTTCAACGGCGCCGTGCAGGAGCTCAGGAAGATCGTCGACCGGCCCATCCTCATCGAGTCCCGGCGGCTCGGGCCGTTCGTGCCGCGCGTGCAGAAGGACACGGTCGTGATGGACCTGATGATCCACGACCTCGACATCGTGCTGGCGCTCGTGGACGCGCCCCCGGTGCGGATCGCGGCCTTCGGCTCGACAGTGCATTCCGAGGCGACGGACGTGGCGACCGTCCAGATCGCCTTCGCCTCCGGCACCGTCGCCACGATCACCGCGAGCCGCGCCACCGAGGAGAAGATCCGCACGCTCGCCATCACGCAGCCGGACGCGTACATCGTCCTCGACTACACGGATCAGGACATCCAGATCCACCGCCGGGCGGCGCAGGAGTACACGCTCAACCGCGAGTCGATCCGCTATCGCCAGGCCTCGTTCGTCGAGCACCTCTTCGTCCACCGCGACAACCCGCTGAAGCTCGAGATCCAGCACCTGATCCAGTCGATGCGGCGCACGCGGGCCGGGGAGGCCGTGCCGCTGGCCGAGGCGGACGACCTCCGGTCGCTCGCGATGGCGCTCCAGATCGAGCGCATGATCCGCGACGGAGTCGTCGAGGAGGCCGTGCCGTCGTGAGGGCAGTCGCGAAGGGCCGGGATTCACTCCCGACCCGAAGCGGGGGGGGCTTGGGGGCGGCGTCTCGCGCCCCCCAACTCGAATGTCCCAGAAGCTCGGGCTGATGTGCGGCGCCGGCGTCCTGCCGGCGCGCATGGCCGACGAGGCGCGACGCCGCGGGTGGCGCGTGCTCGCGTTCGCGTTCGACGACGCCCCCTCGCTCACGGCACGCGCCGATCGCGTGATCCCCGCGCGCCTCGACACGCTGGGTCCGGTGCTCGCGACGCTGCAGGCCGAGCGGATCGGCGCCGTGCTCTTCTCCGGGCGCTTCTCGATGGGGGAGATCGTCCGCGCCACGCACGCCGACACGTTCACGCGCGCGGTGGGCGAGCGTGCGGGCTCTCGGATCGACGCCGCGCTGGCCGGGACGATCATCTCCACGCTCGCGGGCTTCGGCATCGAGGTGCTCGACCAGCGGCCGTTCTTCGGCGACAGCCTCGCCCCCGCGGGCGCGTGGTCCCGGCGCGCGCCGACGGAGGCGGAGACGCGCGACCTCCGGCGGGGCTTCGAGGTCGCGCGGACGATCGCGGACGCGCGCGTGGGCCAGACGGTGGTCGTCCGCCACGGCGCGATCACCGCGGTGGAGGCGGTGGAGGGCACGACGGAAGCGATCGGCCGGGGAACGGTGCACGCGGGCCCGGGCGCGGTGATCGTGAAGGCCGTCGCGCGTGACCACGACTACCGCTTCGACGTCCCGATGATCGGTCCGGAGACGCTGCGCGCCGCCGTCGCGGGCGGCGCCGCGGTGCTCGCGGTCGAAGCGGGCCGCGTGGTGGTGCTGGAGCGCGACGTGCTCGTGCACGAGGCGGATGCCGTGGGCGTCGCGCTCGTCGGCCTGAACGCGGATGGGGGGGGTGGGGGGCGCCCGGAGCCCCCCAACTCCGGATGAACATCATGTTGGTCGCGGGCGAGGCCTCGGGCGACCTGCACGGTGCCGCGCTCTGCAAGGCGCTCCGCGAGCGCGCGCCCGCCGCGCGGCTCTACGGGATGGGCGGCGCGCGCATGGCCGCGGCCGGGATGGAAGTCCTCGAAGACCTGACGGCGCGCGCGGGTGTCGGCACCACGGAAGCGGCCGCGGGCGTGCTGCCGCTCTATCGCGCGTACCGCCGGCTGCGCGCGCGCTTTTCCGGTCCCGAGCGGCCGCACGCGCTCGTGCTCATCGACTTCCCCGAGTTCAACCTGCGCCTGGCGCGCGCCGCGCGCCGCCATCGCATCCCCGTCGTCTACTTCATTCCGCCGCAGATCTGGGCGTGGCGCGGCTGGCGCGTGCACGCGATGCGCCGCCTGCTCTCACTCGTGCTCGCGGTCTTTCCGTTCGAGCCGCCGCTCTACCGGCGCGCGGGCGTGCCCGTCGCGTACGTCGGCCACCCGCTGGTCGACGCGCTCGCCAACGCGCCGACCCGCGCCGCGGCGCGCGCACGGCTCGGGCTCGCGCCCGACGACGTCGTGCTCGGCCTCCTGCCGGGGAGCCGCCACAGCGAGATCGAGCGCGCGCTCCCGGTGATGCGGGACGCGGTCGCAGCGATCACCGCGCAGCGTCGGCACACCCGCGTGCTGCTCGCGCTGGCACCGACGGTCGACGGCACGCACGTGGAGTGCGTCTTGGCTTCGGCACCCGCCGGAGGGCGGACTTCACGTCCGCCCGGAGGCGCTGGGGGGCTTGGGGGGAGCCCGGAGCCCCCCAAAGTTCAGATGTCCCGCGCGACCTACGACGTGATGCGCGCGGCCGACGTCGTCATCGCGACGTCCGGGACCGTGACGCTCGAGGCCGCGCTGCTCGGGACGCCGATGGTCGTCTGCTACAAGGTGTCCCGCCTCACGGCATGCATGATCCGGAGCCTCGTCCGCGTGCCGTGGATGAGCCTCGTCAACATCGTCGCCGGACGCGCGGTGGTGCCGGAGCTGTTCCAGGACGACGCGACCACCGAGGCGCTCGCGGATGAGGCGGGGCGCCTGCTCGACGACGCGAGCGCGCGCGACACGCAGCGCGCGGCGTTTCGCGAGCTCGCCGGGGGCCTCGGCGAGCCCGG